>CP104100.1:3451443-4141732 GCA_025163595.1 Phaeobacter sp. G2
ATTGATCTGGTCTTTTAGGATCGCAGAAATTTCTGCTGCTTGGATACCCATTTATCCGACCTCTTTCATTGCATTCTGTAGGGAGTTGAGCTTGGAGCGGATCGAGCTATCGATCATCTTTGAGCCCACTTTAACGACGAGACCGCCAATGATGCTATCATCGACGGTTGCATTGATGGTAATCTTTTTGCCTACGCGCTCTGCCAAAGTTTTGGCCAGCTTTTCGCTCTGGGTCTTGGTCAGCGCCTTGGCAGAAACGACCTCTGCGGTCACTTCACCGCGGGCCTCAGCCAGACGATCCCGCAGAGCGGAGATCAGCGCTGGAACCACAAACAGACGGCGCTTTTGCGCCATCAGAGCCAGAGTATTGCGCAGAACGGGCGCCAGGCCCATTTTATCCGCAACTGCCGCAATCGCGGCACCCTGCTCATCCCGAGAAATCAGCGGAGAGCTGATCAGGTTTTGCAGGTCGTCACTGTCAGCCAGGGCAGCTGCCAGATCATTGATGCTGGTTTCAAGGCTATCGAGCGCCTTGCTTTCTTCGGCGATCTCAAAGACCGCAGTGGCATAGCGCGCAGCAATGCCTGCTGAAATCGAAGCTGGTTCGGACACGTCCACCCTTCCGACATTTGGCCCCGGTTGGCATGTCTGCGAGCAGACGGCGTCCGGGGGCGTGAGCAAGCCCCACCAAAAGCGGCAGGGCGTTAAAATCAGCGTGGATGTAACAGAGCCTTAGCAACCTATCAACTGTCTATAGCCCCTAGGGTGAATTCCGTGACTTCAATGTTTTCAATCAGTTAGCCAAACTGCGGCTGTTTGCCCCTCTAAACAAAAGCATTTTTATCTACGTTACGGCAGCAATTTACGATTCCTGACTGCGTAAAAACGACACTATTGCCCCCGATAGTCCTGCCGGATGCTGCCAGCATTCAAGCCTCCGTTACAAAAAGTTACAAACAGAATCATCTTCGCACCCCACTTCCTCCCGCGGCAATCGCCCCTCGACCGGCGCAAGCCTGCACCGGGATTGGGTGGGCCATTATTCGCCGGGCGCAGGATTTCAGGCGGGCAGGCTTATTCAGGCGGGCAGGCAAATACAGGGGCAGCTCAGGCGGGGTCTGGCAAGGGATTCGACAACCCCTCAAGAACCCGGATCGGGTTGGCACGCTTGACCTTGGTCATATGCCCATGTTGCGGATGGGTCTGTTTGCTGACCTCGACCATAAACACGCCCCCCGCCAACATCGTTGGCAACCGCCGCCCGACCCGCTCAAACAGGGCACCCGACTTGAGCCAGAACCGTTTCTGGCTTGGCATTCGATACAGCGCAGCGGCATGGCGTTCGATGGTGAACTCATGCAGGCGCAGCTGGTTTTCAAGCTGGATAAGCGTGTAGGGGCGTCCATAGCCAAAGGGAGTCTTGTCAGACCGCGCCCAGAACCCGGCCCGGTTGGGCACCACAAAGATCGCCCGCCCCCCTGGCCCCAGAACCCGGCGACATTCCTCCAGCAACTGGGATGGCCGCTCCGAGGTCTCCAGCCCATGCATCACCACCAGGCGATCCACCCGCCCCGTTTCGATCGGCCAGCTGGTCTCTTCACACAGGACCGACACATTGGGCATGCCTGCAGGCCACTGCATCACCCCTTGGGGCCCTGGCATCAAGGCAATGACCCGGCGCGCCTCAGCCAAATAGGGCCGCATCAAGGGGGCGGCAAAGCCAAATCCCGCCACGGTCTGCCCCGCGGCTTCTGGCCAGAGCTCCAACAATCGGTTCCGCACCGAAGCCTGCGCCGCACGACCCAGAGTACTGCGGTAATAAAAATTCCTAAGATCCTGAACATCAAGATGCATTGCGGGTGCCTGCTGCTTGGGCCAATCTATGCGCAGTGTAACAATGGTGAGGCGAAAAACCATGCCCCTGGAAATCATTACCCTGCCCTGTCTCTCGGACAACTATGCCTATCTGCTGCACGATGCCAAGAGCGGTCAGACCGCTTTGGTGGATGCGCCGGAAGCAGCTGCGGTGAAAACAGCGCTGAGCACCCGTGGCTGGGGCTTGGATGCGATCCTGCTGACCCACCACCACTATGATCACATCGACGGCGTGGACGAGCTGCGCCGCAGCTATGGCGCCAAGATCTATGGCGCCAAACCCGACACCCACCGCCTGCCACCGCTGGACCATGCGCTGGACTATGGCGCCCGCTTTGAATTGTTTGGCGAAGAGGTCCAGGTGTTGGATGTCTCGGGCCACACCATTGGGCACATCGCCTTTTTCCTGCCAGAGAGCCAGGCCGTCTTTACCGCCGACAGCCTGATGGCGCTTGGCTGTGGTCGCCTGTTTGAAGGCACGCCAGACATGATGTGGGACAGTCTCAACCGTCTGATGGCACTGCCGCCGCAGACCATGGTTTACTCTGGCCATGAATACACCCAATCCAACGCCCGTTTTGCGGTTACAATTGAGCCTGACAATGCCGCCTTGCAGCTGCGCGTTGATGAAATCACAAAAAAACGCGCCAAAGGCGAAGCCACTGTTCCGTCGCGATTGCAGCTGGAACTGGACACAAATCCGTTCTTGCGGGCTCATCTGGATAAAGTCAAATCAGCCATCGGCATGGAAGACGCTGAAAACGCAGATGTTTTTGCAGAAATTCGTCACCGGAAGGACACGTTCTAGCACCCGCGACCACGGTTTGAGCCTTCAAGGGCCGAGTGCAATTCAACCGCTTTAAAAAGAAATGTGACCCAAATTTGAAAGAAAGTCCTTGAAGCTGCCGCTCTATCAACCAAACTCTAATACTATGAGGACATGGTTGATGCACGGGGAAGAGGCAGAAAGCCGATGCCCCGGTCAACCCAAGAACAGAGGAGCACGCCCGTGCCTTCATTCTCGAGCACACTAGAACAAGCCATTCACGCCGCGCTCGCGCTGGCGAATGAGCGGCGCCATGAGTTTGCCACGCTGGAACACCTGCTGCTGGCTTTGATCGAAGAACCAGAAGCCGCCCGCGTCATGCGCGCCTGTGGTGTTGAGCTGGGTCAGCTGCGCGCTTCGCTGATTGAATTTGTTGACGAAGATCTCGCCAATCTGGTGACGGATGTTGATGGATCCGAAGCGGTCCCGACAGCAGCCTTCCAGCGGGTTATTCAGCGCGCCGCCATCCACGTGCAAAGCTCTGGCCGCACCGAAGTCACCGGGGCCAACGTTTTGGTCGCGATCTTTGCAGAACGCGAGAGCGACGCGGCCTACTTCCTGCAGGATCAGGATATGACCCGCTATGACGCAGTGAATTTCATTGCCCATGGCGTGGCCAAGGATCCCGCCTTTGGCGAATCCCGCCCGGTCACTGGCGCCCCCGAAAGCGAAGAAGAGGCCATGGGCTCCCCCCCGCCCGGCGAAGGCGACAAAAAAGAAAGCGCGCTGGATAAATACTGCGTCGATCTCAACGCCAAATCCCGCGAAGGCGACATTGATCCGCTGATTGGCCGCAGCCATGAGGTGGAGCGCTGCATCCAGGTGCTGTGCCGCCGCCGCAAGAACAACCCGCTGTTGGTGGGGGATCCCGGTGTTGGCAAAACCGCCATTGCCGAAGGTCTGGCGCGCAAGATCGTTCAGGGCGAAGTCCCCAAGGTTCTGGCTGAAACCACCATCTTTTCGCTCGACATGGGGGCGCTGCTGGCCGGCACCCGCTATCGCGGCGACTTTGAGGAGCGTCTCAAAGCAGTGGTGACAGAACTGGAAGACCATCCCGATGGCGTGCTCTTCATTGATGAAATCCACACGGTGATTGGCGCTGGTGCCACCTCTGGCGGTGCCATGGATGCCTCTAACCTGCTGAAACCTGCGTTGCAGGGCGGCAAGCTGCGCACCATGGGCTCCACCACCTACAAGGAGTTCCGTCAGCATTTTGAAAAAGACCGCGCCCTGGCCCGTCGTTTCCAAAAGATCGACGTCAATGAACCTTCGGTTCAAGATGCGGTTGAGATCCTCAAAGGGCTGAAACCCTATTTTGAGGAGCACCACAGCATCAAGTTCACCGCCGATGCGATCAAATCCGCTGTCGAGCTGGCCGCGCGCTATATCAATGACCGCAAACTGCCCGACAAGGCCATCGACGTGATTGATGAGGCCGGTGCTGCACAGCATCTGGTGCCGGAAAGCAAACGCCGCAAAACCATCGGCGTCAAAGAGATCGAGGCCGTCGTGGCCAAGATCGCCCGCATTCCCCCCAAGAGCGTCACCAAGGACGATGCCGAGGTGCTGAAGGATCTTGAAAAAAGCCTCAAGCGGGTTGTCTTTGGCCAGGACGATGCCATTGATGCGCTGTCCAGCGCCATCAAACTGGCCCGTGCCGGTCTGCGTGAACCCGAAAAGCCCATTGGCAACTATCTCTTTGCAGGCCCCACGGGCGTCGGCAAAACCGAGGTGGCCAAACAGCTGGCCGACACCCTGGGTGTGGAGCTCTTGCGCTTTGACATGTCGGAATACATGGAGAAACACGCGGTTTCCCGTCTGATTGGCGCCCCTCCCGGCTATGTGGGCTTTGATCAGGGTGGCTTGCTTACCGATGGGGTGGATCAGCATCCGCACTGCGTACTGCTGCTTGATGAAATCGAAAAGGCGCACCCGGATGTTTTCAACATCCTGCTGCAGGTGATGGATAACGGTCAGCTCACCGATCACAACGGCCGCGCGGTGAACTTCCGCAACGTGGTACTGATCATGACCTCCAACGCTGGTGCCTCAGATATGGCAAAGGCTGCGATCGGCTTTGGTCGTGATCGCCGCGAGGGTGAAGACACCGCCGCGATTGAGCGCACCTTTACGCCGGAATTCCGCAACCGTCTGGACGCTGTGATCGCCTTTGCGCCACTGCCCAAAGAGGTCATCCTGCAAGTGGTCGAGAAATTCGTGCTGCAACTTGAAGCCCAGTTGATGGATCGCAATGTCTCGATTGAGCTGACCCGCAAGGCTGCGGAATGGCTGGCGGAACGAGGCTATGATGATCGCATGGGCGCACGGCCTCTTGGCCGGGTCATTCAGGAGCACATCAAGAAACCGCTCGCCGAAGAACTGCTCTTTGGCAAGCTTGCAAAAGGTGGGCTGGTCAAGGTTGGCATCAAGGATGGCAAGCTCGATCTGCGGATCGAAGGGCCAACCAAGCCACGGATCTCTGGCGACAAACCGCCATTGCTGACTGCTGACTGATCATGCGGCTATCTTTCGGAGCGTTTCTCCTTTCGCTCGTCACGGCACCTGCCGTGGCGAGCGATTTCACCTTGCAATGGCCGCTGGATTGTCGCCTGGGAGAAACCTGTCACATCCAACAATATGTCGACCATCTCCCTGGCCCGGCGACCCAGGATTACAAATGCCAGGGGCTAAGCTACTCCGGGCATAAAGGCACTGATATCGCCCTGCCCTATCTGAGCGACATGCAGGCAGGAGTCGCGGTCCGGGCCGCAGCACCAGGGGTTGTCCAGGGGGTGCGCAACACCATGCCGGATACCTATTCCACCCAGGAAAACGCCGAGCTTCTGAAGGGGCGCGAATGTGGAAACGGCGTTGTCCTACGCCATGAAGGCGGCTGGGAAACCCAGTATTGCCACATGAAACAGGGCTCTGTCCGGGTGCAAAAAGGCCAGCAGATAGCAGCTGGAACCGCTCTGGGCGAAGTCGGGCTTTCTGGCAAGACCCAATTCCCCCATCTACACCTGTCACTCCGCCTAAACGGAACGGTTGTAGACCCCTTTGCCCCGGAAGGGCGCCCATCCTGTGATCTGGATACAGAGACCGCACCCGCCTCTAGCCTATGGGCCGAGCCGCTGCCCTATCAGCCAGGGGGCTTTCTGGGGGCCGGGTTCTCTACCCATGTTCCAGAGTTCATAGAAATCAAATCCGGCGCGGCGACGCGTGAGCGGTTGACCACACAATCGCCGGCACTGGTGTTTTGGGCCTATGCCTTTGGTGGCCAAAAGGGCGACCGTGTGCGCCTGACCATTTCCGGGCCTAAAGGCGTCTTTTCCGTTCACGAAATCACGCTTGAACGCGATCAGGCGCAGTTTTTCCGGGCCTCTGGCAAACGGTTGCGCAGCGAAGCTTGGGATTATGGGCGTTACACGGCATTGGCGGTGCTGCTGCGCGATGAAGAAGAAATTGACCGGATAGAAGAGGTTGTCGACCTTCGCTGAGCGCCCTGCCCGGGAAAACCTGACTGCTGGAACTTGGCTGGAGCGAATTGACTGAAGCGCCTGGGCCGTTGCCCCGGTCAGCGCTCAGTGAACTTCAGCTCGATCCGGCGGTTTTGAGCTCGGGCCTCCGGGGTATCATCGGTATTCACTGGCTGGAACTCTCCAAAACCATTGGCCGCCAGGCGATCCGGCGCAATGCCTAGGTTTTCGATCATAAAGCGCACCACCGACAGCGCCCTGCCCTGGCTGAGTTCCCAGTTATCGCTGTATTTTTCGCTGCCTGCCATGGCCGTATTGTCGGTGTGACCATCCACCCGGATGATCCAGTTCAGCTCTGGTGGGATCTCGGCGGCGACGCTCTGCAAGATCTTCGCCACCTTGGTGATCTCGCCCTTGCCCGCGCTGGACAGATCTGCACTGCCCGAGGCAAACAGCACCTCAGAGGCAAAGACAAAGCGGTCGCCCTCGATCCGAACACCCTCCTGGCTGCCCAGAACATTGCGCAGGCGTCCAAAGAACTCTGAGCGGTAGCGCTCCAACTCCTCAGCCTTGGTTTCCAGGCTCTCTGCCTTGCTGGCCAATTCTGCTGCCTCAACCTCCAGCCGTTTGCGTTCGCTTTCTTCCAGCAGGCGGCGGCGGCGCTCTTCTGAGGCGGCCCGTGCCAAGGCCGAGTTCAAATCCTGACCGAGGTTCTGCAACTGCACCTGCTGCGCCGCATCGCGCGCTTGGTAGTCGTCCAAAATGGCCTGCAGCCCACCCAATTGCTCGCGCAGGGCAGCAACCTGCTGGTTCAACAGCGCAGTCTCGCGCTGCGCTTCGGCTGAGACGGTTTTCTGATCTGCCAAGGCGGCCTGGGCCTGGGCCAAAAGAGCCGCCCGGTCCTGCGCCAGGTTGCGATCCGTTTTGGCACTACTTTCAGCCTCTTGCTGGGCATTTAAGGCCGCCAGAAGCCGTTGCTGCAAAACCGCCTGATCGCTGGCCGCCGCCTGGGCATTTTCCAAAGCATCCAGCGCTTCCAGCAGGCGCAGCTCAACCGAGGCACGTTCCTCAGCGGTTGAACTGGCAGCGCGGCGGGCAGCTGCCAGTTCGTTCTGCGCCTGCAGCAGTTCTGCCTCTAGCCCGGACATCACCGAGGCCGTATCGGCCTGCAAACGGGCCAGTTGCGTCGCAATCTCAAGCTGGGCCTCTTCTGCCTCAGCCCGTTGTGCCGCCAGTTGCTGCTCCAACTGCAAGACCGTTTCGGCCTGCTGCCGCTGCAGGTTGGCCAGCTCGCTTTGATACTGGGTTTCAGTCTCCACATTGGCGGCGCGTTGCCGCGCCAGCTCTGCCTCTAGTGCTGCCTTGTTTTCAGCGGCCAAGCGGCGGGCGCCGTCCAGCTCAGCATTCAGACGCTCTTGTGTGGCATTGCTATCCTGACGCAGCCGGTTCAGCTCGATTTCAAGCGCTGCGACACGGCCTTCGGCGGCGGATTGTGAGACCTGCATCTGCGCCAGCACTCGCGTCAGACGTTCGGCCAGCTCATCCCGCTGCTGCCCCTGCGCCTTGGCCGTCTCCAGGGTTGTCAGGGCCTGTTCCAGATCGCTGTTCAACTGTTCCTTGGCCTGTTCAGCCGCCGCCAACAGCGTCAGCGTATCCTCCGCCTCCTGCCGCTGACGTTCCAGCGACAGGGTCATCGCCGTCAATTCTGCATCCGCAGTTTCAAGACGCGCCCGCAGGGCTTCGGCGGCGGCGGCTTCGACAAGACGGGCTTCTTCTTCGGCACTCAGCTGCGCGGTCAAGGCCGATACCGTGCTTTCCTGCTGCGCGCCCTGCGCCTCAAGATCAGCGATCAGCGCCTCCAGGGCTTCGCGTTTGGCCGCCGCCAGGCGGGCGTTTTCAACACCGGCATCAATCTCTTCGCGTGCCTGGGCCAGGGCGATATTCATCGCCTCCGCTTCACTCAGCAAGGTGCTGCGCTCCAGCTCAAGGGCGTCCCGGTTTTCAGTCAGCTCCGCAATCCGCGCCTCAGCAGCATCCCGCCCGGCAATAAAACTCGCTACCTGCGCCTCAAAGGCGGTGATCTGGCTTTGTGCCTGCGCCAGAGCCGCCCGTTGCTGATCCCGGTCAGCCGTCAGCCCGGCAATCACCGCGCGCTGCTGGTCCAAGGCGTTTTGCGCCTGCGCCAGATCGCTTTGTGTGGTGGAAAGCGTCGAGCTGAGCGCCCCGAGCCGCGCATTCAGGCGGCTGTTGTCGCGTTCTTCCAGTCCCAGTGCATTGGCCAGCGCCTGCACCTCGGATGACAGATCATCCAGCTCGCTTTCCTGGCCGCTGATGGTCTCGCGCAGCACAAATTGCACCACCATAAAGATGGTCAGCAAGAACATCAGAACCAACAACAGGCCCGTCATGGCATCGACAAAACCGGGCCAGATAGAACTCTGAAATCGCTGCCCGCTGCGCCGCGACAGGGCCATGGTCTAGTCCTCGCCTTGCAGAAAGGTGGAGCCGGCGCTCTGCTCGGGCTCTGGCGCCTGGCGCTCGCGCCCACGGGGCACTGCAAAGGCCTTGACCATAAGGTCGATATCTTTGCGCAACTCTGCCAGGCTTTCCTGGCGACCGGCGGAAATCTCTTCCAGGATGCGAAGCATCTGCACATCGATTGAGCGCAACCTCATACGGCTTTCGGCATCCATGCCAACATCGCCATGGGCGCGCATGATCTCGGTCAGGGTCTCCTGCCCCACCGCAACCCGGTCCAGCGCGCTGGAAATGCTCGCCGCCTGGTCCTGACGGGCGTTCATATCGGTTATCGCATCCACCAGCTGGGACAGCTTGTTGTCGATCTCTGCCCGACTAGAGGCATTCTGGGCAAACATCGCCTGCAGCGCATCCATCTGCTCCGCCATGGTGTCCAGCACCTCAGAGACCACGCCGGTTTCACCACCGCCGCCCTCCTCGCCTGAGGAAAAGCTGACCCGGGTGAAGGAAGACAGCCATTCCTCCAGCTCGCGGTAAAACCGGTTTTGACCGTGTCCGGCAAACAGCTCCAGCAAGCCAACAATCAGCGATCCCGCCAGCCCCAAGAGAGACGAGGCAAAGGCAACCCCCATGCCGCCCAGCTGGGCCTCAAGCCCGGTCATCAGACGGTTAAACACCGCAATGCTTTCTTCGCCCTCCTGCGGGGCCAGGCTGCGAATGGTATCCACCACCGCAGGAACCGTGGTTGCAAGACCATAAAATGTACCCAAAAGGCCAAGAAAAATCAACAGGTTGACGATGTAGCGCGTGATCTCGCGCTCTTCATCCACCCGCTGCGCTACGGAATCCAGGATGGAACGTGTCGAAGACGAGCCCAACTGCATCCGGGCCGCCCGCGAGCGCAGCAGCGCCGCCAGGGGCGCCAGCAGCGAGGGCGCACGGTTCTCCCCGCGGCTGCCACCAGAGGCAAAGCTTTCGATCCAGCGCACCGAGCCAATCAGCTGCAGCACCTGCCAGAAACAGGAGAGAACGCCGATGACAAAAACAAAGACAATAAAGCCGTTGAGCCAGGGATTAGCCTGAAACACCGGCAGCACCTTGGGCAGGGCGACAAAGATGCCAAAGCCTGCAAGGCCAAGGGCGATCAGCATCAGGATGATTTGCCGAACGGGTTGCGAGAACTGCGGCCTGGTCTTGCGTTCGGTATGGGCCATATTCGGTGTGATCCTGTCAGGTTTTCAGCTCAATTCCCTTCGGAGCTTAAAGGCAAAGAGACAAAAGCAACAAGGCTTTATGCCGTAATTTCCCGCACACGCATCATCAACCACTCCAGTTCGGCGTCGCCCAGGCCAATCTCGCTGAGATGTTCAGCCGTATTGTACAGATATTCGGTATTGGGACCACGCCCGCCCACCGCAGTGGCGATGATCTGCGCCTGGTTTTCCAGCGCCATCCCCCCGCAATACTGCACGTGATGCGGATCGATGACATAGGTCACGGCCTCAACCTCTTCACCTGTGTGCAATGCAACCGTCAGATCACGTTCCAGATAGGCCGAGGAAACCAGTTCACGTTCGCGCAGATAGGCCAGGGTTTGGTCCTCTTCACCGGCGGCAACCGCCAGTGCCAGCCCGTGGCATTGCGATCCTTTGACCTCATCCAGGGCAAGCACCAGTCCTGGCGCCTCTTCGCTGCCCCGGTGGTGAATCGAAGTCATGCAAAAAGAACGCGCATAGCCCTGTAGGGTTGCTACCTCGCGGCGCGCCACCGGAAACCCCGGGTTCCACAGCAGCGATCCATATCCGAATACCCACATTGTCATGATCTATGGCCCTTTTTATCCGCCGCCTATAAACAGCAAAATGCAGGCTAGAAAAAGAGGGTCTTTGCAGAATGCGACTGCTGAAATGGCTCAGCCTTGGGGCGGCTGTCTGGATAGTGTACTGGGGGCTGGCGGCCTGGGGCCTGCGCGCGGGCTTTGAGGCCTGGTTTGACGAACAGCAACGACAGGGCTGGCAGGTCTCTTATGGGCCAATGACCACCGATGGATTTCCGGCCCGCCATGTCACCCGCCTGAACCAACCGCTGCTGGCCGATCCCGGCACCGGCGCGGCCTGGAGCGCCGATTGGATCGAATTTGACAGCCCGGCCCTCTGGCCCGGTGCACAAAGCCTGCGGTTTCCCGCAACGCCGCAACACTATTCCTTTTTTGACCAGACCCGCAGTGTGACGGCAGAGCAAATGCGCGCGGATCTGCAACTGGCCCCCGGGCTGGCGCTGGAACTGGAAAAGCTGTCGCTGACCAGCCAGGATTGGCAGATCAGCGATGCCTCTGGCGTCATCTGGCAGGCGCAGGACCTGTTGCTGGAGATGCGGCAGCTAGCGCAGGCCGAACAATACCACCTCACTGCCGTGGCGACGCATTTTGCTCCCCGGGGGCTATTGCGCACAGGTTTTAGCGGTTTAAGCCCCACAAGGGAGGATCTGCCGCCGCGGTTTGATGCTCTGCGCCTGCGCGCAGATCTGGGGTTTGATACCCCCTGGGATCGGCGCGCCATCGAATTGCGACGCCCACAGCTGCGCCAGATCAACCTGGCTCTGGCCGAGGCTCATTGGGGAGATATGCTGTTCCGGGCAACTGGAGCGCTGGAAGTTGATGAGACAGGCCGTCTGAGCGGCGCGCTGGATCTGCGCGCGGAAAACTGGCCCGCCATTCTGGACATGGCTGAGCGCCTGAGCCTGCTGCCACCAAGCAGTCGCAGAGCGGTGGAGAAAGTCCTGGCGCTGTTTTCGACCGGAACCGGGCGCGCCGCAAAGATCGACATCTCTTTGCGCTTTAAGCAGGGGCAGGTCTGGGCTGGCCCGCTGCCACTTGGCACGGCACCGCTTTTGGTTCTTCGCTGAGAGCAAAACAGCCGGACTGTCTGTAGCCGCCCGACTGGCTAACTGGCTAACTGGGAAGTGGCGGGCCAGAAGCACCAAAACACAGGGCAAAATTGAACAAATCCACAAAACAGCGGCGGGCTCCCGCCTGATTGGCGGTATTCTTGCAGAATGCCACGTCTCAGTTGGGCCGGGCGCCGCGCCTATGGCGCGGCGCGGCACCGCCCGTGGCTAAAAATTCACAGAAAACAACCCATTGGCCGTGATGCAACCCTGGGCGCAGGTGCCGCCCGTTCTGCTTAGCGGCAATAGGAACCGCTGCGGTAACTGGCAACATCCAGATGGAAATGGTCGCGGTGATAGCGGTCTGCTTCGGGGCCGAGCACAGTGCCAAAGGGGCCACAGGCCGCCTTCCAGATCCGCGTCAACGGTTTGCGGGTTTGGCGCGCCCCCCAGCCATGGAGCACTGTTACCAGTGTGCCGTCCTCCAGCTTGAAGCCGGAAATATCAATCGCCTTGCCCCGCCCATGTTCCGAGATCCGCGCCCCGGGGCGATTGTTGCGGGGACGGCAGGCATAATGCGCCGCGACGCGCAGGCTAACAACCTTGTTGCGGCGACCAAAGGCGGTTTCTACATCCTTGGACACCCAGCGTTTCAACGCATCAGCCGTCTCGCAAGTCATCACCGAGGCCTGGCTCAGCCTGACCCCCGCGACAGAGGTCACGCGCACCGCATCCCGCGCACCACAGCCCGGCAGGGCTGCCGCCACTTCGCCAACCGCCTTACCCTGGATTTCAATGTCGCCACAGACAGAGCCTTTGCGCAGCCGGCGCCGTTTGAACAAAGCCTGTTCAAAAATGGTATCCGGGCGCACTAAAGGCACCAGGGACTGATCCAACACCGGCGGCACCAGATCCGCAGATAAATCGGCAGCGGCCAGAATTTGGGCTGAAACCGGACGCTCAACAGGGCGCAGACCGCCCCCCAAGGCTGGACCACCCTGTTCGAGATCCGCCAGGGCAGCAACCGAGGACTGCGGCAGCACCGCCGCCGAGGCTGCACTCCCGGACAAGGGGCGATCAATCGGGCGCAACGAGACCTCTGGTGCCGAAGCGTGCAGCGGGGCCAGACCCGCAACACAGAGCAGCCCAGCAGCCAAAGCCGCGTTCCCGGCCCCGGTCCTGGCCCCGTTCATACCACAGTCGCGAGCCCAGACCCTGACCCGCACAACTGCCGCCTGAAAACGCCCCCATCCGATCATGGTTTATGCGCCCGGCCAAAGTCAGCCGCAGCAGTGTCCTGCCCGGCTTCGATAATGCCGCGACGGATGGCACGGGTACGGGTAAAGTAATCATGCAGGTGATCCCCGTCACCGGTACGGATGGCCCGTTGCAGCGCAAAGAGCTCTTCGGTGAAGCGGCCAAGGATTTCCAGCGTCGCCTCTTTGTTGGTCAAAAAGACATCGCGCCACATGGTCGGATCCGAAGCGGCAATCCGGGTGAAATCACGAAAGCCCGCCGCCGAATATTTGATCACTTCGCTATCGGTCACCCGGCGCAGATCGTCCGCCACCCCAACCATGGTATAGGCGATAAGATGCGGCGCATGGCTGGTCACGGCCAGCACCAGATCATGGTGATCGGCATCCATTTCATCAACATTGGCGCCCATCCCTTCCCAAAGCGCACGCATGCGCGCAACCGCCTCTTCGTCACTGCCTTCAACCGGAACCAGCAGGCTCCAGCGGTTATCAAACAGCTCGGCAAAGCCCGCTTCAGGGCCGGAATGTTCAGTGCCGGCCAGGGGATGCGCCGGGACAAAATGAACGCCATCGGGGATATGCGGCGCCACAGCTTCGATCACATGGCCCTTGACCGATCCCACATCTGACACAGTTGCACCGGGTTTGAGCAACGGTCCAATTTCGGCCATGACTGGCCCCATGGCCCCTACGGGCACACAGAGCACCACCAGATCAGCATCCGCGACGGCCTCGGCGGCGCTGTCGCAGACGCGATCACACAGCCCGATGCGCCGGGCGGTTTCGCGAGTTTCGGCGCTACGGGCATAGCCCGTGACCTCGCCCGCCAAGCCGCGCCGTTTCATCGCCCAGAACATTGAGGAGGCAATCAGGCCCAGACCAATCAGCGCCACCCGGTTGTAGACAACCTCACTCATGCGGCACCCTGCTGTGTTTTGAACTCAGAAATGGCCTTAATCAGCCGGTGGCAGGCCGCCTCGTCACCAATGGTGATGCGCAATGCGGCGGGCAGGTTATAGCCGCCCACCCGGCGCACAATCAGCCCCTGGGTTTGCAGGTAAGTGTCACAGGCCTCAGCCTCGGTCTGGCTGGCAAACCGCGCCAGAATGAAATTGGTGCAGGAGGTATCCGACGCCACCCCCAGCTCTGCCAGCGCCGCCGCCAACCAGCTGCGCCATTTGGCGTTTTCATTGCGGCAATGGTCGATATAGGCGCGATCACGCACTGCGACCTCTGCCCCGGCCAGGGCTGTGGCAGAGACATTAAAAGGCCCGCGCACCCGGTTCAGCACATCAATAATGGCTGCTGGGCCATAGCCCCAGCCAACCCGCGCGCCGCCCAATCCGTAAATCTTGGAAAAGGTCCGCGTCATAAAGATGTTGTCCCGGGTCGCAATCAGATCCGCGCCAGCGTCAAAGCCTTCGACATATTCCGCGTAGGCACCATCCAATACCAACAGCACGCCTTTGGGCAGCCCATCGGCGAGACGAGCAACCTCAGCGGCAGAAATCATCGTGCCGGTGGGATTGTTGGGGTTGGCGATAAACACCAGCTTGGTATGTTCCGAACATCCCGCCAGTAGGGCGTCCACATCGGTCACCCGCTCACGCTCCTTGACCTCGACCGGCGTGGCACCAGCGGCCAGAGCACTGATGCGATACATGGCAAACCCATGTTCGGTATAGAGCACCTCATCACCGGGACCTGCAAAACACTGGCACAAAAAGGCGATGATCTCATCGCTGCCCGCACCACAGATGATCTGCTCCGGGTTCAGTCCCTCGACTTCACCAATGGCCTGACGCAGGGCCTGATGGTCCGAGCTGGGATAGCGATGCATATTTGCCGCCGCCTCTTGCATGGCTGTAATCGCAAGCGGGCTTGGCCCCAGTGGGTTTTCATTGGAGGAGAGCTTTACGGTGTTGCTCACCCCCGCCACATGGGCCGCGCCGCTCTGATAGAGAGCGATATCCATAATACCGGGCTGCGGCGTAATCTGGGTCATACTTCGGGCTCCTTGGTTCCCCCCCGTAATAGCGAGGCGCAAGCCAATGGGAAAGCCGCAAGATGCCCCCTCTCAAATCCAGCTGCGTCAGATCCACCGCCGGGAGAAGGCGCCAAAGAGCCGCCCATTGCACAGCTCCCCGCGCCCCCGGCTGATTACTTGGCTTTTTCCAGCTTTTTCAACTTGGCTTCGGCCTGTTTTTCCACCATGTCGGTCAGCTCTTTGCGCAGTTTTGCATCCTTGCGCATGGCCTCCTCCATGGTTTTTTGCAGCACCTTGGCAGATTGCGTCCCGTCTGAGCTTTCAAGAGCTTTATTGGCGTAGGCGACAAAGACCTTATCCTGAAGCCCCTCAGCGATATCGGCATAGATCTTTGGTCCGTGCTTTTTGGCAAATTCCTCTACCGCATCAGCGCCATATTTTTTGACCAAATCCCCTTTCCAGACCGAATCCATTGCCCGGGGGATTAGTTTCTGGGCCAAAAAGCCCTGGGAATTTGCCACATAGTTAGAGCCAAATTGCGAAACCGACTTCATCGGTCCCGAGGCCATGATGCCCCCTGACAGGATCTTGACCACCGCGTCTGTGAACTCTTTCTGGTTCGGCGCGCGGCCTTTTTCTACCAGTGGTTTGAACAGCATGATCGCCTCTTTGGCGGCATTTTTGATCATTTCCTGCCCAATAGTGGTGGTGAACACCTTCTCCATAAACACGGTCAGCGACTTTTGTGAGAAGGTCTGGAACATCTTGCCCGGCAGTTGCGCGGCGACCTTGCCGGCAACACCTTTCAGGAAAGCGCCCCCTAGCTTACCCCCGGCGGCACCAGCCGCCCCTGCAAACATCGTATCCAGGGCAACTTTCTTGGCTGCGCCCTCCCAGGTGACCTTATTGCCGGCAAGGTATTCCCCGTACTGGCCAGCGCTGGATTTCATCGCCTCGGTGCCGGCAGCTGCGATCGCATGGGCCTTGACCGGGTTCATGCCTTTGGTGGCCACCAACCGTGCCGTGGCGTAGACCTCGATCACCGTAAAGGAGGTTTCGCGCACGATCTCCAGGGTGAAAACCGCCTTGCTCGCCGTGCCAATGCGGGCCTTGATAAATTTGTCAAAGGCCTTTTGCCCGGTGTTATAGACCCGCGTGGCCTTGGCATCCTGTTTTTGTATCTTAGCCCAATCCGGTTTGGAGCGGTTCACCAGGGCTTTTAGGTTGCCAGCTTCGGAACGGGCGTTCAAAATCGGGGTCCAGGGCGGGTCGGTGTCATCGTTCAGCGTCGACATGGTGAATTCGGCAATCGCCATCATCATGCCATCCTCGGCCTGGCGGGTTTTCTCCACGTCATTGCAGAAATCCACCCAGGTTTCCGCCTGCCCCAGCATCATGTTGGCCTTGGACAGGATCTCATGCTTGAGCGCCTTTTCTTTGGCCTCGAACTCGCGCACTTCGACCTGTTTGGTCTTGCCCTCTTCCTTGACCTCATAGACCGCGACCTTTTGGTCATTGGCAATCATCGCCTGCAGTTTTGCCAGCCCCGCCTTCCAGGTCCGCATTCCCGGATCCACAATACCATCCGGCTTTTTGAACCCGAGCGCGTTTTTCTGGAAGCTGCGGATATCTTTAATCAGGCCTGCGTCGCATTTTTTGGAGATCGCAATATTGGCAAACCCATTTGCCTTCAGCATCAAACGCACCAGCTCCACATCTGCGGGGGCATTTTTTACGGGCTTGAATTTTCCCTCGCCAGATTTGGCGTCAGGTTTGGTAATACGGTTCTTATCCCCCACAGGGGCAGATAGATTAAGTGCCATAACAAGGCTCCGACCAATAACAAAATAATCAACGCTGTGATCCTGCCATAAAGCCCTTGCCCCTGTCATGGGGGTTTTGACCGGTGCTTTCCCCGTCAGGCCGCGCGGGGCTGGAACCGCGCGGTTTTGGGATCCGCCAGATAGCTTTGGGCCAGATCTTCGGCGCGCAGTGTCAGCTCGTTCACGCTGTCGATGATGTATTGCACTGTTTCATCTGTCATCAGATAGGAAAAATTAAGCCTGACCCAGCCCGGTTTTTGCAGCTCTTGTCCCGACTGAAGCGCCGCAAACAAGGCCTCGGACTCGGCCTGTTCAATCCCCAGCAAGCGATGGGCATAGGGCCCGGCGCAGGCACAGCCGCCACGGGCCTGGATACCATAGTGATCGCTCAGCATTCGGGTAAACAGCTGCTGATGCACAGGCGCGCCAGAGCGCCCCCTGACCGTGAAAGAGAAAATGGGCAAGCGATGCGCCTGCGCGTGTCCCAACAGCGTGAGCTGCGGATTATCCGCCCAGCCCGCCCGCGCCATTTTGGCAAACTGCGCCTCTTTGGCCGCAATCTCTGCCTCGCCCACCACTTCCTTGACCAAAAACGCCAGGGCGGCGCGGATGTCGCCAATCACATTGGGCGTTCCCGCCTCTTCCCGCGCGACCAGGTCTTCGCTGTATTCGTGCCCCCAGGGAGACACAAAGCTGACGGTTCCACCGCCGGGCCAGGACGGGCAGCGGCGCTGAACCGCCAGCCTGTTAACCAGCAGCACCCCGGAGGCCGCTGGGCCCCCTGGGAATTTATGGGGGGAGACAACCACCGCATCCTTATGGGCGCCATGGTCCCCGGCCATCGAGATTGGCAAATAAGGGCCGCCGCCTGCGTAATCCCAGATCACCAGCCCGCCCGCAGCATGCAGCAAACGGCTGACCGGATCAGGATCAGTGAGGATCCCTGTGACATTGGAGGCCGCCGAAAAGCTGCCAATCATCAAATCAGAGCTGGCGTGCTGCACCAGGGCCTGTTGCAAGGCTTCCAGATCAATTCCGCCCTCTGCCGCCTCCGGGATCTCGACAACCTTTGCCTTGCTTTCGCGCCAGGGCAGGATGTTGGAGTGATGTTCATAGGGGCCGATAAAGACCACCGGATTGCGCGCCTCATTGACCCCAAAAAGACTGACAAGCCGGTTGAGCCCGGCCGTGGCGCCGGCGCCAGCAAAGATCACCGCATCCTGCGCACCACATTGGGTCACCCGCGCTATTTCTTGCCGCGCGGCGCGGCGCATTCGGGTGACATAGGCCCCGCAAAAGGACGCCTCGGTGTGAGAGTTTGCGTAGAACGGCAGGACATGCCTGGCAATGAAATCCTCCACCTGATGCAGACCCCGCCCCGAGGCCACATAGTCAGCATAGACCAGCGGCACATCCCCGTCCGGGCCTGGGATCATCATTCCTTCGCCAATCAGCCCCTGTGCCAGCGTTACGCCACTGGCGGCCTGGGCCAGGTCGTCTTTGAAACTTTCCAGAGGGTTCACTACTGCCGAGGTCATAGGCGCGTCTCCTAAAAGGGATTTTGTTTAATCTCCTATGTAAAACACGCAAAATCACCACAAATGTCTGATTGATTTTTCAATTTTATGTGTCATACGATCGGGTAATGGCTAATTCTATAGATCATATGGACCTCCACATTCTGCGCGCGTTGCAACGGGACGCCAGCCTGTCACAACGGGAACTGGCCGACGAGGTCGGGCTGTCGCAAAATGCCTGCTGGCGGCGATTGAAGAGCCTGAATGACAGGAAAATTCTACAAGGATCCACCATGCGGCTAGACCGCGCCCAGCTGGGTTTGGATCTGGTGGTCTTTGTGATGCTGCGGACCCGGCATCACTCTGCCGAATGGCTCACCACCTTTCGCCGCCATGTGCTGACCATTCCCGAAGTGGTGGATTTCCACCGGATTGGCGGCGATTACGACTATCAGCTGAAGGTGGTGACTCAGGATATGGGCAGCTATGACCAGGTCTATCAACGGCTGATCAGCGGCGTCGAACTGGACAGCGTCACCTCATATTTTGCGATGGAAACCATCGCAGAGGCCCGCCCGCTGCCACTGTGACCTCAGATCAGCAAAGGTCACACCGCCAACGGGGCTCGCCCCTCGGGGTCTTCCCCTAATGGCCAAAGGCCTTGTCTGGCATCCAGGACGGGCGCTTTCCCTGAGGCCCCATGCGCATGTGCAAACAGGCAGTGCCAAGGCGCTGAAAATAAAGGATATCCACCTTGTACCAACCGGCCGAGGGCACCTCGACCTCGCTCATCACGGTGGAATCACAGGTTTGGCGACCATCAAACTTCCCGACCACCTGCCCGCCAATTGTCGCGCGCAGCCCGTCGTTTGTCAGAAAATCAATGCTGTGAATCCCTGGTTTGGCAAAATGCACATAGCCGTTGATCCCGGCCACCACATGCTCTGATCGTTTTGAGGTCAGCGTAATATCGCCTTCATTGGTGTCGCGGTGATCCAACCCCGCCAGAGGTCGGCCACGTTCCGATTTAATCTTCAACGCTGAAGAGGCTTCAACCAGTGTTCTGACATCCACCGGGTAGGCATAGCGCACTGCAAGCCCCGGCTTTAGCCCCGACGGTTGCGGATTGGCAGGCTGCAGTTTCAACGGCGCCGCGCTGAGCGCCGTGGCGCAGGTCACAACAATGGCGGCAAGTGTACCGGTCCAAAAGCGTTTCATTTCATACTCCCGTTTTCCCGGCACCTAAAAGCCCCGGTTCCTTTTCCTTACGGTAGCGACCAATCCCGGCAAAAGACAACCGCTTTTCCGCTTTGAATACTTCGCTAGGCTAGCAGATCCGGAAGCTACGCACCCTGATCTGACGCTGCTCCAGGAGACTTCGGAGCCATGCCAAAGGGTCAAATGCAAAAAGGGCCGCCCGCAGGCAGCCCTTTTCTCCAACAGCCACAAAGGGCGTCAGGATTAGTTTTTGGCGTAGAATTCCACAACCAGGTTTGGTTCCATAACAACCGGGTAAGGCACATCGGCCAGACCAGGCGCGCGCACAAAAGTCGCGGTCATTTTGGAGTGATCGGCTTCGATGTAGTCAGGAACGTCACGCTCGGCCAGGGCAACGGCTTCCAGCAGAACGGCCAGTTGCTTGGACTTGTCACGCACAGCGATCACGTCGCCTTCTTTGACACGGTAGGAGGCGATGTTGACGCGCTGACCGTTTACAGTGACGTGGCCGTGGTTGACGAACTGACGTGCGGCAAAGACGGTAGGCACAAATTTGGCGCGGTACACAACAGCGTCCAGGCGGCGCTCGAGCAGGCCGATCAGGTTTTCACCAGTGTCGCCTTTTACACGCTCAGCTTCGGCGTAGATGCGGCGGAATTGCTTCTCGGTGATGTCGCCGTAGTAGCCTTTCAGCTTCTGCTTGGCACGCAGCTGAATACCAAAGTCGGACAGCTTGCCCTTGCGGCGCTGACCGTGCTGGCCGGGGCCATATTCACGACGATTAACCGGGGACTTAGGACGACCCCAGATGTTTTCGCCCATGCGGCGGTCAATTTTATACTTGGCAGACGTACGTTTAGTCACGGCTGTTCTCCTTTTTAGTTGCTCCGCGATCTACCCGAACGGTTCCCACTTTTCGGATTGCGGACGCAGGCGCCTACAGTCATGATCAGCCAGAACGCAGCCAAGAAAACGGCGGCTATAAAGGGCGTTGTCCTCTTAGGGTTAAATCTTGCGATCCGCGCCTATGACAGGAATCCCCTTGCGGGGCCCACCAACACCAATGAAGTGGCGCTTATATGCGCAAAGGAAGCAGAGTCAACAGCGCGTCTCCTGCTTCTTTGGTTTTTTTGACAGCCGTCCAGTTTAAGCGGCTTCATACATCAGGATTGCCGCCTCAGAGCTGCTCAGATTGCGGCGCGCGTAGCTGCCATAACTCATCGGATCCTGTTCGACCTGCGGCAGCACCTTACCCAACCGAATGCGGTCCTGCGTGTCCAGCGCCGACATCGCGGCACTGGCGGGGTGAAAGCTCTCACTTTCCACCCCATTGGCCCAAAGCACCTGATGTGAGCCGAGCAGAAGGTGGATATAAGTCACTTCGCGCACTGCGGTATCTGTGGCGATCGTATGGCCGTTGATCAGATCACGCGCCGCAACCAGCACCTCGCTGGTGTTGAACAGCGCCTGCACCTGACGCCCCCGCAGCAACATGCGGTGTTCAGGCGAGACCAGCAGCTCTTTTTCCGGCCTGTCGATGCCCAAAGCGCCGGCGCGGATACGCACAGGCCGCAGCTTTGGCACCACAAAAAGCCGGGCACCGCTGATCCGGCGGGCACCGATCCACTGGATTTCCTGGGCTCCATTGTCGCGGGTCTGCACCTTGTCACCTTCGCGCAGATCCTCGATCCGACGGGGGCCACTGGGGGTGGCGATCCGGGTTCCCGGCGTAAAGCAAATCACCCCACTGCCCGGCTGCCCCGGCATGGTGTCGATGGGACAGCCAATACTGCCCAGCGAGTGATGCACCACCCACAGGTCCGCGCCTTTGGGCGGGATTTCATTCACGAACATCAAAAGAGGCCGCGCGCTATCGGCGACCTCAATCAGGGTGACGGTGTAGCTTTGAACACCATTTGTCACCACAAAACTCTTATCCAACAGCGGATCTTCGACCGCGACCTCGCGCAGGTCTGTCTTATTCTGGACCGCCGCCCCGACCAGTCTGCGCACCGAGCGCGCCGCCCGACGTCGCAGATCCGTTTCTCCATTCGCCATACCCAAACGCAACAGTTCAGCCGGGCCATCAACCCGCACTGCTTCACCTTGCCAGGACCACGTGGCCCCGACATCGATAGACTCGACCGGTGCGGCCAAAAGGCCATCGACTTCTGTTTGCGACCAAGAAATGACGAACGTGCCCTGAAAGCCCGTTTTCATCTGCCTGTGTGCCTGCTCTTTTTTATATTATTAAGGGAAACTTAACAAAACGGACCGTTCAGATAAAGAACAAACTCATTCCCCTGGGCGCAGCCCAGCACAGGGTGTGTTTTCAAAACCTCAACTGCACCTGCAACTGCACTGGCAACGTGCCTGTCAGCTGACCTTCGCTTTGGCTAGGGTTCAAGAGACAGGCCAATAATGGCCCCAACCGAGGTGAGCCCAATCTGCGACAACTCGCCGGGGGCAAAGGCCTCTGGCAAGGCGCCGCCCTCCATCCACAACCCATCAATCAGCGCATTGCAGGCGGTCGCCAATTGGTACAGCCGCGCGGGCTCGGTTTCGCGTTCCGCCTCTTCCAGCGCGGCCCGAATGAGGTTTTCCAGCCGGTCGCGAAACTGCACATAGGTTTTTGCGTGTGTCTCTTTCATCTGTGCATCATGCTGCACCTTGTTGAGAAACCCCGCCCACAGCGCAATCGAGCGCGGGTCCACCACAGGCGGCATCAAGGAGGACTGCACAAACACCCGCAGCTGATCCCGCGCGGAGCCTTTGACATCCGCCACAGGTGCAAAAGTCAGGTCGGTCATCTGCGTCATATGGTACTCGAAAGCCGCAGTGATCAGCTCCTCCTTGGAAGAAAAGTAATGCCTTATCAGCCCCTGCGTCACCTGTGCCCGGTCCGCGATGCCGCGCACGGTTGCCCCCTGGACGCCCTTTTCCGCAACCAGTTCCAACGTTGCTTCAATCAGAGTACGCTTGCGCTGCTGCGCACTTTCACGCGTAAATTTTCGGCGTTCGTCACTCATCTCTGTCTCCACAACCGCTCGGCCTAATTATACACTTGCATAACTACCACGATTACGCCTTACTACCGCAATACCCAAGGACGTCCAACCATGCCAACAGTTGCCACCGCTGAACAAGACACAGCCACCGACCCCTCCTCTGCCCAGAGCGCCTCCCTGGGTAAGGATGCTGTGCGTATCGAAGATCTACACAAATCATTTGGCACATTAAAGGTTCTCAAGGGCGTCTCCCTCACCGCGCGGCAGGGGGATGTTGTCGCCATCATTGGCGGCAGCGGCTCTGGCAAATCCACCATGCTGCGCTGTATCAATTTCCTGGAATCCCCCTCTGGCGGCAAGATCATCATCGACGGGGAAGAGGTGAAGATGCGCGCCGATGGCACCCCGGCTGACCGTCGCCAGATCGAACGTATCCGCACCCGGCTGGCCATGGTGTTTCAGTCCTTCAATCTCTGGACCCATCGCACCCTGCTGGAAAATGTCATCGAAGTGCCGGTTCATGTGCTGAAAATTCCACGCGCCGAGGCCATTGCCCAGGCGCGCGTCCTGCTGGCACGGGTTGGGCTGGCGGACAAGGAAGACGCCTTTCCGGCCTTTTTGTCTGGTGGCCAGCAGCAACGCGCCGCCATCGCGCGCGCCCTGGCTGTGGATCCATCTGTAATGCTGTTTGACGAACCAACCAGCGCCTTGGACCCGGAATTGGTGGGCGAAGTCCTGACCGTGATCCGCGACCTGGCCGCCGAAGGGCGCACCATGTTGCTGGTCACCCACGAGATGCGCTTTGCCCGCGAAGTCGCAGATCACGTTGTCTATCTGTATCAGGGACGTATTGAAGAGCAGGGTCCACCTGCCGAGGTCTTTGGCAATCCAAAATCGGAACGCCTGCAACAGTTCCTGAAATCCGTTTCATAATAAAACCAAAACCAAAATCCAAAACAGGGAGATCAAAAATGACACTCAAAACACTTCTGGCCACAGGCCTGACCCTCGCCACCCTGGCCACAGGCGCAGCCCAGGCCGAGCAAGTCAAAATCGGCATCGCCGCTGAGCCCTATCCTCCCTTTGCTTCGCTGGATTCCTCGGGCACATGGGTTGGCTGGGAAGTCGAAGTGATCGACGCGGTCTGCGCGGCGGCTGAACTGGATTGCGTGCTGACGCCCGTTGCCTGGGATGGCATTATCCCCTCTCTGACAGGCCAGCAGATCGACGCCATCATGGCCTCGATGTCGATCACCGAAGAGCGGCTGAAAACCATCGACTTCTCGGATGCCTATTACAACACCCCTGCGGTGATTGTGGCGGATAAATCGATGGATATCGCCCCCACCCCAGAAGGTCTGGAGGGCAAAATCCTGGGCATTCAGGCCTCGACCATTCACCAGGCCTATGCGCAGGAGCACTTTGCGGATGCTGAAATCCGGGTCTATCAGACCCAGGATGAAGCCAACCAGGATCTGTTTGCTGGTCGCATCGACGCCATCCAGGCCGACAGCATTGCCATGGCAGATTTTGTCGGTTCTGACGCCGGCGCTTGCTGCGAGATCAAAGGCGCCGTTGCAGATGATCCGGCCATCCTGGGACTTGGCGTTGGCGCAGGCCTGCGCAAAGGCGATGACGCCCTGCGTACTGCCCTCAATGCCGGCATCGCCAAGATCCTGGAAGATGGCACCCACGACAAAATCACTGCACGCTATTTCTCTGCCAGCATCTACTAAGGCAGTAGCGACGTGACGATGATCCTCGAATGGCTCGGTCTGGCTGAGAGCGCAGCACTGCTGTCGCTCTCGGCTCCCGGCTGGGGCAGCAACCTGTTGCGCGGTCTGGCAAATTCGCTGCAGATCGCCTTTGGTGCCTTTGGCATGGGGCTGATAATCGGGCTTTTCGGGGCCTATGGAAAACTCTATGGCGGGCCGATTCTGCGGGATCTGCTCGCCATTTATACCACCGTGATCCGGGCGGTTCCTGAACTGGTCCTGATCCTGATCCTCTATTATGTTGGTACCGATCTCATCAACAAACTGGCCTTGATGATGGGCTATGGCCGTGTCGAAATCAGCGGCGTTGTGGCTGGTATCTGGGTCCTGGGCATCGTCCAGGGCGCCTATGCTACCGAGATCCTGCGCGGCGCTATTCAGGCCGTCCCCACCGGCCAGATCGAAGCCGCCCGCGCCTATGGCATGCCGGCACTGATGACCATGCGCCGTGTGACCATTCCCGCAATGATGGCCTTTGCCACGCCGGGGCTGGCAAACCTGTGGCTGATTGCAACCAAGGACACCGCCCTATTGGCCGTTGTCGGCTTTAATGAGCTAACGCTGGAAACAAAACAGGCGGCGAGCAGCACACGGGCCTATTTCACCTTCTTCCTCGCTGCTGGCGGGCTGTACTTGCTGGTGACGCTCTGTTCTGGCGTGATCTTTGCCCGCATTGAGAAATGGGCCCGCCGGGGCCAGCCCTCGCTGAAGGAGGGCAGCCAATGAACGGTCTAAAATCCCTGATGCAGCCCCATCGCATTGTGCTGATGGCCCTTTTTGCCGGGTTGGTCCTGTGGTGTGCGCTGACGATGCGTTGGGACTGGATCCCCAAATACGCCCCCCTGGCCCTGGAGGGGTTGTGGACCACTCTTTGGATTCTGGTGGTCACCACGGTTCTGGGGTTCTTGCTTGCCATCCCGCTGGGGCTGGCACAGGCGATTGGGCCTTGGTATCTCTCCCTGCCCGCGCGGGTCTTTTGCACCGTCATTCGCGGCACCCCGCTCCTGCTGCAGATCTGGTTGCTCTACTATGGGCTTGGCTCGCTGTTTCCGCAGTTTCCCTGGATCCGCTCCAGCGAGCTGTGGCCCTATCTGCGCCAGGCCTGGCCCTATGCGGTTTTGGCGCTCACCCTGTCCTATGCTGGCTATGAGGGCGAAGTGATGCGCGGTGCCTTTTCTGGCGTCGCCAAGGGCCAGCTGGAGGCCGCCAAGAGCTTTGGCATGCCCCGTTTCACCATGTTCCGCCGTATCTGGCTGCCCCAGGCGATCCGCAACGTCCTGCCAACCCTGGGGGGCGAGACCATCCTGCAGCTGAAAGCCACCCCGCTGGTGGCCACCATCACCGTGGTCGAGATCTACGCCGTTTCTTCCAGGGTGCGCTCCGACACCTTTATTGTCTATGAGCCGCTGTTGCTGCTTGCCTTGGTCTATATGGTGATTGCCGGGCTGATTGGGCTGGCATTCAAACGATTTGAGAACCAGATCCCCTCTGGCCGCTAATACATCTGACAGCGGAGCCTCAACTGCCCCCCCCTGTCGTGGTCCTCTCTGATCTGAACCCAGCCAGACGCGCGACACGACAGATTTGAACGTAAAAGGCCCCGGTGACATCATCACCGGGGCTTTTCTTTTGTGTTCTAGAACCCGGAAAGCTAATAGCTTTGCGTTTTCTACTGCGCCTTAGCCGTTTTGACGGATGGTGGCGTTTGTCGGATCATAGGGGCTGTCGCATGTCACAACCGCATCCCAGAGTTTGTCCTGCAGTTTCACCTTCAGTTTGGTGCCCTCAACCGCCAGCTCTGGCGGCACATAGCCCATGCCAATCGACTTTTCAAAAGCCACCGAATAGCCGCCCGAGGTCAGGCGCCCAACGCGGGTTGCACCATCTTCGGTATACAGCGCCTCGCGGCCCCATGGATCAGCATCGTCAGGTCCGTCGATCAGCAGGGTGCAGCATTTCACCCGCACGCCCTTTTCGATCATCGCCTCTTTGCCGTGGAAATCTTTTTCCAGGTCGATAAAACGTGGCAGATCGGCCTCGGCTGGGGTAGCGTCGCGGCCCAGCTCGGTGCCAAAGGCGCGATAGCTCTTCTCCATCCGCAGCCAGTTTTGCGCCCGGGCGCCAACCAGCTTCATGCCGTGTTTCTCGCCTGCTTTTTCCAGCAGATCGAACAGGTAGTTCTGCATCTCGATCGGGTGGTGCAGCTCCCAGCCCAGCTCACCGGTGTAGGCCACACGGATCGCATTGACGGGGCACATGCCTAGTTCGATCTGACGCGCCGACAGCCAGGGGAAGCGCTTGTTGCTGAGCGCGGTTTCCGGATCGGCGTCGACGATGATCTCTTTCAGGATATCGCGCGACTTGGGTCCGGCGATGGCAAAGACGCCCCACTGGGTGGTGACATCCTGGATTTCGATATAGCCGAACTCCTCCATCTTGTCCTCAGCCGCCTTGCGCAGGAAGTCGGCGTCATATTCGGTCCAGGCACCGGCAGAGACCAGATAGTAGTTGTTCTCGCCGTTGCGCACGATGGTGTATTCGGTGCGGGTGGTGCCCGCCGAGGTCAGCGCATAGGTCAGGTTGATACGGCCAACCTTGGGCAGTTTGTTACAGGTGAACCAGTCGAGGAACTGAGTGGCACCGGGGCCCTTGACCACATGTTTGGTAAAGGCGGTTGCATCCACCAGACCAGCGGTTTCGCGGATCGCCTTGGCCTCTTCCACGGCATACTGCCACCAGCCACCACGGCGGAAGCTGCGGGCCTCGGCGTCGTTGAAGCCTGCAGGCGCGTAATAGTTGGGACGTTCCCAGCCATTGACCCAGCCAAACTGTGCGCCGCGCTCTTTCTGGCGGTCATAGGCTGGCGAGCAGCGCAGGCCACGGGCGGCAGCGCGTTCTTCGTCCGGGTGGTGCAGCACGTAGACGTGCTCGTAGCATTCTTCGTTCTTGCGGGCAGCAAATTCCGTGGTCAGCCAGTTGGAGGAATAGCGCTTGGGGTCGAGCGACGCCATGTCGATTTCGGCTTCGCCATCCACCATCATCTGCGCCAGATAGTAGCCGGTGCCGCCTGCGGCGGTGATGCCAAAGGAGAAGCCTTCGGCCAGCCACATGTTGCGCAGACCAGGTGCCGGACCCACCAGCGGGTTGCCATCAGGCGTGTAGCAGATCGGGCCGTTGAAGTCGTCTTTGAGGCCGGATTCGGCGCAGGAGGGAACGCGCTCTGCCATCGCCATATACTGTTCAGCGATCCGGTCCAGATCCAGCGGGAACAGGTCAGCACGGAAGCTGTCGGGTACGCCATGTTCAAAACGGGCGGGGGCGCCGTGCTCGTAGATGCCGAGGATCCAGCCGCCGCGCTCTTCGCGGGCATAGGATTCGTTGTCAGCGTCGCGCACAACCGGGTGCTCGGGATTGCCCGCTTCGCGCCATTTGACCAGCTCGGGGTCTTTGTCCATGACAATGAAAGTGTGCTCGACCGGGATCGCCGGCATCTTGATGCCCAGCATCTTGGCGGTGCGCTGTGCATGGTTGCCGGATGCGGTCACGACGTGTTCGGCGGTGATCACCACTTGCTCGTCGGAGGGAACCAGGTTGCCGCCCTTTTCCACCATTTTGGTGCAGGTGACTTCCCAATGGGTGCCGGTCCAGTGGAAGGCATCGGCTTGCAGTTTGCGCACGATATCAACACCGCGCTGACGCGCGCCCTTGGCCATCGCCTGGGTCACGTCGGCCGGGTTAATATAGCCATCTTCGGTGTGATAGATCGCGCCTTTCAGATCGCCGGTCTCAATGAGCGGCCAGCGCTCCTTGATCTGGTCGGGTGTGAGCCACTCATAATCCACATCGCAGGTTTCTGCGGTCGAGGCGTAGAGTTTGTATTCATCCATACGCTCTTCGGTTTGCGCCATGCGCAGGTTGCCAACAACGGCAAAACCGGCATTCAGGCCTGTCTCTTCCTCAAGCTGTTTGTAAAAATCAACCGAGTATTTGTGGATATGGGTTGTCGCATAGGACATGTTGAACAGCGGCAAAAGCCCCGCCGCATGCCAGGTCGAGCCCGAGGTCAACTCATCACGTTCGATCAGCATAACATCGTCCCAGCCGGCTTTGGCGAGGTGATAGGCAATAGAGGTCCCAACGGCGCCGCCGCCGACAACCAATGCTTTGACTTGGGTTTTCATGAGGCCGTTCTCCGGAACAAGTGACTCGGTTTCTGCATTGGTTATGCCCAACCCCCGTGAAACCGGTCTAAATCCATCCGACGCAAATATAGCCAAAACCGACCTTTTGACGCCTACAGCCACTGTTCCGTGCAATAGTCCCAGCCCAGCCCGGCCCTGCTGTCATGCAGGTCTGGACCTCAGGCGTCTGTATTATTGACAGTCCAGGGTGGTCCCTCGGCGGATGCAGACACTGGCAGGCGCCTGCTCCTGCGCCGCAACATCCGCGTCGGCCACATCCGCAGCGCCGGGAAAACGCGCGTCGATTGCAGAGCCCAGACCAGCGGCCTGTTGCCAAAGCCGATCCCGCTGACCTGCCGTTGCAATGCGATCAGCCGGCTCAGTCTCATAGCGCTTTTGCACGATGGCCGCGTAGTCTTTCATACTCAGCTCACCCGGCCCCAACCCGGCTTTCTGGCTTTGCATATTATAGTCCACCGCAACAACTGCCTGGATACTAAACACAAGTATTCCCAAGGTTTTTCGAATACTCATCTCCACGCTCCCAAACCTGAACCTCACTCACAAAAAGCAGTGTACAGGGGGAGTTGGTGGAAATTATGGCATTCCCAGGCCATGCCTCCAGAGAGCACGGTCTGGGAGCATAGCCTGGGGAAGTCTTGGACCTCAGCCCTTGTCAGCGAGGATTTTGCCGGGGTTGAGGATATCGTCCGGGTCAAGCGCTGCCTTGATCGCCGCCATATAGCGGGTGGCCGCCCCCAGCTCTTTTTGCAGATAGGGGCGTTTACCCTGACCAATGCCGTGTTCGCCGGTGCAGGTACCATCCAGCGAGATCGCCAGATCATTCAGCCAGCTGATAAATTCGTCAGCCTTTTGCCGCTCCTCTGCGTTTTCCATGTCCACCAAGACCAGGGAGTGGAAATTGCCATCGCCCACGTGGCCAACGATTGGCGCAACCAGCCCCAGGTCTTCGGCCTTTTGCTGGGTGGCCCCTACACATTCGGCCAGTTTTGAAATTGGCACGCAGACATCGGTGGAAATCCCCTTGGCACCGGGGCGGATCTGCATGCAGGCCCAATACATGTCATGGCGCGCTTGCCACAGCTTGTTGCGCTCCTCTGCGGAAGAGGTGGCCTCAATGTCAAAGCCGCCAAACTCATCCGCAATGGCGGCAAAGGTCTCGCTCTGCTCCAAAACGCCAGCATCCGAGCCGTGGAACTCCAGCAGTAGCAGCGGTGTTTCCGGCAAGGACAGCTTGGAATAGCTGTTGGCGGCGGCAACGCTCATCTCGTCGAGCAGCTCCATCCGGGCGATGGGAATGCCGTATTGAATGGTCATCATCACCGCGCGGCAGGCGTCATCCACGGTGCGGAACGAACAGCGAGCCGAGCGGATCGCCTCGGGGATGCCCTGCAGACGCAGGGTGATTTCAGTGATCAGGCCCAGGGTGCCTTCGGAGCCGACCATCAGCCGGGTCAGATCATAACCCGCCGAGGATTTTTTGGCCCTTTGAGCAGTACGGATCACTTCGCCATCCGCCATCACCACTTCCAGCGCCAGAACATTGTCCTTCATGGTGCCATAGCGCACCGCATTGGTGCCCGAGGCCCGGGTCGCGGCCATGCCACCAAGCGAGGCATTGGCACCGGGGTCAATCGGGAAGAACAGCCCCTGGTCGCGCAAAAACGTGTTCAGCTGTTCGCGGGTAACACCGGGCTGCACCACCACATCCAGGTCCTCAGCATGGACCGCCAGAATTTGATCCATTCGCATCATGTCGACACAGATGCCGCCAGCGGGGGCGTTGACATGCCCCTCAAGCGAGGTGCCGGTGCCAAAGGGAATGACCGGAACGCCATATTCGGCGCAGGTTTTGACAATGTCGGCAACCTCGGCGGTGGAGGTCGGAAAGATCACCGCATCAGGGGCCTGATTGGTGATCCAGGTGGTGGTATGGCCGTGCTGCTCGCGGATCGCCTGCCCGGTCTGCATCTGGTCACCAAATTGCTGTTTGAGCACGCCAATCGCAGCCTCAATCCCAGCTTCGTTGCGTGGCAATGCCGTCGCCTGCACCATGTCTCACTCCTCTTCCTTACCCCAATAGCGCCGGGCGCTATCTCTCTCGTTTCGTGTTGTCATGACAACACGCGCCTCTTATTGCGCAGAAAAAGGGCGCAGGCAACCATTGCCTGCGCCCCAATCTGTCCCGCTGTCTCAGCGGCATCAGGCTGCCAGAGCCAAACTCCCGAGGTAGCCCCACAGAGGCCCCCAAGGTCACTCGCCCAGCGCGATGCCTTCGCGGCGCGGGTCGGCGCCCCCCTTTAGGGTCTTGCCGATTTCAATGGCATGCAGGCCTGAGTTCAGATCGCGGATATTGACCTTATAGCCCATCTCGGTCAGGCGCGGCTCCAGGTCCACGGCAACGGTGTCGGCCTCCAGATCATAGGTGCCAAACCGGTTCACTGCATGTGGGAGGCTCAGCGCCTGCTGCACATCCATGCCCCAATCCGCCCAGGCGACAATGGCCGTTGCCACATAGCCAATGATGCGGCTGCCACCGGGCGATCCTATCGCCAGCACCGGTGCGCCCTCTTTCATCACAATTGTTGGCGCCATGGAGGAGCGTGGCCGTTTGCCCGGCTCCAGCCGATTGGCGATGGGAACGCCATCGCGGTGACTGCGAAAGGAGAAATCGGTCAGCTCATTGTTGAGCAGAAACCCATTGCTCATCAAGCGCGAGCCAAAGCCATTTTCAATGGTCGTGGTCATCGATAGTACGTTGCCATATTGATCGACAATCACCAGATGTGAGGTCGACGGAAACTCGATCGAGGCATCATCCGCCCAACGCGGTGCCAGCCCCGCATGATCAAACTCCGGCTTGCCCGGCGCCACCTCCGCGAGGGCCGCATCGCCCGCCAGCAGCTCGCCCCGACTGGCCAGATAATCAGGATCCACCAGCCCCTTGGCTGGAACCGGCACATAGTCGCTATCGGCCATGTAACGGCCACGATCCGCAAAGGCGAGCCGCGAGGCATCGCCAATTAGTCGCCAGGATTGTGGGTCTTCAGCCCCCAGTGCTGCCAGATCATAGCCGCCCAACATGCCCAGGATTTGCCCCACGGTCAGCGCCCCCGACGAGGGCGGCCCCATGCCGCAGACCTCAAAGGCGCGGTAGCTGGCGCAGCTCGCGGGACGCTCCTTCACCTGATACAGCGCCAGATCCATTGCCGACAGGACACCGGGGTTGCCCTCGGCCTGCTGCACGGTGCGCACAATATCGGCTGCAATAGGTCCGGTATAAAACCCTTCGGCGCCCTCAGCCGCGAGGCGGCGCAGCACATCCGCATAGGCGGTATTGGTCAGGATGTCCCCGGCTGCCAAAGGCGTGCCGCCAGGCAGGAAATAGTCGGCCGTGGCGGGGAAACGCCCCAGCCGGTCCGCGTCACGCGCGATCGACCCTGCCATACGCGGCGAGACTTCAAATCCCTCTTCAGCCAAAGAAATACCCGCCGCAAACAGCGAGCCCCAGTTGGCGCGCCCCCATTTGCGATGCGCCGCCTCCAGCAAGGCCGGGGTGCCGGGGGTGCCCACAGATCGCCCGCCCACAACCGCGTCAAAAAACTTTAGCGGCTCGCCCGCCGCGTCCTGGAACAGTCGAGGCGTTGCCGCCAAAGGCGCTGTTTCGCGCCCGTCCAGCGTGGTGATCTCGCCGGACTTGGCGTCATACCAGACCAGAAAGGCACCGCCCCCCAGCCCCGAGGACTGCGGCTCGACCAGCCCCAGCACGGTCTGCACCGCTACCATCGCATCCGCAGCGGTGCCGCCCTGACGCAAAATGGCAGCGCCGGCTTCAACCGCATGGGGATTGGCGGCTGCGATCATCCAGGTCTGCGCCTCAACCGGTGCCCCCGCTGCCTTGCTGGCAAGCGAGGCGGCAACCGCGTCTGAAATCGCCGTGACTGAGCCAGAACTGGCTCCTTCAGGGGCAACCGCATCCGCCGCCTCCTGCGCGACAGCCCCGACGGAAGACAGGGTTAGGCCCGACAACGATAGGCCCGACAAAGCTAGGCAGGTCAGTAGAACAGATTTCATGGAACGCCCTCACAACTGAAAGATACAGGTGCGCCTTACAACATGGCAGGCACCACCTGGTCGGGGGGCCGGTGCCCATCCTCGAAGGTTTTGATATTCAATAGGACTTTTTCTCCCATCTCAATCCGGCCCTCCAGAGTTGCAGACCCCATATGCGGCAGGAGTACCACATTTGGCAATTCACGCAACCTGGGATTGATACTGGTGCCCTTCTCGTAGACATCCAAACCGGCACCGGCAATCTCATTGCTGCGCAGCATCCGGGTCAGGGCGTGTTCGTCGATCACCTCCCCGCGTGAGGTATTCACCACCACCGCCGAGGGTTTCATCAGTTTCAGCCGCCGGGCGTTCAGCAGGTGGAAGGTCGAAGGCGTCGAAGGACAATTGACCGAGATCACATCCATGCGCGCCACCATCTGGTCGAGGCTTTCCCAATAGGTGGCTTCAAGATCGGACTCGATTTCGGGGCGCAGGCGACGACGGTTGTGATAATGGATCTGCATGCCAAAGGCGCGGGCGCGACGCGCCACGGCCTGACCAATCTGACCCATCCCCAGAATGCCCAGACGCCGCCCCGCCAGACGCCCGCCAAGCATCGCAGTTGGCGCCCAGCCCTGCCAGTCGCCCTTTTGCATCACAGCCAGCCCTTCCGGGATACGGCGCACAACAGCCATGATCAAAGCCATTGCCATATCGGCAGTGTCATCGGTCAGGACACCCGGTGTATTGGACACCAGAATGCCGCGCTGGCGGGCGGTGGCCACATCAATGTGATCCACCCCGGCACCGTAGTTTGCAATCAGTTTCAGTTTATCACCGGCCTGCCCCAACAGGGCGGCATCAATGGTATCCGTAACCGTTGGCACCAGCACATCCGCCGCTTTCATCGCGGCGGCCAGCTCCTGACGGCTCATCGGTGTATCATCGCCGCGCAACTGAACATCAAACAGCTCGCTCAGCCGAGTTTCCACCGGCTCTGGCAACCGTCGCGTTACGACAACACTCAGACGTTCTCTTGCCACTTTTGCTCTCCCCTGGCTTTTCATTTCATCTGCCTTGATGGCATGGTGGCGCAGGACGGAACCGGGCACAAGAACCGATCCGCCAGAACCGGAACAAGTGACGCAGCTTTTTGCCTTTTTCAGGCGGGAAAACCTGCAAGATTTCGGACCAACGATATGGCAGGCTTAACCACGAGCAGAAGTGAGCAGGCAGTGATTAAAACATTTTTGCATCGGCGCAGCCTATTGGCGGCGCTCTGTGTGGCGTTGGGCTGTGGCCCACTGGCTTCCATGGCTGCGGCCTCTGAACGCGGCCCAGTGACCAACCTGCCGCTGCCGCGCTATGTCTCGATGAAGGCCTCCGAGGGCAATGTGCGCCGCGGCCCCTCCCTGACCCACCGCATTGACTGGGTGTTCAAACGCCGCGGCATGCCGCTGGAGATCACCGCCGAGTTTGGCCATTGGCGCCGCGTGCGCGATCAGGATGGCGCCGGAGGCTGGGTCCATTACGCCCTACTGTCCGGAGCCCGAACGGTGCTGATCCAGGAAGACATGCTGACCCTGCACGCCAAGGCCAATGAACAGGCACCGGTCACTGCAGCACTGGAATACGGGGTTGTGGCACGGCTGGGCAAATGCGCGCCGGCCTGGTGCGAAGTCTCGGTTGGCGGTTTCGACGGCTGGGCCCCCAAAAGCAAGCTGTGGGGCGTGATGCCGGAAGAAATCCGCGACTAGTTCTGCCGCCAGCCCCCCCCCACCTGCCTTAGCTTCGCCGTCCAGCCTGCCTTCGCCGCGCCCCACCGATCCACCCCATTGGCCACCCAACTGGCGGCTTAGGCGGGGTCGGACACCGGGCGAATGCTCAGCTGGGTGCCACCCAGAGCCCGAAAGCTTTTTTGACGACAGGTAAAGACCAGAATCTGCATCTCATCCGCCTGCAGGGTCAGCGCGTCAAAGATCTTCTCGATGCGGGCATCATCTGTGTAGACAATTGCATCGTCCAGAATGATCGGAGCCGGTTGGCCTTTGCGCGCCAAAAGCCGGGCAAAGGCCAAGCGCACCAAAAGGGCAATCTGTTCCTGGGTGCCGCCGGACAGGCTGTCAAAGTCCTCTTCCTGGCCGGCCCGCATCAGCTGATCCGGCAGGACCTGCCCGGCATCCAGCCCCAGACGCGCCTCGGGCCAGAGCAGCCGCAACAGCGGTTGCAGCTCTTGCAGCACCGGTCCGATATAGGCCTCTTGCGCGGCGCTGCGTGCCTGTTCCAGCGCCTGATCAAGCCGCCGCAGCACGGCGACCTCAAACTCCACCGCCGCCAGCCGGTTTTGCGCCGCACTGAGCTGATCGCGCACCTCGGCCAATTCCTCCTCAACGGCCATGCCTGCCGTTGTGGCAATGCGACTGTCCAGGACCGCAAGATCGCGCAGATGCGCCTGGATAGCCTCGCGGGTCGCGGCCTGTTCGGATTTTGCCCGCGCGGCGCGTGCGCGCGCCGGGGCCAGGTCTGGCGCATCCTGCTGCAAGGCCTGATACTGGGCCTGTTGTGCCGCCAGATCCTGCTGCAGTTCCGCCTGACGCTGCCGCAACTCCGCCAGCCGCTCCGCAGTGTCGCTTTGTCCCGCCAACGCGGCATCGGCGCGTTCCAGCCGTTGCTGCGCCGCCTGATGGCTAACGCGGGCGCCTTCCAGATCCAACCGGTGACGGGCTTCGCTTTGGCGCGCCTGGTCAAGCGCGACAGCCGACGCGTCCATTTCTGCACGCTGCACAACAAGCCTGGCTTCCAGCTGGTCCAGATCCTCTTCCTCAGGCTCATTTGCAGGCGCGCCCGCCTCAGCTGGGGGCGTCTCCACCGGCAAAGCATCAAGGCGCTGCATCAGCGCCATCACCCCTTCGGGTGCCAGAACCAGTAGCTGGCCTTCAGCCTCTTCCAGTCGGATGCGGGCTTCTTGACGGGTCTGATGGGCCGCGCGGGCCTGGGTGATGCTGTCGCACTGCACCACCTCCAAGGCCGCTGCAAGCGCCCGCTGCGCCTGATCCAGTTGATCCCGCCCAGCGCCATCACCCGGGTGCAGCTCAATACGACCCAGACCGGGCGCCACCAGGCTGCCCCCCTCTGGCAGGGGTATGCGGCTACCGCCAGCCAGCGGCGCACCATCCAGCGTCAAGCGCCCCTCCTGCCCCGGCTCATAGGTGACGGTAAGGGCAAAGGCCCCCAGCTGCTGCGCCTGCGCCGCCAGGGCCAGGGTGTCGCGGGCGGTCTCGATCCGCTCCATCGCAGCCTTGTCGGGACCATGCTCCATCTGCGCCTTCAGCGCTGCGACCTGCTGCATGACACTGCGGACCTGCTTCAGCGTCTTTTGCAAGGCGCGGCGCTGGTCTGCGGCCTGCTCCAGACGCGCGGCCCGTTGCATCTGCGCCAACCGCGCCTCCAGCGCCTGTGTTTTCGCCTTGGCTGTTGCCAAAACCTGCTCCGCCTGCGCTGCCTCGGCATGGGCCGGATCCAGAACTTCGCAAATCTGTTTCAGGGTTTCCGCCGCCGCGCTCAGGGCTTGCTCTGCCTCGGCACGGTCTTTGCGGCGCGCCAGAAACCCGGCCAAGGCGCTGTTGTGATTGTCCAGCACCAAGGTGGCGGTGCGCAGCGCCTGCTCCGCGACGGTCAGTTTTTCCTGATATTGCTCAGCGGCTTGCAGCTCTTGCTGGGATTGGCGCAGACGCGCCTCCAACGATTGTTGTGTTTCGGGGTCTTGCAGATCCGTCAGCGCGCGGCGCAGATCCTGACGTTGGTCAAGCTGATCGCGCAGTTCCCGCACCTTGTCGGCGAGCTCTTCTTCGCGCGCTGCTAAGGTCGCCACCTCATGCATCGCCTGGTCCAGCGCGCCGCCCTTTTTGGCCCCACGCGAGGTCACCAGACGATCCAGGGACTGGCGCACATCGCGCCGGATCGCATCCATGCGCTGACCGCCAGTGATACTGTCCACCTCCCCCGCGACCGACGACATCAAATCCTGCCGCGCCGCCAGGGTTTCCTTTGCGTCGGCAAAATTGGTCAGCCCCTGACGCACCCAAAGCAACCCGGAGGGACCGCCCTCTTTGGGGGATTTGATCAGGCTTTGCAGCCAGGCCTCTGCCGCATCCGATTGGAGATACAGGTGATCACCCTGCCAGATCCGCAGATCGCCCTTGCCCGAGGCCTTTTGAAACTGCTTGGCCAGGCGATAACAGCTGCCGTCCCGTTCAATCTCCACCTCGACCCGAGGTTCGCCCCCAGCGCGCGGCGCCAAGGCACGAATGTCCTTGTCCCAGGATTTGGCATCTTTGAAAAAGACCGCATGCAGCGCGTCAAAGATGGTCGATTTCCCCTGTTCATTGGGGGCGGCCAACACATTAAGCCCCGTCCCAATGCCGGTGATTTCAACCGGGTCGGTAAAGCGGCGAACATTTTCCAAACGAATAGCGCGGATCTTCATGCGTTGCGCTCCCCGGTCGCGTCACCGTCCTGGGCATAGGCAAACAAACGGTTCAAAGCCGCCGAAGCGATGTCACGCGCGCTCTGGGACTCGCTTGTGTCCTCGGCCGAGCGCATCAGATCTTCGGCAGCCGCCCGCAACGCCCCATTGGTGGCAATCAGATCCAGATCAGACAGCTGGTATTCGCTGCGCAGCCCTGATGTTTCCAGGGTGAAATGACAGAACTCAGGGGCGACCTGTGCCACCGCCTGCTCCAGGGCCAGGCGCTGCGGTGCAGTGACCCAGCCCTCGGCCTTGAGCCGCAACAGATGTAGGCGCCACTGGGCCCGGTTGGCAGGCAACAGCGCCTGCAGTTCTGCCGCAACATCGCTCGCCGGGGTGAGGGGCAAAGCCTGTTCCTGCCAGTGATAAGCGCCGACCTCCAGGGCAGTGATATCCGGCGGTTGGCCTGCCGCGGTCAGCTCGACCAACAGGCACTGGCCCCGCCCGGCGTGTTTGAACCGGTCGGCCTCTGGCGTGCCGCTGTAACGGCTGCGATCATTCAGGGTAAAGGCACCGTGCCAGTCGCCCAGCGCCAGATAATCCAATCTGGCAGAGCTGGCACGATTGGGCGAAATCACCTCACCGCCGGCCTCATCACTGCCAAAGTTCAGCACCCCGCCATGGGCCAGACCAATGCGCAAATCCCCCGCCGGGGTGTCGCAGCCATCCATCCAGGCGGTCAGGTCCTGCCCGGCAAAGCGATGACGACAGGGCGCGGGTAACAGATGCACCCCAGGCGCCATTTTCACCGGCTCAGGCTGCATCAAAAGATGTGTGTTTGCCGCAGCATGCTGCGCCATCCCGGCCCACAGCGTTTCCGCAGCCGCGCTGTCGTGGTTGCCTGGAATGATCCACCAGTGCAGATCCGGCGCCGCCCCCATTGCCGCCAGGGCCTGGCGCTGCACTCGTTCTGAGGGCGTTTCGGTGTCAAACATATCCCCCGCGATCAGGACATGCTGTACCCCCTGTTCCTGCGCCAGAGCGGCGAGAGTGGCGAGTGTCTGCTGACGCGCCTGCTGCAAATCCGCCCGCACCTCTTCCGGCATTTGGCCAAACCGTTTGCCCAGATGCAGGTCTGAGGTGTGTAGAAAGCGAAAGGCGGGCATTCGGGCTCCGGGTCAGGGGATCAGGCGGTCTATACTTGGATGGTCAGTCATTTGGCCCCGCCATGAGTGGCAGAGCAACAGCAAAGGGTCAACGCGACGGCTGGGAATGATCCGAGAAAGGTCACAAAAATATGGGAAAATTCAGGCGATTGACACGCGGCGGCCTCTGCGGCAAAAATGTCCAACATTTTAGAAAATCGGGTCCAGATGATATTTGGTTCAAGACAAAACGAGGATGAAACGGTGGTGGCGATGCTGGCCTCGGTGCTGCGCCGCGACATCTCCTTTGGCCTGCTCAGACCGGATGAAAAGCTCAAGCTGAACGACCTGCGGCAACGCTATGGCGGCTCTAATCATTCGATGCGCGAAACCCTGCGGCTGCTCAGCGCCGAAGGCCTGGTGGCAGCCACCGCCCAGCGCGGGTTCCGCGTCACCTCGGCCACCGAGGCAGATCTGCAGGACATTCTGTTCATGCGCATCCAGGTTGAAAAGATGGCATTGGAGAAATCGCTGGCGCTGGGGGATGTCGCCTGGGAGGGTCGCGTTCTGGCAGCCCATCACGCCATGCGCCACTGCGAATCTGTTGTGCAAAGCGATCTCAGCGATCTGGCTGCCCTGGAGTGGGACAATGCCTGCCGGGCGTTTTTCTACAGCCTCTGCGAGGCCTCGGGCTCTCCCCGGCTGCTGGACACGCAACAAAAATTCTACGACCAGTCCCGCCGCTTTCGGCTGGCGCTGCTGCGCGAAGGGCGGCTGGATTTTCCAGATCGCGCCACGCAGCATCAAGCACTGCTCACCGCAGTATTAAGCCGCGACAGCGCCACAGCGCTTAGCCGGTTGGAGAGACTCATCACCACAGAAATACAGGCCTGAGGGATAAAAGGATCAGGCCAACACTGTTCACTAGGGAGGAACGATCATGACCACATTTACCCGCCGCAAGGCATTGGCACTACTGGGTGGCAGCGCCGCTGCTGCTGGACTGGCAAGCCCAGCCTTGGCCTCAAACCGCAAAATCACCGTGGGCGCGCTGCGCTTTACCAGCCATTCCGGCAGCTTCATCGGCTTTGAGCGCGGCTATTTTGCCGCCGCGGGCCTGGATGTGGAGTTCAAGTTCTTCCAGGCCGCAACCCCAATGGCTGTAGCCATTGCCTCCGGCGATGTGGACTACGCAGTAACCGCGATGTCTGGTGGTCTGGTGTCTCTGGCCGACAAGGGTGCGGTCAAGGTGATCGGCGGCGCCCTGTCCGAAGAAGTCGGCATCGACGGCCAGAAGTTCCTGGTCTCTGACGCCGCCTACCAGGCCGGTGTGACCAGCCCGGCACAGCTGGCGGGCAAAAGCTACGGCATCACCTCGGCGGGATCCTCTTTCCACTACATGGGCTCCAAAATGGCCCAGGCCGAAGGCATCGAGCTGAAGTTCAAGCCGTTGCAAAAAGTCGGAGCCATCATCGGCGCGCTGAAATCCGGCCAGATCGACGCCTGGTCCATCGTGCCACATCTGGCCAAACCACTGGCTGGCTCTGGCAAGGTGCATATCATTGGCAATGTGTCGGACTACCTGCCAAATTATCAGGTGACCACGGTCTTTACCTCGGCCAAAAACGCTTCGGGCGAGCAGCAGATGACGCGCGATTTCCTGGCCGGCTATTCCAAAGGTGTGAGCGACTATAACAGCACCATGATCGACAAGGCCCATGGCGACGCCGGTGTTGAAGAGCTGGTCGACCTGATCCACAAATATGTCTATGCGGATCGCCCACGTGAAAAGGCGGCCAAGTCGATCATCAATGGCACCATGCGCCTGAATGAGGGCGCAGCGATGAACACCGCCTCGCTGCAGGACCAGCTGAGCTGGTTCCAATCCGAAGGTCTGGTGGATCAGAGCATCAGCCTGGATACCGTGATTGACCCAAGCTACGTGCAGACACTCGGCTAAAGCCAGCTGCGCACTTTTTCTCGGGGCGGGATGTGATCTCGCCCCGTCTCTTGTTTCCCCCTTTTCCGGAGCGCTCCCGCATGGATATTCGCCTCTCTGGCGTCAGCCATTCCTATGATGATTTTGAGGTGCTGCGCGATATCTCGCTGGACATCCCCTCGGGCAAGATTGTCTGCATCGTTGGCCCCTCTGGCTGCGGCAAGTCCACGCTGTTGCGCTTTATAGGCGGGTTGGAACAGCCCACCCGGGGCGAGGTGCTGCAAATTGGCGCTGCGCCCAAAGATTGCCTCAACCCGCTCACCTATATTTTTCAGGATTTTGCCCTGCTGCCCTGGCGCTCGGTGCGGGGTAATATCTCTTTGGTGCTGGAGGATCACGGCATTCGCGGTGCCCGCGCCGAGGCGATCATTGCCGATGTGCTGGCCCGCACCAAGCTGAGCGAGTTCCACAAGGCCCTGCCCAAGCAGCTGTCGGGGGGGATGAAACAGCGGGTGGCGATTGCCCGTGCCCTGGCGGTGAACCCGGCGGTGATGCTGATGGATGAGCCGCTTTCGGCGCTGGATAGTCAGACCCGCGAATTGCTGATGGATGATCTGGTCAGCCTCTGGACCCGGACGCCGTTTACGGCAGTCTATGTCACCCATAACCTGGCCGAAGCCGTGCGGCTGGGCCACTCCATCGTGGTGATGTCGCGCCGCCCTGGCGAGATCCGCGAAGTGGTGCATCTGGATACCCCGCTGGATCAACGTCACTATGGGGACAGCGCTTTGGAAGAAAAACAAAAATACCTTTGGCAATTGATGCGCGAAGAGGCCCGTGCGGCAGATGCGGAGCTGGTTCATGTCTGATCTGAAACCCAACACAGCCGCCGATACCACCGAAACTCAACCCTCTCAGGGCCAAGCCCGCCAGGTCACCTTTCGTGGTGGAGGCTTTGCCCCGGCCAGCCATCGCTGGATCGGTGTCTTGGTCTTTGTCTTGCTGCTGGCGCTTGCGGAACTTGGCACCCGTCAGGGCTGGATTTCACCACTGACCCTGCCGCTGCCCAGTGACGTGCTCAAAACCTTTGGCGAGCTCTATGCGTCTGGGCTGTTGTGGGCACATATGAGTGTATCTTTGACCCGGCTGTTTATCGGTGCCTTGCTTGGCGCCAGCCTGGGCGTTGCGACCGGCGTGTTGATCGGGCTGTTTTCCTATGTTCGCGCCGGATTGGTGCCGCTGACGGCTGCGCTGTTCCCCATCCCCAAGATCGCGCTTTTACCGCTGTTTGTGATCTGGTTTGGCATTGATGAGGGCTCAAAATACGCGCTGATCGCCTTTGGCACCTTTACCCCCACGGTGGTGGCTACCTATGGCGCGGTGGACAATGTTGATCGCAGCCTGATCCGCATGGGCCAAAGCTTCAACCTGTCCTGGTTCTCGATCGTGCGCAAGATTGTGCTGCCTGGGGCCATGCCCGGTATCCTGTCCGGGCTCCGCATCAGCCTGGCCATTGCCATCATCCTGCTGGTTGCAGCCGAGATGCTGGGCGCGGAATACGGCATCGGCGCCTATATCCTGGAGGCCGGATCGCTCTATGATCTGGAACGCCTGTTTGCCGGCGTCACCATCCTGTCGCTGCTGGGGGTCACGCTGAGCGCCACCATCGGGTTTATTGAACGCCGGGTATTGGGCTGGCGCCAATAGCCCCCCTTTACTGGCAGGGGGCTTGAACGGGTGGTTTGCCGGGAAAAATCTGACTGGGTGCTTTTGGGGGCGGCTCAGGGGACTTGCAGGGGCAGCTCTGGCTGACTCTGGGGCGGCTGCTTGTGTGGTTAGTATCTGGCAGCGTCCCAGCCCAGACCCGGCCCAGACCTGCGTTTTTGCGGCGGCATGGCTCCACCCACTGGCAGATACTGTTTGAGGATTCCGGCGCGGTGGGCAAAGACCTGCACATCACTAAAAGGCATCCCATCAAGGCGGGCATCTGCAATGCGCTGCGCCAGCTGGTCGCGATCTGCGTCCAACTCGGCGATCCGAAGCGCCAGGGCCTCGGTGTCGCCACGGGAAACCAGCGCCCCCCCGCCCTGCCCCGAAATCAGATCCCGTGCATAGGCGCCTTCATAGCCCAAAATTGGCGTGCCGCAGGTCAGGGCCTCGATCAGGCAGCGCGGCGATTCAGGTGTTTTATGGCAAAACACAAAGAGATCAGCCTGCCGCAGCGCCTGTAACACAGCACTGCGATCCTCGATAAATCCTGGGAAATCAACACAGTTGGTCAATCCCGCCCGCTGGATCCGCCCCTTCATCTGCGGTAGCGCCGCGCCATCGCCAAGCCAGGTTGCGTGGAAACCCACCCCGAGAACATTGAGCCGCTCCAGTACCGTGGTCCAGTCGATCGGCCCCTTCATGGCCTCGGCGCGACCGGTGTAGATCAGCCGCAGCGGTCGTTTTCTCCCAACATCCGTGATCTTTGCCGCCAAGGCACTGTCGCTGATGTGATCTTCCTCAGCGATGTGAATATCATGGACCAGCTGTGGGTTTCGGCACAGCCCGTGATAGGCTTCAAAGGTTTCAGCCCCATGGAACAGGCCCAGATCGGCCCGCTGGATCACAGCCTTTTCAAGCCAGGCCATGGGCCGGTGATACAACCGCCCCCGCAAGCGACTGCGCCAGGTTGTCTGGTCCAGCGCCTTGTCGCTTGGACGCTCCAGCGATTGCCGCATGACTTCGGATTCCACCCGATCCGTCCAGACCCCAAAGGGCCGCTGCAACTGATGCGCGGCCAGGCAGGACACCGCCCCCCAATCGCCAAACAACCCACCGATGGCAAAGCTCAGGTAATCTGCTTTTGCGATCAACCTGCGTATCCGCTTTAATGCCCGCGGCAGGGCCCGTAGAAACTGGTCCGGGCGATAGGCCATGGGGAAGGGTTCGATGCTGACTCGCGACAGCTCTTGCTGATAGCAGTGCACAGGCACCCATCCCGCTGGAGGCGCAACCGCGCTGACCGGCATCATCACCGTGATCAGATCAAAGTGCCGCGCCCAGAGCTGCAGCCCGTTGACCGCCTGCCGTTCAATAAAAAGAGACCCCTCAAAGAGATACAGCGGCACTGGGGCATAAAGTAAAAGGCTGGTTTGTGGCGCGGTTCTGGGCATCGCTGTCGTCCTTGTCAGGGGAGATCAAACTGGCTCCTTGCCGACAAGGTTAACTAAAATTTTCCTAAAATTCACATGGCGCCTAAGCGGAGCCAGCGCGCTCAAAAGAACCAGCGCACTCACCAAAAGGCGAAGAAAGATAGCCAAAAGTGCGCGAAAAAGCAGCGCCGCGTCAATCTGACGAGCCAGAATCTGCATCCTAATGATTGCACCGCCCGCGCTCCTGCTCTACATGAGGGCCTAAATGGCCCTGGCCGGAAACCAATTTCGACATATGGTCCGTTCAGTCGCATACATGAAATGTAGCGCTGCTACATTATAGTCACCAAAGCTTCCGTTATCGCTGAAAGGTTGAGAAACATGACAGAAAATTCAAACCCCGACATTCTGTATACCATCGTAGACGAAGCTCCAGAGCTGGCCTCGGCATCCTTTCTGCCGATCATCCGCAAGTTCGCCGCTGCCGCCGATGTCAGTGTTGGCACCAAAGACATTTCCCTGGCTGGGCGCATCCTCTCTGCCTTCCCAGAAAACCTGAGCCCCGAACAGCGTCAGACCGACGATCTGGCAGAACTGGGTGAGCTGGTCAAAACGCCAGACGCAAATGTCATCAAACTGCCAAATATCTCGGCCTCTGTGCCGCAGCTGGTCGCCGCCATCGAAGAATTGCAGGCCCAGGGCTATGACATTCCCTCCTACCCCGAAGAGCCCACAACAGATGCCGAAAAAGACGCCCGCGCGCGCTATGACGGCCTGAAAGGCTCTGCGGTGAACCCGGTTCTGCGGGAAGGCAACTCAGACCGCCGCGCGGCTCGCGCCGTTAAGAACTACGCCCAGAACAACCCACATTCGATGGGCGCGTGGACTGGCGACAGCAAAACCAAGGTCTCGTCCATGGCGGAGGGTGATTTCTACGCCAATGAAAAAGCCGCCACCATCACAGCGGCGCAGGCCGGTGACGCCAAGATCGAATTTGTCGGCACCGATGGCACGGTTACCGTGCTGAAAGACGGCTGGTCGCTTGAGGCCGGTACCGTTGCAGATGCCACATTCATGTCGGCTGCTGCCCTGTCGAGCTTCCTGGCAGAGGCCATTGCCGACACCAAGGCAGACGGCACCATGTTTTCGCTGCACCTGAAGGCCACCATGATGAAGGTCTCTGACCCGATCATTTTTGGTCACGCGGTCAAAGCCTGGCTGGCGCCGGTGTTCGACAAGTTCGGTGCCGAGCTGGAGGCCTTGGGAGTCAATGCCAACTCTGGCATGGGTGATCTGCTGGACCGTGTTGCCGACAACGCCGACATCATGGCCGCAATTGAGGCCGTCACCGCTGAGCGCCCCGCCATGTATATGGTGGACAGCGACAAGGGCATTACCAACCTGCACGTGCCTTCGGATGTGATCATCGACGCCTCGATGCCTGCGGTGATCCGCGCTGGCGGCAAGGGCTGGGATGCAGCAGGCAACAAGGGCGACACCAACTGCGTCATTCCTGATCGTTGCTATGCCACCATCTATGATGAGACCATCAACTTTTTCAAAGCCAATGGCGCGCTGGACGTGACTACGGCGGGGTCCGTCGCCAACGTTGGTCTGATGGCACAAAAAGCCGAAGAATACGGCAGCCACCCCACCACATTTGAAGCCCCTGCTGCGGGCACCATCCGTGTGGTTCTGGCCAATGGCGAAACCCTGCACGCCCATAGCGTCGAGGCCGGCGACATCTGGCGTGCCTGCACCGCCAAACAGGCACCGATTGAAAACTGGATTGAACTGGCTCTGGATCGCCAGCGTCTGACCGGTTCCGAAGCCATATTCTGGCTTGACGAAAACCGTGCCCATGACGCCGAACTGATCAAATATGTCAAACCCGCGCTGGAAGCTGCAGGCAAGGCGGATCTGTTCCAGATCATGGCCCCACGGGAAGCAACAGCCCAGTCGCTGAAGACCATCACCGCAGGCAAGGACAGCATCGCCATCACCGGCAACGTGCTGCGCGACTATCTGACCGATTTGTTCCCGATCCTGGAACTGGGCACCTCGGCCAAGATGTTGTCGATCGTGAAACTGATGCAAGGTGGCGGTTTGTTTGAAACCGGTGCCGGTGGCTCGGCGCCCAAGCACGTGCAGCAGCTGGTTGAGCAAAACCACCTGCGCTGGGACTCGATGGGGGAATTCTGCGCCCTGGGTGAAAGCCTGAAGTTCCTGGCAGACAGCAAGGACAACGCCAAAGCCGGTGTGCTGGGGGCTGCCGCTGAGGTGGCAACCCAAGGCATTCTGGACAACAACAAGTCGCCTTCGCGCAAGGTGGGCGAACCTGACAACCGCGACAGCCACTACTGGTTTGCCCGCTACTGGGCTGAGGCCCTGGCAGCACAGGGTGACGACGCAGACCTGGCCGCAGAATTTGCCCCCATTGCCAAGGCGCTGGCCGATGGCGAAGAGGCCATTCTGGCGGAATTGGCGACGGCACAGGGCCCGGCCGCGGATATTGGCGGCTATTTCCACCCCTCTGCGGAGCTGAAAGCCAAGGTCATGCGCCCCTCGGGAACGCTGAATGCCATTATCGGCTAAGCGGCTCAGCCCCTTTAGGACAAACAAAAGAGCGCCCGGCAGATTTGCCGGGCGCTTTGTTTTTGCGAGGTTTGATCTGGGGGCTCTGCCCCCGCGTCCCTGCGGGACGCTCCCCCGAGGTATTTAGGGAAAGATGAAAGCCACAGCCCTAGAGCTTGTCAGAAGTCCTGCCACATGTCCTTGGCTGCATTGCCGTCAGTGCTGACACTGATTGGTGCAGCAGCCGAGGTCGCGGCTTCAAGGTCCCAGTCGTCCTCTCCATGCGCCGAGGGCGCTACGGTTGCTGCCATCGGGGCAGCGGCTGTTGGCATCTGCACAACAGGGGCGCTGCCATCTAACTTAAAGATCGCAACCAGTTCGGCCAGTTTCGAGGAATCTGCATTGAGCATGTGCCCGGCAGCAGTCGCCTCTTCAACCATGGCGGCGTTTTGCTGGGTCACCTGGTCCAGCTGGGTCACCCCGGTGTTGATCTCGTTCAGGCCAGTCGATTGCTCAACAGCACCTTCGGCAATGCCGGAAACCAGCTTGGAGATGTGGCTAACCTGACCCACGATGCTGTCCAGCGCTTCGCCAGCCTTGCCAACCAGATCCACCCCACGGGCAACCTGTTTCGAGCTGTCACCGATCAGGGTTTTGATTTCCATTGCAGCATCCGAAGAGCGTTGCGCCAGAGCACGAACTTCCGAGGCGACAACCGCAAAGCCTTTGCCAGCTTCGCCGGCCCGGGCCGCTTCGACCCCGGCATTGAGAGCAAGCAGGTTGGTCTGGAAGGCGATGTCGTCAATCACCGAGATAATCTGGCCGATGTGGTTCGAGCTCTGTTCGATTTCGGTCATCGCGGACACCGCGCTTTGCACCACTTCGCCACTGATTTCGGCTTCTTTCTTGGCCGCTTCCATGGTGGCCTCAACGCTGCTGGCACCTTCGGCGGCAGATCTCACGCTTGCGGTCAGCTCGTCGAGCGCTGCAGCGGTCTCTTCCAGAGTTGCCGCCTGGCTTTCGGTACGGTGCGACAGATCATCAGAGGCCTGGCTGATTTCAGCCGCGCCATTGCGGATGGAGCTGGTGGCTTCGACCATGCGCGACATTGTTCCGCTCAGCGTTTCAATCGTCTGGTTAAAGTCACGACGCAACTGGCCATAATCCTGTGGGAAATCGCTGCCGATTTTGACTGTCAGGTCCCCCTGCGACAGCTTGGACAGGCTGCCACTCAGAATGGAGACAACCTCGGCCTGTTCAGCTTCGCGTTCTTGCTGTTTGCTTTCCAGCTCTTTCTGGCGGATCAGGGACTGCTTGAGAACTTCCAAGCTGCGCGCCATGTCGCCAATTTCGCTTTTGTTTTTTGTGGCAGGGACATCCGTATCAGTGTCACCATCAGCCATTGAGTGCATCCGATTTTTCAACGCATTCACTGGCGCTGTAACACTACGGGTGATCACTGTGGCCCCAAGGCTAAGAATGGCGAGGCTGATGGCCAAGGCACCGATGGCAGTCCAGCGAACGATATTTAGTTCTGCATCAATATCAGCCACATAGGCGCCTGTGCCGATGCCCCAGCCCCAAGGGGTGAAGGCTTTGACGTAGCCCATTTTTGCTTCCTGAATTTCAGAATCCGGCTTGTTGAAGTGGTAGATCACCGGGCCGGAGCCTGTCGTCTCGATGACCCTGTTGAACTCTTCAAAAACCCTAAGACCATTCACATCTTCAAAGCCTGACTGATCTTCCCCAATCAATTGTGGGGCGACTGGATGTGCAACCATGGTGTTGTTTTGATTAAAGGCAAAGAAGTAGCCTGCGGTGCCAAAACGCAGCAGTTCGACCTGCTCTTTCCCTAGCGCCTGCGCCTCTTCCAATGTCAGGTCCCCAGCCTGAACTTTTGCGTCCAGATCAGCCAGGGCGCTGATAACGGTGCCGACCAAATTGTCGAGCTCCTTCTCTCGCATCTCATAGGCATTTTCCACCGTGCGAGACAGCAAAACAAAGGTCAAAACCGCGGCCAATCCCACCGCCAACGCGGTTAGGGCGTATATCCGTATGGGCAATCGGAACAAAAGCTGGGGCATCTTGGAATAGTCCTCTAAATCTAACGCTTATTCCCTGCCTATGTGACGCATCCTAATATTCTGTTATGGCCGCCTGTATTGCTTAATACTTCTCCAAAAAAACTAGCCAATATTCGACTTAATTCCCAAAGGTGACGCTCAAAGGAAAGTAAAATATCACACAAGCAACCTGTGGGATAATGAAACTTTGCTTGGGCAAGGCTCCTCTCGGCCCCTGGTAGCCCCAGACAGCCCCCGGCAGCTTCTGGCACTTAACGGGAAAGCTGCTGCAGAACCTGCTGCAACAGGCCTAGACCCTGTTTTAGTTCTTCTTCGCGGTAGCCGCAAAACCCCAGAAGCAATCCGTTGTAGCCACACGCGCTTGGGGTCGGGGTCTGCACAAATCTCGAAAGCGCCTCAATGCTCAGCCCCTGCTCTGCCGCCAGGGTACAAATTTCCTGGTCCTGCAGGGCGCAGGTCAAATGGAACACCACCTGCATGCCAGCCTGGTGATCGACGCAATAGCCATAGGCGCTGAAATCCTGGGTTAATTGATGCAACAGAAAACGGCGGCGTTCTGCGTAGATCCGTCTGACCCGGCGCAGATGGCGATAGAACTCACCGCTGTCGATAAAATTCGCCAGCGGCTGTTGTGGCATGCTGCTGGCCCTGGGGCCAAAGCGTTCGATGCTGTTGGCAAAGCGTGCGACAAGCGGTTTGGGCAGGATCAGGTAGCCCAGGCGCAGGGCGTTGGAAAAGATTTTGGAGAAACTGCCAATATAGAGAGTGCGGTGCAAATGATCAAAACCAGCCATCGCTGGGATGGGCCGCCCAGCGTAGCGGAACTCGCTGTCGTAATCATCCTCGATGATCCAGGCCTGCGTCTCGGTTGCCCATCGAATGAACTCCATCCGTCGCGCCGGAGACATGGCGCCGCCCAGTGGAAACTGATGCGAGGGCGTCAGAATAGCCAGCCGGGGGGCCACCGGGCCAGAGGGGAGAACCGCGCCATTGTCATCAACGTGCAGGTAATCTGGCGTCAGGCCCTGGGACGTGATGAAATACTGCAAGGGCCGATACCCCGGATCCTCCAACGCGACGCTATCGCCGGATTGTGCCAGCGCATGCAGGCAGATCTCCAGGGCATCCGTGGCACCAGCGGTGACAATCACCTGCTCGGGGCTCGCTGAAATGCCGCGCCATTCCGCCACGTGATCGCAGATAGACTGGCGCAGCGCCAAAGAGCCAAAGCCGCCACTGCCCAAAAACATGGCCTGCGGGTCGGAGCGACAGATCCGTGCTACTGTCTTGGCCCATTGCCGATAGGGGAACAGCCGCATATCCGGGCTGCCGGCCCGAAAGGGAAGCACCCCGGCCATGTCTGACGCGGGGGCTGAGGCAGCACTTGGCTCATGCCCTCGCCGCTTGCTGGCACCAGAGTTCGGCGGGGCCGTGATAGCCGGCACCTGGGTGAGCTCAACTTCGCCAGAGGCACAAAGCCGATAGCCAGAGCCCTGCTGGCTGCTGAGGTATCCCTCGGCAACCAGTTGTTCGTAAGCGGTGACGATGGTGGAACGCGACACCCCCAGTTCGGTGGCAAACACCCGGGTTGGCGGCAGTTTGCTGCCCGGCGCCATATCCCCCGAAGCGGCGCGCAGGCGAATGGCGGCACAGATTTGTTCAAACACCGGAGTGCTGGCATCACGATCAATGGAAAAGCCCAACCAAGGTGTCTGTTTCATCGGAGCTCTCGCAAAATTGGCCTGCTGAAAATGTGAATGTCCTAACAGTATAGAGCATCCAAAATAAGGACAATCTGCGCTGTAGGGCCACTGCACATGTCCTGTCCCCTTGGAGACTGCTTTTGCGGGCTTTTGCTAACCCTCGGCCCCTGTGAAAGAAACGCTGCGTTATTGCAGCCAGCCCGATGCGGAGACTTGACCCAGAGCGCAACTCTTTAGTCATCTGAGAAAGGTGACGCGCAATCGCCCAGAAACTATCGTGACCGCTGTTCAAAGAGGTCCGTCCCACAGCAGCAGATCGGGTCTTTGTGACCAGAGGCGCCAGCGGGGATGCTTTGGCTGCCACCCGCAGCCTGCAGGACAGTTTGTTACATTGCGCCCCTAAGACACGCGCGGGCCCCAAACAAAAACTACGGGGCATTTCAAATGGATACGAAACTGGGAGACGGATATGTCTAAGAAAAATTTGGCGGCCGGCATCGGGCTTGCCCTCGCTGCAACCAGCCTGCCTCTGGCGAGCTCGGCAGAGAACCGCATCGATCGCATTCGGCCAGATGCGCCTGAGCTTGCCGCCTTTGGCGCCCATCCAATCGGGGTGCAGACGCTGGAGTTTACCAATCCCGGTCAAAATGACATTCTAAACACCACTGACACCGACCAGCCACTGTATGATCGTGATCTGACGGTAGAGGTCTGGTATCCGGCGGCGGAGGGAACCGAACAGGGCGGCAGCTATCGCGCCATCCTGCGGGACGGCAAGACAGAAGTCACCCTACAGGGCCGTGCCGCCCGTGATGCAACGCCGGCCAGTGGCGAGACTTATCCTCTGGTGGTGATCTCACATGGCTACCCCGGCAACCGCTATCTGATGTCCCACCTGGGGGAAAATCTCGCAACCAAGGGCTATGTCACCGTCTCGATTGACCACCGTGACAGCACCTATTCCGACAAGGCCGCCTTTGGTTCAACCCTGCTCAACCGCCCGATTGATCAGCGGTTTGTCATTGATCAGATGGAGGCACTGGAAGGCCCTCTGGGCGAGATCATCGATACTGATCAAACCGGGGTTATCGGCTACTCCATGGGGGGCTACGGCGCTGTGATCTTTGCCGGTGCCGGCGTGACCGAGGCCTCGACCCAGTATAGCTGGGGCACGCCCGCTGGTCTGCTGGCCCGCCATCAGGCAGGGTCAGAAAGCCACGCCGCGCTGAGTGATGACCGCGTCAAAGCGGTGATTGCCATTGGTCCCTGGGGGATGAACACCGGCTTTTGGGATGCGACCGGCCTGGCTGGCATCGACAAACCGCTGATGGTTATGGCGGGCAGCGCCGATGATGTCTCTGTCTATTCGGCAATTCGGAAAATCTTTGAGGGCGCAGTCAATACCAACCGTCACCTGCTGACCTTTGAAGGCGCAAATCACAACGCCGCCGCGCCAATGCCTGCCCCAATTGAGAGCTGGGAACCGGTCGACAATCTCGACTTCATCCCGTTTGAGCACTACGCCGATGCGGTTTGGGACACCAACCGGATGAACAATATCACCCAGCACTTTGCCACCGCCTTTATGGGACTGCACCTCAAGTCTGAGGCCGACAACACACCCTACCTGGAGCTGATACCACAGGCCATCGACGGTGTTGTCTCAAAAGACGATGCAGGCAAGGAACTGCCGGATCACACCTATTGGAAAGGCTTTGCACCGCGCACCGCCGTTGGTCTGCGTTTCGAGACCCTTACAGCCAAGTAGCCGCAAGCTATTCAACAGGCGCTTTCCCCAATAGATCCCCCAAGCTGGGCCGCTCTGTTGGGGAGAGGCACTCTTACGCAAGCACGCGGAACTTGCCTCGGCTCAGCCTTTAAACAAGTACTTTACTCTTTTGCGCGGCTTTGCTGCGCAAACCGTCTGAAGGACAGACTCCCCCTTTCCCCAGACGGAGTTATCCTGCGGGCTCTGTGACAGGTATGCCAAGAGCGGTGTAGCGGTTCAATACCGCGATCCGGATTTGGATTTCAGCGATCTATCGCTCGAAGTCTCGGGCCATCAAGGATTGGCCCAATTGCTTCACACAGTGCATATTGGTCTCGACGCGGCTCCTGCGGAGATACCCGCTCCATCGCTTCCACATGGTTCGACCGAGGTAGCGCGAGGTATCCACTGCATCGTTCCGATACGATGGCTCCGGCCGTGGTGGGTCAGGTCATTGCAAATAAAAAAGGCGGGCCGCTCTGGCCCGCCCTTTTTGTAGATCTTCCCCTGATGCAGTTTGGTCAGGCCTCTTGCTTTTCGGGCTGTATTTTCCCTTTGTCCCATTGGGCGTTCATGATGCGGTTCAGCCAGGCAAGCCCGACCAGCGCCAGCCCAAGCCCCATGAAGGAAAACACTCGCGTCAGGCCGGACAAACCACTCATATCCACCAGGAATACCTTGGCAATTGTCAGCACCACCCCGGCCATGGCCAGCCTGCGGAGCAGGTTTGAACGACGCCAAAAGGCCAGCATCAGCACCCCACCCGAGGCAACCAGCAAAGCCACGGTGTAGGAATACAGCTCAGCATCGATCACCCCCGGAAGGCTAAGGTTATTGCCGCGCCAGAACCTGCGGATCTCCAAGGTGATATAGATCACCGCCAGCACAGACGCCGCGAGACCAAACCCGGTCCGAACCCAGCGGTTCAGGTGGTCCAGCCGCAGCGCTGCCGCAGCACAGACTGCCGCCAGCGGCAGATAGGCCGCAGCCAAACTGTCCAAGATCAACGGGCCACGCACGATTTCGCCACTGGCCAACAGCGGATTTGCAAACACAAGTAACCCGCCAATACAGCCCAAGGCAGCCACGCCATAGCCCAGGATCAGGATGCCGCGCAGCAGAGCTGAAAAGCGACCGCTCAGACGGAGCCGGTGCAGCTGGTTCACCAGAGAGGCCACCCACACTGTGGCCATCAGCCCTATACCCGCATGACTATAGCGCATCTGTTCTGGCAGCAGCCGCAGGATCAACACAGCAAAGAACACTGCGCCTATCAATGTTGCGGCGCTTTCCAGCACCAGCGTGGTTTTCTCACGCAGCTGTTGTCGTGTCAGGAACCAGCCAGCTCCCAGCAGCGCCAGGCTGCCAAGATAGCCAAGGGCGATCTGGGACAACGGTGTCACATACTGCCAACCCTCGTCGATATAGTCGCGGTCCAGCGCCCAGGTCACGCCGGGATCCAGCACCAGCCGGTAAACAATGACCGCCACTGCGATCTGCACAAACAGCGCCAGGCCGGGCAGATCGTATTTCCGGTCAATCAGGACCACCAACAGCACCATGACAGCCAGGGCGAGAGTCAACGCAGTCTGCGCCAACACCAGAAAGAGCGCAAAGGCAATGAGGGTCAGCGCTGAAATGGCAAGCAGCGCCACGCGCATCTCTCGCTGCCCGCCGCGCGGGCCACGGGCCGCGCGCTCTGTCAGAAAGGTCATTCCCGCCGCCATGGTCAGCACCACCAAGGCCCAGGTGTAGAGACCGTGCACCGCGGCGGGTCTCCAGGTGAACTCGAGGATCAACAGCAAGGCTGGGGCAAAACTCGCCGCACAGAGCGCCCAGAATACCGGGAGGTTTGCCGAGGAATATGCCTCAGGCTCTTGGCTCTCCCCATCAGGCCCAGTCAGGCTCCACCGCATGCGCAGATAGGCCAGCCCCGAGCCCAGCGCAGCAATTGCCACCAGAAGCCACAGGATTTGGGGTGCCGGGGTTTCCGGCGGGCGGGTGATGGCGGCGGTAAACTCGCGAAACAGGGGGCCAAAGTTGAGCCCCTCCAGCAGGACAACCACTAGGATCGCCAGTCCCGGCACCAGTGCATGGTCAAACAAAGCTGGAGCATGGCGCATCCAAAGCACGCTGGCAAGCAACAGCGTCACCAATGTCAGCAGGGCAAAGACAACCACCGCCGCCTGATCCGCCTGCACAGCCACCAGCAGCGCCGCAGCCCCCGCAGCACAGATGGCGACCGCAGAAATACGGGTGGGGAATTCTGGATAGGTCCGCCGCCCCTGTTTGGGTAAAAAGACCTCCACCACCGCCGGTCCGCCATGGCAAGGCCAAAGGCTGCGCCCAGGCAGGATCACTGCTGCTGCGGTAATCGCCAACAGCGCGGTCAGAAAATGCGGCTCCCCCCCTTCGGACAGGTAAAGCAACAGACAGGCCGTGAGCGGCGCGGCCAAGGCAAGCCCCGAGATCCAGGCCCAGCGCTTGACCGTGTCCACCCCCAGCCCCACCGTCGCAATCAAGGCAAAATAGTAGTAGAGCATCCAGGCATCCTGCGATTGCCCCCCCACCAGAAAGGGAACCGCGCTGGCGCCCAGCAGCCCCAAAGCGGTGAGGAAGGCGCCGTAAAACCAGCCCAGCACCAGGGCCAGCAGCGACACCAGGCAAAGCGCCACAAAGCTGGGGCCAGGGTCAATCAGCTGGTACATCACCCGCGCCGACAGCAGCCCGGCAAAAAGTGTTACGACCCCTGCTCCTGCCAAGGCAGAGGGCAGATGCTGCGCTGCTCCGTCCGTGACATCCCCCATACGACGCCGGATCGTTTCAGCCCCAAGAATAAGCGCCACGCCAAAGCCCAAAGAGGCCATGACCCGCCAGAACGGCGTCAAAAGGCCGTTTTCAACGCCGTATTGCACCATAAAGAGCCCTGCCAAGGCCAGAGACGCAGCCCCTGCCACCAAAACCCAGTTCTCCCGCAGCCAACCGCTAAGGGCCTCCACAAGATCTCTGCGCAACACAAAAGCCCGCGGGGACTGAGCCGGGTCACTGGACGGATCCGCGCGCGTTTCAGAAAGCGGCGCTGGTGCAGATGGCTCTCGCGGTGTGACGCTGGCAAAGTTTTCGGCGTTTTGCTCTGTCTCCGCCGGGGCCACAAAAGGCCCAGATACTGTACTGTCTTCTGCGGCACGGACGTCTTCCGCTTGGTCCTCGATCTGGGTGGCGTCGGTTGCATCATCGGGCGCCTTGCCCCAAGGGACCGCAGGTTTGGCCGCCGCGTTGGGCTGTTGCTCAGGCGTTTGCAGATCTGCTGAGACCTGTTTGCCTGAGGCGCTGTTTTGCAGCGCGCGCACTTTTGCGTCCAAATCGCGCACCTGCGATTTCAGGCGTGTATGCGACACCAGAAGATAGGGAACACCAAGCAGAAAAATCAGGCCAAGAAGCCCAATCAAAACCAGACTAAAATCTAACATAAAGAGATCATTTCAAAGAGACAAAGTTGCCGACAACGCTATGCAAGTTCCCCGCTGCTGGCAAGCAAATGGGCGCGCAGGCTAGGACCGTGGTCGCGGCCGGTTTCAGCAGAAATCACAGCTTAGGACGGTCGGCAGCTCTCTGTTTCATGGGCCACTTTGGCCAAGCACGGTATATAGACCCGGCCTTGCGGCGCGGCGCCCCGAGCCGTCTTGGTGCAAGAAAACCCGCGTGAGCTGCCGTCCCCGGATCAGCTGCTGTATCCAACTGCAGGTAGAAAACGGCCTGTCGGGGCACCCTGTCAGGCCGTCGCAGGGTTTTTGGGGTCAGGCCCCAGTCATCCCACATGCTCAGATAGAATTGAGGGTCTTCCGGCCCTAGCCAAAGACATAAAAGGTCATCTTGTTGCCATCGGGGTCGCGCACATAGGCCCCGTAGAACCGATCAGGAATACGCTGGCCCGGCTCGCCGTCGCAGGTGGCGCCAAGCGAAATAGCCTTGTTATACAGCTCGGAAACCTCTTCTTTGCTTTGTGCAGCAAAGGCCACCATGTTGCCGTTTCCGGGCTGCGGATCCTTTTTGTCATAGGGCACACAGACCGAAATCATCGGCTCTTTTGGCGTTGCCCCAATCATCGCGATGCGCCCGCCATCAATAATCACCTTTGCGCCGCGATCCGCAAAAAGATCGCAATAAAAGGCCTTGGCTTTCTCCATATCCGAGACGCCAACAGTTACATATCCAATCATTAGATTTCCTTTGGTTTTTTTTCCCAAAGCTAGCCTCAGCAAGGCGCAGGTCAAGCGACAAAAAAGTTACCCCCCGTCCACACTCGGGTGAACGGGGGGCTGTTGTTGCTGACAGCGGCGGTCAAACCTTAGCAAGGTTTGGCGAAGGATCACCCCGCCAGCCGGTCAGTGTCAAAGTCATCGATGTCAAAGCCTTCGTCGCCAAAACCCGTGCCACCAAAATCATCCGAGCCAAAGTCATCACCGTGGACCATGCCCTGCGTAGCTGGGGTTCCGCCCTGGCTGTGCGAGGTCGGCTTGAGCCCGGCGACCAGCTCCGCCAGTTCCGACGCAGCCCGCTGAAGACTTTTGCCCTGATCACTGGACTTCAGAACCATGCTGGCGTTTTGCTGGGTTACCCGGTCCAACTCGATCATACCGGCATTGATTTCCGAAATGGTCGAAGACTGTTCCCCAGAAGAGGCGGCAATCTGAGTGGTTAGAGTGGAGACCGCCTGAATTTTTTCAATGATTTCATCCAAGGAACGCCCCGCTTCATCTACCAATTCTACGCCAACCTTGACCTTTTCAGAGCTGGTTCGGATCAGTTCGCGAATTTCATTGGCGGAAGTCGCGGATTTCAGCGCCAAGGAGCGCACCTCGGAGGCAACCACCGCAAAACCGCGTCCAACTTCGCCAGCGCGGGCAGCCTCGACCCCGGCGTTCAGGGCCAATAGGCTTGTCTGGAAGGAAATGTCATCAATCACACTGTTGATCTCAGAGATCTTCTCGGAGGATTCATCAATCTCCTTCATCGCCTGCACTGTCCGCTGGACGATGTCGCCACTGCGCAAGGCAACTTTGCTGGTCTCAGAAATGGTGCCTTCGACCTCTTGCGTCTGCGTAGTGGCAGAGCGCACGTTCGAGGTGATGCTATCCAGCGCAGCTGCGGTCTGTTCCAGGGTTGCGGCCTGGTTTTCTGTACGCTGCGACAGATCATCCGTCCCGGTGGCCATTTCGCCAATCTGCTGGTCCATCTGCGCGATGGTCACCAAAACGCGCCCAATCAGATCATCCAGGGTTTCAGCCGTCTGGTTAAAGTCCGACCGCAGGGCGGTGTATTCCGGGCTCATTTCTTTTTTGATCCGGTAAGACAGATCGCCTTTGGACAGTTGGTTCAACCCGTTTGCCAGCTCTCGCACAACCCCGGCCTGCTCTTCGGCAGCGGCTTTGGATTTTTCTTCCAGCTCGGCATTGGCCCGCATGGCATCGACAAATTCCACAACCGCAGCGGCGAGACGGCCTAGCTCATCACCCCGGCGTTTTTCTGGAACGGGGCTATGGGTATCGCCGCTCCGCAAGGCATCAATCCGGTCAACAATCCGGTCCAGCGGTCGGGTTACCGACGCCGCGGAAAAATACACGATCACACCAATCAGCAAACAAATGGCCAGGCCAATGATAGCCGACTGCAGATAAAGCGAAGAAACGGTAGCATGAATGGCGCCATTGCTAAAGCCCATGACCATCTGGCCCACATCGGTGCCATCAGACAGTGTCAAAGGAAACTTCACATAGACAACTTCATTCGCCTCAACTGATTTCTCAGCGGCTTCGTCCTGCAAAAGGGCGGCGACCTGCTCGGTCAGCGCTTCCCGCTGCTCTTCGCCTACAAAAATTTCAGAGAAAATCTCGCCATCGACAATGACCTGCACAAAGAGAGCGTTTTCCATATCGGCAATGCCCTGGATCGCGCCCCTAGCGGCATCACTGTTGAAATCCCAAACAGCCGCAGCCACTGGCGGAACGACAAACCGCTGGGCCAGTTTTACCTCTGCATCAAAGGCGGAAATCAAGGCTGTACTATGCTTTGAGGCCCAAAAGACCGTATAGGCAAAATTTGACAGAACGATACAAGCCAGAATGGGCAGAAGCAATTTCTTCTTTATGGACATGCCCAACATCCGTTTCAGGAATCCCATTTTTTCACGCTCCGTTTGCTTAAGTCTACTTGTCTTGTTTCGAGGATTTTTCAGCCTTGAAGGACTGTTATTGCGGGTCAACAGAACGGTTCTGAAAAGGTCGATAGGATCGTTTCCAAACCATTGGTAATCGTCCACGTGTTTTGCATTTGGCGGTGCCGCCGTTTGGGAAATTGCCGGTGCAGGCTGCGCCCAAACGGCGGCGATCACTTAATAGGACATGTAGTTGCCTTCGAGGGCATCGCGATACTTGTCGGTCCATTTGACGTTGATTTCAGCAATGGCCCCTGCCGCATCCAATTCAGCAAAACAGCGATCAAAGTCCGCCGCCAGGGCCGGATCTCTAAAGCTCATCGCGTAGGGGCTAGGATCAAAAATCGCGCGGAATTCAATCGACTGACTGGCATCCACACCGGAAGAAGCGCCCGCTTCTTGCAACTGGCGTGCAAATTCTGCAAACAGCATACCGTCACCAAGGATCCCGTCTACACGCTTACCATACAGCAGTTTGCTCTGGGTCTTCTGGTCTGCCATTTCCCGGTAGGATTTGAAGGCAGAGGTGCTGCCGCCAAGGCCCGGAATAATATTGCTGGCCCCTTCAAAGGCAACAATGTTCCAGCCATCCAGATCAGAGAGCGCCGCGGCCTCGTGGTTGGAAGAGCTCAGGTAAGACACACCATTTTGATAGGCGACATAGGCCTGCGTCTGTGTGCCTGCGGTTGGCATACCCACTGGGACAGTTGCCACTGCATCTCCAGAGCCTTTTTCAAAAGACTGCCAATGACGTGTGAAGGGCTGGACAGTGAAGACAACAGTATGGCCGCAGTGACCCAATACGGCCGAAATGATCTCCGCCTCGCGGCCCGATCCATCCTTTTGAATCATAGGTGGCAGATCACCCGCCATGACTTCGATTTCCGCAGCGGTGGCTGCACCAGAAAAGAAAGCCAATGAGGCAGACACAGCTGCCGAAATTCCGAACTTCATGTTTTACTCCTAAAAAACAATCCCCCCGAAATTAGGCAGGGTATTATTAACTCGGGATTACTTTTGGTCAAAACGCGCACAAAATTGCTCTTAAAATTGCGCATTATCTGGCCCTGAGGGTCGGGAAGGAAGATGCAAAACCGCCATAAGGCCTGCCTCAGAGAGCGGACAGCACAGCCGCGGCAGCCTTCCAGACCGTTGCCAGCTATCGCCTCTATTGCTGCGAGGCCTGCAAGGCGATTTCAGCAATATAGCGGCTTGTGGCCTCTTTGGTCATTGAGCGGCTATAGAGATACCCCTGCCCATCATCGCATTCCAGCTCAGCCAGAAGGTCCACATCAGTTTGATCCTCAACCCCTTCAGCAATAACATTAAGTCCAAGATTGTGCCCCAATTGCACAATCGTGCTGACGATAGGGTTGGAGGCTGTCCGGGACAGATCCTTTACAAAGGACTGATCAATTTTCAGCCGGTTGAGGGGGAGATCTTTCAAATAGCTCAATGACGAATAGCCGGTGCCAAAATCATCAAGTGCAATGGAGACGCCAAGCTCCGACAGCTCTTGTAATGTTGCGGCGATTTTTTCCCTGGATGCAATCAATACGCCCTCGGTGACCTCAACCTCCAGCAGCTCTGGTGGCAGGCCGGTTTCATGCAATACCCTGGAGACCAGACCGGTGACATCGGTTCGGGCAAATTGAACCGGCGAAATATTCACGGAAACAACAGGCGGCGCCTTTGGCATCAGCTCAGCCCATTGGGTTGCGTCTTCGCAGGCCTGGCGCAGCAAATGCTCGCCCAGCTCAACAATCAGCCCCGTCTGTTCAGCGATTGAAATAAAGACATCCGGCCTCACAGAGCCAAGAACCTCATCGTCCCACCGCGCAAGCGCTTCAAAGCCGGTCAGACGACCATCTCTCAGAACATGCTGGGATTGATAGTGGGGCTCAATTTCTCCATTGCGCACCGCCCGTTTCAGACGTTCAATTATGGTATTTCGCTCGGAAAGCCTGTTTTGTATCTCGGCGTTAAAATAGGTGATCCGGTCACGGCCGGCATTCTTGGCCTCATAGAGCGCCATATCCGACATGGACAGCAGCTCGAGCCCCTGGCGGGTATCTTCTGGAAATCTGGACACGCCAATGGACGCCGAGACTTGCACGACAAAGTCCTCGACTTTTGCAAGCTGAGATACCCGCTCGCAAATGGACTGCGCAGTCCAGGTGACCTCGGCGGTGCTGATGGGTTCATCGCGGTTCATCATCACGAGAAACTCATCGCCGCCAAGCCGCGCGACCCAGGTATTCTCACTGGTGTTTTCCTGCAGGCGTTCCGCCACCTTCTTGAGCAGAAGATCCCCGATATGATGACCGTAACTGTCGTTGACCTGTTTGAACCCGTCCAGATCGACCAATAGCGCCACCGCATAGTGATCGTCGGCCTGCAATTCGGAGAGTTTCTTTTGGATCGAGTTTCGGTTCAACAGCGCTGTCAGCCCATCAAAGGAGGCCAGGAACTGCACCTTTCGCTCCGCAACCACTGCTGCGGTCGCATCCGCAAAAATGCCGCGAAACCCCTGGAACGCGCCCCGTTCGAATTGCGGCCGACCCTTCATCAGGATCCAGCGCAGCTCACCATCCACCGGGCTCTGAATCGACAGGCGCACATCGTGAAATTCGGCTTTGTCAGCAAACGCCTGTTGTAGCTGTCTGATATCCTCCTCTGCAGCCTTGGTGCAGTTCGCAGCCAACAGCTCAACCAGATCAATGCTGTCCGTCTGTCCCCCCTGTGACGCGCACATCTCCAACACCTGAGCCGGAGCGCTCAGAAGGTGGCCGTTTTTGTCCGTCTGCCAAAGCCATTCTGTGGCTTGTTCTTCATAGTCCTTGAGCAAAAGTTCGACGACCTCGCTTTTCTCGCTCAGTCTTTCGTGATTGTTGAACGCAACCCTGGCCGCCTTTGCTCCCTCTAGGGTGGCATTAAACAGGCTGACACCAGCCGCAATCATCAAAACAAAAATCAGAAAATCCGTCGAGGACCCGAGTGTCAGCCCACAGATGAGCGCCACCAGTCCGTTCCCAACGGTCTGAACAGCCAGATAGGTCATGCCGGCCCAGGGCGCGTGCGAAAACCCTGTCGTCCCCAAGGCCAAAGACCCCGCCATGATCGCAGTAATAATGGCCTTCTGATCGCCGCTGGCAACTGGGTAGAACAAGGCCATGCCGGTGGTCCAGAACAACGAGTTAAAAAAGGTCTGAATAACAAACCCTCGCATGTCCTTTTCGGACCCCGTGGTCTGATAGTAAGTGGTCCAAGAGTAAAAAATACACCATGAAAACAGGACAATAGCAACGGTCCACAGCACGACCAGGCCATCACGCCCCTGGCCCCAAGCGTTCATGGACAGGGCCGGCGCAAAAAGAGTATTGCCCAACAGCATAACCCGCATCTGTTCGATCGTGCCGCGTATCTGACCACGGCGCAGACGGTTCGCAACATCAATTGGCAGTCCACGCGTGCCGAGCTCGCCAAAGCTGAAACTGGGAAACACTCTAAAACACCTTGCTAATCGACTTAATGCTCAATTCAGATTTTACTCTATGCGCCCATCCCTTCGTGGGCAAATTTAGCGTAAACTGAACTTGTAAACATGCCCTTTATCAGAGTGTTCTTTCAAGTCGACCTTTGCGGATAACGATGGCCTACGGGCTTCTCCTGGACCGCTTGCGGCGCCGCAGTCAGGACCGCCGCCTGAAGCGCAGTCCTACAATCATCGTAGTTTCAGAATGCAGGATGGTCGCCAGCGGTGTGACGCGGAAAATACAACGGAACCGACCCCTGGTCACGCTGCACTCTCTTGCGTGTAAAAAAGAGACAGCTTGCTCATTCAAAAGGCGGCTCATTCCACAGGGAGATCAGGCGCCTTTTCCAATTTCATCAGCGCGTCCCATTCATCAACCAAAACCAGTTTCAAAGTGTCCATTGGAATCGGTTTGTAAAGATTGCGTCCAACCGAAAGATTTCGCGCCCGCGCCATCAGCTTTGCCGCCAACATCGGGGCATCGGCGCCGCCGGTCATAAATCGAAACCGCAGCGGGCGGGAAACTTCAGACAACCCTTCGATGACTTCTATGCCATCTTTTTCCGGCATATTTATATCCACCAGGACCACCGCCGCCCCCTTGCCAGAGCGCAACAAGGCAAGCAGTTCATTGCCATTTGAACAGGTTTGGACGGTCCATCCCAGACGCCTGGCGACCGTCATAAGGTATTCTGCGAACTCAAAATTATCATCCGCGATATAGAGTTTTCGCTCAGGCATTTCCGAAAACCAACTCCACTTTTTCTTTTTTCATTGGCTCTGTTGACTCTCGGTGCGACAGCAAACCACACTTTCTTTGTGGTTTTCAAAGCCTTGGCTATTTCGCTCTCATACACACAGCATAGATGCACAAAGTTTAATATTAAACATATTTTTTTCCGCCCCCACTACCGACCGCCACAAACAGCCGAACTGCCAAGGCATTGTCCTACTTGGCACTCCACAATCAAAGGGGAAAGAGACGGGAAAAAACTCAGCTGCCCTTTTTCTGTGAATTCACGCTTGCGGTTTTGCTAAAAACTGCGCTCTCTGGCCCAAGGTGAGTTATTTCGAATTTTAAAATGTGATACACTGACCAGCCGCCCTACCAGCGTCACCAGATACATTGACCTGATACGCACCGGTGTCCAGGCCGAGGTTCCGCCGAAGCCAATTGCTTACCTGTGACCAAATTGGCCAGAAATGGCGAGACGAAAGCGGCTCCTGCGGCACGGCATCCGCGCAGCTCAACCGTTTTCTGCGCACGCCTACCAATGGATAAAAAATTCTCAATGGCGCAAGACCATTCAAGCCAGCGCCCCAAAAGCTTGGCAAAGACCGCCCAGAACCTAAGATACGGCCACAAAACAGCTGCTCCAGAACAGGGGGAAATAAACCGCAAGTATCCAGCTGTGCGTAGCTGGTTCAAAACCGCTGAAGTGCTTGATTTAGTGGCGGGGAGACAGGGATTCGAACCCTGGGAACGCTCTCACGTTCAACGGTTTTCAAGACCGCCGCATTCGACCACTCTGCCACCTCCCCGGTCTTGGGGCGGTTTAAGGTGCTGCAAGACAACACGCAAGAGGAAATTATCCCTTCTCACGAAATGTCCTGGCCCACAATTGCCCTCAAAATCCCCCCTTACTGACAGATGAAACCCTGTTGCGCCTAGCAGGAAACGCGCGGGATAACGCCCATCACCCAGCTTTTGCAAACCACCCTCGGGCATAGGGTTTTCATGACTGCCGCTGCAGGCTATCATTCGCCAAATCAAAACGACGACCGGGAATCCGGCGAGACGCGCTTTGGCGCAAAGAGCACAGGCAAGGAAATGATCATGACACCACCCATGCCGAAATCGAGACCACGATTTGGCCTCGCCGTGATGGCAGTATCAGTGCTGGCGCTCTCGGCCTGCGAAGACGGCGCCAATCTGGGGTTTCTGAAACCCAAACCGGCAGAGACTGCCGTCACAGGTTCCAGTAGAACACAATTGGTTGAACGCGACGTCGAAGCGCCGGATGTGTTTCAGGTCAACGAAGCCGGGCTCTGGGATGGCCGTCCATCGTTGGGCGGCGTATGGGTGGCGCACCCAGATGCCAAAGACCCGGAACGAGTGATCATCCGCAACACATCCAATGGCAAATTTGTCATCGGCGCCCTGTTCCGCCGCGAACGTGAAATCCCCGGCCCACGATTGCAGATTTCTTCCGATGCGGCGGCGGCGCTTGGCATCCTGGCCGGCGCTCCCATTGAGTTAAATGTCACCGCGCTACGTCGTGAAGCCGAAGAGCTGCCGGATCCCACCTTGGCTGACGCGACCCTGCAGGACAGCCCCCTGGAAGAGACAGCAGCCGCAGCGCTTGGCGCGGATGAAATCGAAGCCACGCCGCTGGATCCAATCGCAGGCGCCGCTGCCGCGATCGAGGCGGCACCAGCCTCCAGTCCACAGGTCTCTAGTCCACAGGCCCCCGTCGCCCCGGCGCCGCGTGTCTCTTCACTGAGTAAGCCTTTCATTCAAATCGGCATTTTTAGCGTTGAAAGTAACGCAAAGAACACCGCAGCACAGATGCGCAACGCCGGTTTGATCCCCACTGTCCTGGCGCAAACCGGGAATGGGAAACCATTCTGGCGCGTTGTCGTCGGCCCAGCCCAATCCAAATCGGAACGCAGCCAGCTGCTGAAAAAGATCAAGGAAACCGGCTTTACTGATGCTTATGCCGTCACCAATTAACACCGTCACCCCCATCCCCAAGGAGGCCAAAGGCGTGAAATCAACAGGCGCGAAATCCATGGTCAGCCCCTTTGCCAAACTTACCTTGGCCGCCAGCTTTGGGCTTTGCCTGACGGCGCTGCCGCTTGCCGCTTTTGATACCAAAGCGCGGGCCGCCTATGTGGTGGATCAGGGCACCGATACGGTGCTTTTGTCAAAGAATGCCGAAGTGCCGCTGCCCCCGGCCTCCATGTCGAAACTGATGACGCTCTATGTCGCTTTCGAAGCGCTGCGCGATGGCCGTCTGTCTTTGGACGAACGTCTGCCTGTCAGTGCTCACGCCATGAGCTATGGCGGCTCTACCATGTTTCTGGACACCACCGACCGAGTGCGTGTCGACGACCTGCTGCGCGGCATTATCGTGCTGTCGGGCAACGATGCCTGTGCAGTCATTGCCGAAGCACTTAGCCCCGATGGCACAGAGGCCGGCTTTGCCCGTTACATGACAAAACGCGCCCATGAGCTGGGCATGAGCAATGCCAGCTTTGCCAATTCCAACGGCTGGCCCGCGATCGGCCACCGCATGTCGATGCAGGATCTTGGCGTACTTGCCGAACATCTGATCGAAGACTTTCCACAGTATTACCCGCTGTTTTCCGAAAAGAGTTTTGCCTTTGACGGCCGGGCGCCCTCCAATACCCGCAACCGCAATCCCCTGCTGGGGCTAGGCATTGGCGCCGATGGGCTCAAGACCGGGCACACCTCGGAGGCAGGCTATGGTCTCGTGGGTTCCGCCGTGCAGGGGGATCGCCGTGTGATCTTTGTGGTGAGCGGAATGGACAGCACCAAGGCCCGCGCAGAGGAGGCCGAAGCCATTGTTAACTGGTCGTTTCGCCAATTTGCCAAAAAGAACATCGCCAAGGCCGGTGTCTCGGTCGCCAGCGCCGAGGTCTGGCGTGGATCGGAACGATCGGTAGGTCTGGTGCCCGAAACCGATCTGGAAATTCTACTGCCTGCTCTCGCGGGCTCTGAAATCCCGGCTGAGGTGGTCTATTCCGGCCCAATCAATGCCCCCATCAGCAAAGGCCAGCAACTGGCAGAGCTGGTACTGCAGCCGGATGGGCTACCGGAAATCCGCCTACCCCTGGTGGCGGAACAGGATGTCGCCAATGCCGGTTTCTTTCAGCGGGTGCAAAATGCAGCAAAGGTTCTGTCCAGACGCCTGATTGCCGGTCCCGAGGCTGCCCAGTGACCGAGCATAGAATGCAGCTGCCCGCGGGCCTGTTCCTGACCTTCGAAGGTATTGACGGTTCAGGAAAATCCAGCCAGTGCAAACGCCTGGCCGAGGCTCTGCGCAGGGCGGGCTACGATGTTGTTCTCACCCGCGAGCCGGGTGGCTCTGAGGGGGCTGAAGATATCCGCCGTCTGGTGCTAGAAGGCGATCCAGCAAAGTGGTCCGCCGAGACCGAGATCCTGTTGTTCACCGCTGCCCGGCGCGACCACATGGAGCGTACCATTCTGCCCGCTCTGGCTGCGGGCAAGGTGGTGATTTGCGACCGCTTTGCCGATAGCACCCGAATGTATCAGGGCATGTCACGGGGCGATTTGCGCGCCACTGTGGATCAGTTGCATAATCTTATGATTGGGCGTGAGCCGGACCTGACCCTGCTCATCGACATGGACCCCGCCACCGGCCTGTCCCGGGCCAAGGGGCGTCAGGGCACAGAAGAACGGTTCGAAGATTTTGGCCTCGGCCTGCAGGAGAAAATGCGTGCCGGCTTTTTGGCCTTGGCAGCAGAGTTCCCTGACCGCTTTAGAACTGTGGATGGTGCCCAGGATATCGACGCGGTCGCCGCTGATGTATTGCAGCTCGCAAAAGCAGCCCTGGCCGCCCGTGTCAAAGCGGCGCAGCAATGAGCCGCGCGCCCAAGGCAAAAGCTGACGAAGACCTGCCGCGTGCCGATCAGGCTCCCGGCGCACCTCATCCGCGCGAGACCACAGAGCTCTTTGGGCAGGATCAGGCAGAGCAGGATTTTCTCACCGCCTTCAACTCCAACCGGCTGCATCACGGTTGGTTGCTCACCGGGCCGCAGGGCGTCGGCAAGGCAACCCTGGCCTGGCGCATCGCCCGGTTCCTGCTGGCCACACCACCCGCCGAGGAAGGCCTGTTTGGCGCGCCGCCGCCCGCAACATCCCTGTCGATTGACCCGGATCACCCGGTCGCACACCGCATTCAGGCCCTGGCCGAGCCGGGCCTCGCCGCCATCAGCCGCAGCTACAATGACAAGGGCAAGCTGCGCGATCAGATCGTGGTGGATGACATCCGCAAACTGAACCGCTTTTTTGGCCTGTCCTCCACCGATGGTGGTCGCCGGGTGGTGATTGTGGATGCCGCCGACGACATGAATACAAGTGCTGCCAATGCCTTGCTGAAAATGCTGGAAGAGCCCCCTGCCCGCACCACTTTGCTGTTGATCTCGCATCAGCCCTCGCGCCTGCTGCCGACGATCCGGTCGCGCTGCCGCACCCTGCGACTGGGGCCGCTTTTGCCGGAAGATATGCAATCGGCCCTGGCACAGGCGGGCGCTGATTTGCCTGAAAACACCGCCCATCTTACCGCCCTGTCGGCGGGCTCTGTGGGGGCTGCTCTGCGTTTGTTGAACCTGAGCGGGCTAAAAATCTACGCCGAGCTGGTGCAGATCCTCAACACCATGCCCCGGTTGGATCGCCAACGCGCCATCGCCCTGGCTGAGGCCTCGGCCCAGCGTGGCGCTGCCGAAAAGTTTGAGCTGCTGCTGAGCCTGATTGAGATCGCCCTGTCGCGACTGGCCCGAACCGGCGCCACAGGGCAGCCGCCACAGCCCGAAGCCGCAGCAGGCGAGGCCGCAATGCTGACCCGACTGGCCGCCACGCCGCTGCAGGGACGTGCCTGGGCGGATCTCTCGGCTGAGGCCACAGCACGCGCGCGCCATGGGCAGGCGGTGAACCTTGACCCGGCTTCACTTGTCCTAGATACGGTTTTTAAGATGCAAGAGACCGCATCCCGGTGACCTATAGGCAGGCCACCCCGGATCCGGCCAGATACACGACGAGGCAGGCATGAGCACCACAGTTCCACAGATCACCGATAGCCATTGCCATCTGGATTTTCCCGATTTTGAAGGCGAGCTGGACGCGGTCATTGCCCGCGCGGCTCAGGCAGGCGTGACCCGCATGGTTACCATTTGCACCAAGCTCAAGAACGAGCCCGCCGTGCGCGCCATCGCCGAGGCCCATGCGCCGGTGTTTTACGCCGCAGGCACCCACCCGATGAGCGTCGCGGCAGAACCCATGGCCAGCTATGATGAACTGGTTGCCCTGGCGGATCATCCAAAATTTGTCGGCATTGGCGAAACCGGGCTCGACTATCACTACACGGCCGAAAGCGCCGACATTCAGCAGCAGTCTCTGCGCACCCATATTGCCGCAGCACGCGACACCAAACTGCCGCTGATCATTCACGCCCGTGCCGCGGATGACGACATGGCGCGGATCCTGCGCGAAGAGATGCAAAACGGCGCCTTCAGCTGCGTGATGCATTGTTTCTCCTCCTCGGTTGAGCTGGGGCGCGCGGCGCTGGATCTTGGCTTTTACCTGTCGATGTCAGGCATTGCCGCCTTCCCCAAAAGCCAGGAGCTGCGCGATATCTTTGCCACCGCGCCGCTGGACCGCATCCTGGTGGAAACCGATGCCCCCTATCTGGCACCGCCGCCCCATCGCGGCAAACGCAACGAACCTGCCTATTCTGCCCTGACGGCGCAGATCGGGGCCAAGGTCTTTGACCTGGACTACGCAGATTTTGCCGCCCAGACCCAGGCCAATTTCGACCGCCTGTTCTGGAAAGCTGGCCGCTATGAGGCCGCCGCCTGATGGCTGAGCTGCGCTATACAATTCTGGGCTGCGGCTCTTCCGGTGGGGTGCCGCGCCTGGGCGGGCACTGGGGAGACTGTGATCCTGACAATCCACGCAACCGGCGCCGCCGCTGCTCCATGCTGGTGGAACGCGACGGGCCGGATGGCACCACCTCGGTGCTGATCGACACCTCACCTGACATGCGCAGCCAGTTGCTAGATGCCGAGGTAGGGCGGTTGGACGCGGTGGTCTATACCCATTCTCATGCGGATCATGTGCACGGTATGGATGACCTGCGCATGATCGTGTTCAACATGCGTGCGCGGATCCCCGTCTACGCCGATGGCGACACCCAGAATGCGCTGCTGTCGCGCTTTGGCTATGCCTTTGTGCAGCCCGAAGGCTCCCCCTATCCGCCGATCCTGGATCTGCGGACCATTGATGGCGCCTTTACCATTGACGGCCCCGGTGGCGAGATCCCTTTCCTGCCGTTTGAGGTCAATCACGGGGCCATGGATGCGCTTGGGTTCCGCATTGGCAATCTCGCCTATCTGCCGGATGTGGCCGAAATTTCCGAGGATGTCACCGGCGCACTGGAGGGGCTGGAATACTGGGTCCTGGATTCCCTGCGCCGCAGCCCTCATCCAACTCATTTCAGCCTTGATCAGGCCTTGGCCTGGATCGAGCGGATGCAGCCCAAACGCGCGGTGCTGACCAATATGCACATTGATCTCGACTATGCCACGGTAAAGGCCGAGACCGCCGATCACATCACCCCGGCCTATGACGGCATGGTCATTCGCTGCGCGCTGTAAGGCCGCTATGATCTGGGCGGCGCCGTCGCCCCGATCAAAGCAGAACCTGATTTTCCGCTAGGCCAGTCCTGTCGCTCCCCCCAGTGGCAAGGCCCGCCAGTTTTAAGGCCCAAGGCGTTTGCCGCAAAGGAGACCCGGCGATGTTGCAAAGTCTGATTGATGTCATCCTACCTGTCTTTCTGGTCGTGACAGCAGGCTATGTGGCAACGCTAAAAGGCGTTTTCTCTGCCTCCCATGTTGATGGCTTGATGAAATTCACCCAGGGCTTTGCCATCCCCTGCCTGCTGTTTCATGCCATGGCAAATCTGGACCTCTCCGACAGTTTTGACCCCAAGTTGCTCATCAGCTTTTATACCGGAGCCGCAACCTGTTTTGGCATCGGCCTGACCGGCGCCCGCTTGCTGTTCAAACGGGACTGGGAAGACTGCGTCGCCATCGGGTTTTGCTGCCTGTTCTCCAACTCGGTTCTTTTGGGCCTGCCCATTACCGAACGCGCCTTTGGACCGGAAAACCTGACCGGCAACTATGCGATCATCGCCTTTCACTCCCCCTTTTGCTACGGTCTGGGCATCACCGCGATGGAGGTGGTGCGCAACCGCGGGGCCGGCGGGATCAAGACCGTCTCCTCTGTGCTGACCGCGATGTTCAAAAACGTGCTGATCCTTGCCATCGCGCTTGGCTTTGCCTTCAACCTTGCAGGGCTGACGATCCCCTCAGCTGTGGATGAAGCCCTGCAACTGGTCATTCGCGCCGCTCTGCCTACAGCGCTGTTTGCCCTCGGCGGCGTGCTGGTTCAGTACCGCCCCGAAGGCGATCTGCGCACCATTGGCTTTGTCTGCCTCACCGCCCTGATGGTACATCCCAGCATTGTCTGGCTGCTGGGGGGCACACTGGGGTTGAAGCAGGATCTGTTCCGCTCTGGCGTGCTGAATGCGGCCATGGCGCCGGGATTCAACGCCTATATCTTTGCCAATATGTACGGGCGCGCCAAACGGGTGGCCGCCTCGTCGGTACTGATTGCCACTGCAGCTTCGGTGCTGACGGTCTGGTTCTGGCTGCTGGTGCTCAGCTGACGCCCGCGCACTAGCCAGGCGCTACCAGCGTGGATCATCCAGCTCCAGATCATAGCGACGCGGCATCAGCCCGGCCTGAAACCAGGTAACAAAGCTGTGGATGGAAAACACTGGCAGGCCCGTCACCCGGCGCAGATCACGGGCATAGGGCACCATATTGGTGCATTCCAAAACGATGGCGCCCAGATCCGGATTGTCCGCTACCAGCGCCCGCGCCCCGTCAATCATGTCCAGCCGGCAGGCCTCAAAGTCTATCGCCGCAGCATCCCCCAAAATATCACGGGTAAAGCAGCGCAGCCCATCGGTGCCGCCAACCGGTGTATCCTCTGGCGCACCAGCGGCGCGCAGATGGGCCGGGGTCAGCGTCTCCTTGGAAATGGTCAACACGCCAACCCGCTTACCTGTGGGCAGCAGCGCCTGCACCATCGGCACCTGCATCAGCGAAGACGTCGCCACCGGCACCCCCAGCGCCGCCTTCACCTGATCCTGGATCAGCGCCAGAAAACCACAGTTGGTGGTGATGCCATCGCAGCCCATCGCAACCAAATCCCGCCCTGCCTCGATAAACAAATCCACCAGTTGGGTCGGATCATTGCGCACCACCAGATCCGGAGTAGCCCCGCGCACCACCCGGTAATGCACCGGGAAATCCCAGGTCAGGGCATTGCCCATATCGCCGTGAATACGGGGGAACTGCGTCTCCAGCATCAGGATCCCCACCGCGGCCCCATAGACCGTCTTGCCACCCTGTTCCATCCCGTCTCCTTTTGCGTAGAGGCCGCCCGCGCGCACCCAGTGTTTAGCGCCCTATGTTTAGCGTCCAGTGCCTAGTCTTCGTCCGGCACGTAAAGCTGTGAAAAGGCGATGCGCACCGCCTCGGTTGCCTCTTCCCGGCGCTTTTCAATATGCCCGCGCAACGCATCGGTCGCGGCATCAACATCCCGCGCGGCCAGCCCCTGTAGCACCTGCCGATGGGCCGAAACATCGCCCGGCGCCCGGCCCTCGGCCTGATCGCGCATCCGCTTTAGATCAATCAGGCGAATATAACGGATCCGTCCGTTGAGGTTCTTCAACATCCGTTGCAGCTCACGATTGCCGGACAATTGCACCAGGCGGCTATGAAACCCCTCGTCCAATGCCAGTAGCTCTTCCAGTTCGGTGGCGCTTTCATAGTCCGGCTCCATCCGGTCCAGATAATCTGAAAACGCGGCAATATCCGGCTCCGGCGCCCGCAGGCACGCAATCCGCAGGGCTTCACATTCGATCGCCACACGCGCCTCATAGAGATCAAGAATATAGCCCGGCGTCAGCGGGCGGCAAAAGAAGCCCCGGTTGATCTGAAAGGTCAAAAACCCCTCGGCCACCAGGCGGTTCAGCGCCTCCCGCAGCGGTGTGCGACTGGCCCCCAGCACTTCGGACAGGGCGCTTTCATTGATCCGCTGGTCAGGCTTAAAGGCAAAATCCGCTGCCATCCGGCGCAGCGCCTCATAGACCCGGTCAACATTGCTTTCCCGTTTCGCCATCTTGCTCCGCTCACATCCTGGGCTTGCTGCAGTTTCCTGCTGAATTGTCGCCACGCTAGAGCAGGGTTGACTTGGTCGCAATAATGAATTCCAAACTGTATACAATTATGAACACAAAATTGATTCCGCAGCCTGTGCGGATGAACGACACCCAGCTCCGGTGGAGCGCCCCACAATGACCAAAACAGATTGATCACAACCCGGAGAGTAAAATGAGCAATGCGATGAACGGCGCTGAGGCCATGGTGCGGATGCTGGAAGCCCATGGCGTGCAACATATCTTTGGCCTTTGCGGCGACACCACCCTGCCCTTTTACGACGCCATGCGTGGGCTGGATCACGGCATGACCCATGTGCTGACCCGGGATGAACGCAGCGCCACCTATATGGCCGATGGCTATTCCCGCGTCACCGGGCGCCCCGGTGTGGCCGAGGGCCCCTCGGGCGGCGGCGCCACCTATCTCCTGCCCGGCCTCATTGAAGCCACCGAAAGCTCCTACGCGGTTCTGGGCATCACCACCGATATCTCGGTTGCCTCCTATGGGAAATACCCGCTGACAGAGGTCGACCAGGACGCCCTGATGCGGCCACTGACCAAGTGGAACACGGTGATCAAGCAGTCGCAGCATATCCCCCGGATGGTACGCACCGCCTTCAAGGCGATGACCACTGGCCGCTCGGGTGCAGTGCACCTTGGCCTGCCATATGACGTGCAATATGATGCTGTTGACCCCAGTGATATCTGGGCAGACCCAAAACACCAAAGCTACCCCGCCTACCCGCAGGCGCCCGAACCCGGCGCGGCAGAGGCCGCGATAGATGCGATCCTGTCGGCAAAATCGCCGCTGATCATCTGTGGCGGCGGCATCGTGATTGCCGGCGCCATGGCGGAGCTCTCCCGCCTTGCCACCCGGCTTGATATTCCGGTCGCTACCTCGATCTCAGGTCAGGGGTCTCTGGCTGAAACCCATGCCAATTGTCTGGGGGTTGTGGGGTCAAACGGCGGTACTGATGAAACCTGGGAGATGATGGAGGCGGCGGACATGGTGGTGTTTATGGGCTGTCGTGCGGGCTCTACCACCACCTCGCGCTGGGAGGCCCCTGCGCCCGGCACCCGCATCGTGCATTTTGACAATGACCCGATGGTGATTGGCGCCAACTACCGTACCGAGGTGGGCGTGGTGGGTGATCTTCGGCTTTCGCTGGCCGCCGTCAACGCGGAGCTGGATCGCCGCACACAGGGCGCCGATGGCTTTGGCGGTGCAGCTGCCATCGCGCAGATCAAAGCGCGCAAGTTTGCGAAGTTTCATCACCTGGCCCAAAGCACAGAGGCGCCAATCCGCCCCGAGCGCGTGGTTGATGCGTTGATGAAGGTGCTGCCGCCGGATGCCACCGTGGTCTCGGACCCCGGCACCAGTTGTCCCTATCTCTCGGCCTATTATCAATTGCAGCAACCCGGGCGCTATTTCATCACCAACCGGGCGCATGGCGCCCTTGGTTACGCGCTTTCAGCTTCCTTGGGGGCTTGGTTCGGGCGGCCTGCATCAAAAACCGTGGCCCTGATGGGAGACGGCTCCTTTGGGTTTACCGTGGGGGAGCTGGAAACCGTCTGCCGCGCCCGCGCGCCTATCACCTTTGTGGTGTTCTCCAATGCAAATTTCGGCTGGATCAAGGCCAGCCAATTTGCGGACAAGGGCGCGCGGTACTACAACGTCGACTTCAACCGCACCGACCACGCCGCCATCGCTGCCGCCTATGGTGTCAAAAGCTGGCGTGTGGAGAACCCCGAAGACCTTGAACGGGTGATGCGCGAGGCGGTTGATCACGACGGCCCCACCTTGGTGGATGTGGTCTGTCAGGCGCTGGAAGACAGCAACGCCCCGGTACGGCGCTGGATGGGGTGAGGCCCGTCTCGGAAAGGCTCTGGGAGAGCCTTTCAGGGCCGAACGGGCGGAGCCCGGGGGACTATACCGAACGGGCGGAACTCTCGGTGTCTGACAAAGATGACAACCGATGCCCGTTCCAGTGCCATTTTTCGGAAAAGACATAGGCTCGCCGTGAAACTCCGTTCCCCACTCCCCCGGCTGCAGGCACCAACCGCGCCGCGCCTGTGGCGCGGCGCCGGGCCCAAGGGGAGAGAGGTCATCTTTGATGGCCTTGATCTGCGCGGGAGCCCCCCTTGCCTGAACGCCGTCAGTCAATGCAATAGGGCTGAAGCTCAGACCGCAACAGCGCCAGAAACTCCTGTCCAATCGCAGACAGCGGCCGGGTGGCAGAGGTGATCACGGCCATCTCCATCAGGATTTGCGGGCGAAAGCGACGGGACACAAAGCCCCCCTCCCTGTCAAAATCCAACACAAAGGGGTCCAACAGGGCCACGCCCATGCCCTCTTTGACAAAGCTCAGCAAGTTTTTGAACAGCTGCGCATGAACCCGCGTCTTCAGCGGCACCCCCGCCTGAACAAAAGCCTCGCGGAGCCGCCGGTGGGTAATGTGATCGGGCCCCATGACCAGAAAAGGCGCCCCTTCCAGCAGCGCCGGCGTCAAAACCTCATGCTGCGCCAGCGGGCTACCTGCGGGAAGCGCCACAGATGTCTCTACCCGGATCGGATGGGCCACCAGCCCATCATGCAGCAGCGGCGTTTCGCAGATGCCGATTTCAAACAGACCAGAGATCACCCATTCCTGCACCTTGGACGAATACTGCGACTGGAACGAGATCGACATATCAGGCCGATCACGGGCGAATTCAGCAATCAATTTGGGCATAAACCCAAAGGACATGGAATGCTGCGAGGCCACCTGTAGCTGCCCGGCCTGCTTATTCTGCAGATCAATCACCGCCTGGGTCACGTGATCAAAACCGCGCACCACCGTATCAATCTCACGAAACAACAGATTGGCTTCTGGCGTCGCCCGCAACCGGCCGCGATCGCGCTCAAACAATTTGAACCGAGTCTGCCGTTCCAACTGATGCAACAGGTTCGAAACCGCAGGCTGGGAGATCCCCAAAATTGCGGCGGCCCCGGTCACGGTGCCGGTCTCAATCACCGAATGAAAGGCCTGCAACTGTCTAAAACGTAAGTTCATACCATCATATATCATTTATTCTTATGGAGTGCATCGATAATTATATTTGAAATGATGTGATTGACTGGGCATGGTCAGCAAAAGGTCGGGGCCCATTTCAAAGTCCCTTAGCCGCTCCTGTGGCGCTCAATAGGACACAAAGCATCATCACATGAAAACAGAACACATCATCATTGTTGGCGCCGGTATTGTGGGCGCCGCCTCGGCGCTCTGGTTGAAACGTGCCGGACATGAGGTCACCCTGATTGACAAAGGTGCCCCCGGCATGGGCGCTTCCTATGGCAATGGCTGCCTGCTGGCCAGCTGCGCCATGGTGCCGGTGACCACCCCCGGTTTGATCCCCAAGGGGCCCAAGTACCTGTTAGACCCAAAGTTTCCGCTGTTCATGCGGTGGGGCTATACCCCCAAGCTGCTGCCTTGGCTGATGAAGTACCTGTCACACGCCAATGACAGCGATACCCGCCGCATTGCAAAATCTCTCACCCATATTGTCGGCGACAGTGTCGAACAGCATCAAGCCCTGACCGCCGACACCCCGGCGGCGAAATGGATCAAAGAGACGGATTACAACTTTGCCTACAAGGATCGCGCCGCCTTTGAGCAGGACGCCTATGTCTGGGAACTGCGCCGCGAGGCCGGGTTCATCCCAGACATCATCGAGGGCGCGGCGGTTCAGGAACACGAGCCGATCCTGGGCAAGAACACCTCTCTGTTGGCAGTGAACAAAAACCATGGCTTTATCCTGAACCCCGCCAACTACGTCAAAGACCTGGTCAAACTCCTGGTCGAGATGGGTGGCACGTTCATCCAGGCGGAAGTGAAGGATTTCGATCTCAGCGGTGGCCGGATTTCAGCGGTGGAGACCGATCAAGGGCGCTTTGACTGTGACAAGGCGGTGATCTCTGCCGGGATCTGGTCCAAACCCCTGATGCAAAAGCTCGGCCTCAAGGTGCCGATGGAGGCGGAACGGGGCTACCATATTTTGTTCAAATCCCCCAGCATAACCCCCCGTTATCCGATGATGGTTGCGGCCGGCAAATTTGTCGCTACCCCGATGGATCAAGGCCTGCGCTGCGCCGGGGTTGTGGAATTTGGTGGCTTGGATGAGACCCCCTCTAAGGCGCCCCTGGCCCTTTTGCGGCGCACTGTGGCAGAGACCTTCCCGCAGATGCAGGCCGTTGAAGAGGAAGAATGGCTCGGCTTTCGACCCGCGCCAACTGACAGCCTGCCGCTGATTGGTGAGGTCGCGACCTCGGGCGTATTCACCGCCTTTGGCCACCAGCATATTGGCCTCACCGGCGGCGCAAAAACCGGGCGTATGGTGGCCGATCTGATTTCCGGCCGCCCCATCAACCTTGACATGCGCCCCTTTGCGCCAGATCGTTTTGCCTAACGATTGCAGCACAGCCCACTCACGAACAAGCCGATACCCACAACAAGTCGGCAAGACCAAGCTGGGAAACAGCACATACCAACCTCCAGGGAGACTACCATGACGTCTAAAATCTCTACCAAAATGGCTTTTGCAGCCTCTGCGCTGGCGCTTGCGGCCTCAGGCGCTGCTGCGGAAAGCTGGGATATGCCGATGGCCTATTCCGCAACCAACTTCCACTCTGAAATGGGTGTTGTTTTTGCCGATAAGGTGCGTGACTACACTGGCGGCGATATCGACATTACCGTGCATCCTGGCGGCTCCCTGTTTAAGGGCGGCGAAATCAAACGCGCTGTGCAGACCGGCCAGGCCCCCATTGGGGAACGCTTCATGTCCGCCCATGCCAATGAGGCGCCGCTGCTGGGCTGGGACAACCTGCCCTTTGTTGCCACCACCTATGCGGACAATGAAAAACTGTGGCACGCCGCCAAAGATAAGGTGAACGCCCAGCTTTCGGACCTCAACCTGGTGGCGCTCTATACCTGCCCATGGCCGGGTCAGGGGTTCTATTTCAACAAGGAAGTGACCTCCTCCAGCGACACCCAGGGCATCAAGTTCCGCAGTTATAACACAGCCACGGCCACCTTCGCCGAAAAGCTGGGCATGATCCCGGTGCAGGTAGAAGCCGCCGAGCTGAGCCAGGCGCTGGCCACCGGTGTGGCCGAGGCCTTTATCTCGTCCGGCTCGACCGGCTATGACCGCAAGGTCTGGGAAAACCTGAGTCATTATTACAAGGTCAACGCCTGGTTGCCGCGCAACTATGTCATGGTCAACAAACAGATCTGGGAAGGCCTGAGCGCCGAAACCCAGGGCCAGGTGCAAAAGGCTGCCGATGAGACCGGGGCTGCCTGCTCTGCCAAATCCGAAGAACTGGCCAACTGGTACTTTGAGCAGCTGTCAGAAAATGGCATGACCGTGACCGACGCAGGCCCGGAATTCCTGGGTGAGCTGCAGGAAATCGGCGCCAAGATGACCGCTGACTGGTTGGCATCTGCCGGTGATGATGGTCAGGCCATCCTGGACGCCTATAACGCGAACTAAGGCCAACATCTCTCACCTGACGGCTCCTGCTCTACCAGCGAGGGGCCGTCTTTTTTGACTGCACTTTGGGGGATGGGCATGCGTGACTGGCAACCGTTTCTGGGCCTGCCGCTCTGGGTTTGGCTTTTTGTTATTCCAACTCTTCTGGCACTGGCCTGTCTGACTGCTCCGTCTCGGATGGGGCGGGCCCTGCGGCCACTGCAGGCGCTACTGGATCGACTGTATCTATGGTCTGGCGTGCTCGCCGCGATCTGTATGGTCACGATCCTTTTGCTTATCGTGGCGCAAATGGTGGCCCGCTGGAGCAGCCTGACCTTCCCAGGTTCCACCGAATATGCAGGCTATGCCATGGCAGCGACCTCCTTTTTTGCTTTGGCCCATGCGCTGACCCGTGGCGCCCATATCCGGGTGTCGATCTTTCTCAACACCGGGCATCACTTTGGCCTGTGGCTGGATGCGGTCGCCATGTGGATCGCGGCCATTACCGCCACTTATTTTGCCCGCTTTGCCATCAAGACCAACATTATGTCGGAGATGCTGAATGACCGTACCCAGGGGCAGGACTTTACCCCGGAGTGGCTGATCTCCGCCTTGAAGATGTTTGTCAGCGCACCGTCCCAATGGGGCAAGCTATGGGCTGAAACCGGCGGTGACTGGGTCTATACCCCAGTCTGGCTGCCGCAACTGCCCATGTCGATTGGCACCGTGCTGCTGGCGCTGGCGCTATGGGACTATCTGTGTCGTCTGCTGATCACCCGCCGGGCCAGCATCACTTCGGAGGCCGTGGAATAATGGGCGAGATCTACACAACCCTTATCTTTGTATTTGTTCTCTTTGCTCTGCTGGGCAGTTCCGTCTGGATTGGTCTGGCGCTGATGGGAGTCGCCTGGTTTGGCATGGAGCTGTTCACCACCCGCCCTGCCGGGGACGCGATGATCACCACCATCTGGACCGGGGCCTCCAGCTGGACCCTGACGGCGCTGCCGCTGTTCATCTGGATGGGAGAGATCCTCTATCGGACCCGCCTGTCACAGGACATGTTTCGCGGCCTCGCCCCCTGGATGCGCTGGCTGCCTGGTGGGCTGCTACACACCAATATTGCCGGCTGCACCATCTTTGCCGCCGTGTCCGGCTCCTCCGCAGCGACGCTGACAACCGTCGGCAAGATGTCGATCCCCGAGCTGCGCAAACGGGGCTACCCGGAATACATGATCGTCGGCACCCTGGCTGGCGCCGCCACGCTGGGGCTGATGATCCCGCCCTCGCTGACGTTGATCGTCTATGGCGTGTCGATCAATGAATCGATTACCAAGCTGTTCATGGCCGGTATTTTCCCAGGCCTGGTGCTGGCCAGTCTGTTCATGGCCTATATCATCGGCTGGCATTTCTTTGCCAAGGACCAGCGACCCAAACCAGAACCCGCCATGTCCTTTGGCCAGATGCTGGCCGAGAGCCGTTTTCTGATCCCGGTGCTGATGTTGGTTACTGCGGTGATCGGCTCGATGTACCTCGGACTTGCCACCGCCACCGAGGCGGCTGCTGTGGGGGTGCTTGGTGCGCTGACACTGGCGCTGTTTCAGGGCTCGCTGAGCTGGAGCACCTTTGCTGAATCCCTGATGGGGGCCACCCGGACCTCTGCCATGATTGCGCTGATCCTGATGGGAGCGTCGTTCCTGTCGCTGGCCATGGGCTTTACCGGGTTGCCCCGGGCGCTGGCGGCCTGGATTGATCAGATGAACCTGTCTCCGCTGGTGCTGATTGTGGCGCTCACGCTGTTCTATGTGGTGCTTGGCATGTTCCTGGATGGGATTTCCTCGGTGGTACTGACCATGGCCATCGTTGAGCCAATGATCCGTCAGGCCGGTATTGATGTGATCTGGTTTGGCATCTTCATCGTGGTGGTGGTTGAAATGGCGCAGGTGACGCCGCCAATTGGCTTTAACCTGTTTGTACTGCAAAGCATGACCCGCCACGAGATCTCTTATATTGCCAAGACCGCGATCCCCATGGTTGGCCTGATGCTGGTCATGGTGGTGATCCTGGTCGCCTGGCCCGAGCTGGCAACCTGGCTGCCCAACAATCTGCGCAGCGGACCATCTGGCGGATAGCAAAATGATAGAGCTGTTGACCATTGTCGCCCGCTATGGGCGGGCGGCCATGGTGTTTGGGTTGCTGGCAGGGTTTGCCTTGCCCCAGCTGGCCGCAACGCTCAAACCCTGGCTGCCCGAGCTGGTGGCCGGGTTGTTGTTTTTAAACGGCTTTCGCATTGGCGCATCACGCGCCTTGGCAGGGCTGCGCGAAGGTATCTCCAGCCTCAAGACCGTTGTAGTGTTGCAAATGATCCTGCCAGTTGTGGCGCTGCTTTGTTTTGCCGGACTGGGGCTGCTGGCCACGCCGCTGGCCATTGCCGTGATCCTGATGCTGGCTGCCCCCTCCCTCACCGGAAGCCCCAATATCACACAGCTGATGGGTCATGCCCCGGAGCCCGCCTTTCGGCTGATGATCCTTGGCACCGCCCTGATGCCCTTGACTGTGTTGCCAGTGCTGTTGCTGCTGCCCGAGCTCGGCGATGCCCAAACCGTCCTGCTGGCGGCGCTGCGTTTGAGTGGCACGATCGCCCTGACAGTCGGGCTGGCATTTACCTGTCGCCACTTGCTTGCCCGCGATCTGAAAGAGCGCATGGCCAGCGCGGTGGATGGGCTAACAATTGTGGCACTGGTGGTGATCGTGATTGGCCTGATGGCAGCGCTTGGCCCTGCCTTCCACAGCGCCCCCTGGCCTGTGGCGCAATGGATGCTGCTGGCCCTGTGCCTCAACTTTGGCCTGCAATACGCCTGCTTTCGCTGGCTTATGTGGCGGGGAGGTCGCAGGATCGCGGTGCCCACCTCTGTGGTGGCCGGAAACAGAAACGTTGCGCTGTTTCTGATCGCCCTGCCCGCCAGCACCACCGAGCCGCTCCTGATCTTTCTCGGCTGTTACCAAGTCCCAATGTATTTGACCGCTGTGGTGATGCGACCAATCTACGCAAAGGCCCTGAGCCCGCCTCCGTGACAGAGCCAGAACAGGCCCATGGTCCTCCACCATTACCCAGGGAAGATGCGCGCCATCTCGGCGTCGAACTTGGCCCAGCTGAGCACCGCCCGATTGCCTGCCAGCCCGTGATAATAGGATTTGCCACTAGAGGTCGGCAACCCGGCCCAGATCTTTGACAAATTATGCATGAAATCCTTGCGGCTCATGTCATTGGCCATCATTGCGCTCAAGCCCGCTTCTTCGAGCAGCTGATGCGCCAGACGGTCCTGAAGTTTTGGCGAAAACACATCGCCACGTTTGGCGCCCACATGATTGGCAAGACGTTTCAGGGTGGCGGGAATGAACTGATAGCGACCAATGGCGTGCTGTTGCCCCGGCGTGCGGGCGATCCAATCGTAGATCTCTCCCAGGGTCATTGCGGTTGGGCGTTTGCGGGGTTTGACAGTGGCGGCATGTTGCACCGCATCATACTGCGCCCCTCCGGCCTCGGCGCTGGCGATCAGCTGCATCAGCTTTGCCACCGCCCCTTTGGCCACGCCCCGCGGCAGCGCCCGGAACAGGCTGGTGCCGCGACGATCGGCAAACAGGCTGGCAAGATTGGCCTGCACCGCTTCCATCTCAGCCTCTAGCCCCTCTGGCGCGGGCTTGGCCGTCAGCACGGATACCGGGCTATGGCGCGCCAATACTGGCTGTACAGCTGTATTTCCTTGGCCAAAGAAATCCTCATTCACAATGGAGAACTGCTCTGTGGCGCTGCTTTGCACCGCGCTGAGCGCAAAAACGATGTAGGTGAGAGGCAAAGCCAAGCAGGTTTTGTTCATATCAGCCTTCTGTCTGAAACTGCGGTCCTGCCCAAAATAGCGGGGCGGAATTGAGATTTCCTTTACCGCGTTCCTATGATCGTGGCCTGCCGTCCCCTTTCCCGCTATCACTCTACCGATGTTTCTCCGGGGAACACCTCTCCATCGCGCTATTTAAGGCGCATTTTTGGTGGCATCCTATCGCAAGGATTTGATAGGCAAGGCTGAACGCTGTCTCAGGACACCCCCAGCACCGGAGTGTAGCAATGATCCTTTGTTGCGGTGACGCCTTGATCGACATGATGCCAATTGCTCCGCAGCCGGGCACCATCGCCTATGTGCCAAAGCCCGGCGGGGCAGTGCTCAATACCGCCGTAGCCCTGGGACGTCTTGGGGCACCGGTTGGCCTGCTTACCGGGGTGTCACATGACATGTTCGGCCAGCAACTGGCGGCACATATAAGCCACTCCCATGTGGATACCGCGCATCTCCTGTGGTCGGATCGCCCCACAACCCTGGCCTTTGTACAGCTGGTGGACGGACAGGCCTCCTATTGTTTTTACGATGAAAACTCTGCCGGGCGGATGCTGGATATTGCCGACATCCCAGCCCTGCCCAATGCGGTCACTACCCTGTTTTTTGGCGGTATCAGCCTTGCCAGAGATCCCGCCAGTGATTGCTACGCCGCGCTCCTGGAACGCGAAGCGCCTACACGGGTGGTCATGGTTGATCCCAATATCCGCCCGGACTTTATCAAGGACGCAGCCCGCTACCGCCAGCGACTGGACCGCATGATGGCGCAGGCTGATATTGTAAAAGTCTCCGACGAAGATCTGAACTGGCTGTTCCCTGCGCCCCAAAGCGACGAACAAAAGGTGACACGGTTGTTGGCGCTGGGGCCTGCGCTGGTGGTTGTTACACGTGGCGATGAGGGCGCAGATGGTTTTATGACCAATGGCACCCACATACACATACCTGCGGCACCGGCAAAGGTCGTCGATACAGTTGGCGCTGGTGACACCTTCAATGCGGGCCTTCTGGCCAAGCTGTCCGAGCTGAACTGCCTCAGCAAGGATCAGGTAAAGGCACTGCCCCCAAAGATACTTCACACCGCTTTGAACCATGGTGCAAAGGTCGCTGCCAAAACTGTTGCGCGCGAAGGCGCTGACCCACCCTGGGCAGAGGACCTTTGACTTGGCCCCTGCCCTATGTGTGGCACGGCAATCTGGCCTGAGCAGGTTATGAAGCCGGACACTGCCTGCACGCCCTGCCCCCAAATCTGGCCTGCATTCCTGTCGGGGCTGGTTTCAAGTCGGGACTGGATTCAAGCCGCGCCTGCGTTCAACTCGGGGCTGTCATCACCTCATGCACCGCCCGAATGAGCCAGCCAATATCATCCGGTCCAAGCCGCGCAACGTTGACCCGGGCGCCTTTCACCACATGGATGCCGTGGTCACGTGTCAAGGCGACCTCTTGGGGCGCCGTCAGCGGCAGCAGAGAAAACATCCCCGATTGCCTGGCAAGATATGCCAAATCCTGGGTACCAAATGTGTCGCCCTCCGCCTGAGCGATGTCCCTGCGCACCTGGGCTACGCGAGCCCGCATCTGATCCAGCTCCTGCAACCAAAGGGCCTTCAGCTTTTGGTCTTGCAGGATTTCACGCACCACAGCGGGACCATGATCCGGTGCATGAGAGGCCCCCGCGCGCACAATCGCCGAGATCGCCCTGTGCATCCGGGCGCGGTTTGCTTTGCCTGTCTTGACGAAGAGCGCCCCGGCCCGGTCGCGGTATATACCAAAGGACTTGGACAGGGTGATGCAGACAATACATTCCGCAAAGCGCGCTGCGATCTGCTGGGCCATTGCGCAATCCGCCTCAAAGCTTTGGGCAAAGCCGAGATAGGCAAGGTCGATCCACGGCACAATGCCCCGCGCCTCCAGCACAGTCAGCAAAGCCTCAAACTGTTCCGGCGTCAGATCTGCGCCGGTTGGATTGTGACAGACTCCTTGCATCAAGAACACATCGCCAGCTTTGGCGGCACTTAACCCGTCGAGCATCTGATCAAAGGTGATCTCGCGCCGGATCGGATCATAGTAGGGCACCTGCCTGAACTGGGCACCTGCAGCCTGCAGGATCGGGATGTAATTCCCATAGGTCGGCGTTTGCAGCCAGACAGTCGGCGCATCGGGCATCTGCGCCAGAAGATCCGCCATGACCCGCAATGCCACCGCCCCGCCTGCGGTCTGCGCCGCAACCCAGTCACTGTCCACAGCACCGTCACAGGTTTGGCCCAGGATCTCCTGCCCCAAGAGCGCGCAGTAGTCCGCATCCCCGGTCAGGGCGAGGTAGGATTTGCTCGCCTGTGTTTCAACCAGGCGCTTCTCTGCCTCTTTGACGACCTGCAGGACCGGCGTTTTTCCCTGCGCATCCTGATAGATTCCAACGGTCAGGTTGAGCTTATCCAAGCGTGGATCTTGCGCAAAATAGTCTGCTCCGATCATGATCGGGTCGACGGGGTATTCCTCAACTTTTTCAAACATCGCCTGACACTCTCCCTATTCGATTGGCCGCCCAGCAGAGCGCCGCTGATGCACAAACCGCCACAAATCTCAGAACCGGGTGATGACTGTCGCGCCAACGGACTGGAATTTATTCATGTTTATCAAAGCCTCAGGCGCCTCCGCGAGGCTGATTTGTGCTCCCACCAGCCGGGCCGGGTCAAGCTTGCCGCTGGCAACCATGTCCAGCATCGCGCCATAGCGATGCGCCTGCATCCCATGCGAGCCCAGCAGCTCAATCTCCTGGCCTACAATTTTGGGCATCGGTATCGCAGGTGCTGCGTGCTCTCCCAGCATCAGGCCAACCTGAATATGCTTACCCCGTGGGCGCAGGCACAGGATGGAATTGGTCATGGTCACAGGATGACCCAATGCATCCAGCGACACATGGGCTCCTCCGCGGGTGATATCGTGGATGGCTTGCGCCACATCTGCTTCGGTGCCGTTGATGACGGCAACAGCGCCAAGATCCTGTGCAAGGGCCAGTTTGGCGGGATCAAGATCCACCCCAATCACATTCGCCCCGGCAGCCGCTGCAATCATCACGGCGGACAGGCCCACGCCGCCACAGCCATGCACCGCCACCCATTGACCCGCACTGACCCTGCCCTGATCAATCACCGCGCGGAAAGAGGTAGCAAACCGGCATCCCAGACTGGCAGCCGTGGCAAAATCCATGCTCTCTGGAAGCGAAACCAGGTTCAGGTCCGCCTGGTGAATGCCGACATATTCGGCAAAAGATCCCCAGTGAGTAAAGCCAGGTTGCTCCTGGTGCAAACACACCTGTTGATGACCCGCATGGCATTCGGAACAGCTGCCGCAACCGCAGATAAAGGGCACAGTCACCTTGTCCCCCACCTTCCAGTTGGTCACATCCTTGCCCACCGCCTCGACGACGCCCGCCAGCTCATGTCCTGGAATATGCGGCAGCTCAATATCGCTGTCATGCCCCATCCAGCCATGCCAGTCACTGCGACAAACGCCCGTTGCAGCGACCTTCAAGACCACACCATGTGCCTCGGGGCTAGGGTCATCGACCGTGACCAGCTTGGGCGCTTCTTGGAACTTTTCAAATAGGACAGCTTTCATGGCAGGGTCTTTCCGCTTCAGGGGTGGCTGGAGCCGATCATAACGCCCTACATGGAAATAACTTTGCTATTCCTGCGTCAAATGCAGTAAATATGAGGGAAAATCCCTCTTTAAGAACAAGTTTTTGAAAGACTCCCCCATGCCTGACATCGACGCCGCAAATGCCCAGATTCTGACCCTGCTGCAAAATGACGGACGCATGACAAATGCGAAACTGTCCGAAACCATAGGAATGAGCGAAACCCCCTGTTGGCGGCGCCTGAAACGGCTCGAGGAAGACGGCTTTATCGACGGCTATCAGGCCAATCTGAACCGGCGCAAGTTGGGGTTGGGTGTCATGGCCTTCGTGCAGTTGCGCTGTTCTGAACACGATCAGACTGCGACGGCGGAATTCCAGCGCATCGTCGAAGTGACCCCAAACATTCTTGCCTGTCACAACACCACCGGCGCGGATGACTTCCTGCTCATCGTTGTGGCGCGAGATCTGGATGATTACAGCGTTTTTGTCGACACCACCCTGCGCCGCTTGCCAGGGGTAACCAGCATTCGCTCAAATCTCTCGCTGAAGGAGATGAAGGCCTCGAGTAAATTACCAATCATTTTACCAGCAAATCCAATGGCATGACACACAAGACGCCCCCTGCCGCTATGATGTGAATGCGCCAGGTGAAAGCTGTGAACAAGATCTCGCTGTGGCGGAGCATGAAACATGTCCTTCCTCCCAAACTGAATCACGCCGAGTTTGTCGGAGACCCTCAACTTAAGTAAGGATGATGGTTCTGACAAAAAGCAAAATGGCAAATCGCCACTCGCCTGAGGTCCGCGTCCGCGCGGCCCATATGGTGCTTGAGCATCAAGGCTCTTATGAGACGCAGGCGGGTCCGATCGCCGCCATTGCACCCAAGATCGGCTGTATTCCCCAGACCTTGAGTGGATGGGGTAAGCAGGCCGAGACAGACAGTGGCATACGCGACGGTGTCACGACCGCGGACTGTGATCTCATTGTCGGCTGGCGGGTCTGTCGGTCTGCCAAAACTGACTTGTTCTCGATGCTCTTGAACAGGCCCTGCACGATCGACGGCCCGTCCAGAAAAGCGGATTGGTCCATCACTCGGATCGCGGCGGGCAATATCTATCCATTCGCTATACCGAGCGTTTGGCCGAAGCAGGTATTGAACCATCGGTCTGCAGCGTCGGGGATTCCTACGACAACGCCCTCGCTGAGACGATAAATGGTCTCTAAAAAACCGAACTGGTCCACCGCCAGAGGCCATGGCGCAACATGCAGGATCTGGAAATGGCCACTCTCGGCTCGGTCGATTGGTTCAACAATAGTCGCCTACTTGGCACCAGCGGGAATGCCCCGCCAGCCGAGGCCAAAGAGACCTTCTATGCACAGCGTGACGTGCTCGATATGGTCGCGTGAAATGAAGCTATAAGTCTCCGGTAAAACCGAGGCGATTCAAACTCGCCCGCGCAGTCAATTCTGCCCCCATGCTTCGCTGTCGTGTCCACCTTACCCGACAGAGCCCAATCTTTGCGCAGTCCAGGACGGTTTCGAGCCGAATTTGGAGTGTAGTTAACGACGAAAGGTCAAAGGACTCAATCGGGAAAAATTTCTTCCTGAGGGGCCTTGCAAACAGAGTTGTTTGGTGTAGAAGGGCGCAGCAACTGAGAAGTGCCAACGAGACGGTTTTTCTTGGGAGCAAATACTAAAGAGTGCCCCTATAGCTCAGCTGGTAGAGCAACTGATTTGTAATCAGTAGGTCCGCGGTTCGAGTCCGTGTGGGGGCACCATTTATCATTGAAATTGCAGTACTTTCATGGTGTTAGTGGTCATACCACTACACAAACGCTACACATTTTGTGGTGGCGTACATGAGGATCGCCTTGGATTTACCGCATCTCAAACCCGCTACAGCAACAGCAAATGCCAAGTATCGCAGGCGAGTCCCTGAAGATCTCCGAGGCGTATTTGGGAAAAATGCTGTGGAGTGGTCTCTTGGTACAAAAGATCCTGCTGAAATCTATGAAGCTTGGAAGGTTGCTCACGCCAAGTATGAAGCAATGGCAGGTAGACGCTCAAAGGTTTCCACTGAACAAATCAGATGGGAGATCGCTCAGAAGGCGGCAATTGAGCATGGCCTTGCGACCCCCCGAGACAAACGTATTGGGCCCGTTGATTTAGAGCTTGAGCAAGGAAAGTATCAGGACTTCACTGAAGCGGTCCGAAAGGAAGCCGAGAAACTGTCATCTCAGCAATTGGGGGCAAAGTTCGCTAACAATCCAGCTCCCTCAAGTTTTGACGTGCTCTTGGAGGCGCAGCTCAAAGGGATAGAGCGCCCTCCAGTGACCCTAAGAGACGCTGCTGACAACTATCTGAAGGACCGAGAGGCCCGAGCAACCTATCGGGATATTTCAAAGCAGGTTGGTCTTGTTCTGAATGGGATTGAAGAGGCTATAGGCTTGGAGAACCCTTCCCTTGAAGCGCTGTCCTTTGACCACGCCTATGCTTACCGGGATAGTCTGAGAGACAAGGGAAATGCGATCTCAACAATTGAGCGTCGCATGAACACCGTGAACGCCGTGCTGAACCATAGCAAAAAACGCTTCAGACTCACCTCTTGGGAAAACCCTTTCTACGGTATCGAACTTCCGCAGGATGATGGAACAGCCGGGGAGGTCAAGCGAGCCAACCTTTCCTTGGAAGAAATTCGACTGACCATTCCGCATGTGAAAAAAATGAACTCAGATGCCGCCGATATATGGCTACTGATGATGTTCACGGGGGCTGGCCCCAATGAAATCAGGGGGCTCCTTTGGAGTGAAGTGAAGCTGACCGATAGTGTTCCTCACTTTGAAATCAGGGCAAATGGTACTCGCCGCCTCAAGACGGGGGAGCGTCCTAGGCGCATTCCCTTGATTGGGGCCGCTCTGCAGATGATGAAGAGCCGATTGGAGGGCAGAAGCGAGCAGGTCGGTGCAGTGTTTCCTCGCTACGCCTCAAGGCCGAACAGCAACACTCTTTCTGCGGTCTTGATCAAAATGATGAAGGCGGCTGGTGTCTGGGAGAAAGGTCGAAAAGTACCGTATTCCCTGCGGCATACCCTTAAGAATTACCTGAGGCGTGTTGCACCATCAAATTTTCAGCTTTTGCTGTTTGGCCACGGGCATGGAGAAGGTGGCGCAGCGAGTGGGTACGGAGATGATGATCTTCTTGATTTGCAAGCTAGGTATCTCGAAGAAGCAGTTAGGCTTTGGCGTGTCTACGATTTCCCACATTTCTAGTTAGATCCCCATGTGGGCTTTCACCTTTTGATTGCATCTGTCACACTGATCAAAACTTTTGACTAGGTGATTTCACATGGACGATTTGAAGACGAATCCAAGGGGTTACCCCAGGGGCTCAGAGTGGAGAACTTGGGATCTCCACATTCACACTCCGGCATCATTTCATTGGGCAGGACAACGCTTTGGTGCGAGCGAAGATGAGGACAACAAGTTGATCGATGAGATGATCAACGCATTAAATGCTGCAGAGCCCGCTGCATTTGCTATCATGGACTATTGGACATTCGACGGGTGGTTGAAACTCCAAAGGCGGATCAAGGAACCTGATGCACCAAAACTAGTGAAGACGGTTTTCCCGGGTATTGAACTTCGAATTTGCACCCCCACAGAAGTCAGGCTGAACGCACATGTAATTTTTTCTGACAGGATCGAAGATCAGCTTTTATCGGACTTTAGATCTGCGCTAAAACTTGAGGTTACTGGCCGAACACTTTCTGACAACTCACTGTCTGACTTTGCGAGACAGACGCGCGACGATAAGCTGAAAAAGCATGGGTCGTCGCTGGAAAGAGTTAAGGCAGATTTTAAACATTCACTTCACATCGGAAGTCAAATGGCTGAAGTAACTCGCGAGTCATATATGCAAGCTATTCAGGACGTTCCTGGCGATTTGGCGATGGCTTTTATGCCCTTCTCGACGCACGACGGATTGCAGGATGTTAATTGGAGTGAGAATTATTCCTTTGTAAGGAGTCTGTTTTCTCTTCCTCCTATCTTTGAAGCCAGAAATTATGATCAATGGGCTGCGTTTTCTGGAAAGAAAACACCAGGAAATGAAAAATGGTTCGACAATTTTCAGACAGCCCTTGAAGGTCGCCCTCGCCTGGCTGTTTCTGGAAGTGACGCGCATCAGTTTTCAGGGGTGACAGGATCTAATGACAAAAGAGGATATGGTGACTTTCCTTCAGGTAAAAAGACCTGGATCAAGGCCGACCCAACTTGGGAAGGGTTGAAGCAGGCCATAAAAGAACCTGAAAATCGTTCATTTATTGGTAAAACGCCCTCAAAATTGGAGAAGGTTCTCTCGAACAAGACTTTCTATATTGACAGCTTGTCTATTTCGAAGGAGGGAGCACCCAGCAATGTGCCAGCGTGGCTTGATCGATGCGATTTGGATTTAAATCCAGACCTTGTAGCTATCATTGGAAACAAAGGAAGCGGTAAGAGCGCTTTGGCGGACATAATCGCATTGCTTGGACAGTCTCAGCAAACAACACATTTTTCTTTCTTGACCCGCGAGCGCTTCAGAGGAAGGTCTGGTGAACCGGCAGCATTTTTCAAAGGTAGACTGAAATGGAAAGCAGGTGCGGATGGAGTTCTGTTGCTGTCAGAAAACCCTGAGCCAGAGCAAGTAGAACTTGTTAGGTACATCCCTCAAGGTCGATTTGAAGCACTTTGCAATGAACACGTAACGGGAAAATCAAACGAGTTTGAGAAAGAGCTTCGGTCTGTAATTTTTGCTCATGTCCCCTCTTCCGAACGAGCCGGAGCTACGAATTTTGATGAGTTAATTGACAAACTGGAAGATGATTTTCGAAACGACCTTGGAGAGCGTCGGAAGGAAATGAATTCTCTGAATCAAGACATCTCTGCAGTAGAGCAACAGCTGCATCCAACAACTATCAAAAACCTTGATGAGCAGCTCAAGTTGATAGACCAACAAAGGCAGGAGCACGTCAATTCAAAGCCGCCCGAAGTTTCTGAACCAAAGGAAATTTTGACACCTGGGCAAGCCGCTGCAAAAGAGGAAATTACGCAAATAGATAGCTGGCTAGAGCTGGCAACTGCGCATGGAGCTAAGCTGCGAGGGTTTGAGCGCAAAATAAATGACAAGATACAAGCCTCAACCAGCTTAAGGGCAAAAGTCAAAAGAGTTGAGCAAGTTTATCAGGATTTTTTGACCAACGAACAACAAAACGCCGACCAGATCCGGGTGAAACCAACTGACCTCGTTCGGTTGGAGACCAAGATGTCGTTGTTGGACAAGCGAGACAGAAGGTACAAGCAGTTGCTTCATAAAGTGACTACTGGGAATGCAGAGCGTCTTTTGCGAGAACAAGAGCTTATTTCTCTTCGAGAGAAGAAGGCAAACCAACTGGCCGAGCCACAGCAACGGTATCAAAGCTATTTGAGAGATTTGCGGCGGTGGGAAGAAGCATTGCTAGCAATAGATGGAACGGCGGATGAACCCGAAAGTCGCAACGGGATAATCTCTCGAATAGCGTCCCATGAAGAGCTGCCGCAACTACTTGCGAAGCTTAAGGCGGATCGCGGAGTGATAGTTAAAAGAATATTTGCTGCAATTGAAGGGCAGCGAAAAATGCGAGAGGAGCTATTTGCACCTCTTCAATCGGTCATTCAAGGTGACACCCTAATTCCACAAGAGTATCAACTAAGCTTTCAATCTAAACTTGATGCTAGGGCCGATAAACTATCATCAAGAATATTTGATCTGGTTAAGCAAAGTAGTGGAAAGTTGAGAGGTGAGGACAAAAGCCTTGAGGCAGTAAGAGACGTGTTTGAAAGAAATACCCTTCAGTCTGAAGATGAAGCTGCTTTGCTGGCTGATGGGGTTTTTGAACTTCTCGACGGATCTGCACGAAATATTGATCCCGATTCATTTGGATTGGATGAAATTATGAGAAAGGATAGAAGCTCCTCCAGCGTTTACGATCTTGTGTTCGGGCTGTCCTTCGTTGAGCCGAAATACACATTACTATTCCAAGACACGCCGATTGAGCAGCTGTCACCCGGCCAACGTGGGGCACTCCTTCTGATCTTCTATCTACTTGTTGATAAAGGGCGAAACCCGATTGTCTTAGATCAACCCGAAGAAAACCTCGACAACCAAACAATTGTTAGCTTGTTGGTTCCAGTAATGAAGGAGGCGAAAAAGACACGTCAAATTTTCATGGTGACTCACAACCCCAATCTCGCTGTTGTTTGCGATGCTGAACAGATAATCGAAGCCACTTTTTCTAGGAAGGGAGGGCCTGAGATCAGTTACAGCTCTGGCTCTATTGAAAGTAAAGAAATAAACGAGGCAGTAGTTAATATACTTGAGGGGACGAAACTTGCTTTCAATAACAGAGGTGCGAAGTACCACTAAATGTGGTTTTCTCAGTATCCTTTGAATTATCGAGATGTCTGGCTAAGAGGTTATCGAATTTTATTTCTAAGTCGTATAGAATTTCGTTTGCCGGGCCTCGTTTCACTGGTCATGTCGCGTAGGGGAGCTGTGACTGAATTGATCAGTTGGGTTGCTCCCCCGCCTTGCGTCGTTGTTTCCAATGCAGCTGGCCTGACAGTCGGTACCATTAATAGAAGTGCGGTGTGGTCTGGATGTTGCTTGGACCGTTGCCTGCAGAACTATCGGTTTGGCTGGTTGTCGCAAAGGGTTCGGACTTTCTCGTAATTTTGGGGTTAAAAATCTGACCCCCCTTTTACGTTTCGGCTACCTGTAAATGTCCCCCTCTTGTGTCTGTGGTTGGGTTTGGCACGGGATGGTGGGCTAGACACCTGTGTTGGGGAGGGCTTTCAACTTGCTGCTTCAAAGTGGTGACACATTTCTGTTGAGTCAGGATGTCTCAATGGGCCAAGGCTCTGAGAAACGTCTCAGGCACACGGGGAATTGTCTCATACAAGTTGTGTGTTGATTTTTGAGACAGATTGATTCAGACCTCTAAGAGCTATGTGAGACATTTGGAGGCACTCAATGCTCATCGGATACGCCCGTACATCGACCTTAGATCAATCCGCAGGACTTGAAGCGCAGGAGAGAGACTTGGGAGGTGCTGGGTGTGAGAAGACATTTACGGAGCAGGTTTCTTCAGTGGATGTGAAGGCCCGCACACAGTTGGAGGCGGCGCTGGGATACGTTCGGGAGGGAGATACCTTAGTGGTGACCAAACTGGACCGCCTTGCGAGGTCTGTGTCGCATTTACTGGAAATCCTAAAGACCCTGGAAGAAAAAGGCGCAGCACTGCGTATCCTCGATATGGGAATTGATACCAGCACTCCAACGGGGAAGCTTATGCTGACCGTACTGGGCGGAGTCGCTGAGTTTGAGCGGGCGATCATGTTGGAGCGTCAAAGGGAAGGTATTGCCAAAGCGAAGGCGGCGGGAAAGTACAAAGGCCGCAAGCCAACAGCTATGGCACAGAGTGCTGAAGTTATTGCTCTGCACAGGGATGGAGTAGGAGCTACGGAGATTGCCAAGAGGGTTGGAATTGGCCGAGCTAGTGTCTACCGGATCATTAAGGCGGTTTGATGTTCAAGTTCTTGTTTTATTTTAGGTTCTGGGCGGTTGTGCGGCTGCTCGGAGATTAGGTTGCACTATAGGTGGGAAGAGCCTCCCTCCAGCGCCTGACCTCCGTTGATCTAGGAGAGCTTTGGCGTTCCCAGAACCTCAAACATCTACATGGAATACTTGATGGACAAACTTATGAAGACGGCCTTGGCCGAAGGAAAATTCGTGGCATTCACCGATGGAAGCTGCAAGGGCAATCCTGGACCCGGTGGAGCTGCTGTTTGGCTCTACGTACCTAATGGCGAGCCGATTGAACATAGTAGTAAAAGCCTAAGCACCACGAACCATATTGCAGATTTGACGGCGGTCATCGACGCTTTAGAAATGACCCCTGAGGGTGAATCTGTTTTGATCGTCCTTGAGAGCAAGTACATCAAGGATGGCTTTGAGCTATACCTCGAAGGCTGGTTGCAACGGGGATGGCGTAAATCGAATGGAAAAAAGGTAGCAAATTGTGAGCTATGGAAGAGAATACACTCCCTCGCCGCAGGGCGCCATGTAACGTTCTACAAGATCTCAACCAACTGCAAGGACCCGGACAAAATGCTAGTTGATGCGCTGGCGAAGGAAGCCGCTGAGAAGGCCGCTAAGAGGGCGTATCATGCTCCGAAGGGGCGCGGGTGATGAGTTGCCCTGCAGAAGCACCCAGTGCCGCCATAGAGCGCCTGAGGGCTGAAAGGGAGGCAAGCCCTCTCCAATCTGGAAAGAGCTCCCGAAAGCTACCGCTGAGTGCTATCCATGTTGAACCCCTCGCTTTCCAAGTGAGATCTGACGGGCTCGACGTTGAGCGAGTAAAAGAGATCGCGGGAGGCCTTGACGGGTCAAATCTTGACGAGACCCTGCATGTTTGGTGGTCGGGCAAGCGTTGGATTGTGATCGACGGTCACCACCGCCATGCTGCGTATTCCTTAAAGCAAGAGCAATCAGGGAAGACCTTGGCGGTTCCTGTGGTGGCTCACCCTGACATTTCCCTTGGGGATGCCATTGGGATGGCCGGTCGATTAAACAACCGAGAAAAAGTCAAGATCAGCAAGGCTGAGATGCTCAACAATGCTTGGCGAATGGTCTGCTTGGGGGAAGGATCAATCAAGCAGCAGAGTGAATGTTCAGGTGTTGGAAAGTCCACCATAAGCAATATGCGGCAGGCAAAGGAGTTTTTGGCCACTTGGGGTATGTCACCCAGCTCTATGATCGACGCCGGGTGGGAGCAGTGCCGTACTGACTGGAAGGGGAAGTCCCAGCGAGATCATGGGCCTGATGCCCTAGAGTTGATGGCTCAGAGCCTTGCGAAGGAACTCGCGGAGTTAAAGGTCACAAGTATCCTCAAGTCACCAGATGTTCTTGCTAGAGCGCTGGAGATTATGTCTCCTGCGTTGCTCGGCAGGTTGCTTGAAAGCGAGCCTTTCTGGCCAGCGTTGAATGTCACTGGTCGGGCAATACTGGAGGAAGTAGATGCCGAAGAAGTCGAGGAAGGCGGCCTGAGTTTTGAAGGTGTTGAAGATTTCTAGATGATGATCAATGATGTTCGGCCTGAGGGCCTCACTGCGGACCCTTAGGCAAAGCTTGCAAGCTACCCATAAGATAGGGGTCCCCAAATGGGGAGGCTGGGCGGCTCGCTACTCTGGCTAGTCCACGGGGGTTAAGGTCGAACTCGTGGGACGCCCGTGAGGTGTGCAACCAACATTTTGCTAGTCAATGTTGCCCTGTCAAACCTCCGGTCGCTTGCTTGGTTCTACATGCTGGGGACCCCACAGGCCTTTAGGGGGACCTTGCTTCGGTACAAACCCTAGGTTGATTGTCGGGCTACCAAGTAAATGAACATCGGGGCAGCGCATACGTGCTGCCTCCAGCCGCTACTTCAGCCAAACCGCTACACAACCACTACACAAAACCCTCGAAGCGGTGTACTTAAGCGCTTGTAAAACAACAGTAATTGAAGGGGGTCACATCCGTGTGGGGGCACCATTTTTCATTGAAATTGCAGTGCTTTCATGGTGTTAGTGGCTATACCACTACACAAACGCTACACATTTTGTGGTGGCGTACATGAGGATTGCCTTAGATTTACCGCATCTCAAACCCGCTAGCCTAGGTGTTTCAGTTCTGCCGCAATTGCGGCAGCCCCCGCTGGCGGTTCACCGATCACCGCTCGGTTCACCACACAGGAGACAAGGCACTCCGCCGTGCTCTATTCTATGGCGCGGATTTGGTCGCTCAGCTTGGCAATAGTTGTCAAACGCTCTGCAATGCTTCTTTGAAAACTGCCGAGCTGATTGATGATGTCATCCAGGGTTTCCCCATCTTTGGGCAACCGCGCAGCTTCGATTTTGCAAAGAACCCTCGTGGTGCTTAGTCCCAAAAACTGTCGGTGCATCACATTGCAAGCATGTTGAATTCTGTCAGCTTCGAAATTGACTTGCTCGCCGCCTTTACAGGCCTGCTCCCTCTCTCTTTTGATAAGATTCGCAAGGATCTCACGCTCTTTCGCAATATCGGCCGTCCCCAGCGCCCGGCGCTCTTTGGAGAGGAGATCGTCACATTCTTCCAAAATGCGGGTCATGCCCTCAACAAACAGACGGTTGGTCACCGCGACTTTAATCTTGTGGAAATTGCTGTTTTCTCCCATGACGTTGGCCTCGAACCAGTTCGACATCTCAGAAGACATACTGCCATAGTTTTGCGATAATACGGTAACAGGGCCACCTGCTGGCTCGATGCGAGATGCGATCACTCTCAGATTATGAGGAATGGTCCGCATTGCATCAAATTCCCCAATCAGGCTTTTGGTTTCGGCAACTAGCGCATTGGCATCTGATACAGTTTGCTGCAGTTGCAGGATCTTTGGATCCGGAGCCGTATCGAGACCGGCAGAACGCGAAAGCAGCTCTTCGGTTAGAGCGGCGGTGCAAAACTGGTGATAGTTTTCATACCCTTTTGAAAGCACCCATTTTTTCAACAACTCCGCACTGTCGCTCGGAGACAGATCACCGTCCCCTTCGGCCTGCAGTAGCTCTGCATAGGCATTTTTGACCTCGGTGAACATTGCGCTGCTGGGGCGAATACGCGCAGAGAGGTATCCACCGGGGCAAGGGACAATGACCGCAAAAACCCAGTAATGCAGGCCGTCTTTTGTTTTGTTCTTGACGTAGGCACCTATGCTCTCGCCGCGTTTCAGGGTTTCCCACAACAGGTGGAATACACCTTTGGGCATATCTGGATGCCGAATGATCCGGTGCGGGGCACCGAGAAGTTCGTCCCATTCATAGTGAGCAACCCGCTTGAACACATAGTTGGCTGCTTTGATCACACCGCGTTCGTCTGTTCGCGAGATAAATACTTCATGAAGACCAAAGGGAGCTTCTCCCTGTGTCGGTCGAGCATGTAGGCGGCGGTCGTTGATTGTCACTTTGACGTTCCATTTTCATAATAGCTCTCTGCTAAGATTACTTAGAAATTCTTCCAAATTCTTTAAAAGGATTGTGGGCGCTCAACCGCGGTGAGCAAGCGGGGCTTGATGCACACCAAACCATTGAAGAAAAACGAAATTTGCAATAAATTATTGGTGATCGCCTGGTTCATCCGACTTGTCATGATGGCACGAGCGCACAGATGGAGGCAGCCCAATGCCTGAGTATAACCCCAGCCCCACTATCGGCGCGCGCTGGCGATCCTGCTGGGGACCTTGGCAATCACGTTTCAGCTGGGCAAGAGGTTAGTTGCTTCGGTAAACAAAGGACATTCTCCGTTTGACACCTTTTGGTGGCGGCGGGAAGGGATCGGCGTTTTGAACCTGCCTCTTGGCGGCACGAGCCAGCTCTTGCGTGCCTGTATTGCTGATAATTTCGACCCCCGCCAATGAGCCATCAGGATTTATCTCAAACAGAACCTGAACAACGCCTGGAACCGAAACCCGGACCGAGACGGCTCGGTTGAGATGAAGCAAAACCCGGCCGGCATAGTTGGTGGTGCTGGCGTTGCCGGTATTGCGGCTCGACTGCAGGCCAAAGCCTTCGGCCAGGGACCCACCGCTTTGCCCGGCAAAGGGATTGGTTTCACCGTTTTGATAGGCGCTCAGAGGCGATTCAATCAGTGGTGGAGACCGAAGAGCGCTCAGGTCCGTTGCGGCCTCTCTCGCCCCTGTGGGCGCGACCTGGGAGCGGCGGCGCGACAGCTGTGGGCGCAACGAAACGGCAACGGCCTGATCGGTCTCACCTTGCGCTGTGTCCGCTCTTTCGGGGGGGCTGCCTTCAGCCTCTGGGTCACTCAATGGCTCCAGTGTTTCAGGCGCGGAGGCTTCTCCCAGGGGAATAGTGGGAACCATTGAGGGCACCGGCGACGGGGTAACAGGCAGACTGGGCGGGACGGAAACCGACAAGGCCGCGCGAGGCTGTGGCGCAGGGGGGACTGGCGCCGTCGGGGCAACTGGTAGGGCGGGTGTTGGGTCGGGCACTGTCGGTGCTGTTTGCTGCGGTTCGGCAAGGCTGTCCTGCTGAGCGCCAGAGGGTGAGCGTGTCTGGGGTTCAGCAATCTGGTCCGGCGCCTGTTCGCCAGCTCCAGCTGCTTGCGACGTCACCTCCTCTGCCGTGCCTGTGTCCGGTGTAAAACTGCTCTGCGGTGTCTCGGATGCAACAAGCGCCTCACTGATCGGCGGTTTTGCACTTTCTGGCTCCGGGACATCGGCAGGCTCCGGCTCGGGCACATCAGCGGGTTCCGGTTCGGGCGGCGGAGTTGTTTCAGCAGGGGGCGGCTCTGGCTGCGGTTCGGTAAAGTCTTCAAAGGCGTTGCCAACAGCGATGGCATCCTCCCCTCCCTGCTCAGACGGCTGCGGAGACGGCCTAGTCTGCACAGCATGCAAACCGCCAAAATGCAGCAGCAGCGACAGCAGCAATGCGGCCATCGCGATAACAGTGGAGCCTCGGATCATTCCAGGGACCGCACAGTCACGAGAAAAACGCCGGGCGCGCCCAGACGGCGCAATGCGCCGGTCACCTCAATCAAACGGGCCCCTGGCACGGCGCGGTCCGGGACGATGCGCACCGGCTTGGCCCCATGGTCAGCCATATATGTCTGAGGATCGGTCACAGCGCCCCGGAAGCTCAATCTGCCATCCTGGTGCAACACCAGCGCATCCGGCGGCTCACGCCCTTCCAGGCCAGAGGTTTCCACCAACTGTAAATTGCTGTCCAGCGGCGGCGCAACCGTGCCGGCGATCAGGAAAAAGATCAGCATCAGGAAAACCACGTTGATCAGCGTGATCGTCGAGTCGCGTTTGCGGCCTATGCGGGGGCGCCTGATCATGGGATCATTCCAGCACCATGACGGACAGCCCCTTGCGGCCACGCAGATGCACCAACAGATCCACCACCCGCTGCGCCGAGGTATCGGCATCAAGACTAACCAGCACCTGCCCGGTTTCAACCTGTGCAGCCAGTTCTTCCAAAGTGACCGATGCGCCATTCAAAACAAGGCGTGAGGCCCCAAGCTGCACAAAAACCCTTTGATCGGGTTGTGTCTGTGGCGCCGCGGTCCCGGCGGTCGCCTGGCCCAACTCGATTTCACCAAAGGTTGAAAAGGTCGAGGTCAACATGAAGAACAGCAACAGCAAAAAGATCACATCAATGAGCGGCGTCATCGACAAGGCACGCCGGACAAAGGGGGCTTGGTTACGCATCGAAAGATGTGGCAACCTGTGCCTCGGCGGCCCGGACCTGGCCCGTTGACTGAGACCCGGCTTGGCTTTCTGCCTGGCCGGGCACCAGAACGGTTTGCAGGGCTTTGTCGGCAAACACTCTTTCGCGTGCAGTTCGGCTTTCAAACCAGGCCAGAACCATAGAGGTCGGCATGGCCACGGCCAGCCCGACAGCGGTGGTCAGCAGGGCCACCCAGATCCCTCCGGCCAGCAAAGACGGATCAACCGAAGAGCCGGCACCTTGCAGGTTCTGGAAGGCCTCGATCATACCAAGAACCGTGCCAAACAACCCCAACAAAGGCGCAAGCTGGGCAACGGTGTCGAGAAACCGAAAGCCGCGCTCCAGCCCGGCAAGGGCCAGCCCTGCTTCGGCTTCAAGTCGCCCCTCAAGATCAGCCTGGCCCTGGGCCTGCATTGCCGCACGCAACAAAGGCGCCAGATAGCTGCGGCTCTCAGAGATCCGCCGCTGCGCCGCCTGTCGCTCCCCGGCATCCCAGGCCTCCAGAGCGTCTGAGAGCACACGATGGCGGCCAACGCCGCAGGCGGCAAACTGCCAGAGCTTGTACAGCGTCACCCCAAGCGTCAGTACTGACACCGCAATCAGGATCAAAACCACCGGACCACCAAGGGCGAGGATCTCGCGGATGACATCAAATGACTTCATCCCAGCAACTCCACTGTTTGCCGGCTGCTCAGCGAAAGCGCCTTATCGCAGATCTTACTTTCGACCCCATCGACGAGGCAGGAGTTTGCACCGTTGATCAGCACCTGCCCCACCGTGCTGCAGGCCATATTTGGCAGCTCAAATTGGCGCACCCGAGGCCGGTTTTCAGGCAGCTCGCGAAAATCAAAAAGCGACAGGCTCACCACGCCACCTGAGGTGTCAAAGATCACAGTTTCAAAAATGCTCTGGTCGATAAGCTGGCCTGTCTCATTGCGCACCAGGAAAGTCAGCCGACAGGTTGCCCCCACATCCTGGAGGGCGTTCAGCTCCAGGAAAAGCGGCGATGCTGCCTTCTCGGCGGGTTGGGCCAATACCACACCTGGAAAGACGCTGAGACAGAGCACCAAAGAGGCGATATGGCGACGCAACATATGTTGGCTCCTGATTGTGCAGTGTTGAACCTAGCAGCAGTTGCCGGGTGCTGGCCTTGGGCGGCAGCACATCATTATTCATCTTATCCAAGATGGGGGTCAAGGGTAAGGATCCCTTACCATTTTGCGAAACGGGGAGACTGACCAAAAGCGGCAGACGGGAGCGCTGACCTAGGGGTCAAACCCATTCATCCGACATGTTCAGCCACCCCACAGGATCAGCGGATTGTAGCCGAACCCGCTGGGGCGGTCCGCAAGCGTGACAGGTCCGATGTATTGGGGCAGCCCACCGGCTCTGGAAACCAGGCCGATAAGGCCGTCACATTCAACTTGGACCACTCAAGTGGCGCGGATCAGGGGGCCGTGCGACTTGAGTGCTGGGTTCTCACGCAATACCCAATATACGGCGCGCTTGGCTTGCTGTTGCGACCGGTCTGTGATGCTGCGCGCAGATATCAGCGACACGTTGCACCAAAGCGGCATTCGACGGCGCAAGCTGCGTCTTGCTGAGGCGGATGTTGTCCTCTAGCCCTGTGCGCGCATGGCCGCCTGATGACACCGACCATTCATTCAAAACGAGCTGATTTGCACCAATCCCGGCTGCACACCACTGCGCCTTTTCGCCAAACAGCCGTTTGACGGTCTGGACATAAAAGTCAAACACCTGGCGATCTGCAGGCATGGCGTTTTTCACCCCCATGACAAATTGGACATACGGGGTATCTTTGATCTGGCCGCGTCTGTGCATGTCTGCGGCCTTCAGGATGTGGGACAGATCAAAGGCTTCGATCTCTGGCTTGATGGAATAGGACAGCATTTCTGCCGCCAACCAATCCACAAGCTCTGGCGGGTTTTCATACACCCGCGTCGGGAAATTGTTTGACCCCACCGAGAGCGAGGCCATGTCGGGGCCCAGCGGCAGCATGCCTCCCCGTGTTTGACCTGCGCCAGACCGCCCGCCCGTAGAAAACTGGATGATCATGCCGGGGCAATGTTTTTCCACCCCGTCTTTCAGGGCCGCGAATTTTTCAGGGTCACTGGACGGGGTTTCGTCGTCATTGCGCACATGGGCATGCACGATGCTTGCCCCCGCCTCAAAAGCCGCATGTGTGCTTTCGATCTGCTCTGAGACGGTGATTGGCACGGCCGGGTTATCTGCCTTGCGCGGCAAGCTCCCGGTAATCGCGACACAGATGATACAAGGCGTGCTCATGTGCTTGGCGCCAATACAAAATCATGGACCACTTCGTAGTAAGGTCCAGCAAAGCCAGCCTCTGCGATGCGGGCCGGGTCTTTGACCAGCTCAAACTTGGCGAGCAGACTTTCTTTCACCCCAAAAACCGCATCCGAGTGGATATATGGGTCGTCTGGATCAAAGATATGGGTGATCAGTGTCTCAAAACCCTCCGCTTCGAGGATGTAGTGCAAATGCGCGGGCCTAAAGGGGTGGCGCCCGAGTTTTTCGAGCATTTGACCAACAGGCCCATCATCGGGAATTGGGTAGAATTTCGGCTTTACCCCTTTGAAATGATACGAGCCATCTGCCCCAGTGCGAAACACCCCGCGCAGGTTGAAGTCAGGCTGCAGCCCCTTTTGCTGAACATCGTAAAAGCCTTCATCATTTGCCTGCCAGACATCAATCTTGGCCCCCTTGATCGGAACGCCATCGGTGCCAAGGATGCGGCCCTTGACCAACATCGGTTCGCCCTTTTCATCAAGGCAGATGTCGGACCCCATTGGCAACTCGGGGGCATCCGGCACATGGAACGGGCCAAGCACGGTGGACTCTGATGCGCCGGATGGTTTTCTGTTGTTGATCGCATCGACCAACATTGACACCCCAAGGCTATCCGACAGCAGGATAAACTCCTGCCGCCAATCATCACAGGTATGCCCTACTTTGGTGAGGAACTGGATCGCTTCGAACCACTCTTCCTGCGTTGGTTCAATTTCTTTCACGGCAGCATGCAGATGTTTGGTGATCGCGCCCATAACGGCAGCAAGACGTGCGTCTTTTGCCTGCGCATTGCGACTGATCACAACCTCGGCAGAGTTTTCTTCGGTGAAATAGCCCTGTTCTTGTGTGGACATCATGTTTTCCTATCGTGCCAGAATTGCAGTCAGAACCCGGGTCAGCTCCGCCACGGGATCATCCGCCATCGCGTCATTGCGCCAGCAGACATGTTGATCGGGGCGGGTCAGGATGCAGCCGGCATCGCCCACTTCACGCGCCCGCGCCCAATCGCCAGTATGATCGACATAGTCCTGACGCGGCCCAATTACATGCGCCTCCAGCTTGACGCCCAAGGCCTTGGAAACTTGTTCTGCAGCCTCTGCCCAGGCCCTCCCGCCAAGGCCAGTGAAGAGCGTGAAGGCCCCGCCACCCGCCAGGTCGAGCGTTGAGTGTTTGTCGCCTTTTTGATCAAACAGCCAGGCATGTGGAATGCGTGCGCCCGGCCAGGTGGTTGGCTGATAATGAAGGTCCGCATCCAGTGCAAAATCAGGTTCGATCTGACCATCGGTCACTGTCGCAGCTGAGGCATAGCGCTGGTTCATTTCAACACCATGGGCATCAAATTCATACTTCTTGAATGCAATCGCTGAATTTAACGCCGCGCGCTGTGCCTCTGCCTCTGGTGTCGTGCCACATCGGGCATCCATGTTGGCCTTGATCTGATCAATGTCCAATCCCCCGGTCATGCCGAGGGCTTCAAAAATTGGGCCAAATTCACCGATAGACTGGTTTGCACGGGTCACGATCTGTTTGGCCACGGGTGCGCGCTCGGCGGTGTAGCTGTCCAGCAAGCTCTCGCCTGCTTCCCCTTTGACCACGGCGGCCATTTTCCAGCACAGGTTGAATGCGTCTTGAATGGAGGTGTTCGAGCCAAGCCCATTTGAGGGCGGATGCCGGTGCGCCGCGTCCCCCATGATGAACACGCGCCCTTTGGACATCTGCGTGGCGTAGGTATCGTTTACTGTCCAGGTGTTGGCGCTGATGAGGTCAATCTCAAGCTCTGGATCACCAACCAATTGGCGGGCCACATCCGTCGCCATCGCTTCGTCCACCACCGGGGCAGGTTCGTTGATGTCATAGCCCCAAACGATCAGCCATTCATTCCAGGGGCGGATGGCGCGGATCAGACCCATACCGATCCCGCCAACATTGGCACCGGGCTGCATTACCCAATACAGAACCGAAGGACGGTGGGCGACATATTTGGTCAGGTCAGCGCGGAAATAGATATTCATCGACCCGCCAACACCCATTTTTCCTTCAAAGGGCAGGTCTTCGTTCTCGGCCACCAGAGAATTGCCGCCATCTGCGCCAATCAGGTACTTTGAGCGAATAGTGATCTCCTGGCCTGTCATGCGATCAAGGCAGGTGGTTGTCACCCCTTCGGCATCTTGAACGTGGGATTTATACTCTGTGCTCATCCGGGCGCGGCTGCCGCGCTTGCAGGCCGTTTTGAACAGGATCGGCTCCATGAAGGTCTGGGGCAGATCGTTCATAAAGGTTGGCGAAGACAGCAAGTGTTCCGCCTTGGACAAAGGATGCGTTCCCCAGGATTTCATGCGGCCGATTTCTTCCCCCGCAAGGCTTTCGCAGAAAACGTTTTCCCCCATCAGGCTCTGGTCCATCGCATTGAGGTAGACTTCACTCTCCACCTCTTTGCCCAGATCTCGCAGCACTTCCATTGTGCGCTGGTTGGTGATGTGCGCGCGTGGCGTGTTTGCCAGCCAGTGATACCGGTTGATGACGATATTCTCGACACCGTAGCTGGACAACAGGGCGCCGCTTGTGGAGCCAGCAGGCCCGGTACCGATGATCAAAACCTCTGTCGTGATATCTGCCATGAGTTTATTTCTCCTCAAGTTTGAGTCTGCCACCACTCAGGCGGCGGCGTATTGGAAAAAGGTGAAGCCCGGTGCGTTCGGAGACGAGTCCCCAAAGGCCACGTGGGGCGACCAGCATGATCGCGATGGCCAGCACACCAAGGGTCATAAGATACCAGCTGCCAAAATCAGCGAGCAGGGATTGCAGCGCAAAGAACACAAGCACGCCGAGGATCGGGCCCTCAATGGTGCCGATGCCGCCGATGACAACAATGAAAATCACATAGGCCGTCCAGTCGGTGGCGCTAAAGGCCGCGTCTGGGCTGATGCGGGCTTTTTGCATATAGATCAGCCCCCCTGCGAGCCCGGTGCCAAAAGCGGAGCTCAGGAACACGATCCATTTCATCCGCCCTGCATCCACGCCAACGGATTCCGCAGCCTGGGTGTTGTCACGCACTGCAGCCAACGCAAGCCCGCGCCGTGTGCGCAGCAGCCAGTAGATGCAGCCGATTGTCGCAAGAGCCAGCACCAGTGCCAGCCAATAGGCCAGGATATCGCGTGCCGCGGCTGAGCGCACATCAAGCGTCTCTTTGATGAGATCAACGAACCACATGTCGCGGGTTGCGTCACGAGGCAAGGATGTACCGGTTCCGCCGCCCAGGGTTTTCCATTGGGCAACCAGCAAGCGCACCACTTCGGCGATGACCCAGGTACCGATGGCAAAATAGGCGCCATTGAGGCGGAAAGCGAAAAACGCGGTGGGTACAGCGATCACAAGTGCTGCGATGCCTGCAAAAAGGATCGCGGGAACTGGATCAACGCCCCAAAGGATCACCGCGCCGAACAGCGCGTAGGCGCCCATCCCGACAAGGGCCTGTTGCCCAATGCTCACCAGCCCGCTGTAGCCCGCAAGCAGGTTCCAGAACTGCGCCAGAACCAGCATTGTCAGGATGAAAAACATGTCCTGAATTGCGCTGCGGCCCGCAAAGAACGGCAGCGCGATCAAAACGGCGATCAGGACAACGCCAAGGATGGCGGCAATCCGCGAGGCGGGGGTTTGAGTTGTTACAGAATATGCCATCAGTCATTCGCTCTCGGAAATAGGCCGCGGGGGCGCAAAAGCAGCACCACAAGAAACGCAATGTGCCCGGACAGGATTTGCCATTCGGGATTGATGGCCGCGCCCAGCGTTTGGGCCACGCCGATGATGACCCCGCCCAGTAGCGTGCCCCAAAGCGAGCCAAGACCTCCGATGATAACGGCCTCAAAGGCATAGATCAGGCGGGCGGGGCCGATATTGGGGTCAAAATTTGCACGCAGGCCAAGGTAAAGCGCCGCAACTGTGACGATCACCAGTGCAATGCCTGTAGCGGTGGCAAAGATGTTCGCAGGCTTGATGCCCATCAGGCTGGCGGTGGTTGCGTCATCGGATGTGGCACGAAAGGCGCGGCCAAGCTCGGTCCGGTAAAACAGCTGGTTCAGCCCAACAATCACCAAAACAGCAGAGCCAAAGGTCAGCAACGGCATGACACCCAGAGTGATCGGCCCAACGTCGAGTGAGGCCGTTGTCAGCGCATTTGTCGGCAAGCGTTGGCTATCAGCAGAAAAGCCTTCCAGAAGCGCGTTTTGCAGCGCAATCGACAGGCCAAATGTCACCAGTAATGGCGGCAGGATATCATCGCCCAGCGTTCGGTTCAGCAGGAACTTTTGCAGCAGATAGCCAAATGCAAACATTACCGGCATGGCGATAAGGGCTGCGATAAACGGTGAAAGGCCCAGCAAGGTCACCAACACCAGAATAAGGTAAGCGCCCATCACAATCAGATCGCCATGGGCGAGGTTCACCAGGCGCATGATCCCGAACACCAGGCTCAGGCCTGAGGCAAAAAGTGCATAAAGGCCACCCAGCAGGATGCCTTGAATGATTGTATCGATCCAGATCAATGGCCTGCTCCAAAATATGCGTCGTGAATGTCGTCGCGTGACAGGCTGTCGGGCGTGCCCGTCAGGGTGATACGCCCCTCCATCATGCAATAGACCCGGTCGGCGACGGCCATGGCCTGCGCGATGTCTTGTTCCACCACGATCAACGATGCGCCCGCCGTTTTGATCTGCGGAATGGCTTGGTAAATGTCCTTGATGACGACGGGCGCCAGCCCGAGGCTGATTTCATCGCAAAGCAGCACCCGTGGGTTGCTCATCAGCGCCCGGCCAATGGCGACCATCTGTTGCTGCCCACCCGAGAGCGCCGTCCCCGGAGTGTTCCGCCGCTCTCCCAGGATCGGGAAGAGTTCATAGACAGTGTCCAACGTCCAGTGCCCCTTGATCTTGCGCCCATAGGTGCCGATCAAAAGGTTCTCCTCGACGCTTAGGGAGGGGAAAATTTTACGCCCTTCAGGCACCATCGCGACGCCTTGGGACATGATTTCATCTGCGGGCTGCGTACCGATTGGGATGCCGTCATAAAGCACCGCTTTTGGCTCATTGCGTAGAACACCGGCAATTGAGCGCATGAGCGTCGTCTTGCCAGCACCGTTTGCGCCGATGATCGCAATGGTTTCAGCCTCGCCCAAGTCGATATCAACTCCAAAGAGCGCTTGAAAATCCCCGTAGTGGGCGGTCAGGTTCTGCGTGCTCAAAAGGCCCATTAGACTTCGATCCCCAGATAAATTTCTTGGACTTCCCGGCTTGCCATGATCTCATCCGGATCACCGAGCCCGATAACTTTGCCGAAATCCAGCACCAGCAGGCGCTCCACCACCGAGGTCAGCGCGTGCAGCACATGTTCAATCCAGATGATCGTGACGCCTTGCGCATGGATGTCCTTGATGGTGCGGATCAGCGCCTGACATTCGCCTTCGGTCAAGCCGCCTGCGATTTCATCCAGCAACAACAGTTTGGGCTGCGTCGCCATGGCACGGGACAGTTCCAGCCGTTTGCGTTCCAACAGCGACAGCTGCCCCGCAGGCGTGTTCGCTTGGGCGATCAGTTCCGTTCGCTCCAGAACCTCGGCGCAATCGTCACGCACCGCAGCTTCGGACATGTTGCGCCCATGGGTCGCGGCAACCAGGAGGTTCTCGTAGACTGTCAGCTTTTCAAAGGGCTGCGGGATTTGAAAGGATCGCCCGATCCCTGTCAGGCAGCGCTCCATCGCCGACACTTTGGTTACGTCGCGCCCTTCAAAATGAATGCTGCCCTGGTTGGCACGAATAGTACCGGTGATCAGGTTGAACAGGGTCGATTTACCCGCCCCATTTGGCCCGATGATGCCCAGCGCCTGCCCCTGCGGAACATCAAAGCTGGCATCATCCGTCACCGTCAAGGCGCCGAAACTTTTGGTAACTGATTGGAGCGATAGGATCGACATGGCTTTATCCAAGGCCCCAAAGGAAGGGGCCATCTAACAAGAGGAGAGAGAGGCACCCCGCCAGGGTCGGCGGGGCGCAGATGCAGAAGCTTTAGGAAATTTCTTCCATTGCTCCGCCTGTCGGGATGTTTGGATGTTTGGAATTTTCCACAATCACCAGCTCGTAACCGCCGCTATCCTTGAGGCGCCACTGGCCACCGACGAGCGGTGTCTTGGCCACGTTCTGCGCCGCAAAGGGCGGCAGGCCTGCACCATCAAAGGCGATGCGCCCAACCATTGAATCCAGTTGCGTTGCAGCAATGGCAGAGGTGACTTCGTCAGGGTCGCGGCTGTCTTCTACGCGTCCCATGACGTTTGCTGCCATCTCGAACAAGGCATGGGCAAAGCCAATCGGCTGGGTCCAGGACTTACCTGTCGTTCCCGTATAGCGCGCTGCAAGGTCGCCTGCGGATTGCCCCGTGAGCGATGACGCAAAGGGATGCGACGGGGACCACCAGACTTCGGAACTCAGGTTGTGACCATGTTCGCCCAGTGCTTCGACGGCTTGCGGGAACAGGATTGCTTTGCCAATACTGGCAGCCTTTGGGTTGAACCCTTGCTGTTTCGCCTGCGTCCAGAAGGTCGTGAAGTCTGGCGGAATGGGGACGCCTGTGACGATCTCGCAATTGGCTGCTTTGAAAGCATTGATTTGCGCGCTGAAATCATCTGTGAGGTTCTGATACCGCCCCGTATCTGTCAGGCTGAACCCTTGGGCGTCCAGTACGGGCGGGAAGCCCGCATTTGGGTCCCCCCATGCATTGCCGTCCCCATCATTGGGGAAAATGGCCCCGACTGATTTGTTGGTATCAAGCTGGTTCCACATGGCGGTAAAGGTGGAAATGACATCCTCTAGCCCCCAGAAAAAGTGGAAGCTGAAGTCAAACGGCCGCCAGCTGTTCGGATCACCAGGGTTGCCCTGCTGGCCGATGAAATAGGGCTGCCAGGGCGCCACGGTAGAAATCACCGGGATCTCTTCGGACTCGCAGGTTGTGGCAACGGGATTGGTGGTTTCCGGTGTCGAAGCCACAAGCATCATATCGATTTCGTCATCAATAATCAGCTCTTTGGCGACTTCGGCGGCACGGTTTGGGTTGGACTGGCTATCCTTGACGATCACCTCGAAGTTTGCGCCAGCCTCGGAATTCAGGAAGCCGTCGATGATGAAACCGTCGGCATCCGAAAAGGCAGCCAAGGGACCGGACTGAGGGCTGACATAGCCAAGCCGGATTTTTGCGCCCTGCCCCAGCGCCGGGGCAGCAAGCCCCCCGGCAGCCAGCGTCAGGCCGGTTGCGGCGGATGATTGAAGTAGCTTACGGCGTGATAACATAATGTCCTCCCAAACATCGTGATGCTTATTGAATTGGTGCGTCTCCGGCCCAGGCAGCCTGCAACAGCGCGCGAATGTCATCGCGGGTCACGGGCTGTGGGTTTGGATAGGGTTTTGTGGTTGCCAGATCTGCGGCGTGATCAAGATCGCGCTGTTGCAGGCCCAAGTCGCGTAAAGCGGTTGGTGCGTTCATCTTTTGAGCAAAAGCGTGCAGCGCTGTTCCAGCGTTTTCGCCGCCCAGAAGATCACAAATTGGCTGTAATTCGCGCCCGGCGGCGCGGGCATTGTAGGCAATGGCATGGGGCAGAACGATCGCATGAGTTTCTGCATGGGGCAGATTGAATGCGCCGCCCAGCGTGTGACAAAGTTTGTGATGCAGGGCCATGTCGACCCGCCCCAAAACGGTCCCACAGGCCCATGCGCCGCGCAGAGTTGCTTCGCGCGCCACTAGGTCAGACGGCTCCCTGAGCACCCTGGGCAGGCCATCAATGAAGGCTTCAAGCCCCTGGATCGCCATTGCGGTTGTTTCGCCTGTGCGATTGGTCGCATACAGCGCCTCTGCCGCATGGGCCATCGCATTCAGCGCCGATGTGACCGTCATTGGCACAGGAAGCGTCCTCACCAACTCAGAATCGTACAGGATGACCTCTGGCAAAACGCTTGGGTCGCTCAGGGTGGTTTTGACACCCTTTTCCGTTTGGCCGAGGATTGGCGTGCATTCACTGCCTGCATAGGTCGTTGGGATCACGATCTGTGGCAGGCCGGTTCTAAAAGCAATCGCTTTGCCTAGCCCGGTGGTTGATCCGCCACCGATGGCAATCAGGCAATCTGTTTGCGTTTCAGCAACCTGGGCCATCGCGGCCTCTGTGACATGAACAGGGGTATGCATTTCTGCTTTGCAAAAGACCCCAACCGCCAAAGGCCCAAGCAATTCGGCAATCTCCAACGCCGCGTCGCTCTGTTGCGGCGTGGCCAGAACCAGCACCTTGGATGCGCCGATCCGCTGGACTTCGGCGGCGATGGACATGCGCTTTGCCGCCCCAAAGACAACGCGAACAGCTGTGTCCGAATTCTGAATTGGCTGTGGCACGATGTCTTCTCCGCTCATTGTTTCGTCCATATTAGATGCAAAAACTGAGTGGTTGATCGAATATGAGACAATCAATATACCTTTAGGTTATGAAGATTGATCCAAATCACCTGCATATGCTGTCTGCCATCATCGACGCGGGCGGGTTGAGCGAAGGCGCTGCCGCACTTAACAAGTCTCAACCAAGCGTTTCTCGTTCTTTGGCGATGCTGGAGAAAAGGCTTGGGGCGCGGTTATTCGAAAAGGGAAAAAGGCCCCTGAGGCCGACAGAGCTTTGCCTGACGCTGGCTGAACAGGGAAGAGTGGTGGCAAAGGCCAGTGAGGCAGCCCAAACCGCTGCAGAGCTGTATTCCAGAGGCAAGGCTGGAACCGCACGCATTGCGGGCACACCAATTTTTATGGACGGCGTTATCTCTGGAATGCTTGCTTCTTTTCAAACAGCCTTTCCCGATGTCACCATTCATCAAACCTATGGGTATTTACCTGAGCTTAGCGAACAGCTCAGCGCTGGCCTGATCGATTTGGCAATCTGCCCGGTCAATGCCAATGCGGTGCCACCGAAGTTGAGTTTCAAGCCAATTTTGCGCGGTAGAAATGTCATAGCATGTGCGCCATCCCACCCGCTCGCACGTAAATCAGCGTTCAAGCTGGAAGATATAGCGGCCTACCCCTGGATCGCGCCACCTGCCGGAAGCCCGCTCTATGAAGACCTGCGCATGGCTCTGCAAAGCATCGGGATTACGGACTTTCGGGTCAGCTTTACCGGTGGCTCGCTTGCATCAATATTCAGCGTGATGGCCGGATCAAATTCTCTCACTGTTTTACCGTATTCCGTCGTCTTCATGCAAAGCACAACGAAGATCATCACAGCGCTGCCGGTGAAACTGGAACACCCCGAAAGAGAGCTTGGGCTTTTGTGGGACCCTGACCGCCCTCTTCGCCCGGCAGTTAAACGGTTCCATAAATTCCTCGAAGCCGAATTTACTGGCTTGGCCCAGCGCATTGATGAAAAAGGCCGCCAAGACGTTTGGCGACGTTGATCTGGATTTAGCTTATGCGCCGGAATGCGAAGGCATGCCCCGGGCGGGGGCTCCAACGTAAGGTGTTGCGATTGAAACGATACCCCCGATCAGTGCCCGCCTTAGCCAAACCGCCTGCAGCAATGAAAGGTATTCCTTCGCTTTATGGAAGGTGGTCACCAAAACCGCAGGTGTTCACGCGGCATTTTCTTCTTGATCGTCAATAGGTTTGCAGGTGATCCGGCGCATGTCCTCGCGGGCCATTGGCAGGCCAAAGTAGTAGCCCTGGCTTGAGGTGCAATTTTCCTCACGCAGGAATATAAGCTCGTCTTCGCTCTCGACCCCTTCAGCGAGTACCGGAATGTCCAGTGCATCACCAAGCAGCAAGGTGGAGCGCACAATCGCGGCACGTTGCGGGTTCTTATGCACATCCTGAATAAAGCTGCGGTCAATCTTGATCTTGTCAAAGGGGAAGGTCTGCAACATCGACAGCGACGAATAGCCGGTGCCAAAATCATCCATGGCAATCCGAATACCCAGCGCCTTCAGCTTGTGCATCACCTTGAGCGTATGTGCCTGGTCGTGGATAATGCTGGCCTCGGTGATCTCCAGTTCCAAACGCTGCGGCAGCAGGCCAGTTTCGAACAAATTGTCCATCACGTTTTCCAGAAACGAGGGCTGTACCAGCTGCTGCGGTGCCACATTGACAGCAACACTATAGGGGTAATCCCATTGAGCTGCCTCGCGGCAGGCCTCCCGTAGAACCCAGGCACCGATGTCGCGCACCAGGCCGGTTTCCTCGGCGACCGGGATAAACTCTTCTGGCGACACCCGTCCGCGGGTCGGATGATTCCAGCGCAGCAGAACCTCGAACCCTTCTGGCGCCAGTGTTTCCAACCGGTTCTGCAGCTGATACACCAGTTCGAATTCGTCGTTTTCCAGCGCCCTGCGCAGGTCATGGACGAGCTGCATCTTGTTGCGGTTGATCCGACCCATTTCCTCATCAAACAGGCAGATTGGCCGGTCGGTTTCTGACTTGGCCCGATACATCGCCACATCCGATTTATGCAGCAACTGGGCTGCATCTCGCCCATCCTCCAGCGTCGTTGCAATCCCTATGGATGCCCCAACACGCAGAGAGACCTCTTCGAGGTCGATAGGCTCGATGATGGCCGCATGCAACCGTTTGGCAAAGCTCAGCACCTCCTCGATGCAGCGAAAGCCAACCTGTATGGCCACAAATTCATCGCCACCCGCCCGTGCAACATATTCGCCCTCCCCCAGTTGCATGCTCAATCGCCAAGCGACCCGGCGCAACACTGCATCGCCCATGGCGTGACCGTGCAGATCGTTCACCTCCTTAAAGAGGTTGAGATCCATCGTCAGCATTGCCACCCGCGCCGTTTCATCCTCGGCCAACTGTGTCGCCAAGTCGTCCATTTTGCGGGCCAGCCACATGCGGTTGGGCATACTGGTCAGGGGGTCATGCAGGGCTGCGTGTTCAAGTTGCGAGCGTGATTCACCCTCAAGATTGACCTCGATACTTGCCGAAGCAATGGCAATCAGCAGGATGATCACGGTGACACCAAAAATAAGCATCGCCATAGCGGTGTCCGAAATCGCCATGGGGGGCACAACTACAGACGAGTCGAGACGGATCTCCACCGCGCTCATGCCGGTGAAATGCATCAGACAGATTGCCAAGACCATAGTGGCAGCTGGCCAGATCCGCCCTGCCATCCCATCAAGACGTTTGGCAATCAACCCGTAGCTGATAGCCCCTAAGCCCGCTCCTAATAGAACAGATGCCACCATATGCGGCAGGCTCCAGACAATCCTCCCCGGCAACAGATAGGCGCTCATGCCAGTGTAATGCATCGCAGCCACACAGAGGCCAAAAATTGCCCCAGCCACATAGGGCGCATAGCGGTTGTTGCCATAGGCCAGCCAGGCGTTGGCCGCGACCGAACCCAAGATCCCCACCAAGAGCGACAGACCGGTCAAGACTGGTTCATAGCCATGTGCATAGCCTGGGTCATAAGCCAGCATTGCGATAAAATGGGTCGACCAGATCGTCGCTCCGGTAATCAACCCCGCCAAGGGCAGTTGCACGAGGCGCCGCTTGCCCTTCCATTGTGTCAAGCGGGAGGACATATGGGTGGAGAGCACCGAGCCAATGACGCAAATAAAAGCCGCCACTGCAACCAGGCCATAGATATGGTCCTGGGTAATGCAGTCCAATAATCGATACATGAACGAAGTCCTCGGGTCGTGTACAGCCCGTGGATTGTCCCGCTGAAAGATTAACAAACTCCCGTCAATCTTCCGGCCCCAAAGTGTAATATGTATATAATTCTAGTATTTAAGGGCGGGTTTTTGCTCAATTTGCTCTTGCGAATCTGCTTGGATCAACCTGCTTTGGCGCGGCGCGCCCGTTTCCAAGATCACCACCGAACTGCCGCGCTCTCCAACAGCTGCTTTTGCTTGCTTCGTATAGTCTCAGGGGTTCTTCCCGTTTCTTCCCTTCTCTTCCATTACTTATCCCTCTGCCCCACTATACTCAGGCATAACGCGGACGGCCTCTCCCACAGCGGGAGGGGCAGCTTTGCAGGGGAAAAGTACATCACCCGTAGCCGAAACCACTGGGGACAAAAGTCGGGGCGATTGGGGCCGGTTCGGGCACCGTCGCTCTTACGTCTATGGCCGGAAAGTACTGGCTGGGGTGGTAGGAAACCTAGCCTGCCGAGACACTTCATCGACTTAGCCGACCAGCTAGCAAACCTGGGGCCGTTGCTGGGGCGGTTTGGATGTCTGAGTGGTTGCTCGACCCAAACAGCAGCGCCGGGCCTCTGGAGCCGACCGACTGAGATCCTGCCCCCCGTCCTGACCCCCGTCCTGGCCGACTGAGGATGCTCGACCTGCTGACGGGAGTTGTTAGCCAAGGCTGGAAAGTAGTCGACGGCCAACTGTACAGTACACAGTACACAGTACACAGTACACAGTACACAGTACACAGTACACAGTACACAGTACACAGTACACAGTACACAGAGGCCACCTTCACAATCAGAACAAAAACAAGTCTGACGTAAGATCAGCCACGTCAAGCCCGTCGAGAGTAATCGACACATTGGCGAAAGTGACTTCAACGTCGCTTCCCGACTGGGTGATCGTCAGATCATCAAACTCAGAGACTCCACGCCCAATCTGGATAAGGTCTTGGGACGTGTTGAAGTTGTTGATGGTGTCAGAACCGTCGCCTCGTTTGAACACAAAGCGGTCAGCCCCACCACCGCCATCCAGGGTGTCGTCTCCTTTGTCGCCGCGCAACACATCTCGACCACCACCACCTTTCAGGGTATCGTTGCCGCCACCTCCGTACAACGTGTCCTTGCCACTACCTGTTCCGCCAACAAGCCTGTCGTTGCCGTCACCACCTTTCAGAGTGTCGTTTCCAGCTCCACCGTCCAAGGTGTCCTTACCGTCACCACCCAAAAGCTTATCATTCCCATTACTACCCTTTAAGGGCTTTGTTGCACAAATCGGGGTCTGAGCGCATTTCCCCTTTCCCTGGACGGATTTACCCTACGGGCTCTGTGACGGGTATGCCAAGAGCGGTGTAGCGGTTTAGGACCGCGATGCGGACTTGGATTTCCGCTACCTGCCGGTCGAAGTCCCAGGCCATCAGCGATTGGTCGAGCAGCTTCACACAGTGCATCTTGGTTTCAACGCGGCTTCGGCGGTGGTATCCGCTCCATCGTCGCCACAGCGCGCGCCCTAGGTATCGTGAGGCATTGACCGCTTCGTTTCTTGCGATGGCTCCGGCGCGTGTGGGTTTCCACGGTTTGGCGTTCTTGCGCGGCGGAATGACTGCATGAGCGCCCCGTGCTGCAATCACGTCATGGCATCTGCGCGTGTCGTAGGCACCATCGGCGGTCACTGACCCAAGGTCCTGATCTGGTGGGATTTGGTTGAGCAGTTCAGGCAACATGGGCGCATCACCGATGTTGCTGGTGGTGACCTCTACCGCGCGAACCTCCAGCGTTTCCTCATCAATCCCGATATGTATCTTGCGCCAAATACGTCGCTTGGGGCCGCCATGCTTGCGGGCGTTCCATTCACCTTCGCCCTCTGCCTTGATGCCTGTGCTATCGATCAGAAGGTTCAGTGGGCCAGTCCCACCGAAATACGGCAAGCTCACGTTCAGCGTCTTCTGGCGGCGCCACAGCGTACTGAAATCGGGCACGGACCAATCCAGTCCGACCAGCCGCAACAGACTCTCAACGAACCCAGCCGTCTGCCTCAGTGGCATACCGAAAAGGACTTTCATGGTCAGACAGGTCTGGATCGCGGCATCGCTGAACTTGCATTGACGACCGCGCCTGCCGGTCGGTGGCGGTGTCCAAACCATCTCGGGATCAAACCAGATCGCCAACGATCCACGCTGCTTCAGCGCGTCATTGGAAGACGACCAATTCGTGGTCTTATACTTCGTAGGGGCCCAACTGCTCATGCATCCCAGCTATCACGCTGGATTCATACAGTGAATCCCCGTCACGATTTGTGCAACAAAGCCTCCAAGACTATGTGGCCTTCAGGCAGGTTGCTAGGTCAGAGGGGTATCTACGCAGGAAAGCCCAACATGAACAACGGACTGGTCGACCTGTTGAGCCGTTTAGGCTGAAGTGAATTTAAAAGATTGAATTTCAAAAGAGGTACTAGAATGGCAGGTACGGGAACTAGCATAAAAAATCTATCTATGGCTGCGCTCTTAGTATGTGCATCATGCCAGAGTTTGTACTTGTCTGAGTCAAATTGTAATCCGGTCGAAGATCGTGAAATTAGGAGACAAGTCGTCGAAGCTGTTCGCCCCTATGAAGAGTTTGAAAGACCCAGCGATGGTTTCAAGTATACAATGGAGCGTCATCTGGAGATGAACACCTATGTTCTCCTGGAGTGTAAGCGGAATTATCTGGCAACGTTCTCCCCTCTTTCCAATGAGCACGTCACCTATACAGGTGAAACTTGGAAGTATCTGGTCTCAAAAAAGGAGTTCGAGGTTATCAACTTATGGAGACCCAAAGCACCCAGACGAAATAGTAAGCCTTGGCGCCAGGGACTGGTATCTGATTAGAGCTAGTCAGATCCGATCGCATAACCCGGCGACCTCAGGATGGTCTGACCAGCGGTGGACGTCTATGGGGCGGGAGTGCCAGGGGTTCTCTATGTCTCCCATAGGTGACCTTTCTTCTAGGTAAGGAAGGAAGAACCTGGGGTCTCTCCCCTACGCCTTCTATTCATTACTTATACCTATTCCCTTTCCCCTCCTAGCCCTAGGTAACAGAGGGGAGGAGATGCGTCAGAGGTGCTTCAACGAGATGGGGAGACCGGGTCGTCTCAGGGGGGATTCTTCCCTCTACCCGACAATACTCAGTCATAACGCTGACGGCCTCTCCCACAGCGGGAGGGGTCAGCTTTGCAGGGGGCAAGTACATCACTCAGATGACCCGAAATCACTGGGGCCGAAACCTGGGGCGATTGGGGCCAGTCTGGGCTCCGTCGCTCTTACGTCTATGGCTGGAAAGTACTGGCTGGGGTGGTAGGAAACCTAGCCTGCCGAGACTCTTCATCGACTTAGCCGACCCGCTAGCAAACCTGGGGCCGTTGCTGGGGCAGTTTGAGCGTTAGCGGAGTGAAGTCTGGGGCGGTTTGGTTTAAGGGGGCTGGAGTGTTCGGGCTGGTGGTGGCGCCCCAGAGACACGACGGAGCGAAAGTAACCCGCATCCCGACCGAATGCCCCCCCGGTTGCTAACGGGGCAGAAGGTTGCCGGTAGAAGAGCTAGCTGGGGGCTTAGATCAACGGTACAGCACACAGAGGCTGCCTAAAGGGTCAGAACAAAAACAGGTCTGATGTAACGTCGGCCACGTCAAACCCATCGAAGGTAATCGACACATTGGCGAAAGTGACTTCAACGTCCCTTCCTGATTGAGTGATAGTCAAATCATCAAACTCAGACGCACCACGCCTAATCACAATGTGATCCTCGATTGCATTGAAGTTTAAAATCGTATCCGCCCCATCACCTCGACTGAAGACAAAGCGATCAGCTCCATAACCGCCATCTAGAGTGTCGTCTCCTTTATTGCCAGTCAGCAAGTCGTTGCCACGTCCGCCTTTTAGTTTGTCGGCTCCGCCTCCTCCAAACACTCTGTCGTGACCTCGACCTCCGTCAATTACGTCACTGCCAGCCCCCCCCTTTAACCGGTCGCTGCCGTTGCCACCATTGAGAGCGTCACTTCCAGCGCCGCCTTTTAGCCTGTCTTTCCCCGCCCCGCCATTTAGCGTGTCGCTGCCACCATTCCCATTTAGCGTATCGTTACCATCACCGGCCAGTATGCTATCATTGCCCAGACCAGCAGAAATGAGGTCTGCTCCCGAACCGGTATTGATTGTCTCGCTACCCGAAAGATCGAAATAGGTGCCAGCACTGATTTCGTCAGCCTCGTCTGACCCAACTATTTCCCAGTTTTGGTTATTCAAGAAGGATACGAAATAGTCGACATCGAAGCGGCCTGTTGAGCTGGTAGTGCCGTGGGAAATCAGTTCAATGACGGACGCAGCATCAACCGAAACTCCTGATAGAACAAGTAATTCTGTTGTCCTGTATGAGGGGCTAAAAGAAACCTCTTCGTAGTCGAATTCGGTTATAATACCGGTAACAAAGGATACGCCGGCGCCTGGGACCCGTAAATCAGAACCTCGCAAAACCACTGTTTCAGGGTAGTTGTAAACCAGAAGAAGAGTCCCGGTGTCGTAGCGATTGTTAAGCTGCGCACCATTGAACGTCGCTACAAGCCCAGCCATCTGAGCGTCCAGAGATCCGGTTACGGTCATAGTGGGCATATGGCTGGTCCTCGATAGTATTTCAAATTGCAAGATGTGAAGCTGTCTACACTTATAGTTGAAACCATTTCAATGGGGAAACGGCAAGTTCGGTTACCTTCCCCAGCGCCACTTTAACGAAATTTCTTGCGATTTTGTCTTCAGAGTATTGGTAGGCTTTTCCTTTAGGAGGCCAACCGGCCAAAGATACGGTTCCGAGGTCGGCAGGTCGCAGCGGCGCGGTTCGTCTACTGCGTGGTCAACCGAGCGGTGGTCGATGAGAGGACGGTGGTGCGCCATCGCTGTCATAATCGACGGTGCTGTCGTCCCGAGCATCTGGTTGACGGGTCAGCGGCGGATAACAAGCGCGACGACTGGGACTTCTGGGCTAACGGGGTGGACTTCGACCTGCTCTGACATGTGGCTTGGGCTTCTCCCGCCGCTAAAGCAACGTCCCGCTCCACCCTGAACACCCTCTACCGGGTCAACGGGTGGGTCGGGTGCCCGTCACCCGCAGCCGAAACTCAGGGGCCGAAACCTGGGGCGATTGGGGCCAGTCTGGGCTCCGTCGCTCTTACGTCTATGGCTGGAAAGTACTGGCTGGGGTGGTAGGATTCGAACCTACGATCTTCAGTACCAAAAACTGTTGCCTTACCACTTGGCCACACCCCATCAGTGAGCCGCGTTCTAGTGTGAGTTTCGGGGGGGCGCAAGAGGGATTTTGGAAAAATCCAAAACTTTTCCCACCGGTCCTCTCGCGCCCTGCGGATCTAGTCCTGTTGCGCCAAGTTTTCATCCATCTGGATCAACACCGCGCCTTGCCGTGCCCCTGCCTCTACGGCCTCATGAGCGTGGCAAGCCTCTGATAAATTGTAGACCTTTTGAATATCAAAGCGCAGTGCCCCAGCCCCCAAGGCGGCATGCAATCGGGAGATCGCTGCGGCTCTTTCTACCTCGGTGAGCAAATAGACGAGGATGATTTCCAGGCGAACAGCCTTAAAAAGAAGCGTCACAAAGGGAAGGCTTGGTGACATTTCCTGGGCAGAGCCATAGGCCGCGATACAGCCATTGTCGGCAATCACCTGCGCATCTGTTTCAATGTTGACGCCAAACTCAACCTCGACAACGAGATCCACCGGTTTGGCGCTGTTGGCTTGCAGAATTTGCTCGGCCAGATCTTTGGCACGATAGTCCAACACCACATCTGCACCAGCAGCAAGCGCACGTTCCCGGCCAGTGGCTCCGCAGGTCGCAATGACGCGGGCGCCGCCCCATTTGGCCAGTTGCACCGCCAAAAGCCCAACGGTGCCTGCCCCGCCCTGCACCAAAACGGTCTTGCCTGCGACCTCACCCTGGCCAAAAACAGCATGACAGGCCGTCAGCCCGGGAATTCCCAGGATAGCCCCCACCTCCAGGCTCACCCCATCAGGTAAGGTAACGGCCTGCTCAGACGGCAGTGCGATCTGTTGCGCGGCGGTGCCGCAGGGGCGGCGGAACTGGCCATTCCAGAGCCATACCCGCTCACCAATGCGGCTGTGAGAAACCCCCTCTCCCACGGCTGAGATAACACCGGACCCGTCGCTGTGGGGAATGATGTAGTCCCAGGGAAACCCCTGCAGCCCTGGCTGCCCGCGGGTGCGGGTTTTGACATCCGACGGGTTCACCCCGGAGAAGGCAACATCCACCAGGACTTCTCCTGCAGCTGGGCCAGGGACAGGCAGGTCTTCTACCTGCAAAACCTCAGTAGCAGCGCCATAGGCGCGGTATGTAATGGCTTTCATTGCGACGTGTTCCTTGTACGGTTTTCCCCGCGCACACTTTGTTGGTTGCAACACAAGATATGCCGCCAAGCGCCTTGGGGTTTGGCGGCAGAATACAGCGCAATTTCAGGAAAGACAGTGGGACTGATGGATAGGTTTTCTAGACCTACGCATCGACCCCACCGCAGCCGGGTTCAGTGCAGCCAGAGCGTTGTACCCGTCAGGCGCTGTCAGGCTGGAACACCCGCCTGTTTCAGGGCATCGGCCCATTCATGCCCCTCCAGCGAGGCGGCGCCTGGGTGTTCCCGGTGGTATTGGGTCAGGTTGAACTTGGGGGACGTCGCCAAAAGGTTCTGAACTGCCTCGCGCGCCTCACCTGAGCGGCCAGAAAGCTGCAGTGCAATTGCCTTGGTACGCAAACTGGCCGGATAGGTGGCATTGGCTTGCAGCGACCGCTCAGCCAGCTGAAGGGCGCGGTCGTAGTTGTGGGCGGACAGGTTGGCGGAGGCAGAGACCGAGTCGAAATAATATTTCTGCGGACCCAGGGGGGTAAGCCGCCGCGCCGCATCAGTGAGTTCAACCGCCTCGACCGGATGCCCCTGGTAGGCCCAAGTTGCCCCCTTCAGCAAGATTGCCAAAGCTTCGTTTGGGTTATCCTTTAGCGCCAGGTCATAGGAGTTCTGCGCCATGTCAAAATCAAACAGCAGATGGCTGGAAATTGCCCCCCTCAACGTATGTGCCAAAGAAAAGGAAGGATCAGCTGCCAGCGCGGCGCCGGCATATTGGCTGGCCAGCCCTGCATCCATCTGACGATCACTGGAAAAGCCCTTCTGAACCCGCAGCACGTGCCAGAAGCCCATCCAGGTCAGCACCAGGGGATGTTTGGGGTCGCGATCCAACAGAACCTTCAGAATTTCACGGGCACGGCCAAAGCGGTCAGCGGTCATCTCCTGCATCATGGAAATCGCCGCCATCAACAGCATATGCCCTTCGAGACTGGAGAGCGGTTTAAAGGCCGAAATCCGCACCGCCTCTCCAACCAGGGTCTGGCCAATTTGGCGGGTCGCCTCGCATAGGGCCTCACTCCGGCCAGCCATCAAATCTGGCAATGGCCCCTCAAAATGCCGCGACCAGATCACCTGCTCCCGCTCAGCATCGTGAAGTTCGATCTCGGTGGACATGACCTGCCCGTTTGCCCGCACGGAGCCGGAAACAAGGTATTTCACCCCCGCAACAGCCGAAACCTCCGACGGGCGCACCCGCGCCAAATCAAATTGACGGGATGCCAAATAGGAAGTGACAGTAAAGGCCTGACTGCGCGACAGGCTGCGCGACAGCTCCTCTGAAATCAGTGATCCCAGCGGGGAGGCATCTTCACCTGGTGCCAATTGTACAAAGGGAAGCACCGCGATCAGCGGCAACAGGCTCTCGGGTCTTGGGCGTCGTTCTTGCTGAGGCGGCTTGCCATTGCGGGCCGAACTCCGGCCTATCTCGATCCGGGTGTGTTGCAGCCACCGAGCAAAATTTGCCTCATAGGGCAGTTCAAACCCTTCCATGAATTCAGCGTCGCGGGCGCAGTCCTCAAAGGCAACTCTGCTCAGGTCTAATGTCACCCTCTCCCGATTGGCACTAATCACCGGTGCTATCGCAGGCCCCAAATGGCGCCTGAGTGTGGACAAGGCGGTTCTAAGGCTGGCTTTGGCCTGTTCGGGCTGCGCCAAACTCCACAGGGTCTGCTCCAAAAAAGCGCGGGTTCGAACCCCCGACTCAGCCATGCACAACAAGGCTAATAGCGCCTGATGCTTTGCTCCCAACGGGATAGGCGTACCATCGCCCTGGGCAACATTAAAAGCTCCAAACTGGCCGACGCGAAGCAGAATACTCATCACACACCCCAAAAAACACACGGAATGATTAAATTACAACAACACTTCCCTGAATTGTAAATAAAAAAATTTCAATAAATCGTAAATAAATATGATTAATCTAAAAAACTGAGATTAACTAATTTACAACCTATTGAAATTTACACTTCAATATCAGGCAGATAAACTTACTTTTTAAAAGATCTTACAGGATTTATTTTACGGAATTCGCCCCCTCTCTGAACAATGCTCAAAGCTACAAGTACCAAGGAACCCATACAAATATCATAATTTCGAATCGCCGTTTCTACGCTACCAAATCTTCTAAAACCAGCAGGCTTTGCTAGGTCGGGATCCATTAATCCTGCACCGCCAGTTTATCATATCTGGTCTCTGACAAGAGGCATCTATAAAAAACTGTGGTTCTATTTCAATCAGATGTAACGCAGACAGAGGGAAACCCGTCAAACCCGCCACGCCAAGGGCGTGCCAATTTCTCATCGGTGCCCTTCGGGGCGACGGGCGGTCATTTCACTTCTTGTCAGCGTCTTGGGGTGCTTGCACATAAAACCACTATTCACGCCCCCCCAAAAAACTGGGATTTATCAAAATTCCGCTGACGGCGTAGGATTATTGGCTCCCGACCCTGCGCCTACTCTTCAAAACTGGAGATAAAGCGGTAACCGGTTGGCGCCTTTTCAACCCTGCCAATGCCACCCTTTGGCAAATGATAGCCAATCAGCTGCATCTGATCATGTGACAGCATATCCAGCAAACGGAGCCGGGTTTTTGCCGCCAGATTAGCGTCCTGATCCGTGCCAATCGCCCATTCCGGCTGCGCAAAGCTGACGTGGTGATTGCCAATTGCGTCTCCACCGATAAGAAGGCTTTGTTGCCCATCTCGCAGCTCAAACGACATGTGCCCTGGCGTATGCCCATGGCTTGCATGGGCTGCGACCCCAGGCAGGATCTCCTGGCCATCGCCAAATCTGCTGAGACGCTCTTCCATGACCTCCAGCCGCCGGAGAGCGCCCACCGCCATTGAAGCGCGATCCCCAGAAATTGTCGAGGCTGTGTTGGGATCAAACCAATAGGCCCATTCGTCCTCTCCCATCAGGTATTGGGCATTGGGAAACAAGGGGTCGTCAAAATCATCCAGAACGCCCCAAAGATGATCCGGGTGACAATGGGTAAAGACAACGTGGCTTATCTCGTCCGGGGTAACCCCTGCGGCGTCCAGCGCCGCTGTCAATTGCCCGGCGGTGTTTTGAAAACCTGGGCCGGACCCAGCATCAAACAGCACCAGCCGTCCCGCATGGCGCAACAGCGTCACATTGAGTGGCGGATGCATCGGGCCTGCAGCGATCCCGCGCGCCTGCAGGATCTGGTCCACGGCCTCCGGGTCTAGACTCGCAAAAAGCAACGAGCGTGGCAGGGTCAAATGCCCGTCTGACAGGGTGGTTACTTGCATTTCTCCAAGTGTAAGCGACCTGGACATCCCTGTTTTTGCCCAGCTGGCTGCTGGCAGCAACAGTCCCGCAGACATGGCGGCAGACACGCCTGTGATAAACTCGCGACGTTTCACTGTCATCTTTCCCCCCACAGATTTTGCAAAACACCGAGCTTTGCACGCATTCTCACATGCGAATTTATATTATTTCCGACATTTGGCAAGCTCGAGACATCAGCTGTCATTCCGCTCGATCGGCGAACCAGAAAACAAGCTGCCAAGGGAGCAAGAAAAAGGCCCGGCACACCTTAATCGGTGCCGGGCCTCTTGTGGTCTGACCTCTCCCCCGAGGGAGAGAAGTCGCTACTGGCGCAGGTTACTGGCGGCTCAGCTCTTTCCACTTGCCTGCTTCGACAACCGAAATCACGATGTCATCGGCACCACGGTGGTCTTCAGCGCTGTAGGAGATCTGCGTATCGGTAAGTTCATCGAAATAGGCCAGAGACTCCATGCCTTTGACAAAGGCTTCCTGGGTCAGATCCTGGCCTGCGGCTTCGAGCGCACGCACCACAGTATCTGCAGCCGAGTAGCCAAGCATGGCAAATCCACCGGCGGGCTGGCCGAACTTGGCCTCATAAGCCGCAATGAACTGGGCCGGAGCTTCCTCCTCGGCGCGGGCAACAAGATCCACCCAGCCAGCAGCGGCATAAAGCCCCTCGGTAACGCCACCTGGTACGGCAGCAACAACACCAAGGAAACCAGCCGAGGTATTAAGGAATTTGACGTCGGTCCAACCCAGTTTTTTGGCGGTGCCAACCACGGTAATCCCCTGGCGCACGCCCAGGCCCAAGGCAACGACGTCACATCCCGCAGCTTTCAACTTGGTCAACGAGCCAACAAAATCCAGCTCGTCTGGCTTGTGGCTGGTTTCCGCGGCGTATGTCAGGCCCAGTTTTTCAGCTGTTTCAACTGCACTTTCCTGGATTTCTTTGCCAAAATCCGAAGGAATATACATGCTGCAGATTTCTTTGGCGTCAAATTCGCCCGCCAGATAGGTTACACCCGCATCCACCTGATCATAGTAGCTGGAAAAGCCAATGAACTTGTTATCAACAGGATCTTGCAGCATCTGACGCGCCGAGGACAGCGGCCCGATGTTTGGAATACCTTTTGGATCCAACAGTTTGAAACCGGCGATGTTCATCGGGGTGCCCAATGACAGCAACATGCCAAACACCTTGTCGCGGTTCAAAAGCTTGTTGTAGCCCTGCATCGCGCGGGGGATCTGATAGCCGTTGTCCTCAACAACAAAACGGATCTGGCGCCCATGGACACCCCCCGCCGCATTGGCTTCTTCAAAGCGCAGGTTTGCCCCGTTTGTGGCAGGTACGCCCACGGCAGCAAAGATACCGCTCAGGTCATTGACCGAGCCAAATACCACTTCGCTATCGGTCACGCCCTGGCTGTCGGCCTGTGCCGCAGAGCCTGCGCTCAAAGCCACAGCGCCGGCCATCAGTGTGCCCGCCATAAGCTTGGATGTAAGTGTCTTCATTTCCATTTCCTCCCTGGATTGGTTCGCAGCGTGTTCAGATCACGCCGTCAATACATGTCGTCAATCAGCGCTTTATGCTTTTTCTCCACAAAACTGCGTTTCAATTTCATCGTCGCCGTCAGCTCGTCATCTTCGGCGGTCAGCAGGACGTTGATCAGGCGGAAATCTTTGATCTGTTCCACCCGGGCAAAATCCTTGTTCACCGCTTCGACCTCTTGTCTGATCTGCGCGAGCACCTCCTCAGCAGCGCAGAGCGACGCAAAGTCACTAAAGGGTATCTTCCGGTCTTGGGCAAATTTTTCAACATTTTCCTGATCAATCATGATCAGACAGCTCAGGTATTTGCGCCCATCCCCGATCACCACTGCATCCGAAATGTAATGGCTGAACTTCAACCGGCTTTCGATTTCGGCCGGGGTGATGTTTTTGCCCCCCGCCGTGATGATAATATCCTTGATCCGGCCCGTGATGGTCAGATTGCCGGCCTCATCCACTCGGCCAACATCGCCTGTGCGCAACCAGCCATCGGCGGTAAAGGTTTCGGCGGTTTTTTCGTTGTTGCGCCAGTAGCCCTGGAAGTTGTTCAACCCCAGCGTCTGGATCTCACCATCTTCGGCGATCCGCATCTGCACCCCCGGCACTGGATGGCCAACGGTTCCCGGCAGGTTTTGCTCCAGTGTGTTGATGGTCGCAATACCGGCGTTTTCGGTCATGCCATAGCCCTCAATCAGCGGCACACCAATGGACCAGTACCATTTCAGCAGCTCGGGCGAGATAGGGGCCGCCCCGGTGCCACCCCGGCGCATCTTGTCCATGCCCAGCATCCGGCGCAGGTTGCGTAGAACCATGAAGTCCCAGAAGGCATAGGCCGCCGCAACACCGGCTGGAGGCTCTTTGCCAACCATAACATATTCTGCCCGCGCCTGACCGGCCTTCATCGCCTGCTGAAAGGCCCAACGCCCCATTGGCGTGGCTTCCTGTGCCAGCACCAGAACCCGCGAATAGATTTTTTCCCAAACCCGTGGCACCGCAAAAAATGTCGCCGGAGACACCTCCTGCATATTGTCAAAAACCGTCTCCGGGCTTTCGGCAAAATTCACCGTGCTCGCGGCCCCCAAGGGGAAATAGACCGAAACATTGCGCTCCAGAATATGACACAGCGGCAAAAAGCAGAGTTGCTCATCCGTCGGGTTCACGGCCAGAGCCCGCGCCCCCGCCTCCATCGAGGCCATGATGTTCTCATGCCCCAACATGGCGCCTTTGGGCATGCCAGTGGTGCCGGAAGTATAGATCAGCATGGCTGTATCTTCCGGCTTGGACTTGGCAATCTCGGCTTCAAAGGCACCGGGATTTTTAGCCTCATAGGCTTTACCCAGTTCGACCAGATCTTCGATAAACATACATTTATCCTGCTGAAGATCATGCAAGCCATCGCGATCATAAATGATCACTTTGGCCAGATCTGGCACCTGATCAGCGATTTCCAGGTATTTATCCAGCTGTTCATCGTTTTCAACAAACAGGAACCGGCTGCTACTGTCATTGACCAGATAGGCCAGTTGCGAGGCGGAATCCGTGGTATAGACACCGGAGGCGATGCCGCCGACGCCCTGCACACCCATATCCGTATAGAGCCATTCACGGCGATCTTCGCTCAGGATCGAGACCACTTCGCCGCGCGCCATTCCCAGCGACAGCAGGCCAAGGCCAATCCATTTGGATTGTTCCCAATAGGTGATCCAGGAATAGGATTTCCAGATCCCCATGTCCTTTTCGCGGTGCGCCGTGCGATCCTGCAGGGCCATGCAGCGGGCCTGAAACAGCTTGGGGATCGTGTCGCAGCCATCGACCAGAACCGGACGTTGGCCCGGTTCTGAATTGTAGGAGACGCCATTGATTTCGATCTGGGCGAGCCCGGTCTGCTTTCCGACTTGAATATTCATCTCTGCCCCTCCTAGCGCCATGTTTTCTTGCGTTTCCAGCGCTTCTCGCCGCGCTGGCCCTCTTCCTGATGGCCCAGGTAGAAAGACTTGATATCATCGCTTTCCATCAGCCGATCAGCAGAGCCATCCATCACGATCCGGCCGATCTCCATCACATAGCCCACATCTGCCAGGTCCAGCGCGATACGGGCGTTTTGCTCCACCAGCATCATGGTCACGTGCTCTTCGGTATTGAGACGACGCAGAATGGCAAAGATTTCCTGCACCAGCAGCGGAGACAGACCCAAGCTGGGTTCGTCCAGCAGCATGATCTGCGGCCGCAGCATCAACCCGCGCCCAATCGCCAACATCTGCTGTTGCCCGCCCGACAGGGTCCCGGCCTCCTGGTTGCGACGTTCAGCCAGAATCGGAAAGTAGTCAAAGACCATCTCGCGGTCGCGCTCGATCTCGGCCTTATCTGACCGGGTATAGGCCCCAAGGCTGAGGTTTTCGTCGATGGTGAGTAGCGGAAAAACCTCGCGCCCTTCGGGAACATGCACAATGCCATGTTCCACGATACGATGGGGTTCCTGGCCCTGAATGGGCTTGCCGTTGAACAGCACCTCGCCCTTTTCAGGGTCCATGATGCCCGAGATGGTTTTCAGCAGGGTCGATTTCCCGGCGCCATTGGCGCCCAGCACGGTGACGATCTGCCCCTTGTCGACCTTGAGCGACACCCCCCGGATGGCCATGATCGGCCCGTAAAAGCTTTCGAGGTTTTTGATTTCCAGCAAAGGTTCACCCATTAGACTGCCCCCGCGCCAAGATAGGCCTCGATCACGGCCGGATTGGCCTGGACCTCAGCCGGTGTGCCCTCGGCCAGTTTGGCGCCATCGGCCAGGGCCAGCACCCTGTCAGACACCCCTGAAACCAACCCCATGTCATGTTCCACCATCAAAACGGTGATCCCCATCTGTTTGCGGATGTCATCAATCCACCAGCGCATGTCCTGGGTTTCCTCTACCGATAGGCCCGAAGCGGGCTCATCCAGCAAAAGCAGGCGCGGTTTTGAGGCAAGCGCACGCCCCAGTTCAACCACCTTGCGCACCCCGTAAGGCAGCCCGGCGATCATCTTGTTGCGGTAGGGCTGCAGATCTAGGAAATCGATCACCTCCTCAACCGCCTCCCGGTGGCGCTCTTCTTCGCGGCGGACACGCGGCGTAAAGAACATCTCTTCCAATAGCGTGGTCTTGCGATGGCGATGGCGCCCCACCAGCAGGTTTTGCAACACCGTGGCATGCTCGAACAGCTCAATATTCTGGAAGGTCCGGGCAATGCCAAGATCCGCAACCTGATCCGCCTCGCGCTCCAGCAGGTTGTTGCCGGCAAAGGTGAACGTGCCGGCAAAAGGCTCATAAAAGCGCGAAATCAGGTTAAAGGCGGTGGACTTACCCGCGCCGTTAGGTCCGACGATGGCGTAGACTTCGCCCTCTTCAACCGAAAAGCTGAGATCATTGACCGCCACCACGCCACCAAATTTGAGCGTGGCATTTTTGATTTCCAAAAGGCTCATCTCAGGCGCTCCGTCTTCAGGTAGGATTTCTGGCGGCGGAACATGTCCTTGCGCGCAAATGGGAACAGCTCAAACCAGGTGCGGATCTTGAGCCATCGCCCGTAGATCCCCATCGGTTCAAACATGATGAACAGGATCAGGATCAGGCCAAAGACGCCTGTCTCCAGCCCTGGAATGGCGACACCACTGCCCACGACATTGTCCTTCAGGATCGACAAGGCCTGCGGCAGGAAGGCGACGACCACGGCGCCAAAGAATGCCCCGTGAATGGATCCAAGCCCGCCAATCACGATCATCATCAACAGGGTGATGGAAATCACCAGGCTGAAGGTCTCGTTGTTGAAGGTGCCGGCATAGTAGCCCATCAAAGCGCCGGACCAGCCGGTGATCATGCAGGACAGGCCAAAGGCTTTGCCCTTGGTGCGGGCAATATGCACGCCCATGGCGGTGGCCGACACTTCGCTGTCCCGCACCGCGGCAAAGGCACGGCCCAGTGGCGAGCGCAGCAAGTTGCGATAAAACAGGGTGCAGATGATGGTGACCACCAGGACCAGATAGTAGAACCGCGATGGCATCGACCAGCGTTCGATCTCAAACCCAAAGATGGTGATCATCTCCGGGAATTTGCCGGAAACACCGCCGCTCCAGTGTTCGGTCAACACAATGATGTCATCGGCCAGAACCGACAGGGCAATGGTGGCAATCGCCAGATAAATCCCGTGCAGCCGCAAGACCGGAACGGCAATCAACAGGCCGACAAACCCGGTGATGATCCCCGCCAATGGGAAGGCGATGATAAAGGGCACGCCCTGTTCGATCAGGATGGTATTGGCATAGCAGCCGATCGCCAGAAACGCGGCGTGGCCCAGGCTCGCCTGACCCGTCTGGCCGGTCAGCAGCATCAGGCCGAGGCCGGCAATCGCCCAGATCAGCACATTGGTGACCTCGCCCAGGTAGAACTCATCCAGCAGGTAGGGCAATCCAAAGGCCAGCGCCAGAAGCGCACCATAGACACAGAGCGTCCAGCGGTCTGGGAACAGTCGAATGTCGTGCACGTAGGATGTTTTGAAATGAATACGCATGAGCTTATACCTTCTTCACGCGGACCTGGCTGAACAGACCGTGGGGTCTGAAGATCAGCACAGCCAGCAACAGGGCATAGGGCGCAATTTGTGAGTAGCCGGCAGCCAGGTAGCGCGCCGCAAAGGGCTCGATCACCCCAACGATAAGACCACCCGCCAGGGCACCGGGAAGCGAGCCAAAGCCGCCAATCACCGCCGCCGCAAAGGCCTTGATCCCCAACAAACCGGCATTCGGATCAATGGCCCCCTTGGAGGCAAACAAAATACCCGCAACCGCAGCCGTGGCACCGGACAGCCCCCAGATCAATCCCTGAACGCGCTTGACCGGAATACCCATGAAATAGGCCGCCATCTGGTTTTGACTTGCCGCCTGCATTGCCAGCCCAAGCTTGGTGCGCTGGAAGAACTGATACAAGAAAAAGGTCAACAGGAAGGTCACAACGATGATGGCAAGATCCGCCATGCCCAGGACAACGCCGCCGATATGCAGATCGCCCAGCGCCAGAGGACTTTCTAAGGTTTGAGGCTCATGCCCCCAAATCAAACCCGCGACAAAGCGCAGGACAAACCCCATGGCAATCGTCAGGATCACCACCGCTGTCTGGTTCTGGCCAAAGAGATGGCGCAAAACAAAAAGGTCCAGCAGATAGCCAAACACCGCCATGATCGAAATCGTCAGCGGCGCGGCGATCCAGAACGGCAAATGCATATATTCCGCATTGGTCAGACCAAGGCTCACAAAAGCCCCAATCATCATAAAGTCCCCCTGGGCGAAATTCACCGCCTCAGTGGCTTTGTAGATCAACACGAACCCAAGCGCGATGAGGCCGTAAACACAGCCATTCGCAAGCCCACTGATCAAGAGCTGCAATACTTCCAAATTTTCCTCCCCCCGCTCCTAAAGAACGGCTCCTTGCCCGAACGCAGCCGGGCCTTAGCGCTTTTTTTCGGTTTTTCCGGCTGCCTCCTATAGCTGCGGAATCCCAAGCGTCTAAAAACAGACTACTGAGTATGTTTTTGACCTGTCAATCGGCGAGACCCAGCGTCAGACTGTCAAAAAGTGTCTATTTTTCGCCTCCCTGTCCCCCTAGGCTGATTCTCAGATCCTACCAGCCTGCTTTATTGTGCGGTCCCCTTAGCCGTGCTGTTCTGGGTCCTATTTTATCGCCCCCACCGCACCTGGGGGGGCCTCGGGCCTGCGTCTAATGCGGTGACCGGACTGGCGTCAGCAGCTTCCCGAACCGTCCCGATCGGCGCACCGGTGCCTGCGGCTTTGTCTCTATACCACTTGTCTGACGCAGCCCGGCAGTGAAACAGCCAGAGACGCTCAGATTGATCGCCCAGATTATTCGCCCTGCTTATTCTCTCGGGGCAACGGCTTGTGGATTGCCTGTTATCCGGGCAGTCTGATAGGCCAAGATCCAACCTGAAATGCAGGCAGACCTTAGATGTTAGAACAGATCAGCACCTCAAAAAGCGAGATCCTGGATGCCGCCGCCCATTGTTTTATGACTCTGGGCGTCGAAAGCGCCTCTGTGGATGATATCGCGGCGCAGCTGGGCTCTACCAAGGGGCGGATCTACCACCACTTCCCATCCAAAGGCGCTCTTCTTGCAGCGGTACAACTGCGCGCAGCTGGGTTTACCTACAGAGCCGTGGAGGGGCTTATTGATGCCAACCTGCCGGCGGTCAAATCGCTCGACAGGATGGCGCGCGGTCACATCTACGAAGTGTTGAACTCGCTGGCCTATCACAAGGTCATCCTGCAAACCTACACCGCCGGTACCCAGGCCAAAAAGATGAGCCGGGTAGAAATGGACCTTCAGGAGCAAATTCGCACCGGACACCGCCAGTATGAAATGCTGTTTCGAACCGAAGTGGCACGCGGAATTTCAGAAGGTAGTTTTCAAGACCGCAACCTGACCGCCGCGGTGGCAGGCCTGTTGCTGGTCCTCAACTCGCCAGTGTTCTGGTTCCGGCCAGAACGCGGTGCCTCGCAGGAATTTATCGACACAATTGCCCGTGATATCAGCAGTATGGCGCTGGCCAGCCTGCGCGCCTGACCCGGCACCTGCGCTCCGCAATCCTATTCCGACAAAGAGCACAGCCCCCGCAGGCAGCTACAAAACCGGGCTCCGGTTGCCGACAGCTGGTGCTCACTGCGAATACACAGCCCCACCGGCCCCTGGGTGCTGGTGGTGTCCAGGGGCAGCTGCTGCATTGCCCCCGCCGCCAGATCCGCCTGCACCACGCCCTGGCTGATGAACCATATGGCACCGTGGTCCAGCACAAAGCGCCGCCCAAAGGTGGCCGACACCGTTTCGATAGGCGCCTGAGGCATCATCAGACCTTGCTCCAGAAACATATGTTCCACCAGGGGACGAATGATCGACCCCGGTGAGGGCATCAACACCGGAGAGGACTGCAGCGCGCCCTCCGGCAGATGGCTGCTGCCCGCCAGGGGGTGTCCTGTGGCCACAACCACGGCAACGCGTTCATGAAACAGCGGTTCAAAATCAATCCCCACCATGCGCTCGGGTGCGGGCAACCGCCCCACTACCAGATCCAGATCGCCGCGGCGCAGCTGATCCAGCAGATATTGATTGTCCCCGGTGGTGACTGAAAACCGGCTGCGCCCCATGCCTGCCTCCAGCTGAGCCAAAGCATCCGGCACCAAAGTGGCAGAAACCGTCGGCAGGGCACCTATCCGCAGCTGCGGCCCCTCACCCGCGTCCAGCCCCTGCAACATCGCAACCCCGTCGCGCGCCAGGGCCAGGCTGCGCCCCGCGTGATGGCGAAACATCTCCCCGTAGGGCGACAGACGGATGCCCCGACCATGACGCTCCACCAGGGGTTTGCCGCACACGGCTTCCAGCTCGCGCAGGGCGCGGGTGACAGCAGGCTGCGTCATACCCAGCGCCTCTGCCGCCTGGGTCACACTGGTTTGGCGCGCCACTTCGACAAAGACTTCGAGATGGCGCAGTTTGAGATGAGCAGATAAACGCATATCATTTTCGCAATGCAAACATGTGAAAAATCACATTATACAGCACAATTTTGATATGTGATACTCCTCGCAAGCCCCCAATCAGAGGACTGCACCGGATGAGCAACGACAGATACAATCAGGGCATGGTGACCCGGCGCGCCGTTCTGGGCGACGCCCATGTGGACCGCGCCGAAGCCGCCAAGACCGATATGGATCAGGCTTTTCAAACCCTGATCACCGAAGGTGCCTGGGGCACGGTTTGGTCTTCGGATGCCATTGCACCGCGTGAGCGCTCGATGTTGACCCTGGCCCTGCTGGCCGCGCTGGGCAACTTTGACGAAATTCCCATGCATATCCGCGCCACCGCCCGCACCGGCGCCAGCAAAAGCGACGTGTTGGAGGCCTTCCAGCATGTGGCGATCTATGCCGGCGTGCCGCGCGCCAATCATGCGCTGAAACTCGCCAAGCAAACCTACGAAGAAATGGAAGCCGACGCCGCAGCAGCCAAGGCCTGAGGAGGAAGACCACTATGACCAAAGCACCAGCAAAACAGGGTGAGTTTTATCAGCGTGATCGCCGCTGGCACCCCCCGGCCTATGACAAAGACTACAAGACCTCCGTGGCGCGCTCGCCCAAACTGGCGCTGATCAGTCTGGAAAACACCCCCAGCGAGATCACCGGACCACGCTTTGGTCACAGCGACATGACACCGATCGACAACGATCTGTTGTCCAACTATGCTCAGCCAGATCAAAGCCCCATCGGTGAGCGCATCATCGTGCATGGCCGGGTGCTGGACGAAAACGCCCGCCCGGTGCCCAATACGCTGGTCGAGATCTGGCAGGCCAATGCCAGTGGCCGCTACCGCCACAAGAAAGACAGCTACCTTGGCGCCATCGACCCGAACTTTGGTGGCTGTGGCCGCACCATGACCGATGAGAACGGCTACTATTATTTCCGCACCGTGAAACCCGGAGCCTACCCCTGGCGCAACTGGGTCAACGACTGGCGGCCCGCGCATATTCATGTCTCGGTTTTTGGCTCGGGCTTTGCCCAGCGCCTGATTACTCAGCTTTATTTTGAGGGCGACCCGCTGGTCAAAACATGCCCCATCGTGGCGACAATCCCGGACCCGGATGCCATCGAGCAGCTGATTGCCAAGCTCGACATGAATGCGACAATTCCGCTGGATACCATCGCTTATAAATTCGACATCGTGCTGCGCGGCCGTCGCTCTACCCTGTTTGAAAACCGCCTGGAGGGGAACTAATGCCACAATCACTTGAATATCTGAAAGAAACCCCTTCGCAGACCGCTGGCCCCTATGTGCATATTGGCCTTGCCCCCGGCGCGGCTGGGTTCCAGATCTACGATCAGGAACTGGGCCAGGACATCGCAGGCCCAAATGCCAAGGGCGAGCGGATCCGTGTCGAAGGCCTGGTCATCGACGGCACCGGGTCGCCGGTGAAGGACGTGCTGCTGGAGGTCTGGCAGGCCAATGCCGATGGGATCTATCCGCACCCGGAACATGCCGGCCATGACACCGTCGAGACAGGCTTTCGTGGATGGGGCCGGGTAATCACCAACTTTGAGACTGGCGAATGGGCTTTTGACACGATCAAACCCGGTGGCCTGCTGGGGCGCAATGGTCAGATGATGGCCCCCCATATCAACCTGTGGATCGTGGCACGCGGCATCAATGTGGGGCTGAATACCCGGCTCTACTTTGACGATGAGGCAGAGGCCAACGCAGCCGACCCGGTGATCAATGTGGTTGAGTGGGAAAAGCGCCGCAAAACCCTGATCGCAAAACGCAGTGAACGCGACGGCCAGACCGTGTATCGGTTTGACATCCGCCTGCAAGGCGACGACGAAACCGTGTTTTTTGATATCTAAGGGAGCCTCCATGACCATCTCAAGCCAGGATAAACCCTGTATCATCTGCGTCGCCATCACCGGATCCGTGCCCCGCAAGGAGCACAACCCGGCGGTGCCCGTCACCATTGCCGAACAGGTTGAGAGCACCCAGGCCGCCTTTGAAGCTGGTGCCACAATTGCCCACTGCCATGTGCGTAATGACGATCAAACCCCCTCATCCGATCCAGAGAAGTTTGGCCGCCTGCTGGAAGGGCTGAACAAACATTGCCCCGGCATGATTGTGCAGCTCTCCACTGGTGGGCGGTCGGGCGCGGGCCAGGAACGCGGCGGCATGCTGTCACTGCGTCCCGACATGGCTTCGCTTTCGGTGGGGTCAAACAACTTCCCCACCCGCGTTTATGAGAACCCGCCGGATCTGGTTGACTGGCTGGCCAGTGAGATGCGCCAATATGAGGTCAAGCCCGAGATCGAGGCCTTTGATCTGTCGCATATCCATCAGGCCGTAAAGATGAACCAGGATGGGCGCATTGCAGGCAAGCTCTATGTGCAATTTGTCATGGGCGTAAAGAATGCCATGCCGGTGGATCGTGAAACTTTTGATTTTTACATCAAAACCGTAAAGCGCCTGGCACCAGAGGCAGAATGGTGCGGTGCCGGTATCGGCCCCGGTCAGATCCAGATCAATGAATGGGCAATTGCCGCAGGCGGCCACACCCGCACCGGCCTTGAGGACAATCTGCGCCTCACCCGTGAAACCCTGGCGCCCTCAAACGCCGCCCTGGTGCAGCGTGCGGTCGAGTTGTGCGATAAATACGAACGCCCCGTCGCCAGCTGGCAACAAGCCCGCGACATACTCGGCCTGCGCCCGGCCTAAAACGCCGGCCGCATTCGTTTAGACTGTCCGATAGAAAACAGGCAGCCAGGTCACCGGGCTGCCTGTTTTACATTCCATCAGCACGCTGACCACCAATACACAGGCTGGTTTGCTGGGGTTTGGTGTCGCCGCCTCATACTTTGCCGGACAGGTCTTTCAAGATCGGGCAGTCTGGTCGGTTGTCCCCGGCGCAGCAATGCACCAGCTCGGTCAGGGTGTCGCGCATCGCCTGCAGGTCTGCAATCTTGGTCTCGATCTTGCTCAGGTGTTCCAGCGCCAGCTGCTTGACATCGCCACTGGCGCGGCTCTCATCCTCATACAGCGCCATCAGCATCCGGCAGTCTTCGATGGTAAAGCCCAGCGCCCGTGCCCGCCCCAGAAAGGCCAGCTTGTGCAGATCCGCTTCGACAAAGCAGCGATAGCCATTGTCGCTGCGCTGCGGCTTGATCAGACCGATATCCTCATAGTAGCGAATGGTCTTGGCCGGTAGGCCCGAGCGGGTTGAAACATCACCGATATTCATGCGGACCTCATGCTGTGCCGTCAGGTGGCGGGGCGAAACGAAGCAGTGCCGGGGGCCGACACCTCTGGCTCTTCATCTAAGCAGGATTTCAGCCGATGCAAGCGTAGCGCGTTGCTCAGGACAAAGACACTGGACAGCGCCATAGCGCCAGCCGCCAGCACCGGCGACAGCAGCGGACCGCCAAAAGGATAAAGCGCCCCTGCCGCTACCGGCACCAAAAGCAGGTTGTAGCCAAAGGCCCAGCCAAGGTTTTGCCGGATATTGCGCATGGTGGCGCGGCTGATCATCAGCGCATCCTGCACCCCGCGCAAATCACCAGAAACCAGCACCACATCCGCCGCTTCAATCGCCACATCGGTGCCGGTGCCAATGGCGAGCCCCACATCCGCCGCCGCCAGCGCCGGGGCATCGTTAAGCCCATCGCCCACAAAGGCAAGCGTGCCATAGCTGTTTTGCAGGTCTTTCAGTGCCGCTACCTTATCCCCTGGCAGGCATTCTGCACGCAGCGCATCAATGCCCAGACGTGCCGCAATGGCCTGGGCTGTTGTCTCTGCGTCGCCAGTGATCATTGCCACTTTCAATCCCTGCGCCTGCAACGCCTTGATGGCTGCCGCTGTGCCCTGTTTGATGGGATCTGCCACCGCCAGCACCGCCGCGAGCCGGCCGTCAATGGCCACATAGAACGGCGTCTCCCCTGCGGCGCCCCAGTTCTGCGCCAGATCAGCCAGCGCACTGCAGTCAATCGTCTCGCGCTGCATCAGCCGCGCCGCCCCAATCAACACCTCTTGCCCCTCCACCTGGGCCCGCAGCCCAAACCCCGGCAGGGCCTCAACCTGTGCGGCCTTTGGCAGGTCGGTACCCGCCGCCGCAACCAGAGCCTTGGCGATGGGGTGTTCGGACTGGGCCTCTGCGGCGCCAACCAGCCGCAACACCGCGTCCCGGTCAAAGCCGTCAGCCACGTGCATATTGGTCAAGGCGGGATGGCCTTCGGTCAGGGTGCCGGTTTTATCCAAGGCCACCACCTGCACCGATTGCAGCTTTTGCAGGGCATCACCTTTGCGAAACAGCACCCCCAGTTGCGCCGCCCGGCCAATGCCAACCATGATCGAGGTCGGCGTCGCCAGCCCCATGGCGCAGGGACAGGCAATGATCAGCACGGACACACCGGCCACCAGGGCCAGCGGCAAGGCGGGCGCAGGTCCCAGCAGCAGCCAAGCCAGCACCGTCAAACCGGCCGTCAGCAAAACCGCTGGCACAAACCACAGGGTGATACGGTCGACCAGGCCCTGTACCGGCAGTTTTGCCCCCTGCGCCTGTTCAACCATCTGGATGATCTGCGCCAGCGCCGTATCCCGCCCCACATGGGTGGCGCGAAACTCCAGCACGCCAGATCCGTTCACGGTTCCGGCTGACAGGCGCGCGGCCTTGCCCTTTTCCACTGGGAGCGGCTCGCCGCTCAACATGCTTTCATCCACAAAGGAGGTGCCAGAGGTCACCTCTCCGTCCACCGCGACCCGCGCGCCGGGGCGCAGCCGGATCAGATCTCCGGGGGCGATCTCTTCCACCGGGGTTTCAACCACCGTATCGCCGCGCAGCAGGTCCGCTGTTTTGGGCTGCAAGGACACCAATTTGCGGATCGCAGCCCCGGTGCGCCCCTTGGCACGGGCCTCCAGCAGACGCCCTGTCAGAATCAGCACGACAATGACGCAGGCGGCCTCGAAATAGACATTGGCCGCGCCCGGAGGCAGCAGCTGTGGAAAAAAGGTCGAGACCACAGAAAACCCATAGGCCGCCGCTGTTCCCAGCGCCACCAATGCGTTCATATCCGGCGCACCGCGCAGCAGGGCGGGCACGCCTTTGCCATAGAACTGTCGCCCCGGCCCGATCAGCACCAGGGTGGTGAGAACAAACTGCAACATGTAGCTATTGCTATGGCCGATATTGGCCATCACCCAATGGTGCATCGCGGGCATCATATGGCTGCCCATCTCGATCACAAAAACCGGCAGGGTCAAGGCGGCAGCAAGGCTCAGCTGTCGCGCCAGTGCGCTGATCTCCTGGGCGCGGCGCTGTTGCGCCTGCTCCGCTGCATCCGCTTCATCGCCCCGCAGGGAGGCAGGATAGCCCGCATTTGTGCTGGCCGCACGCAGATCTGCCGCGCGGGTGGCCCCGGTCAGGTAACGGATATCCGCCCGCTCGGTGGCCAGGTTCACCTCTGCTGTGACCACACCAGGAACCGCACGCAAAGCCGCCTCTGCCCGCCCGACACAGGAGGCACAGCTCAACCCTTCGATATCCAGGCTCAACTGCGACACGGCAGCCGGATAGCCGGCCTGTTCCAGTGCCGAGACCAGCGCCGCGGGTTCAAGATCCTGTGCAGCCTGAACCTGCCCCTTGGCTGTGGCCAGATTAACCGAGGCCTCAGTTACCCCCGGTATTGCGGCCAGGGCTTTTTCGGCCCGACCAACACAGCCCGCACAATTAAGCCCCGTAATCTGCATCGAAATTTGGCGGTCTTGCATAGCGAAATCCAGTGGTTTTCCTCGTTCGGGACTTCATTTGGGGCCTCCAGTTAGGGGAAGGTCAAGCCCTACCCCGAAAAAATCACATTGAATGGTTCGATTACTTGCGACCTCCGCGCCGCCGCCAAAGCCAGCCTGTGCGTCACCCTTTGTTTGAGGTCTGAGATGAGCAAACATGGCGCCCGTTGAAGTGTTGCAGACAACCATGCCCCTCGCGCAGCACCATTGGTCGTTTTTGAGATCATCACCCGGCCGCGATGCGGGTTAAACCTCAGGTATCCCTTGCGAGAAGGCTTGGGCGGTTGTAACGCTGGGTGAGCCCAACTGAGGCGGACAGGACCGCCTGTTTATCACCGCCACGCCGAACATGGGAAAACTATTGATAGGTCGCTTGTTGGCCAGAACCAAACAGGCGACCGAAACAGGACGAAGGATCAGATTTATGATGCGCACACGTGCCGCTGTTGCAGTTGCTCCGGGCAAGCCGCTCGAAGTTATGGAAGTGAACCTGGAAGGGCCAAAGGCTGGTGAGGTTCTGGTGGAAATCAAGGCCACCGGCCTGTGCCACACGGATGAGTTCACCCGCTCTGGCGATGACCCCGAAGGCATCTTTCCTGCCATTCTGGGCCATGAAGGCGCCGGTGTGGTTATCGAAGTGGGTGAAGGCGTCACCAGCTTGGCAGTGGGCGACCACGTGATCCCGCTCTATACCCCTGAGTGCCGTGAGTGCGAATACTGCCTCAACCCCAAAACCAATCTCTGCCAGTCGATCCGATCGACCCAGGGTGCAGGGCTGCTGCCCGATGGCACCACCCGGTTTTCGATGCTGGATGGCACGCCCATTCATCACTACATGGGCTGTTCAACCTTCGCCAACCACACGGTTGTACCAGAAATCGCCTTGGCCAAGGTGCGCAAGGACGCGCCCTTTGACAAGATCTGCTATATCGGCTGTGGCGTCACCACCGGTATTGGCGCGGTGATCAACACCGCCAAGGTCGAAATCGGTTCTACCGCCATCGTCTTTGGTCTGGGCGGCATTGGCCTGAACGTGATCCAGGGGCTGAAACTGGCCGGCGCCGATCAGATTGTCGGCGTTGACCTCAACCCCGGCAAGATCGAGATGGCGACGCATTTTGGCATGACCCATTTTGTCAACCCAGCCGAGGTCGAGGGCGATCTGGTGGCGCATCTGGTAGAGCTGACCGGCGGCGGCGCGGATTACACCTTTGATGCCACCGGCAACGTCAACGTGATGCGCACCGCATTGGAGGCCGCGCACAAAGGCTGGGGCGAAAGCATCATCATTGGTGTCGCCCCTGCGGGTGCCGAGATCTCCACCCGTCCGTTCCAGCTGGTCACCGGCCGCAGCTGGCGCGGCACCGCCTTTGGCGGCGCATCCGGGCGCACCGATGTGCCCAAAATTGTCGATTGGTACATGGACGGCAAGATCGAAATCGACCCGATGATCACCCATAAGCTGACGCTTGATCAGATCAACGAAGGCTTTGATCTGATGCATGCGGGTAAATCCATCCGCGCGGTTGTTGAATTCTAAAACCGGAATGCCGCCTCTGAAATAGGGGCACCGATAATCTATCATGGCGCAACTCCTGATGGGGTTGCGCCTTTGTCTTTGGTCAGGATGTAGCCGCCCTCAGCGGGCCAAGTTGGTCAGCCCTCACGCCCCGACAATCGTCAACTCCTTTGGAAACTGCGTCAGAACCTGACAGCCCTCTTCGGTGATCAGCACGTCATCTTCGATCCGAACGCCAAACTTGCCCGACAGATACAGCCCCGGTTCATTGGTATAAACCGTGCCTGCAGGCAGCAGCTGGGGGTTGCCGCGCATGATGTAGGGGGCTTCGTGCACGTCCCGCCCCAGACCGTGACCGGTCTTGGTCTCGATATGCGCAGCAAAGGCAGAGGTCTCCAACACACCTGTCACCACATCATCAATCTGATGGGCGCTCACCCCGGCCCTGGTCGCCGCAAGCCCTGCCATATTGGCCGCCAGAACCGTTTCATAAACCGCGCGGCCTTCATCGCTCACCTCGCCGGCAAAAACCGTGCGGGTGATATCGGCGCAGAAGCCATCCTTGCGGGCGCCAAAATCAAACAGCAGCGCATCGCCCGACTGAATAAGGTAGTCTGCGCGGGCGTGGCCATGAACCCGGGCCGAATTATCGCCCGCCACCACAATTGGGCTAAAGGCGAGATCATCCGCGCCCTCAGCAAACAGCGCCTGAATGAGGCGGCTTTCGATCTCTTTCTCGCTTTGACCAATTTCAACCGTCGCCAAGACCCGATGCAGGGCGCGCTCTGACAGGGTGATTGCCTTTTGCATGGCTGCAATATCGGCCTCGCTCTTGATCATCCGCAACCCCGAGATCTGCTTTTCGGCGTCGATAATCTCCAGCTCCGGGCTGGCCTGTTTAAGCCCGTGATGCACAAAGACCCGCATCACCTGACCTTCCACCGCGAGGCGTGTCATTGGCATATGGCTGGCAAGCGCCGCAAAGGCGGCCTGATAGCCGTCCTGGTCGCGCCAATCAAAAACCGCGCCGTCAAAATCGACCAGCCCCCAGGATCCCAATTCAAGATTTGGCACAATCGCCGCCGGAGCCCCCTGCGCCGGGATCACCAGGACAAAGGGGCGTTCATGGCTCATAAACCCCTGCCCCAACGCCCGCGTGAAATTTGGCCCCGGCACCAGAGCCAAGGCATCAACGCCCAGGGATTTGGCCAATTCACGGTATTCGGCAAAAGAAGCGGTCATATTGAGGTCTCCCAAAAGGATCAGACAAGGGCGCATTGTTGACGCGCACTAATTTCAGAACAACAGAGAGATGCAGCAAGCCGATAAATGAACTGGCGCGCATCCTTATTTGGAATATTGTATCCAATTGAAACAGGGGCCTTGTCAATGCGAAGTCTTGTCAGGAAGCGCTGCCAGCCAAAAGCCGCCTTGCATTTACCGTCCGCTACGGGAGAATGAGGCCATGAGGGCCCCTGTGGTAAAACCCCCAATTGGGAGCGGAAATTGGATCATCTTGACCGCAGCCAGAGAATGGCACCGCAGGCAGTTCTGGTGAACATCGTTGCGACAGCTGCAAAGGTATCACGCGGCGCCCTGCCCAAATGCTAGCGGTTCTGAAAAATCGCAGCTTTCGCCATATGTTTGCGGCGCAGGTGATTGCCATCATCGGCACCGGTCTGGCCACCGTGGCGCTGGGGTTGATCGCCTATGATCTGGCTGGCGCCGATGCCTCCATCGTGCTGAGTATCGCTCTCACCATCAAGATGGTCAGCTATGTGACCCTTGCCCCAATAGCCGCTGCACTTGCCAGCCAGTTCCCCCGACGCAGCTGGTTGGTGACGCTCGATATCCTTCGCGCCCTGGTGGCGCTGGCGCTGCCCTTTGTCAGCGAAATCTGGCAGATCTATGTGCTGATCTTTGTCATGCAGGCCTCATCTGCCGGGTTCACCCCCGCCTTTCAGGCCACCATTCCTGATGTGCTGCCGGATGAAGACGATTACACCAATGCGCTGTCCCTGTCGCGCCTCGCCTATGACATCGAAAGCCTGTTGTCGCCTACGCTGGCCGCACTGCTGCTGACGCTGGTGACAGCCAATTCCCTGTTTTTTGGCACTGCCGCTGGGTTTATCGCCTCGGCGCTGCTGGTGGTCTCAACTGTCCTGCCCTCGCCCCAGCCCAGCGCCACCACCGGGCTGTATCAGCGCACGACGCTGGGGATCCGCATCTATCTGAAGACGCCGCGCCTGCGCGGGTTGCTGGGTTTGACAGCCGTTGCCGCCTCGGTCAGCGCCATGGTGATCATCAACACCGTGGTGATCATCCGGGCCGAGCTAGGCCTGTCCGAACATATGGTGGCTTTGGCCTTGGCCGCCTTTGGCGCCGGATCCATGCTGGCGGCCTTTACCCTGCCAAGACTGCTGGCCGGGCACCAGGATCGCAGCCTGATGATCGCAGGGGCGCTCATCGCGATCCTGGCCCAGACCGGGCTGGCGGCCTATGCGATCTTTGCCAATGCGGCCTTGCTGCCGGTGATGCTTTGCTGGTTCCTGTCCGGGTTTGGCTATTCGACCGTGCTCACCCCCTCGGGGCGGTTGTTGAAACGCTCAGCCCGGGCTGAGGATCGCCCCGCGGTCTTTGCCGCGCAGTTCACCCTGTCCCATGGTTGCTGGCTGATCACCTATCCCCTGGCCGGCTGGAGCATGAGCAGCTATGGCATGGGGATTTCGCTCTTGGTGCTGAATGCCCTGGCTATTCTGGGGCTGCTCTATGCGCGGCGCCAATGGCCTGCCGATGATCCAGAAAACCTGCCCCATACGCACCCTGAACTGGCCGCTGATCACCCACATCTGCAATCCACGGCAGACCAGGATAAAAGCACGTCACAGCGGCATTCACACCCCTATGTCATCGACGAGTTGCACAAAACATTCCCACCCCGCAACCAATAGGACTCTCATCAAAGCAGGCCCAAAGCGCGCCCGGTCTCCGTCCACTCAGGTCCAGAGCTCTGTCTCCATCGCGTTCAGACAGACATCATAGCCCCAGAGTGTGCCTAGGTGCTTGAGCACCTCGCGCTTGTTTTCCTCATCCAGGTGAACGCCATCGCGCACCGCATGCGTGAGGATCAAACGCCTGTCGCCGCTCAGATCAGCATCAGTGACCTGAATATCGGGTTCCAGATAGGCCAGATCATATTGCTGCGCCAAAGCACGGCGGATTTCTTTGTAGCCAGCCCGGTTGTGGATCTGGCTCACCACCAGGTCTTTCTGGTCTTCCTGATCGACCAGCGCAAAGAGTTTGAATTTGCGCATCAGGTGCGGCGACAGGAATTGCTGGATAAAGCTCTCGTCCCGGTAATTGGCCCAGGCATCGCGCAAGACTTCCCGCCACGCCTCATGGCCTGCGATATCAGGAAACCATTCGCGGTCTTCTTCGGTGGGGTCCTGGCAGATGCGTTTGATGTCCATCATCATGGCAAAGCCCAGCGCATAGGGGTTAAGTCCCGCATAGCGCGGGTCATTATAGTCGGGCTGCAACACCACATTGGTATGGCTGTGCATCATCTCCATATAGGCGCCCTCAGTGAGGCGCCCCTGCGAGAAGAGCTCGTTGATGATATAATAATGCACAAAGGTGGCGCAGCCTTCGTTCATCACCTTTGTCTGTTTTTGCGGATAAAAATACTGCGCCAGCATCCGCACAATGCGCAGCAGTTCCCGCTGCCAGGGCTGCAAAATCGGACTGTGCTTTTCCAAAAAGTAGAGAATATTCTCCTGCGGCAGGCTCAGGCTTTTGCGGCGTGCACTAAAGGGCGCCTCCCGCGCGTCCTCCTCCTTTTTGTGCCCCAAAGTGGCATCGGTCCAGATATCCAGCAGGCTGCGGCTGGCCTCATGGCCATCGCGCAGCCGCTGCATCGCTTGCAGCTCCTGCGCAGTGGGTTTTGGGGGGCGCCCATAGCGAAACACCCCCTGGGTTTGCAGCGCATGGGCCGCGTCCAGAACCTCTTCCACCGCGTCCAGCCCATAGCGTTCTTCACAGGCGGCGATGTAGTTCTTGGCAAAGGCAAGGTAGTCATGGATGCCATCGGCATCGGTCCACTGCAGGAACAGATAGTTGTTCTTGAAAAAGTGATTATGCCCAAAGGCGGCGTGGGCCATCACCAATGTCTGCATCGCCATGGTGTTTTCTTCCATGTTGTAGCTGATGCAGGGGTTGGAGTTGATCACGATCTCATAGGCCAGCCCTTGGCGTCCGGTGCGATACAGCGCCTCGTCGCGGGCAAAATGTTTGCCAAAGGACCAGTGCTGATACATCAGCGGCAAGCCGGTGCAGGAATAGGCATCCAGCATCTGCTCCGCCGAGATGATTTCGATCTGGTTCTGATAGACATTCAGCCCCAAATCATTCAGCGCGATCTCTTCAATCGCGTCGCGGGCCTGTTCCAGCAGTTCAAAACTCCACTCTGGTCCGTCAAACAGCAGGTTGGATCCCGGTTTTGCGTCAAGCATTTTGACCTCCCTTTATCCGGGGCAGAAAGAACTCCCTGAAGATCGGATAGATATGGGCTGCATGGGCCACGCGCTGCATTTCAAAATGCGGCGCCTGGGCTTTGACCGCGCGGTAGTTCTGCCACAGGTCATCCCCCGCCTCACTGTCATGCAGCAGCGCATCCGCGCTTTCTTCGACAATTTCCATATAGGCGTAGTATTGGCAGACCGGCAGCAGATCCTCGAGCAGCAGCTTTTTGCAGCGCGCCGAGTCATTGCCAAAGTTTTCGCCATCTGACACCTGCGCGCCGTAGATGTTCCACTCCTGCGGCGGGTAGCGGTCCGCTATCACCTCACGCATCTTGTCCAGCGCGGTAGAAACAATGGTGCCGCCGGTTTCGCGGGCATAGAAAAAGGTTTCCTCATCCACCTCCTCCGCCAGATGGGTATGGCGGATAAAGACCAGTTCCGTGTGTTCATAGCAGCGCGACAGGAACAGATGCAGCAGCAGGAAAAACCGCTTGCCCAAATCCTTTTCGCGCTCCTGCATTGAGCCGGAAACATCCATCAGACAGAACACCACCGCGCGAGATTTGCGGATCTTTTCTGGCACATGGGTGTCAAAGCGCAGATCTATCGGGTCGATATAACCTACAACCTTACGCTTGCGTTGCAACGCCTCCAGCCGGGATTGTAGCTCCTCCAGCAGCGCGACCTGCGCCTTTGAAAGAGTGGGCAGGCCCGCCAGCATTTCAATCTCAGCTTCCAGATCCGCCTGCGCCTGAGCAGAAGGGCGTCGCAAAGCAATCCGCCGCCCCAGGGAATTGCGCATGGTGCGCACCAGGTTGAGGTTATTGGGCGTGCCAGCCGTGGTCAGCCCGGCGCGGCGGCTGCCGATGGTTTCTGTCTCAACTGTGGATTTTTCTACCAGGTCCGGCAGCTCCAGCCCGTCAAACAGGATCTCCAGGTATTCGTCACGGGTCAGGGTAAAGGAAAACGCATCATCACCTTCGCCCTCTTCCGAGGCCTTGCGCCCGCCCTGGCCTGAACCGCCATCTGGTTTCGGGATGGTGTCGCCAACCACAAACTCCTTGTTGCCCGGCAATACATATCTGCGGTTGCCACCCTGGCCACTGTGAAAGAACCGAGGCTCCTGCAATCCCTTTGCCGGGATTGTCACCTTTTCCCCCTCGGGCGAGACACCATCCCCGTCCTGGATGGATTTTTCCCGCACCGAGCGGTCAACACGCTCTTTTATGTTTTCCCTGGCACGGCGCAGGAACCGTTGCCGGTTGCCGTGGCTTTTGCCTTTGGGGTTGGCGCGTCTGTCGATGAATTGATGCATCTTGCAGCGCCCCCATTACCCGGCCTTGTTGACCCGCATATACCATTCAACCAGGCGCCGGACCTGACGATCGGTGTAGCCATGGCTGCGCATGCGTTCGACAAACTCCTGGTGCTTGCTCTCGGTCTTACTGTCTTTCTTGCTGCCAAAACTGATCACCGGCAGCAGCTCTTCGACCTGGCTGAACATGTGCTTTTCAATCACGTCCCGCAGTTTCTCATACGAATTCCACGCCGGGTTTGCGCCGGTATTGGCGCGATGACGTAGAGCGAACTTGACCACCTCGTTGCGGAAATCCTTGGGGTTGGCGATCCCCACCGGCTTTTCGATCTTGCTCAGCTCACTGTCGAGAATGTCACGGTCATACAGCTGCCCCGTGTCGGGATCCTTGTAGTCCTGCTCTTCGATCCAGGCATCCGCATAGGAGATGTAGCGATCAAAGACATTCTGGCCGTATTCAGTATAGCTCTCCAGATAGGCCTTCTGGATCTCATTGCCGATGAATTCCTCATAGCGTTGGGCCAGATCCGTTTTGATAAAGTCGAGATACTTGGCCTCAGTCTCAGCTGGGAATTGTTCCCGTTTGATCATCTGTTCCAAGACATACATCAGGTGCACCGGATCCGCTGCGATCTCATCGGTGTCAAAGTTGAATGTCGACGACAGCACCTTAAAGGCAAAACGGGTGGAGATGCCGCTCATGCCCTCATCAACGCCGGCCCGGTCCTGATATTCCTGAACCGTCTTGGCCTTTGGGTCGGTGTCTTTCAGGCTTTCGCCATCATAGACCCGCATCTTGGAATAAAGGTTGGAGTTTTCATGCGGCTTTAGCCGGGTGAGGACCGAAAAGCGACTGAGGATCTTGAGCGTTTCCGGCGCGCAGGGCGCCTCTGCCAGCTCACTGTGCTGGATCAGCTTGCCATAGATCTGCGCCTCATCGCTGACCCGCAGACAATAGGGCACTTTCACAATTGACACCCGGTCAATAAAGGCCTCGTTGTTCTTGTTGTTCTTAAAGGCCTGCCACTCGCTCTCGTTGGAGTGGGCCAGCACCAGCCCGGTAAAGGGTATGGCGCCAAAGCTTTCAGTGCCCATGTAGTTGCCCTCCTGGGTCGCGGTCAGCAAGGGGTGCAACATCTTGATGGGGGCCTTGAACATTTCGACAAATTCCAGCACGCCCTGATTGGCGCGGTTCAGACCGCCCGAAAAACTATAGGCATCTGGATTGTCCTGGCTGAAATGTTCCAGTTGGCGAATGTCCACCTTGCCCACCAGGGTCGAGATATCCTGATTGTTCTCATCACCGGGTTCGACCTTGGCCACCGCCATGCGCCGCAACCCCGACGGATAGATCCGCGCCACGGTGAATTTGGAGATGTCCCCGCCGAACTCATCCAACCGCTGCACCGCCCAGGGCGACATCAGCCCCGGCAGGCGATGGCGGGCAATGCCGTATTCTTCTTCCAGCAGCTTGCCCATGCGCACGGGATCAAACAGCCCCAACGGGCTTTCAAAAATTGGCGACAACTGGTCACCGGCTTTCAGCACATAGATGGGCTGATCTTCGACCAGACGTTTCAGCTGTTCCGCCAGCGAGGATTTACCACCCCCCACCGGCCCCAGCAGATAAAGGATCTGCTTGCGCTCTTCTAACCCCTGGGCAGCGTGACGGAAGTAGCCGACGATGCGCTCGATGGTGTCTTCCATCCCATAAAAATCTTTGAAGGCGCTATACTGCTTGATCGTTCGGTTCTGAAAGATCGGCCCAAGCCGCGCGTCCTTGGACGTGTCCACCAGCTCCTCTTCGCCGATGGCTTTGAGCATCCGCTCCGCCACATTGGCATAAAGGCTCGGATCGGTGCGACAGGCATCGAGATAGTCATAGAGCGACATCTCCTGTTCACGCGTCTGGCCATATTGCTCAACAAATATCTCGGCAATGTCTTTCATCGGATCTAGCCTCCTGGGTTACGCTTCGCCCTTCCTCCTGGCGGTAGTGAAAACGCGCAGACATAGAGAGCCCAGTACCTGGGCCACGGAGGTCCGCGGTCGTTTTTGCTTTTGATTTCTGCTCTTGTTCAACGGCGTCTTAAGCACCGGATGCCCGCTCTGATCAGGGGGCTTGGTCCGGCTAATCGAGAGTCTCGGGCGCCGTTCAGTCTTCCGCAAGGGTACACTATTTGCGAGTTTCATACTAATAGGAACTGGTGTATTTTTAATTAATTGCCAGAAGTTTTTTTGTAAAAAATCCTTCACAAACTCTCCAGATTTTCTGAGCTCACCCCCAGCGCGCTCCCGCCGACAGCCTGGGTCGCCCCTCCCTCTCACAGGGTTTCGCCGGGCTTTCGGGCGCTGTTTTGGTTGGGACAGGATAACGGGGCACTGAACCCCGGGTGCTGGCTTTCGCCTTGATTTCGTCCAAATCGTGCCCTGAGCCACTGCTCCGTCCGACCAGCCGACTGCCGTCAATTTCATTAACCCTTTGTTAACAAGACGCCCAGAAAAGGCGAAAACGCCCTGTCACGGCAGAAAACCTGCGGCAAACAAGACACTATAGAGCGCAATTCATCCACAGTTCCTGCCAGCACCGGCTAGACATTTGATTTAAATTCGACGCAATATACTCACAATATGGCCGCATAGAACGGTCTTCGGCAGAAACATACAGGCACCGGACACTTCGCACCCCATGATTTCGGGCGCTGCGTGGTCTAGAAGCGAGCGGAAAAAAATGAGTACTGTTGGATTTATCACCCGTGATCTTTCGGGGACCACCCGTCAAAGCACTTTTTCAGAGGGTTCCCCCTCACTTCTCAATGTCACGCACTCCAAGGACATTTCGCTGAACCTCAGCGCCTCGGACATCGACAGCTATGTACGGCGGGGATCCGATCTCCACCTCGTGCTGGCCGATGGCCAAATCCTGGTGCTGCAAAACTACTACAGCAATGGCACAGCCGGAGGCAAAAACCTGTTCCTCAGCGAGGACGGGAATTTTGTCGAAGTTGTCCTGGAAGACAAAGCCGAGGGCGCGCTGTTTGCCAGCTACGAGCCATTGGATCTTACCGGCAAGTGGTCCGCCTATGACGACATGGTCTTTTTGGATGTTGACCGCATCGAGCCGGTTATTGCTCCCTTGGCAGCCCCACTCTTTGGCGGTCTCGGCGCAGCTGGCGCAGCAGCCGGTGTCGCCGGTGCCGCAGTCATCGCTGGCGGTGGCGGAGGTGGCGGCGGAGGCGGCAATCTCATCATTCCTACAGTAGATGACCCCGATGCGACCTACCCTGTTGCGGGCTCAACCACGGATCCGGTTGTCATCACCGGCACCGGTACGCCCGGAGCTGAAGTCGAAGTCAACGTTGGCGGCGAGACACAGACAGGCACCGTCAACGAGGATGGCATCTGGGAAGTAACCTTCCCGGTCGTAGACCTGCCGATAGATGGCAACTATGACACCACCGTCCAGGTCGTCGATCCCGATGGAACAACCCATGATCTGGATGGCCCTACAGTCATCATCGATACCACGCCCCCAGAATTGGACGTCACCAGCGGCACGCAGTCCACTGGCGATCTTGTCAATGGCAGCGAACATTCCACAGGTACCGTCATCACCGGCACAGGTGAAGCGGGCGCCAGCGTCAGTGTTGTCATCAACGGTCACACCCAGACGACAACTGTTGCTGCAGATGGCAGCTGGTCGGTTACCTTTGACTCGACCCAGATCAACACTGGCGAGTACACGACAGATGTGGCCATCACCACAACAGATGATTTTGGCAATAGCGCCACCTTTAGCGAGACACTGGAGGTCGACACCATTGCGCCTCCCGTCGGCATCAACACCGTCGCAGGCGACGACATTATCAGCTTCTCCGAAGCCTCATCCGGTGTCACCCTGTCGGGAACCGGTGAAGCCGGTGCCTCAATCTCGGTTCTGTTTCAGGGCGTTACCCAGACAACAACCGTGGCCAGCGATGGAACTTGGTCTGTTGGCTACAGCAGCGCACAGATCACTGGCGGCAACAATTATGCCAGCACTGTTGAAGTCACTTCCAGCGATGCCGCCGGAAACAGCACGACCAGCAGCCACACGGTCCATATTGATACCGAAACCAGCGCCACACTAAACGGCGGCTTTGCCGGTGCGGACGATATTCTGTCCGGCCCCGAAGCCCAGGGCGGTGTCCAGCTGACCGGCACTGCCGAGCCAGGCTCCACTGTTCAGGTGTTCTTTGGCGCCGCTGGCGCCCAAAACGCCACGGTAGATGCTGCGGGCAACTGGACGGTCCTTATTCCGCAAAGCTCTATTCCGACCGGCACAACCGATGTCGACATCGAAGTGCATGCCACCGATGCTGTGGGCAACACGGACGTTGTCACCCGCACCCTTGCGATCGACACCGAGGTGGATCCCTTCAGCGTCGAGGCCAATCAAACCGCCAATGACGTGGTCAATCAGGATGAGCTGAATGCCGGCTTTGCCCTGCAGGGCACCGTCGAGCCCGGCTCTGAGGTTGTCGTGACGATCCGGGGTGTGGCCAAAACCGCCACCGTCGATGCTGCGGGCAACTGGAGTGCTGAATTCTCGGGCAGTGATCTGCCGGCTGGGGAGTATTCTGCAACGGCTACGATTGTTGCAACAGATCCAGCAGGAAACACCAGTTCCCTGACCGAAAGCTTCGAAGTCGATACCGTCTTTGAAGCCCCTCTTCTGGACTCTGTCACCTATGAGATTGGCAGCCAAGACGTCAGCGAAATCAGCGTCGAAGGCATCGCCGGAACGGGTGAATCCATTACCGTTAAGGCACTCGAAGGCGATGGGTCTGTTTCCAACCCCGGCGTGACTGTCTCTGAAGGGGGCGGCATTACGGAGTTTGATTTCTCCACTGCCATCCCTGACGGTACCGACCTGGTGGTGACCAATGTTGACTCGCTGGGCAACGGCTCCAGCACCCTGCTTGTTCTCGAAGACAACGCCACCACCGCCAGCACATTGGATCACGCCTCTCTGGGTCAGTTCAACATTGATGAGTTGGATCTTGGCGCGGCCAGCAATGTCTCGCTGGTTCTGACCGAAGCGGATATCAAGGCGCTGTCTGAAAACTCGGACACCCTGACCATCCACAGTGGGTCAACCCCGGGCGACGACAGTGTGACCGTGACAGGGGCGACCCTGGAAGGCACCCGCAATGTCGGTGGCGAGAACTACAATGTCTACACAGTCGGCACCGACGGCGCGACCCTGGTCATTGATCAAGACGTCACCGTCATCATCTGATCAATTGGACCGGCACCGTTCCTGACTGCTGCCGGTCCCAACCAAAACCCTACAAAAGGGCGAGGGGCAGTATGCAACTGGCACGACCCATTGGCGCATTGGCACTTATGTGCAGTCTTTCCGGCTGCGCCGATGGCATGCCCATCTTTGCGGGCAAAACCAGTGACGAAACCGAGGTCTCTCGGCGCGGCGGCAATTTTGTGCAGCCCGAAGGTGAGTCCACGTCACAAGTTATCTCGACCCTGCTTGAGCGCCGCTCGCTGCTGGCCGAAGATACTGTATATAACGCCGTCGCCGAAGCCGCCGTGGCGGCCTCTGCCCGCGCGTCCGAGGCAGAGCTGATCAGCGCCAAACTGCGCGCCGAGGCAGAATCGAAAAACTGGCTGCCCTCAATCGGCCCTTCGGTCAGCCTAACCGACCTGGGCGATCTTGTGGCTGGCATGCTTATTCAACAGGTTCTTTTTGACAATGGGCGCCGCAAAGCCGAACGCGCCTTTGCAGCCGCCGATGTTGAAGTCGCTGCGGTCAATCTTTCGGTTGATATGAACGAGCGGGTCGAAGATGCCGTGGGGCTCTATCTGGCCGGGCTGCGCGGTGATGAGAAAGCCGCCTACAACAGCCGTGCCCTGACCCAGATGCAGGAATTCCGCCGCATCGTCGCGGGTCGGGTTGATGGCGGGTTGTCCGACCGCTCTGATTTGAATGTGGTCGACAGCAAGATCAACGGCATGCGCAATGCCCGCACCACCGCGCAGGATGCGGCCACCACCGCCCGCGCCGAGCTCACGGCGATGACCGGGGAAAGCTTTTCGGAAAAACCCGGCAAGCTCGACCTGGGCACCCCCCCGGACACAACGCAGTATCTTTCAGTGCTGAAATCCCAGGCCGTCGCCAATCGCGGCGTGGCGGAAGCGGTTATTGGCCGCGCCGGGCTCTTGCCGCAGATTGCTGCGGCCGGCAATGTCACCTCTGATGGCTCCGGCGCGGGGCTGACCCTGGATTTGGCCGAACCCCTGGGGCTTGGCACTGGCGCGGCTCTGAAAGCCATCGAGGTCTCCAAAGAAGCCGCCCGTCGTCAGATTGGCGAATCTGAAGAAGACGCGCGGCGCAGCTATTCCCGTCAGGTGCAGCGGCTGGCCTCCTACCGGCGTCAGACCGCCGAGACCGCCTCTTTGGCGCGGGCCAGCCGCGAAACATACAGGCTTTTCAAAGCACAGTTCGAAGCAGGCCAGCGGCCTGTGATGGATGTGGTCTCAATCTACGAAGAGCTGGTTCAGCGCGAGCAGGACCATATCGAAGCAAAATACGAAGTTGTGTTGATCCAGCTGATGCTGGCAAGTGACATGGGCCTACTGGCGGATGGGGATAAGATTTGACCGATACAACCTTTCCACCCCGGCCCGGATCGACCCCGAAAGCCAACTCCCCGTCGCGCAAACCAGGCAGCCCCCGGCTGCGGGCTGTCCCCCCCAGCCCGGCGCCGTCCTCGGCTGCGGCTCCTGTTGCGGGTCAGATTATTGACGCCCCCGGCGCTGCGACCGCAGAACACCGGCACGCCCCGGCAAACCAGCCTGCAACAGGGTTGGCCCATCAGCCCCCCACGGCTGCTGCCCGCTCCACCCCCCCTCAACAAACAGAAGTGGCAACAGGCAACCGCCGCGAAGTTGGCACCCTGATCGAAGGCGCCTCCGCCCGTATTCAGCACCGGGCGACCCTGATTGCGACACTTGCCTCGTTGAAGGGCACAGAGGCCCATGCCGGCGATATCGCCAGCTTCATGTGGAGCAACAACCCGGGCGACTCTTCGGCCGAAAGCCTGGCCCAGGCTCTGGGCTCCACCGGGTTGCAGGTGAAACTGCAACGCCGACCAGAGCTGACCCCCGGCGACTGGCCCGCCCTGGCGATGATGAAGGGCGGCCAATGTGTGCTGGTTCTGGGGCAGGACCAGGGGCGGCTCACCATTTTTGACACCACCTGCCCCGACAATCGCACCGAGGTGCCGTTGGGCGAGTTCACGCCATTTTTCACCGGCACCCTGCTGGTTGCGCGCCCCTCGCTGAAACAAATGGCAGCGCGCCACACGCCACAGCTGGAAAGCGACCACTGGTTCTGGGGCGAGTTCCCCAAGTACCGCCGTCAGGTGGGCGAAATCATGCTGGGCTCATTGGTGGCCAATATTCTGGCCGTCTCTGTCGCCCTGTTTTCGCTACAGGTCTATGACCGGGTGGTTCCCCATCAATCCCATGCAACGCTTTGGGTGCTGGCCCTTGGCGCCTTTCTTGCGATTATGCTGGAGGCGCTGCTGAAAGTTGCCCGTGCCCGGCTGACAGATGCCGCCGGACGCCAGATCGAGCTATCTGTGCAGCACAACCTGATGCGCCGCCTGATCGGCATGCGGTCGGACAAGAAACCGCTGCCGCCGTCGGGGTTGTTTGCCGCGATGCGCGATTTTGGCGCCGTGCGGGAATTCTTCACCTCCTCGACCATCTCCACCCTGGCCGATATTCCCTTTATCGCCGTCTTCCTGCTGCTGGTGGCCTCGATCGCCGGCCCCATCGTCTGGGTGATCATGGTCGGTGGCGTTCTGATGTTGCTGCCGGCCTATTTCATGCAGCGCAAGATGATCGCGCTGACCCGCCAGACCCAGGGCGCCAATGCCAAGGCAGGCCGGTTGCTGCATGAGGTGATTACCGAACTCGACACCGTAAAAACCCAGCGTGGCGAAGACCGCGTGATGCGGAACTGGGATGAGCTGAACGTGCTGTCGTCGCATTCCTCAACCGAGCAACGCCGTCTGGCAAGCGCTCTCACCTTTTGGTCCCAGGGCATCCAGCAGGCCACCTATATCACCGCTGTGGTTCTGGGCACGCTTCTGGTTTTTGCCGGTGAATTCACCGTCGGCACAATCATTGCCACCGGCATCCTGACCAGCCGCACCCTGGCACCGCTGACCCAGTTTGCCGCCACCATGGCGCGCTGGAGCAACGTCAAGGGCGCTCTGGAGGGGCTGGAGGCCATCGCCAGCGCCCCGCAGGAGATGGAGGCTGAACGCAGCTACCTGCGCCGTGAGCAGCTTCAGGGCCGCTTTGAGCTGCGCGAAGTTGTGTTCCGCTACGACGAAGACGCCGCCCCGACCCTGGATGTGCCTGGTGTTGCCATCACCCCCGGTCAAAGGGTTGCGGTACTGGGCGTCAATGGCTCGGGCAAATCCACTTTGATCAAGCTGTTGTCAGGGCTTTATTCCCCAGATTCAGGCCGCATTATGATTGATGGCACCGATATGGGCCAGATCGACCCACGCGATCTGCGTCGCAATATCGGCTACCTGAGCCAGGACGTGCGGCTGTTTGCGGGCTCGCTGCGCGACAACCTCAACCTCAATCAGCTGGAGCGCGACGATACCCGCCTGATGGCTGCTTTGGACTTCTCAGGCCTGGGCGCCTATGTGCGCGGTCACCATAAGGGGCTGGATCTGGATATTGGCGATGGCGGTGGCGGCCTGTCGATTGGACAGCGCCAGTCCATCGGCTGGGCACGTCTGTGGCTGCAGAACCCGTCAGTCGTGTTGTTGGATGAGCCAACCGCGGCGCTGGATCAAACGCTGGAGCGGACCCTGGTCAGCCGTCTGGAAACCTGGCTCCAGGGCCGCACAGCCGTTATTGCCACTCACAGGATGCCCATCCTGTCACTGACCAACCGCACCCTGATCCTGCAGGACGGGCGCATGGTGGTGGATGGTCCCCGCGACAAGGTTCTGGCCCATCTCGCCGCTGGAGAGGCTAAATGACCTCATCCGCGCATTACGATCTTGCCGAAAGCGCCCGTGGCGCCAGCCGCATTGTCTATCTGGTTGGGGCAGCCCTGTTGCTGTTCATCGGATGGGCGGCCTTTGCTTCGGTGGATGAAATCGTGCGCGGTGAAGGCGAAGTGGTCTCTTCCTCGCGGGCGCAGATCGTACAGAACCTCGAAGGCGGCATTCTGGCCGAGCTCCACGTGCGTCAGGGGGATGAGGTGCGCGCCGGGCAGATCCTGGCCAAGCTGCAGGACACCAAATTCCGCACCATCGCCGATGAATTGCAGGACCAGATCGACACCCTGGAAATCAAACAGTTCCGCCTGGAAGCAGAAATGGACGGGGCCTATGAGTTTACCGTCCCTGATGCCCTGGCCAACCGCTCGGCTGAGATCCTGGCTTCTGAGCGGGCCTTGCTGAACGCCCGGCAGGGGGATTTTGACAGCCGCCGTACCAGCGCGCGCAAGATCCTCGACCAGCTGAATGACGAGCTGGCGAATATGCAAAATCTCTATGAGAAAAACATCGTCGCCTTGATCGAGGTGAACCGCTCGCAGAAAGCGGCCACCGATGCCCAGGCCAAGTTCAACGAGATTGGCACCCAGAACGAATTGAAACTGGCGGAAGAATACTCAGAGGCCCTGCGTGAGCTGGCCTCGCTGCGGCAGGATCAGCGACTGGCGCTAGACCAACTGAACCGCACGGTTATCACCTCGCCGATGTCCGGCATCGTCAACAGCCTGGGCGTCACCACAATTGGCGGCGTTGTGCGCCCCGGTGAAGAGATTTTTGAAATCATTCCAATGGGCGAAGAGCTGTTTGTCGAAGCCCGCGTCAAACCCAAGGATATTGCCAGCGTTCAAACCGGTCAAAAGGCCACCATCAAGCTGTCGGCCTATGACTATACCATCTATGGCGCGCTGAATGGCGAGGTCGATTTTGTCTCGGCGGATACCTTTGAGGACGAACGTAATCCCCGCGCCGAACCCTTTTATCGGGTCACCGTCCGGGTTGATCGTTCTGATCTGACCGAACGCCAGCAGGGCATCGAAATCCGTCCAGGCATGCGGGCCACCGCAGAATTGCAAACCGGATCAAAGACCGTACTGAAATACCTGTTGAAGCCTCTGTACAAATCTCAAGAGGCCTTTCGTGAACCATAGACACGCATATCACGGTCCGGCCCCAGCAGCGGATGCAACAACATTTTGCCCGCTGCCCTGTTCTTCCCGGCTGTGCCTGACAGCCTGTCCTCTACGGTCCAGCCGTTCAGGACTGCGCCCCAATGGTCCTCTGCGCCTTGGTGCCCCGGCTTCCCACCGCCATTCTGGCAGCAGGTCGCGTGGGAACGTCGCTAAGGAGGGACGTATCTGTCGTCAGCCGGCCTGCTGCATCAAGCGCCACAGGGTTGAATCCAGCGCGGTTCCAATCGACACTGGCCTGCTCCCCATCGCGGCCTTGGCAGAAACCACCGAAACCAGTGTGGGCGATCGACCAGGGTTCACCTGTAGAACCGGTGCGCCTGAGGCTCCAAAATCAACCAGACATGACATTACCAAGGTTGTGCGCTGTCTTGCCAGAACCTCGCAACTGCGTTCCAAACTGGGGCGCGTCGCATGATTGAAGTTATAAGACAACACGCCTACTGCGTCTCCGCGATTGGCATTCAGGGACATGCCCAACGGCTGGATCTGACTCGAACTGATCGGTCGAGACAGACGGAGCACCGCAATGTCGCTGCCCATCAGTGTGTCGCCTCTTTCACTGTGGCGATATCCAGGATGCACCACTGCTTTGGCAATGTTGCGTGCAGCCTTGGAACGTCGCCCCACAAGGCCCGCTTCAAATTTGATCGTCGTCGGATCAATCGCGCGTCCAGTTACCGGATCATACAGGCAATGGGCCGCGGTCAGTACTAAATTTGGCGCAATCAAGGATCCGGTACACATATTGCGTCCCGAAATATTCAGACGTCCAACCGCTTCCCACCCAGGTAGCGATCTTGCTCCAAATTGCGGATCATCCGCCCTCGCGCCGCTGGACATACTTGCAAGCAAGCAGGCCGCAGCCACAGCGATTATTTGTTTCATTTTCCACTCCAAATTCCCACATCGACATGTTTGTTCAGTCGTGCGGCTGGAATGGGGCCCAATCTTGTGCGTGGTGGACGAAATCGTGGACAGAATGTGGCAGCGTTAACAATTCCCTAACCCCCCGGTTATTGATGCTGCAGAATGGTGCTAAAACAGAGCAAAAGACCACCTGACGTTAAGACTCTTCTTAAGATTTTAGCCAAACACCTGTAAAAACGTGCATTTTTGTCTCGTTCATGCGCCCTAAAATACCTCTTGGACCACAAGACTTCGGTAAGAATTCGGTGGGCTGCTGCCAATTCTCACCCAATTGGGGCAAGAATCAGCCACGATTCGCATCGCAGCTCCTTCTGGATTCTCTTTCCAAATCAATAATTGCGCCTCGCTTCGTTAAGGTGTCGCCCTGCGGCAATAAGAGAGGCTGCGCCACGGGTCAGCCAGCTACATCCGGCTGACTGTTTGTCCGCGCCCCGGCTGCGCAGGGGGCACGCCCCCTCCTGAGCCTTGCAGGTGCTACTGTGTGTCCAATGCCCCTGAGACATGGCGCCAGATCACGGCACAACCTCGCTTAGGAAGCTTTATTCTAGGGCCGCCTGGGCAATCCACAGAAGACCAGCAACAGCGGAGCCTCTACAGCGCAGTCAAAATCTTTGGAGATGATGCAAAAGCGGACAGGCCGACCGACCGTGTTGCCACGAAAAATGCCCCGCCTGTCCTATTCACGACCTGCCGTGGGCAGAACCTGCAGCAGCTAGCCCTGCTCCCCCAGAGGAAAACGCGACCGCCGCACCCGGGTTTTAAAATCCTTGCGCCCATAGCGGGCCGTCACGTCAGCCTCGTAGACGGCAATCAACCGTCTGCCAACGGCGCCACGGAACGGCTCGCGGACAAGTCCCAGCAAACTGGTGGGGAGCCCGGCTCTTAATATTTCCACTTAAGAAGACATCGATTTCCCTTGAGGCAAATCACCAATAGCGCGCCAAGGCGGCGGCGCAGCGCCTGCTCAGGGCAGCAATGCCAGGCGTTCAAGGAACAGTGTTTTCACCGCTTGCGCGTCGACATTGAGGCAAACCGAAGTCGCTGCTCGGCTGCCCTTGCCCGCTTCTACTGTCGCGCCTGAGGTCTCTCCGGTACAGGACACCCGGACCGGCAGTTTCTTGACCTCAAACAAGGTCGGGTGGCTGCAGGCAATCACCGCAGCAGGATCATGCAGGGAGCAGCCGTCAAACTTCCCCACGGTTTCATAAAAGTTCAGATAGAACTCTGACATCTTCTGCAACATCCCCCCCAATGCGGGCGACCGGGCCGCAATCGAGCTGAAATCGGCTGCGGTACACAGAATTTGATGGGTCACATCCAGCCCAACCATCACCAGATCCGCGCCGGAAGCAAAGACCACATCCGCCGCATGGGGGTCGTGGTAGATATTGGCCTCGGCATGAGCGGTGATATTGCCGCCTTCCTCCAGCGATCCGCCCATAATGACAATCCGCTTGAGGTTTTTGACAAACTCAGGGTCGCGCTGAATGGCCAGGGCGATATTGGTCAAAGGACCGATAGGGCACAGCACCAGCTCGCCCCGGTGTTCGCGGGCCATGCGGATCAGAAAATCCGCGGCCTCCTCTGCCACCGGCGCGCCTATGGGCTGCTGGGCTGGGATATCGCCAAAACCTTCGTCGCCATGAACCTGTGCCGACGGCGAGAACGGCGGCAAAGACAAAGGTGCCTCGGCCCCATGGGCCACCGGCACCTGCAAATCTGCGGCTTCGAGCAGGCGCAGGGCATTTCGCGTGGCAATCTGGGTGGTGACATTGCCAAAAACCGTGGTGAGCCCCAGAAGCGAGATTTCCGGCGCCGCCGCCGCGTAAAAGATCGCCATGGCATCATCAATGCCAGGATCCGTGTCAATTATCAGTTTAATCATGGCTGTCTCCACTTGGCGCCCCCGGCCGGCCTAGCATTTGCGCCCGCAGCGCTTCAAGCCCCGCCCCCAATTCAAGACCAGGGTTGCCAAAGCGGCATCCGGCAAATCAAAAGAAAACCCCCATACATTTACACTGCATGGGGGAGCATATCGGTAAAATGGCCATCGATAGGCCAGGATCACACTGCAAAAGCGTTTAGGTATTGAACAAGAAGTGCATCACATCGCCGTCTTGTACGATGTAGGATTTACCCTCGGCGCGCATCTTGCCGGCCTCTTTGGCGCCCTGTTCGCCATTGCAGGCAATAAAGTCCTCATAGGCAATGGTTTCGGCCCGGATAAAGCCCTTTTCAAAGTCGCCGTGGATGACACCGGCAGCCTGCGGCCCAGAGGTGCCCTGACGAATGGTCCAGGCCCGCGCCTCTTTGGGGCCGACGGTGAAATAGGTTTCCAGGTGCAGCAGCTCGTAGCCCGCACGAATAAGCCGGTCGAGTCCGGCTTCTTCAAGACCCATTTCCTCAAGAAACATCTGAGCTTCGTCTGCATCAAGCTGGCTGATCTCTTCTTCGATCTGCGCCGAAATTATCACATGTGAATTGCCCTGAGCCGCCGCCATTTCCGCAACTTTGGCAGAATGCGCGTTCCCTTCGGCTGATTCCGACTCACCGACGTTGCAGACATAGAGAACCGGCTTGGTGGACAAGAGCTGCAGCATCTTCCAGGCTTTGGCGTCTTCTTCGTCCACTTCTACCAGGCGGGCAGGCTTTCCCTCTTCCAGCATTTTCTGGGCTTCGGCCAGAAGACGCTCTTGTTGCTGGGCCTCTTTGTCATTGCCTTTTAGCTTGCGTACCAAATTGGCACGGCGCTTTTCGATGCTCTCGAGATCCGCCAGCATTAGCTCGGTCTCGATGGTTTCCGCATCCGCAACCGGATCAACGCGCCCGTCGACATGGGTCACGTCGCCATCCTCAAAGCAGCGCAAAACATGTGCAATTGCATCGGTTTCGCGGATATTTGCCAAGAACTGGTTGCCCAGGCCCTCGCCTTTGGAAGCGCCTTTTACCAGACCGGCAATATCGACAAAGGTCATCCGGGTTGGGATGATCTGCTTTGAACCGGCAATCGCCGCCAGTTTGTCCAGGCGGCTGTCCGGCACGCCAACTTCACCCACATTGGGCTCGATGGTGCAGAACGGAAAATTCGCGGCCTGCGCCGATGCGGTTTTGGTCAATGCGTTGAACAAGGTCGACTTGCCGACGTTCGGCAGGCCCACAATTCCCATTTTAAAGCCCATCTCGGCCTCCTGATGCCATTTGGCAATGGCTTCTAGGCAGCATTGCGTCCCGGCGCAAGGTAGCATCGCCCGCCGAGCCTTGCCTGACTTCACGCGCAGATCTCTTGACCCGCAGCAGCACACTGTTAAATGTGAAATCTTCACTTATGATATCATAAACGTGTGCGCAGGTTTAAATCGCCGATTCTTATCCTACCTCCTCCCAAGTTCCATGACGTTTTGAGGAAAGACATGAAAAAAAGAATTCTTCTCTCTGCGGTTCTCACCGCAGGGCTCGCGAGCTCCGCCTTTGGGCAGGAGATCGTTCTTGGCGCAGGCTACTCCGACTATTCACTGAATGGCGCAGAGGATGGTGCGATCCTGTCACTGGAGTACAACCATCGCCCCTTTTATGAAGGCAATGTGTTTTCCGCACGACTGGCGGGCGCGGTTGAAGTGGTTGACACAGGGGATGCCTTTGTAGGGGGCGGCCTAAGTGGCAAATGGGACCTGAAACAGGATTGGTTTATCGAGGCCAGCGTTTTGCCCGGTGCCTTTATTGAAGGCACTGCCGTGAACGATCTCGGCTCTACCTTTGAAATCCGCAGCCAGCTTGCGGTGGGCAAACAGTTCAAGAACGGCAAGGCCCTATCTCTAGCGCTCAGCCATAAATCCAATGCCTCGACAGCCGACATCAATCCTGGTGTGAATAGTTTGACCCTGCGTTGGCATATTCCGCTGAACTAGCGGATCAAAACGCAAATGGGCTCAGCCTCGGGATTGATTTCCCTTGCAACTTTCGGCACACCGGAGCGGTAAGTTGCAAGAGGCCTGACCATGACCCGTATTGATGCCAAATTCGCCGAACTCAAAGCTGCCGGCAAAAAGGCCTTTGTCTCCTATGTCATGGCTGGTGACCCAGACTATGAGCGCTCGCTAGAGCTGGTAAAGGGCCTGCCAGCGGCGGGTGTCGACATTATCGAACTTGGCCTGCCCTTCACCGATCCCATGGCCGACGGCCCCACTATTCAGCTGGCAGGCCAGCGCGCGCTTGATGGCGGCATGACCCTGGAAAAAACGCTGCAGCTGGCCGCTGAGTTCCGCAGGGATGACAACACCACCCCCATCGTTTTGATGGGGTATTACAACCCGATCTACAGTCGCGGTGTCGACAAGTTCCTGCTGGATGCCAAAGCCGCCGGCATTGACGGGTTGATCGTGGTGGACCTGCCCCCTGAAGAAGACGATGAACTGTGCATTCCGGCACAAAAAGCGGGTTTGAACTTTATCCGGCTGGCAACCCCAACAACCGATGACAAACGCCTGCCCACCGTGCTGCAGAACACCTCTGGGTTTGTCTACTATGTCTCCGTCACCGGCATTACCGGTTCAGCCGAAGCCCAGGCGGGCGATGTCGGCCCCGAAGTGGCCCGTATCAAAGCTTCGACTGATCTGCCGGTCATCGTCGGGTTTGGCATCAACACGCCAGAAAAAGCACAGAACATTGCCTCGATCTCTGACGGGGCCGTGGTTGGCAGCGCCATCGTCAGCCAGATGGCAAGCGGCAAGCCGGTGTCTCAGGTGCTGGGTTTTGTAAAATCCCTCGCGGATGGCGCCCATCGGGGCTAACTATTTTCACAGTTCCGGAACAAGACTGGGTCGCGCCTTTGGGTGCGGCCTTTTGCGTTTTGGGAAGGGCACTCTGAGTGTTGCAGTGAGCGCTTAAAATTGGTAAGGAAACCTTACCACACCAAAGCGAGGGTTTATCCGTGCCGGTAATCACCAATATTCAGGATCTGAAACGCATCTACGAACGGCGGGTGCCGCGGATGTTTTTTGACTATGCGGAAAGCGGCAGCTGGACCGAACAGACCTTTCGCGAAAACACATCTGACTTTGAACAGATCCGCCTGCGCCAACGGGTTGCGGTAGATATGTCAGGGCGCAGCACTGCCGCGCAGATGATCGGTGAAGATGTCGCCATGCCCGTGGCCCTGGCGCCGGTTGGGCTGACTGGCATGCAACATGCCGATGGTGAAATCAAAGCCGCCAAAGCCGCCGAAGACTTTGGCGTCCCCTTTACACTGTCGACCATGTCCATCAATTCGATCGAGGATGTCGCCGAAGCAACAACCAAACCCTTCTGGTTCCAGCTCTATACAATGAACGACGCAGACTACGTGCGGCGGCTGATCCAGCGGGCCAAGGATGCCAAATGCTCGGCCCTGGTGATCACCCTGGATTTGCAGATCCTCGGTCAGCGGCACAAGGACCTGAAAAACGGTCTGTCCGCGCCGCCAAAGCTGACGCCAAAAACCATCGCCAATCTGATGACCAAATGGGCCTGGGGCATCGAAATGCTTGGCGCTAAACGACGTGAGTTTGGCAATATTGTCGGCCATGTCGACGGTATCTCCGATGCCTCTTCGCTGGGGGCCTGGACTGCGGAACAGTTCGACCTGTCGCTGGACTGGGACAAGATTGCCAAGCTGAAGGAAATGTGGGGCGGCAAGGTGATCCTCAAGGGTATTCTGGATGCCGAAGACGCCAAGATGGCAGTCAAAGTCGGGGCAGATGCAATTGTTGTCTCCAACCACGGCGGCCGCCAGCTGGACGGCGCGCTGAGCTCGATCCGAATGTTGCCGCAGATCATGGATGCGGTTGGCGGAGAGGTCGAGATCATCCTGGACAGCGGCATTCGCTCAGGTCAGGACGTGCTGAAATCGCTGGCCATGGGCGCCTCTGGCACCATGATTGGCCGCGCCTTTGTCTACGGGCTGGGCGCCATGGGACAAAAAGGCGTCACCACGGCGCTGGAGGTGATCCACAAAGAGTTGGACACCACCATGGCGCTCTGTGGCGAGCGCGACATTGCCAACCTCGGGCGGCACAATCTGCTGATCCCCAAGGATTTTGAAGGCGACTGGCAGGACTGAACCCCTTAGAAAATCCGGTCCTGAAACCAGATCAGGGCCGGATAGGCACAGAGCCAGATCCAGAAAAACCGGTTCAGTCCAAAAAAGCAGGCGTTGGAAAAGTGAAACCCGGCAGCACACAGTAGCGCCAGCTTCAGCGCCACCGGATCCAACAGAGCCAGCGGAAAGACCAGCTCGAAAAGGATCACCGCCCAGCCCATCACAAACAGAAAACGCGGATGATCCGCCAGCCCCCGCAGTCCCTCGCTCACCGGATAGGCGGAAAAGCGAAAGACATCGCGCAGGGCCTCCCCCCGCTGCCATTCCGGGTTCACCACCTTGACCAGGCCTGAGACAAAATATGACAGCACCAATTGCACCGCCAGATAAGACAGTGCCATCTCCTGCCAGAACGCTGTTGGCGCCAGATGCGCCAGGCTCAGACAGCTGAGGATCAGCATGGTCATCTTGTCGCTGCCGCCATTATAGGGCCCCTGATAGCGCCAGAGCATGGCCAGGCTAATCCCCCAAAGCCCCCAAACAGGCCAGGCGCCGCCAATGCCCAGCCCCATGACAACACAAAGCACCAAGCGCGGCACAAAGATCATCCGGTCCCGCAGCCCCAACGCACCCAGTGCCAGGTGCTCCAGGCTTTGCTGAGCAATGGCGAAGGCCAGCAAAAGCTGCATCCAGCCCATCGCCTGCCCCGCTGAAAGCCCCTGCTGCAAGAAACTCAGGCCACTCATCCCACCGCCTCCTGTAGGGTGATCAGAGAAACAGGACTGCTTTCATATTCCACCAGCTTGACGATCTGCCCCTGCTCACGCGACACAAACACAAGGCGAAACTGCAGCTCTTGTTGTCCGGCAGGTAATAGCCGCGCAACCCGAAGGTTGATTTCGTCGACGCTATGCTGACTGGGCTCATCAATCAGACGCTCAGAGCAGCTGACCAGATAGAGCTGCTCATTCCATTCCGGGTTCCACAGCATGCGCCGCAGGATTTGACCAAACCCAAGATGCCCAGGCCGCGGACGGTCCTCCTGCCAGTCCCCCACCCGGCCAGCCTCAATCAGGCGGTATTCAATCCGCGGCGAAGGCGCCACGGTCTTGAAAAACCGCCAGGAGGGAATCACCGTTGGCAAAAAGAGGGAAAAGAGATGCAGCACCTCAGCAGGCTCCGGAGAATGGACAGGGTTTCCAGACTAACCTATGGCCTTTAATACTTCCCTTAGCACCCGCGGCTTTACCGCATCCCATATCTGTGCGCCGCCTCGCGACAGATCACCTTTTTCAGTCCCTTTCATTTGGACAAAAATATCCCGGCGGAAGGTCGCAGTCCGGGGGCAGCGCTCGCAACTGGCAGTTCAAGCGAATGCCCCCTTGCGAGAATCCCAAATCCCCTGTAAGCGCAGGCCTTCACGTGGAGTGACAGCCTTGGAGGCACTCCACCTAGATATATTGGAGAATACAAATGGCAAAAGAGATTCCTGATCTCGTCGCCGAGGAACGTGCGGGGACGGGCAAGGGCGCCGCTCGCGCAGCACGTCGTGCTGGCATGGTTCCTGGTGTTGTTTACGGTGGTGACGCGGATCCCCTTTCGATCCAGATCCCGTTCAACGTTCTGTTGAAAAAGCTGAAAGCCGGCAAATTCAAGTCCACCCTGTGGAACCTGAAAGTTGAAGGCCAGGAAGACGTGCGCGTGATCTGCCGCGACGTTCAGCGTGACGTTGTCAAAGACCTGCCCACGCACCTCGACCTGATGCGCCTGCGCCGGACTTCGGAAATCAACCTGTTCATCCCGGTTGAATTCATCAACGAAGACACCTGCCCCGGCGTCAAAAAGGGCGGCATGCTTGCTGTTGTTCGCCCCGAAGTCGAGCTGGTTGTTACCGCAGGTGACATCCCTGAGAAGCTCACCGTTGATCTGGCGAACAGCCAAATCGGCGACGTGATCACTATCTCCTCGATCGAGCTGCCAAAAGGCGCGCGTCCAACAATCGACCGCGACTTCGTTATTGCAAATATCGCAGCACCTGGTGGCATCTCTGCCGCTGACGAAGACGAAGACGCCGGCGAAGAAGCCGCTGCTGCTGCTGAAGAGTAAAATCACCTCCCCTTTGGGATGTGATGAAACGGGGTCCTGCGGGGCCCCGTTTTTTTTTGCGTCGGCCTTTGCGTCTGCCCCTGTGTCCGTTTCGACTGTGTCCGTTTCAGCTGTGTCCGTTTCCGCTGCGTCTGTTTCAAAGGGGTGTGTTTCGGCTGCGGTTTTTTCAGCAGCTTGGCGTATTGTCGCCCTCGCAGCGGCCAGACGCCAAGCATCCATCGAAAGTAAAACAAGCCATAAATCCGCAAAAACTGTCCAAAAAAAGGGACAAGCTCTAAAGAGAATCCTGCTTTGTGAAAACCTCTCGTTTGCCTTTTCCAGCCAGGCTCCCATCTGTCTAGAGTAAGGGGTGATGTGTGATGTTAGATCGGTTGGAGCAGGAAGAGGCCAAGCTGCGCAGAAGGCTTTTGTTCCGGATCTTGCGTGGGTTCAACTTTGATGCCCCCAGGTTTCGCGGCGAGATCATATCCGATCCTATTCCCCGTCATCTGCTGGGCAAAGATGCGGACTACTCCCTACCACAGCGCGGCGCCCACGGGCTCTGAGCAGCGCAGGGCCCAAGACACCGCATGCCAGTGTACATACAGATCAAACCAGCCCCCTCGTTGGGATTTCGGCCCCCTTCGGACCGCGGCTCTGGATATTTGCCTCGAACCGCGCCATATAGCCTCAAACCCCATGACCGGTTGCCAATCTGACTGGCACGCTTACAGTCAGGGATCGCAAGCACCCGAAACCTGGGATGAGACAGGCTATGAAACTCTTTGTTGGGCTCGGAAATCCCGGTGCCAAATATGCCCGCAACCGGCACAATATCGGCTTTATGGCGCTGGATGAAATTGCTTCTGACCATGGGTTTTCGCCCTGGAAATCAAAATTTCAGGGCCAGATCTGTGAGGGCACACTGGGGGGCATCAAGGTCTTGCTGCTCAAGCCCCAGACCTTCATGAACCTCTCTGGCCAGTCCGTTGGCGAGGTGATGCGGTTTTACAAGCTCACCAGCGCAGATGTCACCGTATTGCACGATGAACTGGATCTGGCGCCGGGCAAATGCCGGGTCAAACAGGGCGGTGGCCATGCCGGCCACAACGGGCTGCGCTCGTTGCATTCTCATATCGGAGCGGACTATGCCCGGGTCCGGCTGGGGGTGGGACACCCTGGCCACAAAGATGCGGTGGCGGGCTATGTGTTGCGCGACTTCCCCAAGGCGGATGAGGCCTGGCTGGATGATCTGCTGCGCGGTATCTCGGATGGGGCTGCGGCGCTGGCCGCCGGGGATGGGGGCAAGTTCATGAACGCAGTGTCGCTGCGGGTGGCTCCACCACGCAGCTCTGGCGGCTCAAAACCACCCACCGGCAAGAAACCCGCCCCCCAACAGGATACCCAAAAAACTGTGTCACAACACGCTTCGGAACCTGCTGCCCGTCCTGCGCCCCCCAAAGCAGCCGTAGAGCCGGATGATCGATCTGCTCTGGAAAAGCTGGTAGATAAGTTCAAATAACGCCCCCCCTTTTGCACCTGCCTTTGCAGTCGCCTCTGGGCGGGGACGCCCCGTTTTGCCGCGAATAGACGCGTCAGCAGGATCAATATCAAAATATTCCGAAACTTGGCTAGAATGTTGTAGGCTAAACCCATGAAACAGGATCAAAGCATAAATGTTCTGGGCGGCGCGCTGGCGCCCTGCTCACTGGCGCCGCTCACCGGCTTTTTTCGCGACGGGTATTGCAACACCTGCAGCCAAGACCAGGGCAGCCACACGGTCTGTGCTGTCATGACAGCCGAATTCCTCGCTTATTCAAAATATGTCGGCAATGATCTCTCCACAGCGCGACCCGAATTTGGCTTTGCTGGATTGAAGCCCGGGGATCAATGGTGCCTCTGCGCCGGGCGGTTTTTGCAAGCCGCCGACGAAGGTTGCGCGCCGCTTGTCTGTCTTGAGGCGACCCATGCGCGGGCCCTGGACATTGTGCCTTTGTCGCTGTTGCAAAACCACGCCGTCAAGACATCAGACCCGCGCCCCTAGCGGCGGCGGTAGTGCCTTATCCGGCAGCCGCAGGTCCGAGGTTTCAAGACGGTTCTGCAGAAACCCTGAAGCAGCTGAACGCCGCCCCTGGTGGTTTCCGGGGCGGCTCTTTTCCTTTGATTACAAGGCTTGGACTGTGACCGGTTAGTCTTCCAGATCCCGCCCCTCTTCCGTGTCGGACATGTCAAAGCCCAAATGGCGCGCGACGGTAAAGACATCTTTGTCGCCGCGCCCGCACATATTCATCACGATGATATGGTCCGATGGCAGCTCTGGTGCGATCTTCATCACGTGGGCCAGCGCATGACTGGGCTCCAACGCCGGGATGATACCCTCCATTGCGCAGGACAGCTGGAAGGCCTCCAGGGCTTCCTTGTCGGTGATCGAGACATATTCGGCGCGGCCCGTATCGTGCAGCCAGGAATGCTCTGGCCCGATGCCAGGGTAATCCAGACCAGCAGAGATCGAAAAGCCCTCACGGATCTGACCATCATCGTCCTGCAACAGATAGGTGCGGTTGCCGTGCAGCACACCAGGGCGGCCTCCGGTCAGCGAGGCACAGTGCTGCATCCGGTCATCGACGCCCTTACCGCCGGCTTCGACGCCAATGATCTGGACCGATTTGTCATCCAGGAAAGGATGGAACAACCCGATGGCATTGGAGCCACCACCGATCGCCGCAATCAGCGTATCTGGCAGACGACCTTCGCCCTCTTGCTCGGCCAACTGCCACCGCACCTCTTTGCCGATGATCGACTGGAAATCACGGACCAGCGCCGGATAGGGATGCGGGCCTGCTGCGGTCCCGATGCAATAAAAGGTATCGTTGACGTTGGTCACCCAGTCGCGCAGAGCGTCGTTCATGGCATCCTTGAGGGTGCCGCGCCCCGAAGTCACCGGAATGACTTCGGCGCCCAGGAGACGCATGCGGAAGACATTGGGGGCCTGACGTTTCACATCATGGGCGCCCATGTAAACCACACATTTCAAACCAAACTTGGCGCAGACAGTTGCCGTAGCAACCCCGTGCTGGCCCGCGCCGGTTTCCGCAATGATGCGGGACTTGCCCATGCGCCGCGCCAGCAGGATTTGGCCCAACACATTATTGACCTTATGCGCGCCGGTGTGGTTCAGCTCGTCGCGCTTCATGTAGATCTTGGCACCACCCAGATGGGTGCTCAGGCGCTCAGCGTGGTACAGCGGGCTGGGACGGCCAACATAGTGCTTCCAGAGGCTCTCCATCTCTGCCCAAAAGCTGGGATCATCTTTGGCCCGGTTATATTCCTCTTCCAGGCTGAGGATCAGCGGCATCAGGGTTTCCGAGACAAATCGTCCACCAAAGATGCCAAAGCGACCTTTTTCGTCAGGTCCGTTCATAAAGCTGTTGAAGAGATCGTTTGCCATGGTTCTTCCCCTTGTCGAAGCACTGGTCGCTGCGCCCGATATGACTAGCCTGCGGGCGGCGGCGGGTAAAGGGAGGCAAGGAAGGATTCTATCTGTCGGGCTTCAGATTTACCCAACGGCCCCTGCACTGCTGATGCACAAACATGTTGGCCTCAGAGGAGGCACCAAGCGACCAATCAGCAGCGCGTGGGCCAACTGCCACTCAGACAGCCACAGACTGGGCGGCCGCACTAAACCGGGCAATCAGCGCAGCATCTTTTTGCCCCGGCGCTGCCTCGACACCAGAAGAGACATCAACCTGCCGGGCACCAGTCATGCGCACCGCCTCTGCGACATTTTCGGGGGTGAGCCCGCCTGCCAGCATCCAGGGGCGCTGCCAGTATTTGCGACCCGCCAGCAGACGCCAGTCAAAGGCCAGCCCATTGCCGCCCGGCAGATCAGCGTTCTTGGGCGGTTTGGCATCAATCAGCAACTGATCCGCCACCTGAGAATAGAGATCAATCTGCGGCAGATCTGCAGCATCTGCCACCCCAATTGCCTTCATCACTGGCAACCCATAGCGCGCTTTTACCTCGGCAACCCGCTCCGGGCTCTCGCTGCCGTGCAGCTGCAACATATCCAGTGGCACCGCATCGGTCAGAGTGTCCAGCATGGCATCATCGGCATTCACCGTCAGCGCCACGTTGCACAGACCAACAGGGGCCTCCAACGCCAGGTGGGTGGCCTGTTCAATGGAGATATTACGTGGAGATTTTGGAAAAAAGACAAAACCAACATAGGCGGCACCTGCAGCGGCAGCCGCAGCGACGTCCTGTGGGCTGTTGAGCCCACAGATCTTGACCCGAATAGCACTCATTCGCTTTGCTCAGCTAGCCTCGTCCAAAAGGGCCAGAACCTCGTCCTTGCCCTCATGTTTTTGTTGCTTCAGCTTTTTCACTTCGCGCGACAGTTTCTTTACTTCGCGATTCTGGTTGCTGACCGCCCGGCGATGTTTATGTTCGCGGATCCATTCCCAGATGAAGCCAATGACCAGACCGGCCCCGAGGCCACCCAGAACCACCATGAACAATGGTAAAGAGATCGAAGGGTTCATCCCGACAAATTCAGCAACTGCATCCGGCAGCAGTTTCAGCGAAACGATAGTGCGGTTTGCGATACAAACCGAAACCAACAGAATTCCCAGGGCTCCCAGGATAGCGTAGCGAATATAACGCATTTAGGCCTTTCCGTTCAGGCGATCCCTCAAGAGCTTACCGGTCTTGAAGAACGGAACATGTTTTTCTTCAACTTGGACAGTTTCACCAGTGCGTGGGTTGCGACCAACGCGCGAGTCCCTTTGTTTCACTGAGAAAGCCCCAAAGCCACGCAATTCAACCCGGTCGCCCCGGGACATCGCATCAGTCACTTCCTCAAACACCGTATTCACGATCCTTTCGACATCCCGCTGATACAGGTGCGGGTTTTCGTCTGCAATCTTCTGAATCAATTCAGAACGGATCATACTCACTGCCCTCCCAAAACTACGCAAGCCTTTGCCGGCTAACGACAACTATAGGTCCAAAAGCCCCATCTAGGAACCAAAACAGAAGAGAGTTGGCCGATATTTACCCTGCAAAATTCGTCAAACGACCACAAATTCACAGTTTTAACCGCAGCAAAGAGCAAAGCAGAGCCAACGAAGACGTTAACTGCGCATCGCAGGCGGCAAGAGAAGTAGTTGATTCGCAAGCCGTTCCCCAGCAGAACAGCGCCCTTTTCAGCGCTGCTGTGAACCGCAGGCCGCGCCCACCGGTGCCGGGGCGGAGACCGTCTGGGGCGCGCCGAGGAGTGGTGGAAATCCGCCGAAAAAGAAACGGCCCCACCAAAAGGCAGGGCCGTTCAAATCGTTTAGAACCTAAAGTGCAGGTCGAAATCAGTCGTTGTTCAGAGCTGCGCCCAGGATATCGCCCAAGCTTGCGCCGGAATCCGAGGAACCATACTGCTCAACAGCTTCTTTTTCTTCTGCAATCTCGCGAGCTTTGATCGACAGACCCAGACGACGGGTCTTGCTGTCGACATTGGTGACGCGCACGTCGACCTTGTCGCCAACATTGAAGCGCTCGGGGCGCTGCTCTGCGCGATCACGGCTGAGGTCGGAACGACGGATGAAGCTCTTCATGCCTTCGTATTCGACTTCGATGCCGCCTTCTTCGATGGCAGTCACGTTCACGGTGACAATGGAGCCACGCTTCACGCCGCCAACGGCTTCTGCGAACTTGTCGCCGCCCAGGGCTTTGATCGACAGGGAGATACGCTCTTTTTCAACGTCCACTTCGGAGACAACGGCCGAAACCATGTCGCCTTTGCGGTAGTTCTGGATCGCATCTTCGCCGCGCTCGTCCCAGGACAGGTCGGACAGGTGAACCATGCCGTCGATGTCGCCTTCGAGACCAATGAACAGACCGAATTCGGTGATGTTCTTGACTTCGCCTTCGACTTCGGTGCCCTCGGGGTTGCTCTCCGAGAAGACTTCCCATGGGTTGCGCTGTGTCTGCTTGAGACCCAGGGAAACGCGGCGCTTGGAGCCGTCGATTTCCAGAACCATGACGTCAACTTCTTGCGAAGTGGAGACGATCTTGCCGGGGTGCACGTTCTTCTTGGTCCAGGACATCTCAGAGACGTGGACCAGACCTTCGACACCGGGCTCCAGCTCAACAAATGCACCGTAATCGGTGATGTTTGTCACGCGGCCTTTGTGGACCGAGGAGAGCGGATACTTGGCGCCAACCAGATCCCATGGATCTTCCTGCAGCTGTTTCATGCCGAGGGAGATACGGTGGGTCTCTTTGTTGATCTTGATGACCTGAACCTTGACGGTTTCGCCGATCGCCAGGATCTCGGAGGGGTGGTTCACACGACGCCATGCCATGTCGGTGACGTGCAGCAGGCCGTCTACGCCGCCCAGGTCAACGAATGCACCGTATTCGGTGATGTTTTTGACCACACCGTCAACAGAATCACCCTCGGACAGTTTGCCGATAACTTCGGCGCGCTGTTCGGCACGGGATTCTTCGAGGATCGCACGACGCGATACAACGATGTTGCCACGACGACGGTCCATTTTCAGGATCTGGAAGGGCTGCTTCAGACCCATCAGAGGGCCAGCGTCACGCACGGGGCGGACGTCAACTTGCGAACCTGGCAGGAAGGCAACTGCGCCACCCAGATCGACGGTGAAGCCACCTTTGACACGACCAAAGATCGCACCTTCGACGCGCTCGTCGTCGGCATATGCTTTTTCCAGACGGTCCCAGGCTTCTTCGCGGCGTGCCATCTCACGAGAGATTACAGCTTCGCCACGGGCGTTCTCAGCGGAACGCAGGAAGACTTCTACTTCGTCGCCGACAGCAATTTCAGGAGCTTCGCCAGGATTTGCGAATTCTTTCAGGTCAACGCGGCCTTCCATCTTATAGCCTACGTCGATCAGGGCCTGGCCCGCTTCGATCGCGATAACCTTGCCTTTAACAACGGACCCCTCGTTTGGGGTGTCCATTTCGAAGCTTTCGTTAAGAAGGGCTTCGAAGTCCTCCATAGATACGTTTTGAGCCATGAGGTCTCAGGTTTCCTTTACAAAGTTTTCTGGCCGTGCGGTTGTCTCCGCCGGTCTTGGGGTTTGGTCGCATGGGACGTGGCACAAAGGCATCTGGAGCAAACAAACACAAAGGGCCGGAACTTTCCCCGACCCTGCTCAGATTGCCATTCGAGCGTTAGCCGCCCCTATACTGACAGCGCGCTTGTTAAGCGGATTCCCGGCCCCGCGCAAGTAAAACCAACGCAGCCGCCGGGAAAAGGCCTTATTTTTCTGGATCAGCCGAGCACAGCTGCACCTAATTCAGGCGCTGACACGAGGGGAAACGAGGGCACCCCAACACGACGAGATGCCCCATCTTTCCGTTTAGTCGATATTGGTCACAAATGTGCTCAGCGGTTTGCGCACCTTCTTTAGGTTCACCAACCAGTCGCCGCTTTCGTCGCGGGTGCCCAGGGGCAACAACAGGACCGAGCGCAGGCCTTTTTCTTTCAGCCCCAGAATTTCGTCGACCTTTTCCGGGTCAAACCCTTCCATCGGGGTGCTGTCCACACCCAGTTCCGCCGCCGCTGCCAGGGCAAAGCCCAGACCGATATAGGCCTGACGCGCCGCATGGGCGTAGTTTTCCTCATCAGAACGGGGCAGATACATCGCCTTGAGCCGGTCATAATAGCCCTGCAGCAGGTCAGTCATGCCACCGCGCTCTTCAGCCATCTGATCCACAACCGCGTCGATACGCGCTTCGCTGTAGTTGTCCCAGGCGGCAAAGACCAACAGATGCGAGCCATCGGTGATTTGTGCCTGATCCCAGGCAACAGGGCGAATGGCCGCCCGCTTTTCTGTATTGCGCACCACCAAGAGCTCATAAGGCTGCAAGCCGCTGGAGGTCGGCGCCATCTGCACCGCCTCAACGATCTTCGCCACGGCCTCTTCGGACACCGGCTTGGAGGGGTCCATCTTTTTGGTGGCATAGCGCCAGTTCAGCTTTTCTAGAAACATAGTCTTTCCCGTCATTGGAAGGTTTACATCTCCCATATCGGAACTGAACTGTTTAGTTCAATATCTCGCAGAGAAATTTATTCCTGCGCGACCAGACGGCAGCTGCGTGCCCAAACCTAAAGACCTATGAAGACGAAGGAGGGGCGAATTCAACAACCTGCACAATGCTCGAAAGCTGTATCTCCGGATAGTGTTCGCGCATGCCTTCGAGCATAATCGCGTCGGGCCACTCTTGCGCCCGCCCCACAAACTGCGCAGCCTCGCCCAAAGGCAGCTCGGTACAACGAACCACCTCGACTTCCACACTCTTACTGGGGTCAGCCTGATTGAAGAACCTTAGCCGACCTGGCGCGATGCGCCGCTCCCGCCACCGAATTGTTGACGTTTTTTCGCCTGTCACAATGAGTGGGAAAAGGCGATCGACCACAGCAAGGGATTGAATTTTTTGAGCCATATTGAAGGTCCAGATCAAATCTCAAACGGCAGAAATGCCCGCATAGCAGCCAATATAGTACCCCACCAGGCCCACGCTTGAAGCTGTTCACTTAGATCAGAGGAGTGCGTCAACGGTGGGCAGAAGCTTCTTGCAGGGCTTTGGCAATGGCCTCTTTTATCGACAATGCGCTGGTGTCGATCACCACGGCATCCTCTGCGGGGCGCAACGGTGCTTCGGCGCGGTTCATGTCGCGCTCATCGCGGGCTTTGACATCTGCCAGCACCTCTTCCAGGGTCTGAGCCTTGCCTTTTGCAGAAAGCTCCAGGAACCGCCGCTGGGCGCGGACTTCGGCGCTGGCGGTGACAAAAAGCTTTACCTCGGCATAGGGGCAAATCACCGTGCCAATGTCGCGCCCATCCAGGACCGCCCCACCGGCGCGGCGGGCAAAGGCGCGTTGAAAATCGACCAGGGCCGCGCGCACCTCGGCGATTACCGCCACTTTGGAGGCCGCCTGCGCCGCCTCTGGCCCGCGCAGATCATCCCGTTGCAGATCCTTAGAGGTCAGGCCCTGCGCAGCTGTGATGGCCGGGATGCCTTCCAGCGTTTTGACCCCAACCGCCCGGTACAGCAGCCCGGTGTCCAGATGTCCCAGTCCCAGCTCTGCGGCAACCGCCTTAGAAATCGTACCCTTTCCTGCTGCCGCTGGACCGTCGATGGCAATGGTAAAACTCTGGCTCATGGTCTGTTCTTTCCCTTCCTTAGGGCCGCCCGTATGGAGACGGCCAGCACGATCAAAATAGCGCAGCTGTCCAGCGCCGATTTAACCATCGTCGCGCGCGAAGCTGCGGCAATCGCCCTCGCGTCAATATCCCCTGCAAGCAGACCGGCCACAAGATAGTTTTCCAGGTAGTCCAGCGCGGTAGCGGCCACAATCACGCCGATAAACACCACGCGCCAGGGTCTGGACGCAACCAGCCAGAGCACCGGCCCCGCCAGCGACAGCCCCAGAAGCGCCGGATAGAGCAGGTCCAGCCACCGCTGCGGGCCAGTGTACAGCGCCCGCCCCTCGGCACTCAGAGCGGTCAGAAAGGCACGCGCCTCAGCTTCGCTATATCCAAAGGGCCGCAGATCAAAAGCCGATAGCCCCCCTGCCGCCTGCGCGATGGCTGGCAGGGTCCAGAACACCATGGCCGCATAAACGGCAAGCCCGGCCAAAACGCAAAGCCAATATGCAGCGCGCCAGCGCATCAGGCTCGCGTAAACTTGGCACCAAGGCCTGTCATCAGCGGCTCAAAGATCGGGAAGGAGGTGGTGATCGGCGAGCCGTCATCCACTGTCACCGGGTTCTGAGCCCCCATACCCATCACCATAAAGGACATGGCGATCCGGTGATCGAGGAAGCTTTCGCAGGTGCCGCCGCCGGGAACCCCATCCGGCCCCAGGCCTTCAACCGACCACCAGTCCTCACCCTCGGCCACGGTGACGCCATTGGCCCGCAGCCCGCGCGCCATCGCGTCGATGCGGTCGCTTTCCTTTACCCGCAGCTCCTTGACGCCCGCCATCATGGTTTTGCCATGGGCAAAAGACGCCACAACGGACAGTACCGGGTATTCGTCGATCATTGACGCCGCCCGCGCTGGCGGCACCTCGATGCCCTGCATATCGGGAGAGTATTTTGCCCGCAGATCCGCGACCGGCTCGCCGCCCTCTTCGCGCGGGTTCTCAAATGTGAGATCCGCGCCCATATCCTGCAGCGTGTAAAACAGACCGGCGCGGGTGGGGTTGAGGCCAATGCCTGGCACCAAAACATCCGACCCCGGTGTAATCAGCGCCGCGCAGACCGGAAAGGCCGCCGAAGACGGGTCGCGCGGCACGGCGATCTCCTGTGGCTTAAGCTCCGGGCGGCCGGTCAGGGTAATCACCCGGCCCTCCTCGGTGTCCTCCACGGTGATCTCGGCACCAAAGCCAGCCAGCATCCGTTCGGAATGATCACGGGTGGCTTCCTTTTCGATCACCACGGTTTTGCCCGGCGCGTTCAACCCTGCCAACAACACCGCAGATTTCACCTGCGCCGAGGGCACCGGGACCACATAGCGTACCGGGGTTGGCTCTGCCGCGCCAACGATGGTCATCGGCAAACGCCCCCCTTGGCGGCCCACCGCCTTGGCACCAAACAGCGCCAGCGGATCGGTGATCCGTGCCATGGGACGCCCGTTGAGACTGGCGTCACCCGTAAAGGTCGCGGTGATGGGTGATGTGGCCATGGTGCCCATGATCAACCGCACCCCAGTGCCGGAGTTGCCACAGTCAATCACCTGATCCGGCTCGGCAAAGCCACCAACACCCACACCAAAGACAGACCACTTGCCGCCCCCGTGATTGACCACCTCGGCGCCAAAGGCCTGCATTGCCTTGGCCGTGTCGAGCACATCATCACCTTCCAGCAAGCCGGAGATCCTGGTCTCGCCAATGGCCATGGCCCCCAGGATCAGCGAGCGGTGGGAGATCGACTTGTCCCCCGGAACCTCTGCCACGCCTTTCAGAGGCTCAGCACGGTGGGAGGTCATCGGGATCGGGGTACCGTGTCCGGACATGGCGTTTCCTTTGTCTATGTCGTGTCAGCCTGCATCCTGTCAGCCTGCATATGTTTCCGCTATCGGTAACGAATTGCGATCAGAGCGTCCAGCACCGATCCCTTACCCGCTGCCCCCTAGCCGAGGCGGCGGAAGGTCAGATAGGTCGGAGTGCGCCCCTCACGCAGGGCTTTTTGCTCATAACGTGTGGAGATCCAGTCCTGCCAGGGTTCACGCCAATCTGCGGCCTCGCTCGCCAGCCATTCAAAACCAGCCTTTGGCACCTCCTCCAGCGTCTGGCGCACGTAGTCTGGAATATCGGTGGCGACGCGAAAGATGGCACCGGGCTTGAGACAACGCGCCAGGGGCTCCAGATGTTCCTGCGTCACAAACCGGCGGCGGTGGTGGCGGGTCTTGGGCCAGGGGTCAGGATACAGCAAAAACGCCTTGGCAATGGACTGTGGCGGGATCACATCCATCAAATCGCGAGCATCGCCGGGATGCACGGCAATATTTTCGCAGCCTGCCTTGCGGATCTTGCCCAGCAACATGGCAACACCGTTGATAAACGGCTCAGCCCCGATGATGCCAACATCCGGGTTGCAGCTGGCCTGATGTACCAGGTGTTCACCGCCGCCAAAGCCAACCTCGAGCCAGGTGTCGCGCCCGCCAAACAGGGCATCGAGATCCAGTGGCGCGCGATCCGGGTTTTCCTCCCAGCCCACAGCACCGGGGCTGAGCGCCTCAAGATCTTCGGCCAGATAGCGCCGCTGGCTGTCTTTCAGGGTCTTGCCACTAAACCGGCCATAGAAATTGCGCCAGGGCGCGCCGCTCACATGAGCGCCATTTTCCGGGGTGCTGTTTGCTGTGTCACCCTTGGCTGAACCGCTGTCGCTGCCGGTATCACGGGGTGTTTTCTTCTCGGCCATGGCGGGGCACTTCCTTTATTCAGGCGCCCTCTTTGATCAGTCGCAATCAAAGCAGCCTTTGCAAACAAGGCTTGTGCGCAGTTGGCCGCTCATCTGCCGCAAGCAGCGGCGCAGGTCAAGAGAGGCGCCGGTTCAATGCCCCTAGCGCTGCTTTTTCACTTCCGGCGCCGCAAGCGGCAGTTGCTCCGCCTGCGCCACTGGCACCCGTTGCAATGGGACAACCCCCGGCACTGCCTCGCGCAGCACCCCGGCCGCAGAAAGTTCTTCGTGAGACGGATACCAGATCTCATCCGATTTTGCCTTCAAGGTCGACACCACAAAGCCCGGCTCCACCCCGCGCGAAATCATATAGACCAGATGCGCATGTACTTCCGTCTGGGTATCGCCGTAGATCCAGGAACCAAATTCAAAGGGTGTCCCCCAATCATTGCGCGCGCGGTATTTGCGATAGTAGCGCTGGACCGCCTGGGCCGCCCAGCTGCGTTGATGAAAGCCGATTTTGGCCCCACTGGCCATTTGCCGCCGGTTTCCGGCAAGAAAGACATCAACACAGGCGCTTGTGCACTCCTCCTCGACATAGGTATCGAGCCGGTACTTCATCACAATCGCGGCCATCTCGGCCCCGGCATGGACGCTGCCACCGCTGCTGTTGAGGTGTAATTCCGTGACGGCTGTGTGTTTTCTCAGGGACAACTTGAGGGCCCGAATGTCATCATCAAGGATCTCGCCGTTGGCTTTTTCGGTGTCATAGATCAGCACCGATCCTTTGACCTCGAATTTATCCGACATCCGTTCCTTTGCCATAAGCGACAGGGGGCTTAGCGCCAAAGTAGCAGCGACAATACTTCGGATCATCAAACGGGGCATCCTGTCCAAACCTAATCAGTTTCATGTGCTGCCCCCAACATGACTCGATAGGGTGCTTTGACCCAAGTGCAAATTGGCATCGACACTGGCCAGATGGGGCAGATGGGCCGCAACGGAGCGAACGCTCTGCCGCATGCAGCCCAAAAAGCAAAAGGGCCAAAGCCCTCCATGATGGAAGACCTTGGCCCCTGCAGTTAGGTTGTTGCCTGGATCAGAGCCCTTTTTTGAGCGCCTCGGCCAGGTCAGTGCGTTCCCAGCTAAAGCCGCCATCGGCCTCGGGTTCGCGGCCAAAGTGGCCATAGGCAGCGGTGCGCTGATAGATCGGCTTGTTCAGGCCCAGGTGCTGGCGAATGCCGCGGGGGGTCAGATCCATTGCCTGATCAATTGCGCGTTCAATCTCAGCCGGAGCCACCTCGCCGGTGCCATGGGTATCGGCGTAAATCGACAGGGGCTTGGAGACACCAATCGCATAGGATAGCTGAATGGTGCATTTTTCTGCCATGCCGGCGGCAACCACGTTCTTGGCCAGGTAGCGCGCTGCATAGGCCGCCGAGCGGTCAACCTTGGTCGGATCTTTACCCGAGAAGGCACCACCACCGTGAGGTGCCGCACCGCCATATGTATCAACAATAATTTTGCGCCCGGTCAGGCCTGCATCCCCATCGGGACCGCCGATGACAAACTTGCCAGTTGGGTTCACATGCCAAATGGTCTCGTTCGTCAGCCAGCCGTCGGGCAGGACCTCATGGAAATAAGGCGCAACGATTGCGCGAATATCTTCCGAGCTCAGGCTTTCGTCCAGGTGCTGGGTCGACAGCACCAGCGAGCTGACCCGCACCGGTTTGCCATCTTCATAGACAACGGACAGCTGCGATTTTGCATCCGGCCCCAATGCAGGCTCGGTGCCATTTTTGCGCACTTCTGCAAGACGCCGCAGAACAGCGTGGCTGTACTGAATCGGCGCAGGCATCAGCTGCGGTGTCTCGGTGGTGGCATAGCCGAACATGATACCCTGATCGCCCGCGCCTTCGTCTTTGTCAGCCGAGGCATCAACGCCCTGGGCAATATGGGCAGACTGCTCGTGCAGCAGGTTGGTGACTTCCACGGTCTCGTGGTGGAATTTGTCCTGCTCATAGCCGATCTCTTTGATACAGGCGCGGGTAATCGCATCAATCCGCCCCATGTATTCGTGCAGCTTGTCCTGATCGGACAGGCCCACCTCACCGCCGATGACAACGCGGTTGGTGGTTGCAAAGGTTTCCGCAGCGACGCGGGCTTCTGGCTCTTCGGCCAGAAATGCGTCAAGTACCGCATCCGAAATCTGATCGCAGACCTTATCCGGGTGGCCTTCGGAAACGGATTCCGAGGTAAAAGTATAATTCTTACGAGACATGAAAATGCTCCATTGGGTTAACCTCGTCACGTCAGGAAGCCGTTGTGAGAGGACTTCGTACCAAGTACGCTCGGATGAACTAGAGGTCAAATACTAATCGCCAGACGTTAATCTACTGTGACGGTTTCGCGGCCCTGCGTCGTTTTTCTACAGCACCCAAAACCAGGACGATACACAGAAAAAGCACCGGGAGATCGCCCGTGCGGCTGTAAACAGTGGCAGCCAGCGGTTGTGGCAGAATGGCATCGACGGCGCCGGTTTCTCCCAATGCGATGGTCTCACGCAGGCGCCCAAAGGGGTCGATCATCGCGGTGATGCCGGTATTGGCGGCCCGCAGCATCGGCAGCCCCTGCTCCGCTGCGCGCATCCGTGCCTGCACCAGATGCTGATAGGGGCCAGATCGCGTGCCAAACCAGGCATCATTGGTGATCTGGATCAGCATATTGGGACGCGCCGGGGCGGCATTTACATCCCGAGCAAAGACGGCCTCGTAGCAGATCAGCGGCAGCGCCTGGCCAATGCCCAGGTCGATCAGGCCAGGCCCCGGACCGGCACTATAGCCAGCACCGCTTTGCGCCGCAAAACCATAGATCCCAAACCGGGCCATCAGATCGCCAAAGGGTACATATTCCCCAAAGGGCACCAGATGTGATTTGTCGTAGATCTGATCCACCCGCCCTTGTGCGTTCACCAGGATCGCTGAATTGTAATACCGCCCCTCGACGCGCCGCTGGATGCCCAGCAGGACAGGCACCCCAGCAACCCGCTCTGAAATCGCAGACAGGGTATCGCTGGCATTGTTCAGAAGCTGCGGAACCGAAGTCTCTGGCCAGACAATGAGATCCGGCCTGACCTGGCCTTGACCGGGTTGATCAACGCTTACGCCAGTCTCACTCATCTCAATGGCACGACGGACAAAATCCCAGCGCCGTTCGGGGAGCCACTTTTCCGCCTGGGGCGCGTTGGGTTGCACCAATCGCACCAGATGAGAGGTCATCGCGGGCTTTGGAGGCAGGGGCGGCAAGGCATAGCCAGCCAAGGTCAGTCCCAACAATGGCGAGACCGCCAACAACGGCCGCCTACGCAACAGCGCCAGCGGCAGCGTCACCGCAAAGGTCAGCACAGCCAGCCCCTGACCGCCCACCCAGGGCAACAGCTGCGCCGCAGGGGTATCAATCCAGAATTGCCCAAACCCGGCCCAGGGAAAGCCGGTAAAAAGATAGGCCCGTGCAAGCTCTGCCAGGGACCAAAGCGCCAGCAGTAGCACAAGCCGCCTGCCATCGTGCCGCGCCTCCAGCTTGTCGCCCTGTTTGTCTTTCAGCCCGGCACCTGGGCTCCAGCGCACCGCCAGGCCAAAGCCCACCGCCCAAAACAGCGCCAGCCCGGCCGCAAGAAAGACCAGTGCAAAGGGGGCCATCCAGGCATAACGCTCTGCATCGACCTGAAAGGGTTCGACAATCCAGGACAGGGCAAAACTAAAATACCCGAGCCCTGCCAGCCAGCCAATCACCGAGGCCTGCAGGGGGGACCGCGCCCAGAGCGCCAGCACGCCCAGGCCGCCAAGCGCCAGTGGCAGGCTCAGCAAAAAATGTAGCGGAGCAAGCGAAACCGACAGTAAGGCCCCAAGGCCAAAGGCCGAAAACCCGGCAACCCAGCTTGACCGCTGCCGAGCAGCGCGCAAACATCTGCTCCGCAGGCCGCTCATCCCGCGGCAGGGTCCGGCAGCATCACCCGCAACCGTTTGATCCGGCGCGGGTCGGCGTCCATGACTTCAAATTCCGGCCCATCGGGGTGCACGATGACCTCCCCCCGTGCCGGAACCCGGCCAGACAGCATGAAGACCAGCCCGCCAAGCGTCTCTATCTCTTCGCCGTCGACATCTTCGTGGTGGGTCAACGACTGGCCTACCTCGGCTTCAAATTCCGCCAGAGGCGTACGGGCCAAAGCGATATAGCAGCCAGCTTTTTCCTGATACCAGGTCTGGTCCTCGCCAGGGTCGTGTTCGTCCTCAATCTCACCGATCACCTGTTCGATCAGGTCTTCAATCGTCACCAGGCCGTCGACGCCGCCGTATTCATCAATCACCAGGGCCATATGGCGACGCTCAGCCTGCATCTTGGCCAAGAGCACACCAATCGGCATCGAAGGCGGTACAAACAGCAAAGGACGCAGCATCTGAGACAGCTCAAAGGGCTTGCTGCCGCCATTGAACCCATGGGTCAGGGCAAAATCCTTGAGATGCGCAAACCCAAGTGGCGTATCCAGAGTGCCCTCATAGACAGGGATCCGGGTGAAGCCACTATCGCGGAACACCTGCACCAAATCGTCGCGATCAATAGAGACCGGAACCGAGAGGATCTCAGCCGAGGGAATAGCCACATCCTCGACCCGCATACGGCGCAGGTTTATCATCCCATGAGACTGGGCTGCGGGACTGGGTCCCTCGGGCTCTGCCTGTGGCTGCTGCTCAGGTGTGGCCGGCGCAAAGGAGCCAAAAATACGCTCCCAAAACCCGGGTCGTTGTGCAGCGCTGGCTTCTGCCACAGCGCTGCTTATGTTCTGCAGCGCGCCATGCGCCGCGTTAGAACTGCCTTCTATATCGCCCATCTGTCCTATCCAAAATGCCCCGTTAGAGGCTGTCATCCACAGTATATGGGTTATCCAAACCCATATTGCCAAGTATCTCGACCTCCAAGCCTTCCATCACTGTGGCGTCAAGGTCGCTAATGTGGTCATAGCCCAAAAGATGCAACACTCCGTGAACGATCAGATGGCGCAAATGGTCCGATAGCGGCTTATTTGCGGCATTTGCCTCCCGGACACAGGTGTCATAAGCAATTGCGATATCGCCCAGCGGGATCTCACCGGTAAAATCTGCCTCTGGCCGCAACGGCTGCCCACCCGGTTCTGAGGCCGCCAGATCGTCCGCTGGCCAGCTCAGCACATTGGTGGCAACAGGTTTTTCGCGAAACTCTGCGTTCAAACCGGCGATCTGATCATCGTCGCAGGCCAGCAAGGCAATCTCACATTCCTCAGGATCAAGGTCAAAATGCCCAAGCGCGGCATCAACCGCCTGATGCGCGAGATGTTCCAGCCCGGCCTGCTGCCAGCGGCTGTCCTCTACTGTGATCTCCAAAGCCATCTATGTCGTTACCCTTTAACCGCCGCAGTTGGACAGAACCTCGCCACCAATGGGCCCGGGCATCACGCCGGTGGTGTCTCGGCGTCATAGGCCTCGATGATGGCGGCGACAAGCGGATGTCGCACCACATCGCGCGCGGTAAAGTAATTAAAGCTGATCTTGGAGATCGGCGCCAACAAACGCTCCGCGTCTGCCAGACCAGATGTGACCCCACGCGGCAGATCCACCTGGGTCCTGTCGCCAGTGATCACCATACGTGAGCCTTCGCCAAGACGGGTCAGAAACATCTTCATCTGCATCGAGGTGGCATTCTGCGCCTCGTCCAGCACAACAAAGGCATTGGACAGGGTGCGCCCACGCATGAAGGCCAAAGGCGCGATCTCGATCTGCTTTTCCTCCAGCAGCTTTGCCAGCTGCTTCCCGGGCAGGAAATCATTCAGCGCATCATAAAGCGGCTGCATGTAGGGATCGACCTTGTCCTTCATGTCACCGGGCAGATAGCCAAGCTTCTCCCCAGCCTCGACTGCCGGACGCGAAAGGATGATCTTATCCACCTGGCCGGTGATAAACAGGTTCACCCCGACCGCAACCGCCAGATAGGTTTTGCCGGTCCCAGCAGGACCAATCCCAAAGGCCAGCTCATGCTCAAACAGCGAGCGCACATAGGCCTTTTGCGCATCCGTGCGAGGTTCAACCAGCTTTTTGCGAGTCTTGATCTCGACCTGGCCACCTTTGAACATCTCAAGCTGATCCTCAGCGACCTCGTCGCTGGAATGGCCCATGCGCAGCTCGCGGTCGACATCGCCATGTTCAACACTGCGCCCCGTTTCCAGCCGATCATAGAGCGAAACAAGCACTTCAGCGGCCTGATCCCGCAGCGGTTCTTCCCCGAGAACCAAAAGCTGATTGCCCCGGCGCACAATCTGGACACCGATTTTCTGTTCGATTTCCGTCAGGTTGCGATCATATTCGCCGCAAAGATCAATCAGCAGGCGATTGTCAGGGAATTCGAGCAGCACCTCCTGCGTGGTGCTGGGGGTCGGTGGCTGGATCCGAGCGCTTGTGACCAATGGGGGGAGCTCCTGAGTATGGGTTTCTCATGGCAGTCTGCATCTGCCACCGATCAGGTGCAAGCAGGCGACCTACAAATTCACAGAAATGAGACAAAAAAGGTCGCCCCAAAGGGGCGACCGCATCTTGAAACTGATGGTTTCCCCTGGGCGTAAAGCCTCAGAGAGAATCCGGGAAGGTTGAGCCATCCTTGAACGGACCCGTTGCAACATTGCGCGGCAGCGGGCTGTTGCAGACGGGCTTGCCGTCCGGGGTGCGCCGCAGATCAGCGTAGCCTTCGAGGCCATCATCAATGATCCAATGTTCACAGCCCTGGGGATCAACCCAGATCCCCGCTGTCATATTCGACAGGTGCGTATTGGAGCCATCCCCAGCGTGTTGGTCACGGGTTTTGTCCTCGGTGATTTCACAGGCCGCCACGGCGGTCAGCGCAAGGGACAGCGCGGTTGCTTTGAGTAGGTGCATCTTGATGTCCTTCTTTAGCGCAAGCAATAGATTTCGACGCGACGGTTCTGCGCCATGTTTGCGGCGCTGGTATTGGGTACACGTGGGTCACGCTCGCCATAGGCACGGATATCTGTGATCCGTGCTCCAACCGATTTTGCAACGCCTGCGACCGCATTGGCGCGGCGCTGTGACAGACGGATATTATATTCATCAGAGGCCCGGCTGTCGGTGTGACCAGCGATCACAAAAGAGCGCACGTTGCCTTTGTTGGAATTGAAAAACTCTTTCAGACGCGACTGACCCGCAGCGTTGATGTAGTGCTTGTCAGTTGCAAAGAACTGATCCGTCTCCATCACGCCACACAGATTGCCACGACGGCAGACGGGTTTGCCATCAGGCGTCACATGCGGCGTCATATAGCCTTCGGCGCCGTCGTCCATCACCCAGTGCTCGCAGCCGTCGGGGTCCACCCAGATGGTGGGAACGTAGCGTTCACCAACAACTGTGCGCTGCTGCGCCTGCACCGACCCGACAGACAGGCTCACCGCGGCCACGGCAGCGGCCAGCAGGGCGACCATGTTATTTGCTTTAAATGTCATCACAACCAGATTTCCTTCACCTAAGTCCCTCCAGGGGTATTGCCCAGAGAAGCTTGCCGCTTAAAATTCCTAACACTCAGGTTATCAGCAACAATCTACACGGCTTTTTCATAAAAACAGCCCCCACCCTTGCAGGCTTTTCGCAAGATTATGCGCTTTCAGGCAACACTCATACTGTTTTGTTTAAATTGTCCCCAAGAGCGCAGCAATTATGACTCACTCGCCAAAATCAAACCTCCGCAAAACGGTTTTCCAAGCGAAATCAACCAGCAGTCAACGGCAAAAAGAATCGCCCCTTACCTGAGGCCCCCTCCACGTTGCACAGGCCAGGCGCCCAAAGCGCCCCCAAAGCCCCGCTGCCGCTAGTCGATCAGCTCACCAGCCAGCGAATTTGTGCGCGACGAAACGATGCGCACCCGCGCCAAGTCCCCGGCCTGCCGGTCGCAATCCGCAACGTGAACCGCGTGCAGATAGTCTGACTTGCCCAGCATCTGCCCGGCCTGACGCCCCGGTTTCTCAAACAAAACGCCGACCTCACGTCCCACCATGCTGTCCTGAATTTCGCGCTGCTGGCGCGTCAACAAGGCCTGCAACCGCTGCAACCGGTCATCGGCCTCAACCGGGTCAACCTGCGGGCGCTCAGCAGCGGGGGTTCCGGGACGGGTGGAGTACTTAAAGGAATAGGCGGTGCCGTATTTCACCTCTTCGACCAGATCCAGAGTGGCCTGGAAATCTGCTTCGGTCTCCTCGGGGAAGCCGACGATAAAATCACCCGAGATCAGAATATCCGGCCGCGCCGCGCGGATCCGCTCAATCAAGCGCAGATAGCTTTCAGCGGTATGGCTGCGGTTCATCCGCTTGAGAATTTTGTCAGATCCCGCCTGCACCGGAAGATGCAGATAGGGCATCAGCTTCTTGCAGGTGCCGTGGGCCTCGATCAGATCATCCATCATGTCGTTGGGATGGCTGGTGGTAAACCGGATCCGCTCCAGCCCCTCAACCTTGTCCAACTCCCAGATCAGCTGGGCCAGAGTCAGATCGCCATTGGCTCCGGCACCGTGATAGGCATTGACGTTCTGCCCCAGCAGGGTGATCTCGCGCACCCCGCGCTCAACCAGATCGCGGGCTTCGGTGAGGATACGATCCGCCGAGCGCGAAACCTCAGCACCACGGGTATAGGGCACAACGCAGAAGGCACAGAACTTGTCGCAGCCTTCCTGCACGGTCAAAAACGCCGTCGGACCGCGTTTGGACTTGGGGCGGCGCTTCAGTTTCTCAAACTTGTCCTCTTCGGGAAAATCAGTGTCGAGCACCTTCTCCCCCTCACGCGCCTTTTCCTCCATCTCTGGCAGGCGGTGATAGCTTTGCGGCCCAACCACCAGATCCACCAGCGGCTGACGGCGCATGATCTCCTGCCCCTCGGCCTGAGCCACACAGCCCGCGACCCCAATCTTGAGATCCGGTTTCTGCGCCTTCAGCTTTTTGAACCGCCCCAGCTCCGAATAGACCTTTTCGGCAGCTTTTTCGCGGATGTGGCAGGTGTTCAGCAGGATCATATCCGCTTCATCCGCAGATTTTGCCTCGGTATAGCCCTGCCCGCCCAGCGCTTCGGCCATGCGTTCACTGTCATAGACATTCATCTGACAGCCATAGGTCTTGATAAACAGCTTCTTGGGCGCGGTCATATCTGTGGTGCCTTCCAGCAGGGATCGGGAACAACGGCCTGCCATAACGGCAAATCTCGCGGCTTGCAATGCAGGCGGGATTACCCGATTTTAAGGGCAATTGCCAGAACGGCAGCAAAAGGTCAGAGACACAAGAGCATGATGTATTCTTCGCTGGAAGATTTTCTCAAACAACAAAAGGCCCTACTGGTCAAAGGCCCCGTCGCGCTGATCTTTGTCGAGGACGATATCGAGGTGGCCACAACCCTGCGCCATCATTTGCAATCCGGCTTCAAAGCCGTTGTTGCCCTGATGCCAGATGCCTTTGATCTGCCGCGTGACATCAAATCCAAAGTCCACCGCGTTCCCTTTGATTGCAGTGCCCCTGAGAACGTGTTCGGGGCGGTCAACCAGATTATCAAGGCAGCGCAACCGGGATGCTGGCTCTATTACTGCTACAATGCTGAATTCCTGTTCTTCCCGTTTTGCGAGACCAGAACAGTGGCAGAGATGCTGACGTTCCACACCGAGGAACGGCGCTCGGCAATGCTGAGCTATGTGATCGATCTCTATGCTGGCGATTTACAAAAACATCCCAACGCCGTGTCCCTGGAAACCGCCTTTCTCGACAAGTCAGGCTACTACGCCCAGGCCCGCTGGGATGATGCCACCCAAGAGCCACGCGAAAGGCAGCTGGACTTCTTTGGCGGCGTGCGCTGGCGCCATGAGGAGCATATTCCCTGGACCAGCCGCAAGATCGACAGGATTTCTCTGTTCCAGGTCAAAGAAGGCCTGGAACTGCAAGACAATCACACCTTCAATAATCAGGAATACAACACCTACGCCTGCCCCTGGCACCACAATCTAACCGCTGCCATCTGCTCCTTTCGCACCGCAAAAGCGCTTAAACGCAACCCCGGATCGGATTTTGCCATCGACAGTTTCAAATGGCACAACTCCACTCCCTTTGAGTGGCACTCCCGGCAACTGCTGGACCTTGGCCTGATGGAACCAGGACAATGGTTCTAACCTCCAAACCCAACCCCGGCGCCACCTGCCATTTCACCTGACCAACAGGATCTCAGGCGTGAAAGCCCCATCCGGCGCAAGAGGGGGCAGGGCCCCCTCCCCTCACCGTGCTGGCCCTAGCGCTGCAGCAACACCGGAAACCAATCCTCCCGCAGCCGTTGCCCCGGCTGCATGTCGTGCCCCGGATAGGGCGGCGAGGTCGGTCCGGGGCGTTCGACATAGCGCGCGTCCTCCCCCACCAGCCGCAATGAGAAGGCCCGTCGGCGGCTCTGGCTGGTATTGGCACGGGCCCCATGCAGGGTTTTGAAATCAAAGGCCACAGCATCCCCGGGCTCCATGTCCCACTCTAGAATGGTCATGCCCTCAGCCTCGGGATCAGGCACCGCCATGTACTGCCCTTCGTCGGCAAAGAACCCCTCCTGCGAAACCCAACGGGTTGGCAGCACTTCCTTTTCCCACCTGTGAGAGCCCGCAACACAGCGCAGGGCAGCCTCTGTCACCGGATCCAGCGGCGACCAAAAGCTGATGGTCTGGCGACCTTCTACAAAATAGTAGGGACCATCCTGATGCCAGGGAGTCGCCATCGAGGTCCCCGGTTCTTTCACCAAGACATGGTCATGGAACATCTGCACCCGGTCAGAGCGCATCAGGTCAGCGGCAACCTCCGCTACCGGTGAGGATTTGATCGCCGCCTCAAAATCCGAAATGCGGGGCCAATTGCAATAATCATCAAAAAAGCGCCCGGTCTGGCCTGCCTTCTCATTGTTTGACGCATAGGGACCGGGCTGCGCCATGTTTTGGGCAATGCCGCGGCGCAGCTGGTCGACCTGCCCCTTGAATAGCCCCTTGATCAACACCGCGCCGTCGCGCTGAAAATCGTCAATTTGGGTTTGCGTGATGAGAGGGTGCACCATAGGGATCTCCGTCCTGATTGTACCACCACACCGGCCCGCTTGCGACAGCCTGACAGACGGGCAGACTGACGGGCTCCAGCTTGGCGGTGGGCGGAAAAGAAGTATTTTTGCTGCGCCGACCATGCCGCCTGAGTAAATTAGTTTCAAATAATATATTTCTAACCTAGTTATAACCACATGCTATATTTAACTCTGCGCCACTACGAATACACCTGCGCGGTTGCCCAGCACGGCAGCCTGTCTGCGGCTGCACAGGCCCTCAATGTCAGTCAGCCCGCCCTCTCTACCGCCCTGGCGCGGATCGAAGACCACCTGGGCCACCCCCTGTTTGTGCGGCGGCGAGGCACGCCTTTGTCGCTCACCCCTCAGGGGCGTGACTTTGCCAAAGCGGCCCAACACCTGTTGGACCAGGCCGCCCGGCTTGAGACTCAGAACGGCAGCAGCCCTGTGGTGCAAAGCCTGGTCATAGGCTGTTTTTCCGATCTGGCCCCCTTTGTACTGGCCCCCGCTCTGCGCCACCTGCGCGCGGCCTTGCCTGACCTCACCGTGACAACCAGAACTCTGGGGTTTGCACAGATCATTGCTGGCCTTCTGCAGGGGGAAATCGACCTGGCGGTGACCTATGATCTGGGGTTGGATGCAGGCTTCACACGGTTGGTGATCGACAATCGCGCCCCCCAGGCTTTGATGCCGCCCGACCATGACCTGGCGCAGCACGACAGCCTCTCCCTGGCGCAACTGGCCCGCGAGCCTCTGGTGCTCTCGCAGGAGGGCGTGTCGGTGCAACATATGCTGGCGCTGTTCAAAAGCCTGGGGCTAACTCCGCGCATTTCGCATCGTGCGGCTTCTCTGGAGGTGCTGCGCAGCCTCGCCGCCAACGCAGAGGGGATCGGCATCAGCTATAGCGCGCCACCTATCCGCCAAAGCTACGATGGCAAAGCGCTGGTGAATATCCCGATCCGCGACAGCTGCGCCCTGGAGCCAGTGATTATCACCACCCACGGTGCGCCAAAACCTGATTCGGCCGTGGCGCAGGCGATGGACATCCTGTCAAAGACCCTGAGCCCCCAGAATCCCAAACCCGCAGCAGCTGGCCTCAGACCTTCCGCAGACGAATGACCACATCAACCGAGGCGATTTCCATACCCTCAGGTGCGTCGGGCAGGCGTTGAATCACCAATTGATCAGAGGGCGCATCGGTAACCCGGTTGCCGTCCTCCCAAAAATAATGCGGGTGATCATGGGTATTGGTGTCAAAATAGCTTTTTGACCCATCCACAGTAATTTCCTGCAACACGCCTGCGTCACAAAAAGCACGCAGCGTATTGTAGACCGTGGCCAGTGAAACGGCGGTGCCTTTGGATTTGGCAGCGTCAAACAGGCTTTCGGCGGTGACATGACGATGTTTGCCATCGCCCACCAAAAGCTCCGCCAGGGCAAGCCGTTGGCGGGTCGGGCGCAGACCGGCGTCAACCAGCCAGTGTGTTGCCACTTCTTCGGTGTTTGGCGTCATGTGCGGATCCTGCATCGCGTTGCTATTGGTGTTTATACTGCGAATGAATTGCATTTTTCAAACAGAATCCCCACCTGCGGTGAACGGCACGGCAAACGACCCTGTGCCCCCTCCCCGTGCTCGGCAGTGTTCACTGCTCTTGCAGGACCCTTGAGCCGGGTGCTACATGAGGAAAAACACATGAAACACCTCAGGCAGGAGACGCGCCAGCATGGCCGATTACCCCAGCAGCTTTGACAAAGACGATCTGTTGAAATGTTCCCGCGGAGAGCTGTTTGGCCCAGGCAATGCCCAGCTTCCAGCGCCACCAATGTTGATGATGGACCGCATTACCGAGGTCAGCGCCGATGGCGGCGCCCATGGTAAGGGCCATATCATTGCAGAATTCGATATCAACCCGGACCTGTGGTTCTTTGAGTGCCATTTCCCCGGCAACCCGATCATGCCCGGCTGTCTGGGCCTGGACGGGCTGTGGCAGCTCACCGGCTTTAACCTCGGCTGGCGCGGCTGGCAGGGGCGCGGCATGGCGGTTGGTGTGGGCGAGGTCAAACTCACCGGCATGGTCCGCCCCGAGCGCAAGATGCTGACCTATAAGATCGACTTCAAAAAAGCGATCCAGACGCGCCGCCTGACCATGGGTGTGGCGGATGGCATCGTCGAAGCCGATGGCGAGATGATCTATGACGTCAAAGACATGAAGGTCGTTCTCTCCGAGGCATAAGCCATCCGAATAGAGATCCAATGAAAAGAGGCCCCCGGGCCTCTTTTTTGTTACCCTAGGCCCTGTGCCATAATCCCAGAGCCCCGCACCATAGCCACCCGCATGGTTTCGATATTTTCATCGACGCCCAATTTGTTTCTCACTAGGGTCGCCACTATGCGCAGCGTTCTTTCAGATCTTTTCAATATCAAATTTGTCTGGCTCATTTTGCAGCACTTGCGCAAAATATGGGTTAGAACAGTCGGCTTTGCAGTCCTGGCTCTCGGCTCCGTGGTGCTGGCAAAGTTCGTGGGGCAGCTATTACCCCTTAGCTGGAGCGAAAAAATCGGCGCAGGCGCGGTGGATCAGGTGCTCAATATTCTGGCCACCTCGATGCTTGCAGTGACCACGTTTTCCTTGTCCATCGCGGTTTCGGCCTTCTCGACAGCCGCAGGTTCTGCCACCCCGCGCGCAACGGCCCTGCTGCAGGAAGACCACACCACACAGAATGTCTTGGCAACGTTTCTAGGTGCCTTCTTGTTCAGCCTTGTTGGCATTGTTGCATTGAATGCGGGCTACTACTCCGAAGCAGGGCGTCTGGTGTTGTTTGCCACAACCGTTCTGGTGATTGCATTTGTTGTGGTGGCGCTGTTGCGCTGGATCAGTCAGCTGGCAAGTTTTGGGCGCATCGAAGACACCGTAGAACGTGTTGAAGCAGCAGCAAGCACCGCGCTGCAGCGGCGTATTGAAAAACCCTGCCTGGGTGGCAAGCCGCAAAAACAGCCCCCTCCAGACAGTGCCCATAGGCTGTGTTCAAATGTGATCGGCTTTGTGCAACACATTGACATTGGAGCCATTTCCAAATGCGCAAAGGAACTGGATCTCGAGGTCTGGATCGCGGCCTTACCAGGAACATTTGTTCATAAGGCGACACCACTACTGTTGGTGACGGGCAACACTCATGCGGATCACGACCTTACCCCGCTCAGAGCGGCGTTTTCCTGTGGTGAACGGCGCAGCTTTGATCAGGACCCCAAATTCGGGCTCATCGTCATGTCCGAGATCGCCTCACGGGCGCTGTCACAATCGGTCAATGATCCGGGAACTGCGATTGACGTGATCGGCCGGCTCGTCAGGATACTCGCGCCTTGGTATTCTGACCTGTCACAAAAGGTTGAATATTCAAATGTCACCGTGCCCCCCTTGCAGAGCGCCGAGCTGCTGGAGCAGGCCTTTCGACCTATTGCCCGCGATGGCGCTGCGGTCATCGAGGTCCAGTTAAAACTGCACAACGCCCTGCTGGCGCTCGCAGAGATGTCCCCCGAAACATTCAAAACAGCCGCAGCGGCCCTGTCGAAAGATGCACTGGAACGTGCTGACACGGGCGTTTTGACACAAAAAGAGCTGGGCGCCCTGAAAGAGATTTCGGCCAAAATTTGAACAGGCTGCGCATCTCTCGGGCAGCGGGTTAGATACCCTGGGCAATCCTCACGAATACGTTCAAACACCCGAGGCCCATATCAGAGCCATCTTGCACCTGCCCGCCGCAATGCATACTAAGACATAAGCAATTAAGGGAGTGCACGTATGCGTCGTGTCGTCGTCACCGGTCTGGGGATCGTCTCCTCCATCGGAAACAACACCGAAGAAGTCATCGCCTCGTTGAAGGCGGGGAAATCCGGCATCGTTGCCAGCCCGGAAATGACCGAGCATGGCTTTCGCAGTCAGGTTGCCGGCACGCTGAAGATCGACATCAAGGAACATGTCGACAAGCGCGCCCTTCGCTTTATGGGGCCAGGTGCTGCCTATGCCCATATCGCCATGAGCCAGGCCATTGCCGATGCGGGCCTCTCTGAGGATCAGATCGTCAATGAGCGCACTGGTCTTGTCGCAGGTTCTGGTGGTCCCTCCACCTCTGCCATGCTGGCGGCGCATCAGGTGGTTGCCAAAACCGGCGCCACCAAGCGCATCGGGCCCTTTGCAGTGCCAAAATGTATGTCCTCGACCATTTCGGCCAACCTGTCGACAGCCTTTAAAATCAAAGGCATAAACTATTCCATTACCTCGGCCTGCTCGACCTCGCTGCACTGCATCGGCAATGCGGCAGAACAGATCATGATGGGCAAGCAGGACGTGATGTTTGCCGGTGGCGGCGAAGAGCTGGACTGGACCCTGTCCTGCCTGTTTGACGCCATGGGCGCGATGTCCTCCAAGAAAAACGACAACCCAGAAGCGGCCAGCCGCGCCTTTGATCAGGACCGCGACGGTTTTGTCATCTCAGGCGGTGGCGGCATCGTGGTGCTGGAAGATCTTGACCACGCGCTGGCGCGCGGCGCCAAGATCTACGCCGAAGTTGTCGGCTATGCGGCCACATCCGATGGCCACGACATGGTTGCGCCCTCTGGCGAAGGCGGCGAACGGGCCATGCGTCTGGCGCTGTCGACCCTGCCAGAAGGCCGCAAGGTCAGCTACATCAACGCCCATGGCACCTCGACGCCTGTTGGCGACGTTGGCGAAGTCGAGGCTGTGCGCCGGGTCTTTGGCGAAGGTCAGACCCCGCCGGTCTCGTCGACCAAATCCATGACCGGCCACGCCCAGGGGGCGGCGGGCGCATTGGAAGCAATTTTCTGCCTATTGATGCTGGATAAAGATTTTATTACCCCATCGATCAATGTGGACACCCTGGCCGAGGGCATTCTGCCCGGCGAGATCGCAACCGAGCTCGTTGAAAACGCAGGCCTCGACTGTGTCATGACCAACAGCTTTGGCTTTGGTGGCACCAACGGATCGATGGTTTTGAGCAAGTACAAAGGATAACACTCATAATGTCTGGAACTTTGACGGGCAAGCGCGGCTTGATCATGGGTGTTGCCAATGAACGCTCAATCGCCTGGGGCATTGCCAAGGCGATGTCCGAAGCCGGGGCGGACCTTGCCTTTACTTACCAGGGTGAGGCCTTTGGCAAACGTCTGGCACCTTTGGCTGAAAGCGTCGGCAGTGACTTTATGGTCGACGTTGACGTGACCGATGACGCCTCGCTGGACACGGCCTTTGAACAATTGGGCAGCCGCTGGGACAGTTTTGATTTTGTTGTCCACGCCATTGCCTATTCGGACAAGTCTGAACTGACCGGGCGCATTCTGGATACCAGCCGGGCGAATTTCAAAAACTCGATGGACATCTCGGCCTATTCGCTGATCGAAGTGGCGCGCCGGTCGCATCCCTTTATGAAAGACAATGGCGGCACCGTCTTGACGCTGACCTACGGCGGCTCGAACCGGGTCACGCCAAATTACAATGTCATGGGCGTGGCCAAGGCCGCTCTGGAAAGCGCCACGCGCTATCTGGCCAATGATCTTGGGCCCGAAGGCATCCGTGTCAATGCGATCTCTCCCGGCCCGATGAAGACCCTGGCCGGGGCGGCAATTGGCGGCGCCCGCAAGACCTACAAGCACACCGAGCAAAACGCCCCCATGCGGTCTAACGCAACGCTTGAGGCCGTGGGTGGCACTGCTGTTTATCTGGCTTCGGATGCAGGTGCCTGCACCACAGGGGAGATCATCCACGTCGATGGCGGCTTCCATGTCCTGGGCATGCCGCAACAAGACCACCTGTAGTATCAAAGAAATGGGTTTTAAAAGGGCGCTTCTCAGAGGCGCCCTTTTGCCTGCGTAGGGCCTAGGTTGCTTTAAGCGTAGCGGCTCAAGCCTCCCTCAGCGCAACCTGCATCTCTTGCACCAAAAGCGCCATCAGATCACTGCTTGCCATGGCACGCGACTGCGCCGCCCCGGTTCCGGCCCATTGAGCGCCAAATCCTGTCTCACCTGCCAGTTTGGCCGCAGCATTCAGAGCTTTGCCAGCATCATAGGCAATTGGATAGTCCGGGATTGATGTGGTCGTTTGTGTTTCAGCCCAGGCGGTAAAGCCGTTCTTCAAACAACGCGCGGCACGACCGGAAATGGCAGCGGTCATCTGCGTTTGCCCCGCAGTTGCAGCGGCCAAAGCCTGCCTGTAGCCCCCATCAGCCTGGCTTTCGTCACATCCGACAAAGGCGGTTCCCAGCTGCGCAGCACTGGCCCCCAAGCGCAGCGCAGCAGCAATGTCGCCCCCCGTCATCATGCCACCCGCAGCAACAACCGGGATCGACAGACTCGCGACCAGCTCTGCCGTCAGGTCAGGGGTTTTCAACCCCGCATCCGGCGCATCCGGGTCGAAAAGACCGCGATGGCCGCCGGCCTCCCAGCCCTGAGCCACCACCGCATCAACACCCGCCGCCTGTATCACCAGCGCTTCTTTGAGCGAGGTCGCAGTTGCCATCAGGAAAACCCCTTTGGACTTCAACCCCTGGATGATTTCGGCATCCGGCAGGCCAAAATGAAAGCTCACAACCGCAGGTGCTTCTGCTAACAACATCTGCTGCGCAGCGCTGTCGCTGCAAAAGCTGGTATAGATCTCGTTTAAACTCTTGGGCGGGGAGGCACCAAAGCGAGCAAACAAAGGCGCCATCTGGGCCAGCCAGCCAGCCTCCAAAGCCGGGTCAGCCTGTGCAGGCCTGTGGCAAAATACGTTTATGTTAAACGGCTTCTGGGTCAGCTCGCGGGTTTTTTGGATCATCTCGCGGGCCGTATCAACCGTGGCCGCACCAATCCCAAGCGCACCCAATCCCCCGGCTTCGCTCACCGCGGCGGCCATTTCTGGTGTGCTGACCCCTGCCATCGGAGCCTGAAAGATCGGCCAGTCCAACCCAATCCGCTTGATAATATCTTGCCCCTGCATAAGCGCCCTCCTACTGCCCCTGAGGTGCAGCAAAACCAGATCCGCGCCCAAATACAAGGCAAAGAAAAAGGGCCAGTGTTTCTACTGACCCTTCTCAAACCGCCGTCAAATGGCAATCAGCCGATCGAGACCAACTCGATTTCAAAGTTCAGATCCTTGCCCGCCAGTGGATGGTTGGCATCCAGCGTCACGGTGGACTCGGTGACCTCGACAACGGTCACAGGCAGCACATGGCCTTCGGGGCTTTGCATTTGCAGCTGCGTGCCAAGCTCCAGCGGGATATCGTCAGGAATGCCTTCGCGCGGGATCGCCTGGCGCGCCTCTGGGTTCAGCGGGCCATAGGCGTCCGCCGATGGAATTTCGAGCCGCTTTTTGTCGCCCACAGCCATTCCTGGCAGACCTGCATCCATGCCCGCAATCACCTGACCAGAGCCAACAGTGAACTCCAGCGGATCCCGTCCTTCTGAGCTGTCAAATACAGAGCCATCAGCCAGAGTGCCTGTATAGTGAATGCGGACGGTATCGCCGTTCTTTACCTCGGTCATGTGACCTCCAGTTATACAAAATTACAGTGGCGCACCCTACAGACCTCAGTTTTGAAGTAAACCCGTCGGCTCGCTCCCTGGGCAACCTAGGTGCAAAGACGCAAAGCACCGGCATATTGTAACCCTTGAGAGCTACAATTGTATTCATCACAACTTCGCGCTTTGCGCCCTGCCCAAGGCCATGACAGGATGGCCAAAAAGGGAGAATGCAATGCCAATCACCACCTGTGTTTTTGACGCCTATGGCACGCTATTTGACGTTGCCGCCGCTGCCCGTCAGGCTGCCGCCGAACCCGAATTTCCACATCTGCAGGACAGCTGGGCAGAGCTCGCCAACCATTGGCGATTGAAACAGCTACAATACTCCTGGCTGCGCGCCATCACGGATGCCCATTGCGGGTTTTGGCAGGTTACCCAGGATGGGCTTGATTGGGCGCTTGAGGCCACAGGTCTTGCCGGGGATCATAAACTACGCAAACGTCTGCTGGATCTCTATTGGCAGCTTCAGGCCTACCCCGAAGTCCCGGCGATGCTGGCCGCTTTGAAAGCGGCGGAAATGAACACCGCGATCCTGTCCAACGGGTCCCCCGACATGTTGGATGGGGCCGTGCAATCTGCCGGGATCGGCGCGCTTCTGGATGATGTGCTCTCGGTAGAAAGCGTTGGGATCTTCAAACCAGACGCACGTGTCTATGACCTGGTCGGGCAGCGGTTTGGCTGCCAGAAGGACGAAGTGCTTTTTGTGTCCTCCAATGGCTGGGACGCCGCCAGCGCAGCGGGGTATGGCTTTACCACCGCCTGGGTCAATCGCGCAGCAGAGCCCATGGATCGGCTGCCCTGGTCTGCGCAACATGTGCTGAACGACCTGACCTCCATCCCTGATCTGGCTGCCACATAACCGAGGGTCCGCTGCATGAGCTATTTCACCACAAGCGATGGCCTGTCGCTGTTTTATGAGGAAAGCGGCACCCCGACTGGCACGCCGCTGATCTGCCTGGCTGGGCTGACGCGCGACAGCCGGGATTTTCGCTATTTCGCGCCCCTGGCCCGGCAGTATCGGCTGATCACACTGGATGCACGCGGGCGCGGCCAGTCGGATTATGACCCGGATTTTCAGAACTATAACGTCCCACGCGAAGCCCAGGACGTGCTGGAGCTAATGGACCATTTATCACTGCCACAGGCAGCGGTGCTTGGCACCTCACGTGGCGGCATGGTGGCGATGATGCTGGCCGCCACTGCCAAATCCCGCCTTACCGCAGTGATCCTCAACGACGTTGGCCCGGTCATTCCAGAGGACGGGATAGCACGGATCATGATGTATGTGGGGCGGCGCCCAGCCGCCAAGACCCACGCCCAGGCCGCCGAGACCCTCGCCGCCCTGATGGCGCCCGGCTTTGGCGATGTGCCCGCCCAGCGTTGGCGCGAAGAGGTGGAAACCTTTTACGATGCCACCGAGACAGGCTTGCAGCTGCGCTATGATGCCCGGCTGCGCGATGCGCTGCTGGCCCAGGCCGAGGCAGGCCCGGTGCCGGATCTCTGGCCGCTTTTCATGGCGCTGGACGGGCTACCCTGCGGCATTATTCGCGGCGCCAATTCAGATGTCCTGAGCCACGAAACCTACCTGGAAATGCAACGCCGCCTACCGGCAATTCACGCTGTGGAACTGGCCAATCGCGGCCATGTTCCGTTCCTGGATGAACCCCAATCCCTTTCTCTTATTCAGTCCATTTTGGAGCCTATTTGATGTCATCCTTTGAAATGATCCAAGCCGCCGCCCAAAGGCTGCAGGGCCACGCCCGCGTCACACCTTTGCTGGGCTCGCCGTTTCTGGATGACATTGCCGGACGCCGGGTTCTGGTCAAGGCCGAGTGCCTGCAACATACTGGATCTTTTAAGTTTCGCGGCGGTTGGGCCGCGATTTCCACCCTCACGCAAGCAGAGCGTGCGCGCGGAGTTCTGGCCTATTCCAGCGGCAACCACGCCCAGGGCGTCGCCGCAGCCGCCAAGACCCACGGGGTGGCGGCGGTGATCTTGATGCCCGCCGATGCCCCCAGCCTGAAAATCGAAAATACCCGCGCGCTGGGGGCTGAGGTGGTACTGTATGACCGCGCCGGCGGAGAGGACCGCAGCGCCATTGGTCAGGCACTGGCCCAAGAGCGCGGTCTCACCTTGATCAAACCCTATGATGAGCCAGAAGTGATCGCCGGACAGGGCAGTGTGGGGCTGGAGATTGCCGCCCAGGCAGAGGAAGAGGGCGTCACCCAGGCCGATGTGCTGGTCTGTTGCGGCGGTGGCGGTCTCACCAGTGGTGTGGCGCTGGCGTTGGAGGCCACAGCCCCGGGCCTAAGGGTGCGCCCGATTGAGCCCCAGGGGTTTGATGACGTCACCCGGTCGCTGCACAGCGGTGACATTCAGAGCAACGCTGAAATCTCCGGGTCGATCTGCGATGCCATCCTCACCCCCGCCCCCGGCGCGCTGACCTTTCCAATCCTGCAGCGCCTCTGTGGCCCCGGTATTGTGGTCACCGAAGAAGAAGCACTGCGCGCCATGGCCATGGCCTTTTTGCGGTTGAAGATCGTCATCGAACCCGGCGGTGCCGTCGCCCTGGCCGCTGCCTTGTTCCACCCGGATGAGATCAAAGGCGAGGCGGTGATTGCCGTGGCCACTGGCGGCAATGTCGATGCAGAGCTGTTCCGCCAGGCGATTAGCCGCTATGCTTGACCAGATAAGGCCGCTATCCCTCTGACGGAGTTCGCCATGAGCCGTTTCACCATCGCCTCTTTCAACGTCAAAAATCTGATTGGTCAGGACAAGGAATACTACCGCTTCCAAAGCTACACCCCCGAGGAATACGCGTGGAAGTCGGACTGGATGGCCGATCAGATCCTGACACTGGATGCCGATATTGTTGGCTTTCAGGAAATTTTTGAAGAAGAGCCCCTGCGCGAGGTGATTGCCGAGGCTGATGCCCGCGGTATTCAGGCCAATGCTGCCACGGTTCCGGATCGCTCAAAACGTTATCATCGCAAGGCCATTTTTCGCAAATTGGCCTATGGTCCCTACGGCGATACGGGCCTCGCCTTTGCCCCCAATGCCAATGACACCGGCAAGCCCGGCCAGCGCCGCCCCGGTCTGGCGATCCTGTCGCGCTTTGGCTTTGTTGGCACCCCAGAGGTAATCCAAGAGCTGGACCCGCCGCTGGATATCCCCATGTCTCATCTCGGCGGCGAGGAAGAGGCGGGCCATTACACCCTGCGCTGCCTGTCGCGGCCGATCCTCAAGGCGCGTATTCCGATCAACGGTCAGGTTGTCACCGTCTTCAACTGCCATCTGAAATCCAAACTGGGCGAATTCATCACCCCACCCGGCGCGGCACAGGCTCCGGAAACCGTTTTGACCGCCTATGACCCGGCAGGCCGGGCCCTGGGGGCGCTGCGCGCGGCCCTGCGTCGCATGGGCGAAGCCTGGGTTCTGCGCCGGGCCATTCTGGACGAGTTGGAGCAGGACCGCCCGGTGATGGTTCTGGGCGATTTCAACGATGGCGAACATGCGGTCAGTAGTGAAATCATCTCGGGGGAGGTGCCTTTTCGCAATTACTCCTGGATGCTGCGCCATGATGCCAAGCACGCCAATGACCGCTACAGCCGATCGGAGAACATGCAAATCCAAGAGGCGGTGGACAGGGTGCGCCTGCGCTCGGCCGAAAAGGTCTTTCTCAAACGCTCGCTCAGGGATGTGGTCTATACCACGGCCTTTGGCGGCGTGCATGAAAGCATCGACCAGATTTACATGTCGCGCCACTTTGATCCCACCTGGTCAGGCGCCAAGGGGCAGATGCTTTATTACAGTGTGTTCAACGATCACCTGACCGATGGCAGCCACCCAGAGGCCCCCTATAACAAACTCGCCTCGGACCATGGTCAGATCATGGCACATATGGAGCTGCGCGATGGGCCTGACACTGACGAGCCCGCTACTGTGCGATAACAGCTCAGTCCTGCCGCAGGCTTGGCCCGCAGGAGGAAACGGGCAGCAAAGCCGGGCTTTACCCCGCCCCCGCGTCTTTGGTAGATAGCCGCCACCCCTACCGGAGAAGACCGCATGCAAATCGCAGACCTCGGTGATGTCCAGCTTCACTACCGCATTGATGGCGACCCTGACGGCGCGCCTCTCGTTTTTGCCAATTCCCTTGGCACAGATCTGCGGGTCTGGGACGCGGTGGTGGAACGCCTGCCTGCCGGGCTGAAAGTGATCCGTTATGACAAACGCGGCCATGGGCTGTCGTCTTGTCCTCCTGCCCCCTATTCCATGGGGGCCTTGGTGCGCGATGCCGAGCGCCTGCTGGATCATCTGCAGGTCCGCGACTGTGTCTTTGTCGGGCTGTCCATTGGCGGCATGATCGCCCAGGGGCTGGCGGTCAAACGTCTGGACATGGTGCGCGCGCTGGTCTTGTCGAACACCGCCGCCAAGATCGGCACCGCCGAGATGTGGCAGGACCGGGTCAAAGCGGTCACTGATCAGGGCATCGAACCTCTGGCTGACAATGTGATGGAGCGCTGGTTTGCCCGCGACTTCCGCGCCACGCCGGAGCTACAGCTATGGCGCAACATGCTGGTGCAACAATCGCGGGCGGGCTATGCCGGCTGCTGCGCCGCCATTGCCGGTACTGATTTTTATACTCCGACCAGCGGATTGCGCCTGCCCTGTCTGGGCTTTGCCGGGGCCGAGGATGGCGCCACACCGCCGGATCTGGTGCGCGAAACCGTCGATCTTATTCCCGGCAGCCAGTTCCACCTGATCCGCCGCGCGGGCCATATCCCCTGTGTTGAACAACCAGATGAATATGCCGACCGCCTAACCCAGTTCCTGAAAGAGACCGGACACATTGACTGATTTCCTGCTGATCCACGGATCCTGCCATGGTGCCTGGTGCTGGCGCGACGTCATCCCTGCCCTTGAGGCCCAGGGCCACACCGCCCGTGCCATCACCCTGCCCGGCCACGACGATGGCCGCGACCCTGCCACCGTGACCCTGCAGGAAACAGCCGAGGCCATCGTCGCAGCGACCTCGCCCGAGACCATTGTTCTGGGTCATTCCTGGGCCGGGTATCCAATCACTGCTGCGGCTGAGATCGCGCCAAAGGCGCTACGCGGTTTGATCTATCTCTGTGCCTATGTGCCCGTCTCCGGCCAGTCGCTGATCGACATGCGCAAGGCAGGACCACGTCAGACCATTGGCTCTGCCGCGATCAAACACCCAAATGGCGCCAGCTATACAATTGATCCGGCCGAGGCCCCGCGCCTGTTTTACCAGGACTGCCCCGCCGAGGCCGTGGCCTATGCGCTGCCCCGGCTCTGCGCCCAGCCGATTCTGCCCCAGGAGACGCCGCTAGAGCTGACGGATGCCTCGCAGAATACGCCCAAGGCCTATATTCGCTGCACCAATGATCAGACCATCCCGCCCGAGTATCAGGCGCAGATGGTGGCGGATTGGCCGCGCAACACAGTACACGAGATGCAGTGCTCTCATTCGCCCTTTTTTGCCGACCCACAGGGTCTGGCAGCGCTCATCGGGCAAATCGCAAAGGACTTCTGAAATGGCGGGATCCGTCTTTGACAGCCAGATCTATGGCGACCTCTTTACCTCTGGTGATGTGGGACGCCTGTTTACCGATACGGCAGAGGCCCGCGCCATGTTGTTGGTCGAGGGCGCGCTGGCCCGCGCCCAGGGGGCAGCCGGGGTGATCCCGCAGGACAGCGCCGCCGCCATTGGCCGCGCCGTCATGGAGGTGGCCCTGGATCCCGGCACCCTGCGCAAGCCCACAGGGCAAAACGGCGTGCCCGTGCCTGGCCTGATTGCAGCCTTTCGCGCCGAAATGAACGCACCAGAGCACGCGCAATATGTGCATTGGGGCGCCACCTCGCAGGACATCATGGACAGCGCCCTGATGCTGCGGCTGCGCCAGGCCCTAGCGCTGATCGAGGATGATCTGAAACTGGCGCTGGACGCACTGGCCAAGCTGGCCCAGACCCATGCCAGCCTGCCAATGGCCGCCCGCACCTATGGCCAACATGCCACCCCCACCAGTTTTGGCGCTGTTGTCGCCACCTGGGGCGCACCGCTGCTGGCGCTGGTTGACGAGCTGCCCCCCCTGCGCCGCGATTGCCTGCTGATCTCTCTCTCTGGCGCGGCTGGGACTTCCGGCGCCTTGGGTCCAAAAGCAGGCGAAGTCCGCGCCGAAATGGCCAAGGCGCTGGGGCTCACTGATCCTGAGGCCAGTTGGCACACGGATCGGACATCCGTTTTGCGGCTGATGGACTGGATGGTGCGGGTCAATCTGGCGCTGGGAAAACTGGGCGAAGACTGTATCGCCCTGGTGCAAACCGGCATCAGTGAAATCTCGCTGGGCGGGGCCGGGGCCTCCTCCACCATGCCGCAGAAACAAAACCCGGTCGCCCCCTCCGCCCTGGTTGCCCTGGCGCGCCAAGGCACCGGGCTGCTGTCGATCCTACATGGCAGCGCCCTGCATCAGCATCAACGCGATGGGGCTGCCTGGTTCAGCGAGTGGCTGTGCCTGCCGCAGATCGTTTTGGGTGCCGCCAGCGCCGCCCGCACTGCCCGCGATCTCTGCGCCGGGATAACGCCCAATGCAGCGGCAATGAACACGGCCCTGGGCGCGGGCCTGGACATGATCCATGCCGAGACGCTGAGCTTTGCCCTGGCCGCCGAAATGCCGCGCCCAGAGGCGCAGGCTGTGGTCAAAACCCTGTGTCGCGAAGCCGGTGCCAGTGATACGCCGCTGCGTAGGCTGGTGGCGCGCGACTTTCCCCAGCTCGACGTGCAGACGCTGTTTGATCCGGTCGCGCAGCTCGGAGCCGCCCCGACGGAAGCCTTGCGTTTCAGCACAAAAGTCGCGGAACTGACGGCCAGCTAAACCAAGATCAGGCGCTGGCGCCGACAGGTACTCCAGACGCCATCGCCTGATCTCCCCGCCAGTAAAGACCCCCCTGATGCGCCTGCCTTTGTTCTTTGTCCTGACTACTGTGATGATCGACGCCATGGGTGTCGGGCTGATCATGCCAATCATGCCCAATCTGCTGCTGGAGGTTCAGGGCGGCAGCCTGGCCGAGGCGGCAATCTGGGGCAGCATCCTGAGTACGGTTTTTGCGGTGATGCAATTCCTGTTCAGCCCGGTGCTTGGCTCTCTGTCGGATGCATTGGGGCGACGACCCGTGCTGCTTGTCTCACTCTTTGTCATGGCGCTGGACTATCTGGTGATGGCCCTGGCTGGATCGCTGTGGCTGTTGCTGGTGGGGCGCATCATTGGCGGCATCACTGCTGCAACCCATGCCACTGCAGGAGCCTATATCGCCGATATCTCCAAGCCCACAGAAAAAGCCGCCAATTTTGGCCTGCTTGGTGCCGCCTTTGGAGCCGGCTTTGTGATGGGGCCACTGATTGGCGGGCTGCTGGGAGAGCTGGGAACCCGGGCGCCGTTTTATGCCGCCGCCGTCCTGGCTGGGCTGAATTTTGCCTTGGGCTGGTTTGTCATGCGCGAAACCGTCACCGATGCGAGCCGCCGCGCCTTTGACTGGCGGCGCGCCAACCCGCTGGGCGCCTTTCGCGCCCTGGCCCGCATTCCCGGCATCACTGGTTTGCTTTGGGTGTATTTCCTCTACTCCGTGGCGATCTATGTTTACCCGGCAATCTGGTCCTATTTTGCCGCCGAACAATTTGCCTGGCAGCCCCGGATGATTGGGATTTCACTGGCAATCTATGGCATCTGCATGGCCTTGGTTCAGGGGGGATTGCTGCGCTATATGGTGCGCTGGTTTGGGGAACGCCGCACAGTCCTGTGGGGGCAGGTCTTTGACTTTATCGCCTTTGGAGTGCTTGCGGTGATCGGCAGCGGCACGCTGGCCCTGATGCTGATCCCAATCGCGGCTTTGGGGGCCGTGGTGCAACCTGCTCTGCAGGGGATGATGTCCCGGGTGGTTGCGGACAATCAGCAGGGCGAACTGCAGGGGGTGATGACAGCGGTTCACGCACTGTCGATGATTGTCTCCCCGATGATGATGGCTTCGACTTTTGCGCTCTTCTCAAACAGCGAGACCAGTTACTATCTGCCCGGCGCCCCCTTCCTGCTGGCTCTTGTCTTGATGGCCATTGGCGCCTTGGTTTTCCTACGCAGCCGACCTGTCGTGGCGGAAAACGGCACAAGCTGACGGTTTCCACCTTGCGACCACTCGGCCAGCGGGCCACCTTGGGTTCAAACAGCAGGGAGAACACCATGCAAACCATCAAAGCAGCCGTCTGCCATAGCCATGGGGACCCCTTGGTGATCGAAGACATTCAATTGGCCGCGCCACGTATGGGCGAGGTCGAGGTTACCTTGGAGGCCGTCGCCATCTGCCATAGCGACATATCCTTTGCCGAAGGCGCCTGGGGTGGTCATCTGCCCGCCGTCTTTGGCCATGAGGCCGCCGGCATCATCACCGGACTGGGTGACGGCGTCAGCGGTTTTGCCGAAGGCGACAGCGTCGTTGTCACCCTGATCCGCTCTTGTGGCACCTGCCCCTGCTGCGCAGGCGGCAAACCCACCCTCTGCGAAACCCCCTATGACGCCCTCAACGATGGGCCTCTGAAAACTGCAGAGGGCGCCCCGTTGATGCAGGCCATGGCCTGTGGTGCCTTTGCCGAAAAGGTGGTCGTGGACCAGCGCCAGATCGTCAAAATCCCCAAGAGCCTCAGCAAAGAAGCTGCCGCGCTGATTTCTTGCGGGGTGATCACAGGCGTTGGCGCCGCAGTGAACGCCGCCGGGCTGCGCGCCGGGCAGGATGTGGTTGTCATTGGCGCTGGCGGTGTCGGACTGAACGCCATCCAGGGCGCGCGCATTGCAGGAGCCCGCCGCATTGTTGCGGTCGACATGACCAAAGAAAAACTGGAAATCGCCAAGGAATTTGGCGCCACCGACGGTGTGCTTGGCAGCCTGAAAGCCCCCTGGAAAGCGGTCTTCAAGGCGCTGGGTGGCAAAGGTGCCGACGTGGTGCTGGTCACGGTTGGCGCCATTCCCGCCTACGAACAGTCCCTGCGCTATCTGGGCTCTGGTGGTAAGGTGGTGGTGATCGGCATGCCGCATTCCGGCCAAGAGGCGACCTATGAGCCTGTGATCATGGCCGCCGTTGGACACGGCATTATAGGGTCAAAAATGGGCGACGTGGTTATTCAGCGCGATATCCCCTGGATGGTAGACCTCTACGAGCAGGGCCGCCTGAAACTAGACGAGCTGATTTCCGGGCGCTGGAGCCTGGAGCAAATCAACGAGGCCATCGCCGATACCAAGACCGGAAGCGCCAAGCGGAATGTGATTCTGTTTAACAAAACCAACTAAAACGGAGCGCCCCGGTGCTGAATTTTCTGCTCGACCTGTTCAAACCAAAACCGCCTGTGGCAGCGCCGATCACCTCTGAGGCCTCGATGAATTTCGACGCGGCTGAGGTCGGTCCCTTTTTGATCAGGCTGGCGGAAAACCCGCGCTTTGCCCTGCCAGCGGATTTTGACACGGCCATCATAGGCGCGCTGCCTGAGATAGCGGTGGACAATAGCCGCCGTTGGCGCATTGACGGGGATTTTGATGGCGCCCCAATGCAGCTTGAGATCGAAATCTTCATGGATGATCTTGCCGCACCCGACATCTATTTTTTCAGCTCTGCGCAGGTCATTGCGGAAATTGAAAACGAAATGAAACAGCTCGATCTCTGGGAGGGGAAATAGCGGCATGAAACTACAAGATCTTGAGATCATCGTCACCGCCCCACCTGCACCTGGCTGGGGCGGACGGTATTGGATTCTGGTCAAAGTGACCACTGATACCGGCATAACTGGCTGGGGCGAATGCTATGCCTCCACCATTGGTCCCGAGGCCATGAAACCGGTGATCGAAGATGTATTTCAGCGCCACATGGCCGGGGAAAACCCGGAAAACATCGAACTGATGTTCCGCCGTGTCTATTCTTCGGGCTTTACCCAGCGCCCGGATCTGACGGTGATGGGGGCCTTTTCAGGGCTCGAGATTGCCTGCTGGGACATTCTGGGCAAAGACCGTGACCGGCCGGTGCATGCGCTCATCGGTGGGCGCATGAATGATCGTATCCGTGCCTATACCTATCTCTATCCTCTGGCGCATCACGACATCGCTGAATTCTGGACCTCGCCGGAGCTGGCCGCTGAATCCGCAGCCGAAATGGTGCGTCAGGGCTATACAGCCATCAAGTTCGACCCGGCAGGCCCCTATACCATACGCGGCGGTCATATGCCCGCCATGCAGGATATCTCGCTGTCCGTCGCCTTCTGCAAGGCCATCCGCGGCGCGGTGGGCGACAAGGCGGATCTGCTGTTTGGCACCCATGGGCAATTCAGCACTGGTGGGGCTATCCGCCTAGGCCAGGCCCTGGAACCCTATTCACCACTCTGGTTCGAGGAGCCCACCCCGCCGGACACGATCGACGATATGGCCCGTGTCGCCCGCTCGGTACGAATTCCTGTTGCCACCGGGGAGCGATTGACCACCAAATCCGAATTTGCTGCCGTCTTACGCGCGGGGGCTGCCGAAATCCTGCAGCCTGCCCTGGGCCGGGCTGGCGGCATCTGGGAGATGAAAAAGGTGGCAGCCCTGGCCGAGGTGTTTAATGCGCAGATGGCGCCGCACCTCTATGCCGGGCCGGTGGAATGGGCCGCCAATATCCAACTGGCCGCCTCGATCCCAAACATCCTGATGGCTGAATGCATCGAAACGCCATTTCACGACGCGCTGATCCAAGGCAGCATCCGGGTGGAGGACGGCTTCATCACCGTGCCTGATGCCCCTGGACTTGGAATTCAGGTTGATGAGGCTCTCGCTCGTGCGCACCCCTTTACCGGCACTGATCTGCATCTCAACATGCGCGAAGAGCCCTGCGACTATCAAAATGGCAACAGTTTTGCCGGCGGCGCTCCGCCACTAGAGACCTAACCCACGACAGACGTCATTGCAGGGGGTGACTTTGCTATGGGATGTGGGGCATTATGCGCCCATCAACCAGTGCAGGATGTTGGATACGTGACCCTTCAGACCCCAGAGCCTCTCCTTGACTCAGCCACCTCAGCAGAGACGGTCGAAACAGAATTACACCCGGAAGCGCCCATCAACATGGCAGAACGCGCTGCCGAGGCGGCAGGCTTTCTCAAGACGCTGGCCCATGAAGGACGGCTGATGATTCTTTGCCATCTCGGTGCCGGCGAAAAATCCGTAGGCACCCTGGAGTCCCTGCTGGATATGCGCCAGGCCGCTGTCAGCCAGATGTTGGCGCGGCTGCGTGATGAGGGGCTGGTGCAAACGCGGCGAGAGGGGAAAACCATTTTCTACTCGCTCAAGGACCAAAACACGCAAGAGCTCATTGCCCTGCTTTACCGGCAGTTCTGCAGCCCCGACAGCTAAACCCGCACCAGCTACCGGCTATCGCCAGGCTTTTTTCAGCCGACTTTTTTCTGGGAGCGTTTTTCTGGAGGCGTTTCCCTGCCTGTAAGCGTCTGCAGAAACAGGTTTCGTCCAGTCATGCACCTGTCCTTCTTGGCCCTATCCACCCTCCCCCTGTCTTCCCCCCTGTCTTCGGCCTACATCAGCCCGTTAAGGCGCCAAGGACATGGGAGGGACCAGAAATCAGTTTCCAACGTAGCCGGAGACCACCTGCAGCAGTTTGAAGGCCGTATTGGCATCATTTTCGACCACGGCCAGGAATTCTTCTTCACCGATCCGCAAACAGGTGAGTTCGGTTTCCGCAATCATGCTCAGTGCCCGCGGTTCTTTGCGGATGAGACCTAATTCCCCCACCAACTTACCCGGCCCAACCGAAGTGACCTTATGATCCTCGTGCCCCTCTTGTGGCAGGAACAGGCCGGCCTGGCCCTCGGTAATCATGTAGACACCATCACTGGCGACATCGTTCTTCAGGAAAACCGCATCCCCGGCCTGGGCTGAATACCAGCGTGCACCAAAGGCCAATAACCGCAGCTGCCGCCGGTTCAGGCCAGAAAACAGCTCTGTCTCCTCCAATGCCCGGAGCTTGCGCGCCAGATCCTGGCTGGCGGCACTGTCTTCGACCACATGATGGTCCGGGTCATCACTGACCAGCCTGCCCTGACGCAACTCATAGAAGGCGTCAAACACATCCACGCGATCAAACGCCGACTCGAGATAAACAAGCGTGGTATCGGGCAACAGGCGGCGCAGGTTCTTATGCACCGCAATCCGGGTGTCCAGATCATAGCTGGAGAAAGCCGAATCCAACAGCAGGATATCCGGTCGCTTGATCGTGGCCCTGGCAAAGGCCAGGGGTTCCGCATAGCTGGAAGGCAGCCCCTGGCCGCCCAGTGCAATGGGCAAATCAAAGATCAGCTCTACCACCATGTCACGGGCGCCGTTTTCGACCAGAACCTGCGACACCAACCGCCGCAACTCATCCCCACGCGCGCCGGAGCTGTCGGAAATCTTGCCAAAGAGAGCGTTTTCCAGAACCGTCAGGCCCGGGGCAAAGCTTGCCTCGTCTAGGCGCACAAAAACATCAGACAAGGTCCCCAACAGTTCATCCGCGTGGCTTTTGCGAAAGGCGAGGATCCGGGCCTTCATTTCATCCGTGAAGGCCGGGCCGATCTGTTCAGCCGAAATGCTGAAGGGCACGATCATCAATTGCGCCAGCTCGTCCTGTTCCAGCGCCTCGGTGCCCTTGCTGCGGGTCTTGTCAACCAGGGCAGAAGCCCGTTCATAGGCCTTGGGATCAAGTCCCAGCTTGCGAAATAGGGGGTGATCCGTGCCATCCATGCCAAAAATCTGCCGCAGGATGTCCACGACGTCCTGTGTCAGGGCAACCAGATCATCGACCAGTTGCAGTTCTCGCAGACGGTCGAGGAAATCGACGTGCTGGCTCAGCATTTCCTCGGAGATAGGCTCGCTCAGCGTCGCGTAGAGCAAGTTTTCAACCACTGGCAAGGCGGGGTTATAGGCATCCGGGGCCAGGCCATGTACCTGCGCGCCCAGTTCCGACTTTGCGATGGCTGCACGCACCTTGGGCCGCAGATCAACCAGAGACTGCGCCAAGCGCGGGTGTTGGATGGCATCAAATTTCTGTTCCATCCCACGCCGAAATAGGGCGCTGTCGGTACCGATGCCGGCCAGAAGCTGAACCCACCAGTCGCGCAGATCATGCTCGGTCGCAAACCCCGCCAGTTCCGGATCCAGCCAGGGAGCATCAAAGGCATCTGCGCTATTGCCTGCCAGCTGCGCGGCCCGAAAGCGCCCGGTATCATGGGCGCTGCCCTTGGGGCGTTGGCGCATTGGCATCATCACGTTATCGCCAAAGGAGCCCTGAAACAGTACCGGGCGGGACGTCACGTGGCCGACGCGCAGCGCCAGTACCGCCTGATGCAGATCCCGCATATCCTGGCCTGCGACGGTCACCTGTCCGGCAGACGGCAAAACTTCACGGGTCAACAACGCGGCCATGGCCCGTCGGTCCTCTTCTGAGGGGGCCGCAATGCCAATGACCCGCCCCGCCGGTAGGGTTGCATTCAGGTCTTCCAGTACCAAATTCCCATCTGCATCCCGCACATTGACCGAATTGAGCGTAACATCGCTATTGAGCCGGACAAATTCATCCGGTTCGCCGGACATCAGCTCTTCGCGCACCATGCCCGACGGGGCAAACCGCTCCAGAATCACATCCCAGCGCAGGGCCATATCCTGGGTCTGGTTGTAATAGGCCAACAGCTCTTTCCAGGGGGAGGCAAGGTCTTTGTAGGCCGCCAGGGCTGCCACCAGCGCCCCAAGGGAGACCTCCCCCTGCAGCACCAGATAGCCCCCCACGGAGTAAAAGAAGAATGGGGTCAGATTGGTGATGAAGTTGTTGAGGAACTTCATGAAGAATTTTTTCTGATAGATCTGGAACCGAATGTCATAGAGACGGCCCAGCCGGTCGGTGATCACCGCCATCCGGTAGCGCCAGCCCCCATTGATGCGCAGCGTCGCAGCGCCAGCGGCACTTTCACCGATCTCAGAGGCCAGCGCCCGTACCTGATGAATCCGGGTCTTGTTCAGCAGGTTGATCTGGCGTTGCAACATCGGGATCAGCCAGCCCTGCAGCGGGATTAGCGCCACTGCCGCCAACCCGAACCAGGGGCTTTGGGTGAAAAGGAAAAACAGAATTGTCAGCATCTGTCCGGCCTGCAACACAGGTTGGCTGACCGCATCCCCCATCAAGCCCCCCATCGGCTCGCTCTCGGAGGTAATCATCGACACCAGTTCACCCTGGCTTACCCGCTCAAAATAGGGCTGAGGAAAGCGCAGAACCCGCGCGATCAGCCTGTAGCGAAACCGTCGCAGCATGCGTTCAGCCAGTACACCCTTCATGGTATTGATGCGCATTTTCAGCAATCCGTGCAGCAGCACGGCAATCAGGAAACCGGCACAGAGAATCCACAGGTAATCGAGTTTTCCTATCGAGTAGCCAAGCAGGTCAATACGGTCAGTCTGCGCGCCAATGGCATCATTGATGATCCGTTTGGGCAGTTCCAGTGTGAGATACAAAAGCGGAAACAAACAGCCGGTGACCATCAGCAGGATAACTTGGTCGCGTTTGGAATATTTCCAGATAAAACGGAAGAGAGACGGTTCTATGGGAGAGCTCCAACTTTGGCTGCAGCAAAAACAGTTCTTCATGCCTAGCGCGGTTTGCACCTGACAGGCAATGGGCAGAGCAAATGTTGCGCCTGTGATGAAGGTCACTGTCCCGTTACGGCATCCCTGCTACACAGTATTTGCCAGCTGGTAAAAAATCCGTATGGTTCCAGAGAATTTTGTACAGGGGAATGTCTTGCCAGGACTTGTCGGATCCGTATTGATTTTGCTCTGCCTGTTGCAGATCAAACATCTGTTTGCCGACTTCTTTTTGCAGACACCCAAAATGTTATCCGGCCGGGACGAATACCTGCATGCAGGACGTGCGCAACACGCCGGGGTTCATGCGCTGTTTTCGGTGGTTGTGTTTGTCCTGATGGGCGCACCTGTTGGCTTTACCCTGCTGATCTGCGTTGCGGAATGGGTGGTGCATTTTCACATCGATTACGGCAAGGCGCATTATTCCGAAAAGAAAGAGCTCAACCCCCAGCAGGCGTCTTTTTGGCGCGCCATGGGCACGGATCAATGCCTGCACCAGCTGACCTATCTCGCCATGACTGCCGCCTGGGTGAAATGCGTCGCCTGCCAGTGAGCCAGCCAGTGACGCCTGCCAGCTGACCCCTTCCAGCCCCCTTGTTCTGCCCATCTACCCCTGTGAAACCACCGAGCGGTCCCGTTTGATGGTGCGCAAAACCAAATTGGTCTGCGCGCTGGCAACTGCAGGCAGGCGAAACAGGAACTCCTCAAGAAACCGGTTGTAGGATTCCAAATCAGGCGCCAGGACGCGCATTTGATAATCCGATTGGCCCGTGGTGGCATAGCATTCCTGTACCAAGGGGCTCTGTTCGACGGCACGAATGAACTCCGCCAGCTTTTCCGGGTCATGGCGGGTCAGCTGCACATGCACAATTGCCTGAAAATCCAGCCCCATAGCACTGGCATTCACCACCGCGCCATAGCGCTCAATCACGCCTGTGTCCTCTAGCGCGCGCACCCTGCGCCACAGAGCCGAAGCCGACATGCCCACCTTTTCAGAAAGCTCAGCATTGGAAATGCGAGAATCCTCCTGCAAGAGCCGCAAAATATGCCTGTCACGGTCGTCGATAAGCTGCATGAGTGATAATCTATCCATTTATTGGCCAAGTTTCGGTCAATATATCCAAATCACCGGTAAAAACCAACAATTCAGACAGATCTTTTCACCTCAGACGGATTATTCTGCCTCAAAGAGCACATTTCCCAGCCATACCACCCGCAAGGATCACCAGAATGACCGAGCTGAGCCATGATTTCCGCAGCTACAAACTAGATGACCGCTACGACCAGACCAAAGGCCGAGTGTTCCTCACCGGCACCCAGGCTCTGGCGCGGGTGATGCTGGATCAGGCGCGGCGAGACCGCAGCGCCGGGCTGAACACCGCCGGGTTTGTCTCTGGCTATCGCGGGTCGCCGCTGGGTGCAGTGGATCTGGAATTCTGGCGCTCGCGCCAGCGGATGGAAGACAACCGCGTCACCTTTATGCCTGCCGTCAACGAAGATCTTGGTGCCACGGCGGTTCTGGGGGCGCAGCAGGCCATTTTGGATCCCCATTGCGAGGTCGAGGGCGTGTTTTCCATGTGGTATGGCAAAGGCCCCGGCGTTGATCGCTCGGGGGATGCGCTGAAACATGGCAATGCCTATGGCTCCTCCACTAAGGGCGGTGTGCTGGTGGTGGCAGGTGATGACCATGGCTGCGTCAGCTCCTCCATGCCGCATCAATCCGACGTCGCCTTCATGTCCTGGTTCATGCCGGTGCTGAACCCGGCCGATGTTTCCGAGTTTCTCACCTACGGCGAGTATGGCTTTGCCCTGTCGCGCTACTCTGGCACCTGGGTTGGCTTTAAGGCGGTGTCCGAAACCGTTGAAAGCGCCCGCTCGATTGAACTGCAACAGGACCGCAGCTTTACCTACCCTGAGCTGCCAGACTACCCTGGTGGGCTGCATATTCGTCGCGCCGACCTGCCCTCGCCCGAGATCGAGACCCGCATCCGCGCCAAGATCAAGGCGGTGCGCGCCTTTGCCGAGGCAAACCCGATTGACCGCCGTATCTATGATGTTGAAACAGCCAAGTTTGGCTTTGTCACCACCGGCAAGGGGCACCTGGACCTGATGGAGGCCCTGCGCCTGCTTGGCCTGGACGAAGCCGCCTGTCGCCGTCTGGGCATCGACATCTACAAAGTTGGCATGGTCTGGCCTCTCGCCCGCCCCGAAGCTCTGCGGTTCATGCGTGGCAAAGACGAAGTGCTGGTGGTCGAAGAAAAGCGCGGCATCATTGAGAGCCAATTCAAAGAGTATTTCTACGACTGGCCCGGTGACAAACCCAACAAAATGGTTGGCAAATACGACAGCGCAGGCGAGCCGCTGATCCCCTGGACCGGCGAGCTGAGCCCCTTGATGCTGGCCCCCATCGTTGCCGCACGTCTGGACAGCTTTTTCCCAAATGAGGGCCTGCCCGCCAAGGCTGCTGCCCTGCTGGCCCAGCCACCCAAGCTGATCAATGTGCCCGGGGCCAACCGCACCCCCTATTTCTGCTCCGGCTGTCCGCATAACACCTCAACCAAACTGCCGACCGGCAGCGAGGCCAAATCCGGCATCGGCTGCCATGTGATGGCCAGCTGGATGGACCGCGAAACCTCTGGCTATGCACAGATGGGCGGCGAAGGCGTCACCTGGACGGCGGCCTCGCAGTACAATGGTGGCAAGCATATCTTCCAGAACCTTGGCGAGGGCACCTGGTATCACTCCGGCTCGCTTGCCATTCGACAGGCGGTCGCGGCGCGCACCAATATCACCTATAAGATCCTCTATAATGACGCCGTTGCCATGACCGGCGGCCAGCCCGTCGATGGTCCGGTCTCGGTCCTCGGCATCGCCCAGACCTGCCGCGCCGAAGGGGTGCAGCGCATTGCCTTGGTCTCTGATGATATCGACAAATTCAACCGCGGCGATTTTCCTGCCGGCACCACCTTCCATGACCGCGCCGATATGGATCTGGTCCAGCGTGAGCTGCGTGAGATCAAGGGGGTTTCTACCCTGATCTACGAACAGACCTGCGCCACCGAAAAACGCCGCCGCCGCAAGCGTGGCACCATGGAAGACCCCAAGAAGTTCGCCTTTATCAATGATCTGGTCTGCGAAGGCTGCGGCGATTGCTCGATTGAGAGCAACTGCCTGAGCGTTGAACCCAAGGAAACAGCCTTTGGCCGCAAGCGTAAGATCAACCTGTCCAGCTGCAACAAGGATTTCTCCTGCCTGAACGGTTTCTGCCCCAGCTTTGTCACCATTGAGGGCGGCAGCCGACGCAAAAAACTGCCTGCGGGACTGGATCGCGATGCCCTGGCCGCAAAACTGCCCGCGCCTGAGTTGCCAGCGCTGGAGACACCCTTTGATCTGCTGGTCACCGGGGTGGGCGGCACCGGCGTTGTCACGGTCGGCGCGCTGATCACCATGGCGGCACACCTGGAGGGCAAAGGCTCCAGCGTTCTGGACTTTACCGGCTTTGCGCAGAAATTCGGCACTGTGCTCAGCTATATCCGCCTTTCTGCCAGCCCAGACAGCTTGAACCAGGTGCGCATTGATCAGGCCGCCGCAGATGCGGTGATTGGCTGTGATGTGGTGGTCAGCTCCGCCCCCAAGGCCTCGGCCCATTATCGCGCGGGCACCCGGATTGTGCTGAACCGCGCCGAGATGCCCACAGGGGATCTGGTGCTGCGCCGTGACGCCGATCTGATGGCAGGGGTGCGTGAACAACAAATTGCAGCGGCAGTGGGTCCTGAAAACCTCAGCGGCTTTAACGCCAACGAGGCCGCCGAGACCCTGTTGGGCGATGCGGTTCTGGCCAATGTAATGATGCTGGGCTTCGCCTGGCAAAAAGGGCTGGTGCCAGTCAGCGGTACGGCACTGGATCAGGCGATCGAACTGAACGGCGTGGCCATCGACAAAAACCGCCTTGCCTTTACCATTGGCCGCGCCATGGCCACGGATCCCCAGCTGGTGGCGCAATTCTATGCCGAAGCCCCAGAGAGCACCGAAACACTGGACCAGATCATCGAGCGCCGCTCGGTTTTCCTGACGGGGTATCAGGATGCCGCCTATGCCCAGCGCTTTACCAGCACTTTGGACAGCTTTCGCAACCAGCTGCCCGAGCAGGCCAAGGAGGAGCTCACCGAGGCCGCCGCGCGGTCATTGTTCAAACTGATGGCTTATAAAGATGAATTTGAGGTCGCCCGCCTGATGACCGGCGACGGCTTCAAAGATCAGATCGCCCAGGAGTTTGAAGGTGACTACAGCGTCAACTACCACCTGGCCCCGCCCCTGCTGAGCCGCAAAAAAGACGCTCGAGGCCGCCCGCTCAAAAAGAGCTTTGGCCCCTGGCTGCGCCCTGCCCTGTCGGTGCTGAGCCGCGCCAGGGTGCTGCGCGCCAGTCGGCTCAACCCCTTTGGCTACCACGAGGAAGCCCGCCTGCATCGCAGCCTGCTGGCCTGGTACGAGGCAGCCCTGGACAGGGTCGCGGCCAGTTACAGCAGCGATAAGCACCAGGACTGCCTACAGATCCTAGAGGCCCCGATGGAGATCCGTGGCTATGGTCCGGTGCGGCTGGAGGCCGCCCATAAGCACCGCGCCAACGCCACCCGCCTGCTCGAAAAGCTATGAATAAGAAATGGCCCCAACCGGGGCCATTTCTTTTAGGTCAAACCGGGTTACAAATCCCAGTGCTTGCGGGTGAACTCTGAAAATTCATCCAGTTCAATCGCACTGGGCTCACGCCCAGTAAAGACCTTCAGATACTGCGGCGTCATTTCCAACCTATGGGCGTAGCTCTCGTTGGGTTCGGCCATGTCATAGCCCAGCTGCATGTAATACAGCACCTTGGCGCGGGTCATGGCCTCCAGGCTCGCATAGCCGTAGCGCAGAAACATCTGCGTCAAGGCCTCTACCCGGCGCGCATCCGAGCGATCCAACAGACTGCGGACCTTGCCAGATCGCCGCGCCCAGTCCCGCACTGCAAAATCCAGCGCGGTGTTGAACAAGGCCGGATTGGCTATGCAGTGAAACACGTTCAGAACCGCGCCCGTGATGGCCTCTGCCGGGGCCTCGGCACGGGCCAACATCGCGGCGGTATTGGTCTGTTCCCAGGTTTTCAGCAAGGCATCCAACAGATCCTGCCGGGACTTGAAATACCAATAAAAGGAGGAGCGTGACACCTTCATCCGCTCAGCCAGGGCCAGCACCTTGACCTGCTCGACCCCATCGCTGATCAGCACATCCATCGCCACATTGAGCCAGTCGTCCCGGGTGACTTTGACATTACCAACCAGCGGTTCGGCGCTGGGATTGTCACGGTGCAAAAGCGGCTTTGGTGGCATAAAAACTCATCTTTTTCTGGGGTGGAGCCATCCAGCATTGGGCTGCGCCATCCTGCGGCGGGCGCAGGATGTTGTCCAGACCTGTCATGCCCGCCCCTGCCCCGAGGACGTCAGAGCTGCGCGCTGGGACGTGCCTTGATTGCCTTGTACCAGGCCAGGCTGGCGGTGTTCTCTTCCGGGATCCGCTGCTGGATCACACGGGCAAACTCAACAAACACAAAGGCCGAAATATCTGCCAAGGTGAACGCCTCACCGGCCAGATAAGGGCTCTCGCGCAAACGCTCTTCCAACAGAGTAAAAAAGGCCTGGGTCCGCGCCAAGCCGCGCTCTGCCAGTTCCGGCAGCTGGGCGTAATTGTCGGGGCCAGGAATAGCGCGATCACTAAAGGCCGGATGGGTATTGCGCAGCGCCTCGGCGATGGGCATGCCGCCCTGCTGCTCGACAATAGAATTCCACATCAGCACCAGGCCCTTTTCATCCGCCGTGCGCCCCATCAGGGCAGGCTCCGGCGTATGGGCTTCCAGATAGGCCGCAATGCCGAGGTTTTCCGTCAAAACGCAGCCTGTATCCGTCACCAGTACCGGAATGGTCGCCCGTGGGTTCACCGCGCGAAATTCTGGTTTCAGCTGCTCTCCCTTGGCAATCGAGATATCGTGGCTTTCCGGCGCAAGGCCCTTTTCCGCCAAAAACATCCGCGCCCGTCGCGGATTGGGTGCGGTGGAACAATCATAAAAAATCATCGGTTGGCCTCCCTGGTCACCGGTTTGGTCAGGCCCCAACCTAGGCGGCGCTGGCGGGCGAGGGCCAGAGTAACCCAACGTCCCGCCACAAATCCCGCTCTTAGCTGTCGCGGCGATAGATAAAGCAGCGCCCCTCAACGGCTTCGGGCGGCAGAGGCATTTCGGTAAGCGCCTCAAAATACATCCGGTCAGACGAGACCATCAGCCCGCCGACAGCCAGCAGAGGTTCAACCAGCGGCGAGATCAGCTGCGCAAAAGCGTCATTCTTGGCCCGGTTATGACCGCCAAGATCCGCATGGATCAGGCTGGCAGTAGCGCCAAAGCGGGTCAAGGCTGCTGGCAGGGTTTCACGCACATCACCGAGGATGGTCAGCTCTTCTGGTGGGGTGCTGTCGGGATGCGAGGCCACGGCACGTTCAAACACATAAAGATCGCGGCCTTTGATGTTGTGCTGCATGTGGTGATAGGTGCGGCCATTGCCCAGCCCCAGCTCAAACACTGGCCCCTGCATATCAGCGGTCTGGGCTATTCCAAAATCCAGACAGGCGCGCTGCGACACCATGCGGTCTATAAAAAGGTCCAATCGGGTGCTCATATCAGGTCTCCTCTGGCATGCCTGCAAGGTCGGATGGCTTTGGTACAGCGCCACCGCGCCTTAGTCCCGCCCTGCTTTGTCAGATCCTGAAACAAATGTGTAGCACTTGCTGCCTAGGCTCAGGCCGCCAGAGCAAATTGTGGCGCACAGGTGCCGTTTCATCAATTTTGTTTCTGCAAAACCCCACCAGGGCAAATGGGGTTTGACTAGACCACCACCCCCGCGCGAAGGTGAGCGCAAAAAAACAGGGAAAGACGGGACATAATGACCGGATCACGACATCACCAAGGGCAGCACTGAATGGCGCCTCTGCTCTCGGTAAAGGACCTTAGCATCGGCTTTGGCAAGGATGACTCCGTTGTGCGCGGGGTCAGTTTTGACGTCGCCCCCGGCGAGACATTGGCGCTGGTCGGTGAAAGCGGATCCGGCAAGACCGTGACCTGTCGCGCAGTTCTGCGCATTCTTCCAAAGGCAGCGCAAATCCGCACTGGCAGCATCCAGTTTAACGATGGCGCCAGCTCCAAAGAACTGGTGCATCTCCCCGAGGCTGGAATGCGCGATCTGCGCGGCAACCAAATCGCCATGATCTTTCAGGAACCGATGCGATCCCTGTCACCGCTGCACCGCATTGGCAATCAAGTGGCCGAGGTGCTGTGGCTGCATGGGCGCCAAAGCGAGGCCGAAGCAAAAAAGAAGGTGCTTGCCTGTTTTGAACGCGTCGGATTCCCCGATCCAGAACGCACCTACAGCTCTTATCCGTTTGAGCTGTCTGGCGGTATGCGGCAGCGCGCCATGATTGCCATGGCCATGGTGGCCAAGCCCAAGCTGTTGATCGCAGATGAGCCGACAACCGCGCTGGATGTGACAACCCAGGCGCAGGTTCTGGGATTGATGAAGGAGCTGCAACGCGACACGGGTATGGCGATGATCCTGGTCACCCATGATCTGGGCGTGGTGGCCAATATGGCCGAACAGGTCGTGGTCATGCACAAGGGGCGGGTGATGGAAGCCGGCGCCGCCGAGCCGCTACTGTCCAGCCCGGCCCATGCCTACACCCAGGCGCTGATCAAGGCCGCGCCAAAAATTCCCGCAGCCGCAGCGCCCAAGGCCATGCCAGAACAAAAAGATCTGATCCTGGAGCTGAACGCGGTTTCAAAAACCTATAGCATGCGCGCTGGCAAAGGCTGGAAAGCCCCCAGCCTGATCTATGCCTGCCGCGGCATTGATCTGCAGCTGCCCCGTGGCAAGACCCTGGCCATCGTCGGTGAAAGCGGCTCAGGCAAAACCACAGCCGCCCGGATTGCCCTGGGGGCCGAACCGCCGGACGACGGCGGCGAAGTGCTGTTTCGCGCCACAGCCGGGGCCGAACCCATCGCAGTGCACAAGATGGATCGCACCGCCCGCACCGCCTTTCAGCGCGAGGCTCAGATGGTGTTTCAGGATCCCTACTCCTCGCTGAGCCCGAGAATGCGTATTCTGGACACCATGGTAGAACCCCTGGAAATCCACGGCATCGGCAACCGGGCTGAACGGCGTGAAAAGGCTGGCGACATGCTGCAAATGGTCGGGTTGAGCGAAGACATGCTGCAGCGCTATCCCCATGCCTTTTCCGGGGGGCAACGCCAGCGCCTGTCGATTGCCCGCGCCCTGATGCTAAATCCGTCCCTGCTGGTCTGCGACGAGCCCACCTCGGCGCTGGATGTGTCGGTGCAGGAGCAAATTCTGCGCCTGTTGGAGCAAATTCGCGATCAAAAACAACTCTCGTATCTGTTCATCAGTCACGATCTGGCCGTGGTAGCGCGGATCGCCGACGAGGTCGCTGTGATGCGGCGTGGCTTGGTGGTCGAACAAGCGACCCCCGAAACCCTGTTTCACAATCCTCAGCACCCCTACACCAAGGCCCTGATTGCAGCCCAACCCGAGCCGGACATTCACCGCCCGATCAATCTGCAATTGGTGGCGCAGGGGGCCGGTCGCCCCGAGGACTGGCCCGAACACTTTAGATTCTCAGGCTCTGACGCGCCGCCGCTTGTGCCGCTCGAGCCCGGACACAAGGTACGCTGCCATGTTTAGAGCCACACAAAAACTTCTCACCCGTGCCTCTGCGGTGCTTGCTGCCAGCTTCTTGCTGCTGCCGCTGCCGGGGCATGCCGGGCCCAGTTTTGTCGAAAGCGGGTTCTGGAAACCAGAAGTTGACGCCGGCAATCTGCCCCCCATTTCTGAACGCTTGCCCCATGCGCCCTTGGTTGTGGATCTGGCAGCTAAAGGGCGCCAGTTTGGTGTGCAGGGCGGCACGCTCAACACCATGGTGACCCGCTCCAAAGACATCCGTCAAATGGTGGTCTACGGCTATGCCCGACTGATGGGATATTCCGAAGACTACCAATTGCAGCCAGATATTTTGCTGGGCTATGAAAACGAGGGAAACAAGCGCTACACCCTGCGGCTGCGTCCGGGCCATCGCTGGTCCAATGGGGATCCCTTTACCTCGGCTGATTTTGAATATTGGTGGAAAGACATCGCCAATAATCCGCTGCTGAGCCCCGCCGGGCCACCGGATTTTCTCTTTGCAGAGGGCAAGCTGCCCCAGGTCAGTTTCCCGGATGAGACCACCGTTATCTTTGAGTGGCAGGTGCCTCATCCGCAGTTCCTGCAAAACCTGGCTCAGGCACGCCCGCCCTTCATCTACCGCCCTTCGGCCTACTTGAAACAATTCCACGCCGATTATGCCGATGCCGACACCCTGGCCGAAGAGGTGGACTATGCCCGGGTCAAAAGCTGGGCCGCCCTGCATAATAAATACGACAACATGTACAAGTTCGACAATCACGAGCTACCAACCCTGCAACCCTGGATGAATGCCACTGCCGGCAAACGCATCCGCCATCAGTTTGTCCGCAATCCCTATTATCACCGGGTCGACAGCCGGGGCGTACAACTGCCCTATATTGACACCGTCGAGATGGAGATCGTGGCCGGTGGTCTGGTCGCGGCCAAATCCAACGCAGGTCAGGCAGATTTGCAGGCCCGCGGTCTTGGCTTTCGTGACATTCCCATCCTGCGCAAGGGCGAAAACGACGGGGACACCTACAGGACCTACCTTTGGGGAACCGGCGCTGCATCACAGATCGCCATCTATCCAAACCTGAACACCGCCGACCCGGTCTGGCGCGACACCCTGCGTGATGTGCGGGTGCGTCGAGCCCTGTCGCTGGCAATCAACCGGGCAGCCATCAACCGGGCGCTCTATTTCAAACTGGCCAAGCCCGGGGCAATGTCAGTGCTGGAACGAAGCCCTTTCTTTAGACCAGAATTCCGCGAGGCCTGGGCCTCTTTTGACCCTGAACAGGCAAACGAACTGCTGGATCAGGCCGGGCTTACCGAAAAGGACGGCTACGGCATTCGCCATCTGCCCGATGGGCGCCGCATGGAGCTGGTGGTCGAGACCGCAGGCGAACGCCAGGAAGTGGAAAATGCGCTACAGATCATCACCGACGATTGGAACGACATTGGCGTCAAGCTGATCATGCGGCCGCTGGATCGCGACATTCTGCGCAACCGGGTGTTTTCCGGCACCACCATGGCCTCGGTCTGGTACGGCTGGGACAATGGCTTGCCGCAAAAACATACCTCTCCCGCTTTTCTTGCGCCCACCGATCAGGTGTTTCTGGCCTGGCCCAAATGGGGGCAGTATTACCAGACCGGTGGCGCCGCCGGCGAGGCACCGGACATGGAGCACGCTCAGCGCCTGATGGAACTGCTGCATGAGTGGGAGCTGGCCGCCGACGACGCTGAGCGGGCCGAAATCTGGCACCAAATGCTTTCGATCCACGCGGATCAAGTCTACGGAATTGGCATTGTCGCAGCGGCGCCGCAGCCGGTGGTGGTGTCAAACCGGCTGCACAATGTACCCGAACAGGCCATCTGGGCCTGGGAACCCGGTGCCCATTTTGGCGTCTATCGCCCCGACGAATTCTATTTTCAGGACGGTGAAGGCTGATGGAGATTCTGCGCTACGCCTTCTACCGGTTTGGCACCATGTTGCTGACGCTCTGGGTGGTCTCCATCCTGGTCTTTGTCATCATCAACCTGCCCCCCGGCGATTATCTCTCCAATCAGATCGCAGAGCTGCGCGCCAGCGGCCAGTCTGCCGGCGTCGCCAAGGCTGAATTCCTGCGCAGCGAATACGCGTTGGATAAACCCCTGTGGCAGCAGTATTTTATCTGGGTTGGCTTCCTGCCCGGACCGCATGGGTTTTCTGGTTTGGTGCAGGGCAATTTTGGCTGGTCCTTTGAATTTGACCGCCCGGTGGCGGAAATCGTCGGCGACAGTCTCTGGCTCACCGTTTTGGTCAACCTTGCGGCGGTGGTGTTTGTCTATGTGGTGGCTTTGCCACTGGGGGTTCTGGCGGCGGCGCGGGCGCGCAGCTGGGTCGATTATACCTCTGCGTTTATTGGCTACCTTGGCCTTGCCACACCAAATTTCCTGCTCGCCCTGATCCTGTTCTATTACGGGCACCGCTGGTTCAACCTGCCTATTGGTGGCTTGATGGACCCCGCCTTTGAGGGCGAGCCCATGGGCTGGGAAAAGGTGAAATCCATTCTCATCCACCTGATTGTGCCTACCTTTGTCATCGGCACCTCCGGGGCCTCGGCGATGATGCAGCGGCTGCGCGCCAATATGCTGGACGAGCTGGGCAAACCCTATGTGGAAACCGCCGTGGCCAAGGGCATGGGGCCTGCCCGGATGCTGGCAAAATACCCCCTGCGGGTGGCCTTTAACCCCTTTGTCGCCGATATTGGCAACCTGCTGCCGGCGATGATTTCCGGCTCGGTTCTGGTCTCCGTTGTTCTGGGATTGCAGACCATCGGCCCCACCCTGCTGACCGCACTCAAGACCCAAGACATGTTTCTTTCCGGCTTTGTCTTGATGTTTGTCGCCCTGCTGACGCTGATTGGAACGATGATTTCAGACGTGCTGCTGGTCCTGCTGGATCCCCGCATTCGCTACGAGGGGCGTGACGCATGACCCAACTTCCTGACGGACGCTTTGTTGACGACGCGCCATATGATCCCCAGGCCTCCTTGCTGGAGCTGGAGCGCAAGGATCTGGATGCCCCCAACTGGGTGCTGATCTGGCGCAAGTTCAAAACCCATAAGCTGGGGCTGATCTCGGGGGCCTTCCTGCTGATCTGCTATCTTTTACTGCCTGTCGTCGGCTTTATCGCCCCCTATGGCCCCAACCAACGCATGAGCGAAAACCTCTATTCGCCACCGCAGTCGATTAACTTCTTCCATGACGGCGAATTTCTCGGCCCCTTCATCTATCCCATGACCTCCGAGGCGGATCTTGAGACCTTTCAATGGGTGTTCAAACCGGATCTCGACAATCCGCTCAAGCTTGAGTTCTTTTGCCAGGCAGAGCGCTACAATATTGCCGGGCTAATCCCGTCAAACACCCATTTGTTCTGTGCACCCGAAGGGGCGACGCTGTTTCTTTGGGGCTCTGACCGCTTGGGGCGTGATATTTTCAGCCGCATTCTTTACGGGGCGCAATTGTCGCTGACGGTTGGTCTCATCGGGATCTCGGTTTCCTTTGTGCTGGGCATCTTCTTTGGCTCGATTGCGGGCTATTTTGGCGGCAAGATTGACTGGGTAATCAACCGGGTGATCGAGGTTTTGCGCTCGCTGCCAGAGCTGCCCCTGTGGCTGGCCTTGTCGGCAGCGGTGCCATCAAACTGGTCACCGGTGGCGGTGTTTTTCATCATCTCGGTGATCCTGGGCATTCTGGATTGGCCGGGGCTGGCACGGTCTGTGCGGGCCAAGTTCCTGTCGCTACGCGAAGAGGAATACGTCCGGGCGGCGGAAATGATGGGGGCCTCTTCTGGTCGGGTCATCCGCAAGCACCTGATCCCCAACTTCATGTCGCATCTGATTGCCTCTGCCACCCTGTCGATCCCGGCGATGATCCTGGGCGAGACGGCTCTGTCTTTCCTCGGCCTCGGGCTGCGAGCGCCGGCGGTCAGCTGGGGAGTGATGCTCAATGATGCGCAAAACCTCGCCTCAATCGAGATCTATCCCTGGACCGCCATTCCGATGCTGCCGATTGTCATCATCGTGCTGGCCTTCAACTTCTTTGGCGATGGGCTGCGCGACAGTCTGGACCCCTATCAACAATGAGCCAGCTGCAAGACTTCCCCAGCCCCGAGAGCTATCAAACCACTGGCACGGGGCGCTATGACAGCGCCTATGCCGTCAGCGAGCTGGCCAATGCCAGCCTCGCCGCCGTTGGCCAGCAGCTGGCGCTGCTGATGCAGGCGACAGGTCTCGGCTCCAACGCCCAGCCGGTAACGGTGGATCAGCGCCTTGCCTCGCTTTGGTTTGGCTACAGTTTCGCGGCCCAGGGCTGGAAGCTCCCCAGCCTGTGGGATCCGATTGCCGGCAACTACCGCTGCAAGGACGGTTGGATCCGGCTGCATACCAACCTGCCCCATCACCGCGCTGCCGCCCTTTTGGTTCTGGGCTGCGCCGAAGACCCCGCAGCCGTGACCGCAGCGGTCGCCACATGGGAGGGGGAAGCGCTTGAAACTGCGGTTGTCGCCCAGGGCGGTGTCGCCGCCTTTATGCGCAGCAGGGAGCAGTGGCTGGCGCATCCCCAGGGACAGGCCGTGCAACAAGAACCGCTGATAAACTGGGTCGCACCGCGTCCCGTTTTGCTGCGCGATCGCCCCCAGGCGACCGCCACGCGGCCTCTGGCAGGTTTGCGCGTGCTAGATCTGACGCGGGTTCTCGCTGGCCCTATCGCCACCCGGACCTTGGCCGGTTTTGGCGCCGAGGTGCTGCGGATTGATCCGCCGGGCTGGGACGAACCAGGGGTGATCCAAGACATATCCCTGGGCAAATCCATGGCCAGTCTCGACCTGCGGGACAACGGCGGGCTGCAGCGGTTCAAAGACCTCTTGGCCCAGGCCGATGTTCTGGTACATGGCTATCGCCCTGGCGCGCTCGACGGGCTTGGACTGGACCTCGCCACCCGCGACCACATCGCCGCCAACCGGATAGAGGTCACACTTGATGCCTATGGCTGGACCGGCCCCTGGGCAGGACGGCGCGGGTTTGACAGCCTGGTACAGATGAGCGCCGGCATCGCGGACAGGGGCGCTCAATGGGCCGGGGCTGACGAGCCAACCCCGCTGCCCGTGCAGGCTCTGGACCATGCCACCGGCTATATGATGGCTGCCGCTGTGCTCAATGCTCTGACCTCGGCGACCACAACCCAGCGCGCTGCCAGCGCCCGGCTGTCCCTCGCCCGCATGGCAGAGCAGCTGGCGCAGATACCGCAGCAGCTCACGGGGCCCAAGATTTCAGGCTCTCAGCCAGCAGACTACGCGCCCGAGGTCGAAGACAGCAGCTGGGGGCCGGCTTTGCGGCTGCGCCCCGCTTTGCAGGTTGGCGCCACCCAGATGCATTGGCACCGCCCCGCGCAGGCCTGCAGCAGCGCCCCCGCCCGCTGGCCTCTAACCTAAGGGCCAAGGGCACCTAAAGACTAAGGACAGGGGGCACTGTCCCGCGTTTAGATCCTAGCACTCCAAGGCCGCTATCGCCCCCGCCGGGCCGCAGGCCCGGCGCCCGGCCCAACGCCAATCGAGGCGCGTCAGCGGATCGCATTGGGGGCGGGAGCCCCCCTTCATATGGATAGACCAATGACGCAGGCCCCCTAGGCGTTTGCACAGCACGGTCATGTTAAGGCGCCACGGACACCTCCAGGCAGCTCCAGTGTCTAGCGATCATCCCCCTCGCCGTTCACATCCAGGATGTCCTCATCAATGGCCGCCTGCACGGCGCCTGCCATGGCTTCTTTCTTATGTTGCGGCATATCCTCCACCTGATCCTCGGCCAATCGCACTGTGACCTCCCGATGGGCAAACTTTATGCCTTCGCGGGCGAATAGCTCACGAATATCCTGATAGACTTTCTTGCGGACCAACCATTGGTCACCCGGTTTGGTCATAAATTTGACCCGGATGATCATTGCAGAATCCTGCATTTCAATCACCCCCTGCGACTTCAGGGGCTGCATGAAACTGTCGCCAATGACCGGATCGCTCAGCAATTCCTGCCCAAGCTTCTTGATCAACTTGCGGACCTTTTCCACATCTGTGTCATAGGTCACCCGCAGCGGCAGTTTCATCATCACCCAATCGCGCGAATAATTGGTCAGGACCTTGATCTCGCCAAAAGGAATGGTGTGCAGCGCACCCAGATGATGACGCAGCTGGAACGAGCGCACCGAGATTTTCTCTACCGTGCCTTTGACATCGCCAATGTCGATATATTCGCCCTTGCGAAAGGCATCATCCAGCAGGAAAAATGCCCCCGAAAAGATATCCCGCACCAGGGTTTGCGACCCAAACCCAACGGCCAGACCGACTACACCAGCACCAGCAAACAGCGGGCTGACATTCACCCCCAGCTCCAACAGTACAATCAGAATGATCGACACTACCACCACGGCCAGGATAACGCCGCGAAACAGCGGCAGAAGCGTGGCCAGACGACTGGCGCCGCCATGGCCACCTTCATCCCCAAGCTCTGCCTCCGGCACGTCACCGACCTCATCATCAATCTTGCTGTCGATCCAGATCCGCGCAGTGTGATAGACGATATAGCCCAAAAACAGGATAACAATGACATCAAACGCCCGCTCGGCAACCGTGGTCTTCATCCAGCTGGCTTCGGGGGCCCAAACCAGGACCAGCGAATAGGCGCCCACCAAAAAGGCAAGGATACCCGCCACCCGGCGCGCCAGTTCCTGAAAAGTCGAGAGCCTGTATCCCTGCCTCTGGGACATGGATTTGATCTCGTCCTCAGAGATTTCGGACAGCATGCCATCCGCGTTCCCCTCTTCGGAGCCCAGGACAGGCGCAGGGGCAAGCCCCTCTGGGAGACGGCGGCGATAGCTAACAGCCTCAATGCCGTAGTTTATAACCCCATAGACAACCAGAATGGAGGTCAGAACCATGTAGGTCCCAGCCATCAAGGGCACTGACATCTCCCGCTCCAACACCAGATCAAACGCCAGGTTCAACCAACCAAAGACGATATAAACGACCATGACGGGCGCCCAGGCCATCGACAGAACGCGCAGCAGCCAGGAGCAGTCTTCCTTGCTGCGCCCTGCCCGGATTGCGTTTGAAATAGCCCTGCCATTGAAGCCGATCAGGGCCAGACCGCCCAAGGCCCCAAGCAAAGCCAGAAAGCCAGAGACCAACGCGTAGACATTGTAGTTCAGCCCAAAATCGTGAACCCAGGTGGCAAAAATCAATGAAAAGACATCATAGGTCGCCAGTACAGAGGCCGAAAGATACAGCCGCCTGGCGTCGCTATCGGAAAACACCGGCATCCGATATTGGCTGAGATAGGGCGACAGCACCATCCGCCACAGGTCGGACACGATGCTGGCAACAAAAAACGCGGTATAGATCGCGGTCACGGTGAACTCGACGGAACTGTCGCCCGATGCACCAAAAATGATCAACGAGGCCAATAAGGCAAAAACCATCGCAACGATGGTTCCTAAAACACCCATAAAGAAGCGATAGACCAGAAAAGGCATTTTCTCGTAATAGCCTTCTGGTTCTGCCTTTATCCGGGCCACTACATAGCGTTTGGCGATGCGTTTGCCGTAGATCTCAACCGACAGCCAGCGCCCGATCAGCAGAAACAACAGGCTCCACCCCAGGACCTCGGCATAGGTGCGGATGCGCCCGTCCGGGCTGGTTTGGCGCAGGATGTATTTCATCTCAAAGATCGAATAGGGCAGCGCCTCAAGACGGCTGTTAAGCTCCTGGCGGAAAGCCTGAAACTCCGTCTGCGCCTTCATCAACGACGAATGTCCTTCCATCGGCGAGGGGGCAACCTTGGTCGCCACAGGAGAGGGTGAGGTGACAGACCCATTGCCATCGACAATAATTACCCCAAGACCACTTTCCGCCGCCAGCTCCACCGCCCGGGCCACCGGATCAGGGGTCGCATCCGCTGCATCCTGTGCAAGGCCAGCCCCCGGGAGCACCACCGCGCAGACAAACAGCACGAGGCTGAAACAGAGAAACTGGGAAAATCTATGAATCATAACTGACGGGCTCCGCTCAAATGGTATTTTCACGGTAACGACAAGACCCCCTCTCCACAATTGTAAGCAGCGGTTTTCACCACAAGAGAATTTGAACAGATTGCAGAAACAACACCCTCGCCCATGTCTCGCCTCAGTGTCGCGGACCGGTGTTCCGCCCCGGCTGCCCCCGGCAAATTCAGCACAGACAGCACCACAGCCCCGACGCGTTGCTGTGTCTGCTTGCGCCCAGGGAACGGCTGTCAGACGGCAAAGAGCTGTCACCTGCCTGCCATTTCGCCCAATTTCGGGAGTTTGAAAGGTTACCCCCCTTGATTTCGGCACTTTCCTATTGCACCACCCAAACTGTAGTACAGCTGCAGGCTAGCCAATGACTTCGACTAAAGATCTCTCGCTCGAGCAAAATGCCAAACAACGCGGCCCTCGGGTAATGCTGTATAGCCATGATACATTCGGGCTGGGTCACCTGCGCCGCTCCCGTGCCTTGGCAGGGGCAATTACTGCTGCAGATCCCTCCGCTTCGGCTCTGATCTTGACGGGGTCGCCGGTGGCGGGCCGTTTTGCCTTTCCCAGCCGTGTCGATCATATGCGCCTGCCTGGGGTGATCAAACGCTCTGACGGAAGCTATGCCTCGCGCACCATGGGCATGAACATCGAAGAGACAACAAAATTGCGCAGTGGCTTGATCCGCTCTGTGGCAGAACAATATGTCCCGGATGTGTTGATCGTGGACAAAGAACCCACCGGATTTCGTGGTGAACTGCTGCCGACGCTGAAACTGCTGGCAGAGCAGGCCCGGACAAAGCTGGTCCTGGGTCTGCGCGATGTGCTGGACGAGCCTGACGTCCTGGCCGCAGAATGGGCCCGCAAAGAGGCGGTTGAGGCCACCGAAAATTACTACGACGAAATTTGGGTCTATGGCCTGTCCACCATCTACGATCCAACCCAGGGGCTGGAGCTCAGCCCGGCCACACGGGCAAGGATGCACTGGACCGGCTATCTGCGGCGCGATCTCGGGGCCTGGGATGACCCGCCCGAGCAGCCATATGTGCTGATCACCCCCGGCGGTGGCGGCGACGGCGCCATGATGGTGGATCTGGTGTTGTCAGCCTATGAACAAGACCCAGCACTGTCACCACGCGCCGTGCTGGTCTACGGCCCTTTCCTCTCTGGCGAAACCCGCGAGGCCTTTGAGACCCGTGTTGCCGCTCTTGAGGGCCGGGTTACCTCTGTGGGGTTTGAATCGCGAATTGAGACGCTGTTCTCCGGCGCCCAGGGCGTTGTCTGCATGGGCGGCTACAACACCTTCTGCGAGGTGCTCTCCTTTGATAAACCGGCTGTTATCGTGCCCCGCACTACGCCACGGCTGGAACAATGGATCCGCGCCAGCCGGGCCGAGGAGCTGGGCCTGGTTTCCATGCTGGATGAAAAGCGCGATGGCTGGACGCCAAAGGCCATGACCAAGGCGATCCGCGCCTTGGCGACGCAAAAACCACCCTCAGCCGCCTTTTCAGATGGGTTGCTGGATGGGCTGGACTGCGTCACCCGGCGGGTTGCGTCCCTATTGCACGACTTGCCGCGAAAGGCCGCTGAATGAGCACAGAGCACCCTTCCCTGGCGGTTTTGGTCAAAGGCTGGCCACGGCTCTCGGAAACCTTTATCGCCCAAGAGCTTGTCGCCCTGGAAGAGGCTGGCCTGGATTTTGAGATCTGGTCGCTGCGCCACCCCACCGATGTCAAACGCCATCCACTGCATGAGCGGTTGAAGGCAAAGGTGCGCTATCTGCCCGAATATCTGTATCAGGAACCTGACCGTGTCTGGGCCGCCCGCTCCGAGGCACAGGCCTTGCCGGGCTATGCAGAGGCTTACCGCATCTGGCGTGCAGATCTGGCCCGCGATCCCAGCCGCAACCGCATCCGCCGCTTTGGCCAGGCATGCGTTCTGGCCGCCGAAGCCCCCGCCGAGGTGCTGGGGCTCTACGCGCATTTCCTGCACACCCCCGCCTCTGTAGCGCGCTATGCCGCCATCATGCGCGGATTGCCCTGGAGCTTTTCGGCCCATGCCAAGGACATCTGGACCTCACCGGACTGGGAAATCAGCGAAAAACTATCAAGCCAGCATCACGGCGCAGCCTTTGGCGCCACCTGCACTGGCTTTGGTGCCCGCCATCTGCAACAGATGTCAGACGACCCGAGCCGCATTGATCTGATCTATCACGGGTTGGATCTGGCACGCTTCCCAGCCCCCCCCACCCGAGAGTGGCGGGCTGCGGGCGACCCTCTGAAGCTGATGTCGGTTGGCCGCCTGGTGGAGAAAAAGGGCTTTGACCGGCTGATTGCCGCTATGGCCTTGCTGCCGCAGGATCTGGACTGGCACTGGACACATATTGGCGGCGGCGGTCTCAATGACCTGTTGCAGGACATGGCTCAGGACGCCGGTATCGCGCAGCGAATTACCTGGCGGGGCGCCTGTGATCAGCCCGAAGTCATCGCGGCGATGCGGGCCTCTGACCTGTTTGTCCTGCCCAGCCGGGTTGCGGCGGACGGGGATCGCGATGGGCTGCCCAATGTGCTGATGGAGGCGGCCTCGCAATTGCTGCCAATCCTGTCAACGCCAGTTTCTGCCATTCCCGAATTCATCGACAGCGGCACTCATGGGCTGCTCAGCAAGGATGACCCAAAGGCCCTGGCCGAGGCGATCCTGTCGCTGACGCAGAATCCCAAGATGGCGCAAGACATGGCCGAGGCCGCGCTGTTACGACTGCGGCGCGACTTTGGCATGGACCCCGGCATTGCCCAGCTGGTGAGCCGGCTGGACACCATGCTGCAGGGCTCATGACCACCGCAGGCACCAAGCGGATCGCCTTTTATGCGCCGATGAAATCGCCGCGCCACCCTGTGCCTTCGGGCGATCGGGAAATGGCGCGCAACCTGATCGACATTATCGCGGCCGGTGGCGCCGAGGTTGATCTGGTGACCGAGCTGAAGGTTTTTGACAAGACTGGCGATGCGGCGCTTCAGGCGCTGCTAAGAGACAAAGCCACCCAGGAGGTCCGCCGTCTCTGTGCCGAGATGCCCGCCGTGGATCTTTGGGTCACCTATCACAACTACTACAAGGCCCCTGATCTCATTGGTCCCCTCGTCGCGCGGGCGCGCGGTATTCCCTATGTACAGATCGAAAGCACCCGGGCCTCCCGGCGCTTGACCGGCCCATGGGCGGACTTTGCCCAGTCTGCCCATGCGGCCGCAGATGCCGCAGCGGTGATTTTCTATTTCACCGCCAATGACCTGATCACGCTGGACCGCGACAAACACCCCGACCAATCGCTGCACAGCCTGCCCCCGTTTCTGCCAGCCGCCAACCTGCCTCCTGCCAGCACATTGGATGGCCCTATGCTGAGTGTTGGCATGATGCGCCACGGGGATAAGCTTGCCTCCTATCAGATCATCGCAGACAGCCTCCGGGGGCTACAGGGCAACTGGCAGTTGCAGATCGCCGGGGATGGCCCCGCCCGGCCCGAGGTTGAGGCCCTGATGGCGCCCTTTGCCCAGCGGGTTACCTTTCTGGGCCAACTCTCCCGCACGGAACTGGCCAAGGCCTATGAGCAGGCCAGTCTATTCTTTTGGCCCGGCGTCAACGAGGCCTTTGGCATGGTCTATCTCGAAGCGCAAAGCCACGGGGTTCCGGTGGTGGCGCAGGATCGCCCCGGCATGCGGGACATTCTGGCGCCCAGTAACCAGCCTGAGAATTATCCAGAGGTGTCCCTTGGCGCCGCAGCGCTAACCGCCAGACTGCAACAGCTGTTATCCAACCCGGGCCTGCGGCACTACCTAGGCACTCAGGCCCGCGAGATGATCGCCGCCAACCATCTGGCCCCGGCGGCCAGCGCCCGGTTCTGGCGCGCCGTCACCCCCCTGCTTGAGGAACGCCCATGATCCGCCTTGCTCTTTTGCGCCATGGCCATACCGCCTGGAACCGCGCAGGCCAGATCCAGGGGCGCAGCGATATCCCGCTCGACGCCCAGGCCCGTGCCGAGCTATCCGAATTTGCCCTGCCCAGCCCCTGGGATCAGGCCGCGCTCTGGTCCAGCCCGCTGGCGCGGGCGGTGGAAACAGCCCAGCTGGTCACAGGCAAAACCCCGCGAACCGCCGCCAACCTGACAGAAATGTTCTGGGGCGACTGGGAGGGCAAGAAGGGCCTGGAGCTGAAGGCGGCCCCAAACAGTGGCTTTCGCGATATAGAACACTGGGGCTGGGACTACCGCCCGCCCGGCGGCGAGAGCCCCGCCGAGGTCTGGATGCGGATCAAACCCTGGCTGGCCAGCCTGGAACGCGACACGGTTGCGGTCTGCCATATCGGCATCATGCGGATGATCCTGGCGCAGGCCTATCAGTGGAATTTCGACGGCCCCGCCCCCTTTCGCATCAAACGCAACCGGCTTTTTGTTATTGAGCTGAACGGCGAGGATCTGTCCCCCTGGGCCGAACCTGTGCGCCTGTTGAAACGGCCCACCCCATGAAGGTCATGATCGTCGTCACCCATCTGCTTGGCACCGGGCATCTGTCGCGGGCGCTGACCCTGGGGCGCGCCTTTCAGGCTGCCGGCGATAGGGTGCAGATCGTCTCGGGCGGCTTCCCCGCGCCGCAGCTCGCCACCAGTGACATAGATCTGCTGCAACTGCCTGCCTTGCGCTCGGACGGGGTGAATTTCACCCAGCTTCTGACCCCCGGCGGAGCGCTGGCGGATGAGCGGTATTATCACCAGCGCCAGTCGGCCCTGTGCCAGGCCCTGCAACTCCTGCAGCCAGATCTGCTGATCACCGAGCTATATCCCTTTGGCCGTCGTTCCCTGCGCCATGAATTTCGTGCTCTGCTGCAGGCAGCCAAGGTGCTACCCAAGCCGCCAAAAATCCTTGCCTCGATCCGCGATATTCTGGCGCCGCCCTCAAAGCCGGAAAAAGCCGTCAAAGCAGATGCGGTGATCGCAGAGTTCTATGACGCTGTTCTAGTGCATTCCGACCCAAAGGCCACCCGGCTGGAGCTGAGCTGGCCGGTCTCTGACTTGCTGGCCGCCAAATTGCACTACACAGGATTTGTCGCCCCGGCTGCCGCCGGGCCACATCCTGCGGCCGAAGGCAGTGGCGAGATACTGGTCAGTGCTGGCGGCGGCAGTGTTGGCGATGAAATCTATCAGACAGCCCTACAGGCGGCGCGGTTGATGCCCGACACCCCCTGGCGCCTACTGGTGGGTGGCAGCGATGCCAAAGCCCGGATTGAAAAGCTGTCCCAAACCCCTTCGCCAGCGATACTGGAGCCCGCCCGCCCGGACTTTCGCCAGATGCTTACCCATGTGGCGGCCTCGGTCAGCATGTGCGGCTACAATACCGCGCTGGATCTGTTGCAGGCAGAAACACCTGCCGTGCTGATCCCCTTTGATGCCGGCAAAGAAGTAGAACAAAGCCTGCGCGCCCAAAGCCTGACACCGCTGGCAGGCTTTGAGGCTTTGCGCACCGCCGAACTGACCCCGGAGCGCCTGATTGCAGCCGTCGAAAAGGCGCGTTGCGCGCCGCGCCGCTCAGCCGATCAGTTTCAGTTTGACGGCGCCCGGCGTGCGGTAGAGATTGCCCATGATCTGGTCAAAGCACAGGTATGAGCACGGATATGAGCACAGCCATGACCGCCGATTGGAGCCCGCTTGATGCCGAACTGGCCAAATGGCAGGCCGAGGGGCTGCAGCTGCCCCTGTGGTGGCGCGACGACGATGCCATTGCGCCAACCACGCAATTGGACCAGCTGAGTGCGGTGTCGCAAAAACTGGGGCTGCCGGTCCATCTGGCGGTGATCCCCGAGACGGCGCAATCCGCACTGGCCTCCTACGTGGCGCAGCATCCTCAGCTCATTCCCGTTGTGCATGGCTGGGCCCACCAGAACCAGGCGCCCGAGGGTCAAAAGAAATGTGAATTCCCGGACCAGCGCCCGGCGCAGGTGGCACTTGGCGAGATACAGCAGGGACTGGCCCGCTTGCAGGCGCTGTTTGGCCCCCGGCTGCTGCCGATGTTTGTGCCGCCCTGGAACCGGATTGCCCTGGATCTGGTGCCCGCGCTCGCGGATCTGGGCTTTGCCGCCCTGTCGACCTTTACCCCGCGCCCAAGCCCCCTGGCTGCGCCTGGGCTGGCGCAGATCAATACCCATCTGGACCCAATCGACTGGAAAGGCAGCCGATCACTGGCCGCGCCAGAGCGATTGATCGCGCAGATCTGCGACCAGCTGCGCGCGCGCCGCAAAGGCATGGCAGACACCCGCGAGCCCTATGGTATCCTCACCCATCACCTGGTGCATGATGCGGCCATCTGGGAGTTCACCGAGGCGCTGATAGCGCGCCTGATGCAGGGGCCGGGACAGGTCTGGAAATTTGACACAAAGGACGATCTGAAATGAGCCGATTGGATTCTATGCTGCGCCGTTTTACCGCCCAGCGCGACGGGCTGAACTGGGCTGCGGCAGAAATCGCAGGGGTTGCTGGCGATGTGCTGGACATGGGGCTGGGCAATGGCCGCACCTATGACCACCTGCGGGAAATCCTGCCCGACCGCCGGGTCTGGGTCATTGACCGGGTCCTGCAGTGCCATCCCTCCTGTGTGCCCCCCGAAGCAGACTTTTTGCAGGGCGAGGCGGTTCCGATGCTGGAACGTCTCAAATCCGAGGGCCACAAAATTGTCCTGGCCCACTATGACTTTGGCTTTGGCGTCAAGGAACAGGATGTGGCAGAGGCCGCAGCCATGTCGCCGGTGATCGCCTCTGTCATGGCCAAGGGTGGCATCGTGGTGTCAGGTCAGCCCCTGGTCGGTTTTGAAGAACTCAAAGGCCCCGAAGGCATCCCCGAAGGGCGTTACCTATTTTATCGCGCCTGAGCTCCGCTGAAACAAAATTTCGACCAGGCATATCTCCCTGGATCTCGTTCACTGAAAGGCATCAGTGTCTCATAGAGGCGCATATTCGAAATGTCAGCTTTGCGGACTTTGTTTACTTTCCTGCAAATCGAACAAATGTCTGCATTTCGCCGAACACTTTGCTCTAGCTACTCTTTGCCAGAGCTTTCCGTCACAAGCGAGGCGGTCATGATATCGCTCAAAGTGCGCGCTATACAGGCACCGGAGTGCGGTGCGGTCGCGAAAAGTGAAGGACGCATTGCACTGAACGATCTTGGGGCGCCCTGCATTTCGTGTGACACGGTGAAGATGCGCAGAAAATCGGCATAAGGGTCCGTGCCGTCGTTGCGGGGGCGATAGTTTAGACGCCCCTCGCGCTGACTGGCTTCATAGATTGTATCGCCTTCCTTGATCGTTTCCAGCACCACGATGGTATCGAGCGTTTCGGGGTCAATCGCTGTGGGGTCCTTGGACAGAATAACCAGATCGGCAAGTTTCCCAACCTCTAGCGATCCTTTGCGACCCTCTTCGAAATGCTGATACGCGGGCCAAATCGTTAGGGATTTGAGTGCCGTCAGCACATCGACCCGCTGCGCCGGACCGATGATGTCGTTTGAGCGCGACCGACGGGTCACGGTGGCATCAAGAATGCGCATACTGTCGGGAAAAGCCACAGGCGCATCATGGTGACTTGAAAACATCATGCCACGTTCGCGAACCCATCCGGTGGGCGAGATGTTATCCGCTGCCACGGGACCAACCGTGCGATCACGGTGCCAATCGCCCCAATAGAAAGTGTGCATGGGAAACAAGGACGGGAAAACATCCAGTCGGTTATAGGCATCCACCTGATCTTCGCGCATGAACTGACCGTGGATCAGAACCGGCCGACGGTCGGCTGGCCCGTGCGTTTGCGTCGCGGTGTCGATGGCGCCGATCAAAATATCCGACGCGCCCTCACCATTGGCGTGTACAAGGATTTGAACATCGTTTTCGAATGCCCAATCGATGGCGTCAAAGACCTGGTTATTCGATGCCGATGCATAGCCTGCATAGTCAGCCCGAAATCCTTCGGGTGGGTTGTAATACGGGCGGTCGCGCAGCGCAGTGAAGCCCTGCGGCGAGCCGTCGATGGTCAGCTTTGCGCCTCCGACGCGGAAACGGTCTGTATAGTTGCGGGAGTGGTTCGCCCGAATATAGTCGCGGTCCACCAACACATCGGGATAGGTCACCACATCTATGTCCAGCCCTTCCTCGGTGGCTACCGCCTGCATCAGGTTTGCCACAGCGGGGATCGAGCGCCCTTCCTGCGCTGTAGTGTATCCGAAAGAGGAGATCAATTCGACGCCAGCGCGGAAAATCGCGCGGTTGGCCTGTTGATCCAGTCCGCCCAGCAAGCCGCCAATCACAACAGTTGCCGCGTTTTCTTCCAGCACACCGTTGGGCTCGGAGCTGCCTTCGCGCCGCCGGATCACACCGCCTGCGGGGTCTGGCGTGTCAGCGGTGATGCCCGCCAGTTCCAGCGCCTTGGAGTTCGCAACGCCAAGGTGACCGGACTGGTGAACGACATAGACCGGTATGTCGGTTGAGACAGCGTCAAGTTCGTCCCGCGTCGGGTGACGCTGCTCGGCAAGCTGTGCGTCGTCATAGCCGAAGCCAAGGATCAGCCCTGCGGCACCGACACGCTCGGGTTGGGCTTCGGCAAAGTCGCGCAGCACCTGCTGTAACGTGGGGATGTCATTCACCGTGCCATCAGGCGCGGGCAGCATGTTGGCCGACAGCGCCTGAATGCCGATCATGAACACATGGCCGTGGGCATCCACGAAACCGGGGATCATGGTGCGGCCTGCCAGATCAATGATCTCAGTCTCAGCGCCCTGAAGGGCCATTACGTCGCCCGCGTCACCAACGCCGATAATCTCGCCGTCTTTTTCTGCCAAGGCTTCAACGCGCATCGCATCATCGTTCATGGTCAGGATTGGGCCGCCCAGCCAAATGCGGTCGGCAATCAGACTGCGTTCCTCAACAGAGGCATGTTGCTCCCGGAAATACGCCCAAGCGTCGACCTCACTGCCGTCGGCGAGGGTGCAAATCCCGCGTTGGCCAGCGGTATCCTCTACGAGGAAATATGCCCCGCCTTGTTCAGTGCAAAATTTAGCGGCTGGGTTGGGGAGCTCCAAAGCGGTTGCATTGCTTGTAATACAGGCCACGATCAAGCTGGCTATAACTGAGACGTAACGAAGCATAATGGAGGACCCATCTATTTAGGTGATCTGCACAGTAGTGTTGGCGTGTTGAGTTCCGCCAAGCTTGCGGTTCTAAGGCCCGGGGGAAAATCGACAACACTTCTGCACTATCGGGAAGGTTGCAATCATCTGTCAAGCGTCCAAGCGTACATTGGCGTCGAGATGCTCGTCAGTCTAAATGGGCTCACAGCGGACAAATTACGTCTTCTCTGCCGAGTCTGCTGCGCCCCCAGCAAAACCATCCCCCTTCAGTTCATTTCGGATACCACACAGACCTGCATCAAATTAGATTGCAGATCCGCGTGACACTTGCCCAAGTTAGGCCACCCGTTGCCCCCGCGCCCAGGTGCCGCGCAGCGCCGGGGTGTTGTCGATTAGCTTGAACCGGATCAGATCCGCCCGTTTACCCACCTCAATACGGCCCCGGTCAGACAGCTCAACCGCATCCGCTGGTGCCTGGGTGACAGTAGACAATCCGCGTGCCATATCGCCCCAGATCTCGCCCAGCTTGACCGCCGACATCAACAGCGCGGCCGGTACGTAGTCTGACGAGATGATATCCAGCAGTTCCAGATCAGCCAGTTCCCGTGCGGCCACATTGCCTGAATGCGAGCCGCCCCGGATCAGGTTGGGGGCCCCCATCATCACCTTGATGCCATGGCTGTGGCAGGCCCGTGCCGCCTCGACTGTAGTGGGGAATTCGGCCAGATGGATGCCATGCTGGGCCGAGGTGGCCACCTGCTCAGCTGTGGTGTCGTCATGGCTGGCCAACACCGCGCCAAAGCGGCGGGCGGCTTTGACCGCCTCGACCTCATGCAGATCCCCATGGCTGTCGCGCAGGGCTTTCAGATGGGCAACATGCGCCGCAAACTCTGCGTCGTTAAACCCGTGCTTGCCTTTGACATAGGCCTCCAGCTTGGAAATGTCACGAAACTGGCGCTGCCCCGGCGTGTGATCCATCAAAGAGACCAGGCCAACCCGGTCCGCCTCGCCAAACTCTGCCAGCTCTTCGACCAAAGTATCCGAACAGACCTCTGCCCGCAGGTGCAGGAAATGTGAGATCTTCAGCGCATCTGCTGCCCGTAGCTCCAGAAGCTCATTCGCCAGCCCACGCGCATAAGAGCCATACCGGCTCTCTTTGCGGCTGACCGACCCAACCCGCATGGCGTCAAAAACGGTGGTGATCCCGGTGCCTGCCAGTTCCGCATCATGGGCCATGATGGCGGCCGCATGGGGCCAGTCAACCGAGGGACGCGGCTGGATATGGCGCTCCAGATTATCCGTGTGCAATTCAACCAGACCGGGGCAAAGATAGTCGCCCTCACAGTCCACTGCGCCCTGGGGTACAGAAGTCCCCTCAGCAATATCCGCAATCTCTCCGCCCAGGAGTTTAACCTGGCCGCGCAGTGTTTCACTGGGCAGCACAAGGGTGGCATTGGCAAGGATCATTTCATCTGTCATCTGGGCTTCACGTCTTTCGAGCTATAGGAATGGCCACGTATAGGAGGCCAATGTGACATTCACGCGATATGCGATCTATTACGCGCCCCCGGCCGCAGCCGATTGGAGCGTCTTTGCAACCCAGTGGCTGGGCTGGGATATGGCGGCTGGGCAGGTCGCTGCCCAACCGGAAATTTCTGGCCTGGATCTGGCGGGCATCACTGCAGTGCCGCGTAAATACGGACTGCATGCAACGCTGAAGCCGCCGATGCGGCTGGCCGAGGGCTACAGCCTGGCCGACCTGCAACAGGCCTGCACGGCCCTGGCGGCCAGCCAGGCTCCGGTCGTGTTGGAGGGGCTGCATCTGGCCCGCCTGGGGCGTTTTCTGGCTCTGCGTGTCAGCGGCGATGAAACCGCCCTTGGCAGGCTTGCGGCGGCCTGCGTCCGGGATCTGGACGGCTTGCGTGCGCCCGCGCCGCAGACCGAGCTGGAAAAGCGCCGTGCGGCGGGGCTCACCCCTGCGCAAGAGGCCAATCTGGTGACCTGGGGCTATCCTTACGTGCTGGAGCAGTTCCGCTTTCACCTCACCCTTACTGGCAAGCTTCCCAAAGCGGAGCTGCCGGCTGTAGAGGCCGCCCTTGAGGCACATTTGATGCCCTTGTTGCCCCGGCCATTGGCGATCAGCGATATCGCACTTGTGGGCGAAGACAGCGATGGCAGCTTTCATCTGATCCACCGCTACGCCCTCTCTGGCACAGCGGTAGAATAGATCGCCGCACGTGCCGCTGCGACTGCCTGTTGCAGATCTCCACTGTTGTCGATCTGGTGCAGCCGCCGTAGCCCCGCAGGCAGCGGTTGGCGTGCGCGGGCAAGGCGACGTTGAACCTCGGCGCTGTCCTCGCGCCCGCGCTGTGTCAAACGTTCTGCCAGAACCTCCGGGCGGGCGGTTACAGAAAGAACAATGAAATCGCCAAAAACCTCTTGCGCCTGAAGCAACACCGCACGCGAGAGATTGACCAGCACGCCCCTGCCCGCAGCCCGCAGCGCCTCGATCTGATGCGGGATGCCATAGTGCAGCCCATGGGCAGGCCAATGCAGGGCAAAATGCCCATCCGCCACCAGCTTGCTGAACGCGCTTTCGCTCACCGCATCGTAGTCCTCGCCGCCGGCCTCTGGCGCGCGGGTCACCACCCGGCGCATCAGGCAGAGGTTTTGATCCGCAGCAGCCAAGGCCTCCATCAGACTGTCTTTGCCCACGCCCGAAGGCCCAACGACAGCGATCACCGGCCCCATTGCAGAGGCCTCTGTCATGCTGCCACCTGCGGCGAAAACGCCGATACATCGATAAAGCTGTCGCAGACCTGGTCGCGGGCAGCCTCATCATGGAAAATGCCGATAATGGCCGCCCCGCGTGACTTGGCGCCCTCAATGAGCCGCAGCACCGTGGCACGGTTCTTGGCATCCAGACTGGCAGTGGGCTCATCCAGCAGCAGCGCCGGATAGTCATAGGCAAAGCCCCGGGCAATGTTCACCCGCTGCTGCTCGCCGCCGGAAAAGGTTGTCGGGCTCAACGACCAGAGCCGCTCTGGAATATTCAGCTCTGCCAACAGACTGGCGGCCTTTTCCCGCGCGGCCTCAATCGGGGTGCCAACCGACAACAGCGGCTCGGCCACCACATCGAGTGCCGCCACCCGGGGCACCACCCGCAGGAACTGACTGACATAGCCCAGGGTTTCACGGCGCAGAGCGATGATCTGGCGCGGCTCGGCCTGAGCCACATCCAGATCCCCCACCATGACCCGCCCCGAGGCCGCCAGGTAGTTGCCATAGATCACGCGCATCAGAGTGGATTTCCCCGCCCCCGACGCGCCAACCAATCCGACACATTCCCCGGCAGCGACGGCCAGGTTGACCCGCTCCATCACCGGGATCACCGCGCTGCCCTGATTGTGCAGGGTGAAGCTCTTGCTCACATTTTCAAGTTCAATCATCGTCTTTATCCTTCAGACCTGCAGCACCGAGGAAACCAAGAGCTGGGTATAGGCATGTTGTGGGTCATCCAGCACCTGATCGGTGAGGCCACTTTCAACCACATGACCATCCTTCATCACCATCAACCGATCCGCCAGCAGGCGCACAACGGCCAAATCATGGGTCACAATGATGGCACTCAACCCCATTTCGCGCACCAGGCTGCGCAGCAGATCCAGCAGCCGTGCCTGCACCGACACATCCAGACCACCTGTGGGTTCATCCATAAACACCAGCCGCGGACCGGTGACCAGATTGCGGGCAATTTGCAGCCGCTGCTGCATACCGCCGGAAAAGGCCGAGGGCCGGTCATCAATACGGCTGTCGCTGATTTCCACCCGGCCCAGCCAGTCGGCAGCCTGGGTGCGGATCTCGCCATAGTGACGCCCGCCCACGGCCATCAGCCGCTCGCCAATGTTGCCGCCAGCCGAAACCGACATGCGCAGCCCATCACGGGCATGCTGATGCACAAAGGCCCAGTCGGTGCGGCCCAGCATGCGGCGCTCTGGCTCTGACATTTTCAACGTGTCCACCGGCCCATCGGCGCGGGTGTCAAAAACCACTTCGCCGCGATCCGGCGGGTGATGGCCTGCCATGGCATTCAACAGCGTCGATTTGCCAGACCCGCTTTCGCCAACGATGCCCATGACCTCACCGGGGTAGAGATCAAAGCTGACATCCTTGCAGCCAATGCGGGGTCCGTACATTTTTGTCAGGGCGTTCACCTGCAACAGCGGTGTCATCTCCTGGTCTCCTGTTTGAGAGCTCATCACGCAGCCTCCCCTTCGGTTTCGCCCAAACGCCCCACATGGCCTTCGGCGCGCCGTGCGCGGCAGTAATCGGTGTCAGAGCAGACAAACATTCGACTGCCCGCATCATCCAGGATCACCTCATCCAAATAGCTGTCCTCTGAATTGCAGAGATCACAGGGATGATCAGCTTTGGTGGCTTCAAAGGGGTAGTCTTCAAAATCGAGGCTGACCACACGTGTATACGGCGGCACCGCGTAGATGCGCTGCTCGCGCCCTGCGCCAAACAGCTGGATCGCTGCCATCTCCAGCTTGGGATTGTCGAATTTTGGAATAGGCGAAGGATCCATCACATAGCGGTCTTCGACCTTGACCGGATAGGCGTAGGAAGTGGCAATATCGCCGTGCTGGCTGATATCCTCGTATAGTTTCACATGCATCAGGCCATATTCCTCAAGACTGTGCATCTTGCGCGTTTCCGTCTCGCGCGGTTCCAAAAAGCGCAGCGGTTCCGGGATTGGCACCTGATAGACCAGGATCTGATCCTCAGTGAGCTCGGCCTCGGGGATCCGGTGGCGGGTCTGGATGACGCTGGCCTTGGCGGTTTCCTCAGTGGTGGCGACCCCGGCGGTGCGTTCAAAGAACTTGCGGATCGACACCGCATTGGTGGTGTCATCGGCACCCTGGTCGATCACCTTGAGCGTATCATCCGGCGTCAGCGTTGCCGCTGAGACCTGCACGCCGCCAGTGCCCCAGCCATAGGGCATCGGCATTTCACGGCTGGCAAAGGGCACCTGATAGCCAGGCACTGCCAGACCTTTCAAAATAGCCCGACGGATCATCCGCTTGGTTTGTTCGTCCAAATAGGCAAAGTTGTAGTCAGACATGATATGCCCTTTCCCCAGCTGATTTTTCCCAAAGGAGATTTGAGATATGACGTCCAATGAACTGCTTGGCACCGTCTTGGGTATCACCATTGTTGTGGTGGTTATTGGTTTGATCTTGGCGGCCATGTTCTACCGCCCGAAAACGCATCAGAAACTGCGCAGCCGATCGACATTCACTCATGGCATTGATGATGCTTCCGTCGATGGAGACGGCAGAGAAGACTGAGCTCATTCCGCCGCCTCCTGTGCGGCCATCTGATCCGCCAGCTCCTGCGCCTCGCGGCGCAGTTTGCGCACCAGTTCCAGCTCTGACTGGAAATCCACGTAATGCGGCAGCTTGATGTGCTCCAGGAAACCCGTTGCCTGAATATTGTCGGAGTGGCTGAGGACAAATTCCTCATCCTGCGCGGCCGCACCTAGGTTGTCTTCGCCCAGTTCTTCCCAGCGCAACGCCCGGTCGACCAGCGCCATGGCGATGCTTTTGCGCTCTGACTGGCCAAAGACCAGACCATAGCCACGGGTGAACTGCGGCGGCACGGTTTTGGAACCCTTGAACTGGTTCACCGTCTCACATTCGGTCAGCTCTACCTCGCCGATCTCGATCGCAAAACCCAGCTCGGGGATCTCCATCTCCACCGGCACCTTGCCAATGCGCAGCTCGCCAACAAAGGCATGGTTGCGCGCATAGCCGCGCTGGGTGGAATAGGCCATGCCGAGGATAAAGCCCTCATCGCCGCGTGCCAGTGACTGCAGGCGTACGGCGCGCCCCGCCGGAAAGCTCATCGGTTCGCGGGTCAGATCACCGGGCACGGCTTCTGAGCTTGGCTCGCGCTCAATGATATCCTCCCCCTGCAGGAATTCGGTGATATGCGGGGTTGTTTCCATACGCGGCGGCGCGGTTGCGGCCTGCGGCACCTCACCATCTGCGGCCAGTTTGAAATCCAGCAAACGATGGGTGTAGTCAAAGGTTGGCCCCAGCACCTGCCCACCAGGTGCATCCTTGAAGGTGGCCGAGATGCGGCGATCACAGGCCATGACACCGGTATCCACCGCTTCGCTATAGCCAAAGCGCGGCAAGGTGGTGCGATAGGCGCGGATCAGAAAGATCGCCTCGATCAGATCCCCGCGCGACTGCTTGATCGCCAGGGCTGCCAGATCCGGATCATACAACGACCCCTCGGCCATGACGCGATTGACGGCGAGGCTCATCTGTTCGCGGATCTGCGCCAGGCTGAGTTCCGCAACACCGGTATCACCGCGACGCTCTTCGGCGAGCCAGGCATGGGCATTGTCGATGGCGCGTTCGCCACCCTTTACGGCTACATACATCGGATCAGTCCTTTGCCAATATGGTGGTCGAACGCGGCAGCGCCGCCATTTGCGCCGCACAGGTAAAGAAGAAATCCACCCCCAGCGGGAACTGCGCTGCATTGCCCTGACAGGCCACCACATCCGGCAGCGCCAAATGGTTCTGCTCCTTGATGCCCGGACCGGACAGGGTGGCATTTGCAGCGGCAAAATCAGCCAGTTCGACAATCAAAGTGGCCGAGCGATCCGGGTATTCCGGCGTGCCGATCCGATATTGCGACAGCGGCATCAGCGCCCCCCAGCTGCCCAGGGCAAAATCCGCCCGATCAGCCGCCACAAAGGGCGCACCGGTGTGAAAGGCCAGCCAGGATCGCAGCGCAGGGCTGTCGACATCTGGCGCAAGGTAGACGCCCGTTTCCGGGTCACACAGCGTCAGCAACAGACAACCCGCAGCCGCAGAAATACCCGCAGGCGGCTCTGCGCCGGTGATGTTCTGAACAGTGCCGGGACGGGCCATGGCGTTCATCGCCGCGCGAAAGGCATTTGCCGCATCCACGGGCGGCGTGGCAAAGCCACCGCCGTAGCTGTTGGTTTCGATATCTAGGGACATCAATCCTCTCCCCGAACCATTGTGAAAAATTCGACCTTGGTGGCTGCGGCTTTGGCTGCGCGCGCTTCTTTGCGCGATTGCTGCGCCTGCTGCAGCGGCTCCAACACCGCCTGGCGCAGATCATCTGCCACTTTGGTCTGCATCAAGGCATCCACCTTGGCGGCGATCTCGGCCTTGGGTTTTGAGCGCCCTTGCACATAGGCATGGCCTACGGTGCCATCCGCCAGCGTCAGCGCACAGCGCGTCACCGTCATTTCGCCCAGGTTAAAAGGCGCGCCGCCGCCGCCCATGCGGCCCCGTACCATCACGCCACCTGCTTCTGGGGGACGCAGCCAATCAAACGCGGGGTCGTGATCAAAGCCCCCCCACAATTGGCTGAGCTCACGTTCATCTGCCTGGGCCAAAAGGCTCATCCAGGTCTTGCGCGCCGTGGCGGAAATTTCTGTCTTCATCTGTCAGAGCCTCTTGGCCAGCTTGTCTACATGTTCTATACAACTAGACAAATCATAGCGAAGCCCGTCCCCAAAGCGCAATCGAAACCTTGTGAAAGTTTAGTGACATGTCCGCAAACGGCCCCAAGACACCCACCCCTGGAAACCGCACAGCCGTTTGGAAATCCATCACAATTTCGCTCACGGATGACATCGCACAGGGGCGCTATAGCAGCGGCGACAAACTGCCCTCAGAGGCACAACTGGCGGCGCGTTTTGGCGTCAACCGCCATACGGTCAGACGCGCGCTGGCGGCAATGGCCGAGCAAGGCTTGGTGCATGCCAGGCGCGGCTCTGGGGTCTTTGTTGCAGCCGCCCCAACCGATTACCCCATCGGCAAACGGGTGCGGTTTCACCAAAATATCACCCGCGGCGGCCAGATCCCCGCCAAACGCATTCTGGCACTGGAAACCCGCGCCGCCGACAAGACTGAGGCCGCAGCGCTGGATTTAGAACTCGGCGACTTTGTGCATGTCTATGACGGGCTCTCCCTGGCGGATGAGCAACCCATCGCCCTGTTTCAAAGCGTCTTTCCCGCGCAGGTTCTGCCCAACATGCTGACCTCTCTGGAAGATATGCAATCGGTCACGGCGGCGCTCAAGGCCTGCGGCATTGCCGATTACACCCGGCTGGAAACCCGCATTACCGCCAAACTGGCAACCGCAACCCAGGCCCTGCACCTGCGCATATCAGAAGGCGCGCCGATTCTGCGCACCACGGGGGTCAACATCGACCCAACGGGTCGCCCGGTTGAATTTGGCCGCACCTGGTTTGCCGGTGATCGTGTGACGCTCACCATCGACGGGCAAGAGCCATAGGCCGACACTGGTAAAAAGGAAAAGGCCCCCGTCACCAGACGAGGGCCCAATCATCACAATAGACAGGGGCGTTACTGTTTGGCGTTAAAGACAAACAGGGTTTCGCCGTTGATCTTATAGGCGTTGATCAGCTCCTTGGCCCGATCCGAGGTCAGCCAGGCTTCCAGCTTCATCGCCAGATCGTTTTTGGCATGGGAGTGCTTTTCAGGATTCACCGGCAGATAGGCATATTGGTTGAACAAGACCGGATCGCCTGCAAACAGCAGCTCCAGATTGCCCTTATTGCCAAAGTTCAGCCAGCTGGCACGGTCCGCCATGATATAGGCCTCCATACCAGAAGCCGTGTTCAGCGCCGCCCCCATACCGGCACCAACTGCGCGGTACCAGCTGTCAAACCCTGCGGCATCCAGACCCGCTGCAGCCCATAGGCTTAGCTCCTTTTTGTGGGTGCCGCTATCGTCGCCACGGCTGACAAAAGGCGCCGAGGCCTCAGCAATCAACTGCAACGCGGAGGCTGCATCCTTGGCAGCGGCAACCCCGGCGACATCAGATTTGGGGCCGATAAAGACAAAATCATTATACATGATTTCACGGCGATGAGTGCCGTTGCCACCAGCAAGGAATTTTTCCTCTGCCTTTTGCGAATGCACCAGAATGGCATCCACATCGCCAGCTTCGCCCAGACGGATTGCCTGGCCTGTGCCAACCACCAAAAGCTGAACATCCAGATCCAGATCAGCCTTGATTTCCGGCAGCAAAATTTCCGCCAGGCCCGAGTTGTGAAAGGAGGTGGTGACCGCCAGTTTCATCTCATCGGCCCAGGCCGCACCGGTCAATAGCAGACCTGTAATAGTACCCAATAGTAGCTGCTTCATTCTACAATATCTCCTCTTAGAAAAGCATGTGCTTGTGTGGTCTTTGGCCCCTCAAAGAACTCCCGGGCCAAAGAAAATTCGTGAATACACCCTTGCAAAACAAACAAGATCTCATCGGCCAGGCGCTGCGCCTGCCCCATGTTATGGGTCGACATAATGAGCCGCGTCCCCGAAGCTGCGGCCCGCAACAGGATCTCTTCGATCTCGCGGGTGGCCCGACCATCCAGCGAGGCGCAGGGTTCGTCCAGAAACAATAAGTCCGGCTCGCGGATCAACGCCCGGGCCAGCGCCAGCTTCTGCCGTTCGCCCCCGGACAACAAGGTAGCCTGCCGGTCCAGCGCATCGCCCAGATTGATCTGCTCGGCCCACAGCGCCGCGCGCGCCCGCGCCTCCGCGCGGGCGACACCGACCAGTTGCAAGGGATAGGCGATATTATCCACCACAGAGCGGCGCATCATGATCGGGGTTTGAAACACAAAGGCCTGTCGCCGCTGCGCCTCTTCTCTGGAACAGGCCCAATCCAGTGCGCCGCCGTTCATCCGCACGATCCCGTGTAGCATTTTCAGCAGCGTGGTCTTGCCGGCGCCATTGGGGCCGATCACAATGGTGGTGCCCCGACCTTCGAGAGTCAGGTCAATGGGACCAACCAGCACCTTGCCACGGCGGCGGACCATGGCCTGTTTGGCGACCAGCGGAAACAATGCCGTCTTCATTACCAGCGCCCCTCACTTTCCGTGTGACCCAGCCAGTGAATTGCCAGATTGACGGTGATCGCCATGGCAATCAGCACAAACCCAAGCCCCAGCGCCATGGCAAAGTCACCTTTGCCGGTCTCTAGGGCGATTGCGGTGGTCAACACCCGCGTTGCATGGTCGATATTGCCGCCAACAACCATGATGGCGCCGACCTCACCGATGGCGCGGCCAAATCCCGCCAGCGCCGCCGTCAGCAAGGCCCGGCGCCCGTCCCAAAGCAGCGCCTTGATCCGCTGCCCCTGGCTAGCATTCATCGAAATCAGCAGATCGTGGTAATCGCTCCACAGCTCACGCAGGGACTGATGTGCAATCGAGGCAACCAGCGGCACGATGATAATGACCTGCGCAATGATCATCGCTGTTGGGGTAAACAGCAGTCCCATCACCCCCAACGGCCCGGAGCGTGACAAAAACACATAGACGATCAACCCAACAACCACGGGCGGCAGCCCCATCAGCGCGTTCAGCACGGCAATGGTAATCCGCCGCATCCGAAACCGGCGCACCGCCAGCAACGCCGCAAACGGCAGGGCAATCGCCGAGGCAAACGCCAACGCGGTCAAAGTGACCCGCAGCGAGCGTAGAGTAATTTCTACCAGGTCAGAATCCAAGGTCACTACCAGCCAAAAGGCCCTTAGCATACCATCCAACAGATCAACCATTGCGCCTGTTTTTCTCCTCTTAGGGTGGGAGGATAGCCGCCTCCTGCCCGGGTCACCATCTGACCTTCCATTGGTTCAAAATCACAGCTAATCGCTCAAAAACAGGGCTAATTTGCCAAGGGCAGAAAAAGGGACAATTTGTCCAGCCCCACCTTTGGCCGCCTCTACCCAGGGGTCAAATTCGCCATCTTTTTCTATCGGAACTTTGCCAATTTCCGCGATCAATACAGACAAGAAACCCGGGAAATACGACCCGGCAGGCGCATTTTGGTTTCCTTTTGATGCCGCAATGCGCCAATAGACCCCAACAACGGGCTTCCTTCGCGCCATATTACCGCACAAGCCTTGGTATTCCCCCTGTCTCCCTTGCGTGCGGAATTTGAACGTGAAACAAGCCTCACCCAACGTTTCGTCCTGAACACCACTTTGAGGATTAGCCATGTTTGATCTGCAAACCATGCGCGATCAGCTCGCCGCTCACTACGATCTGGCGCCAAACCCCGCTTTGGCGCAGGAGATGTCCGAGGAGTATGCGCGCATGAAACGCGTGGTTGCGCCAATGGACTGGGCTATCCACGCCCCCTATGTGGCTGCGATCAACGCCCTGAAAAAAGAGCGCAACGCGGTTATTCTGGCGCATAACTACATGACCCCCGAAATCTACCACGGGGTTGCGGATGTGGTGGGCGACAGCCTGCAACTGGCGATCGAGGCCACGCGGGTCGAGGCCGACGTCATCGTGCAATGCGGCGTGCATTTCATGGCCGAAACCTCCAAGATCCTCAGCCCGGACAAGGTCGTGCTGATGCCGGACATGGAGGCAGGCTGCTCGCTGGCGGAATCCATCACCGCCGAGGGTGTCGAAGATATGCGCCGCCGTTACCCCGGTGCCCCGGTGGTCACCTATGTGAACACCACCGCCGAGGTCAAAGCCGCCTCAGACATTTGCTGCACCTCTTCCAACGCCGCGCAGATTGTCGGCGCCATGGGTTCTGACACGGTCATCATGACCCCCGATCAGTATCTGGCGCAGAATGTAGCCCAGGATGTGCCGCATAAGAACGTCGTCTGGTGGGAGGGCTCCTGCATCGTGCACGAGCAATACAGCGCCAAGGATCTGCGCGAATTCCGCGAGTGGAATCCCGGCACCCGGCTGATTGCCCACCCCGAATGCCCCCCCGATGTGGTGGCTGAGGCCGATTTTTCGGGCTCCACCAGTGGCATCATCAAATATGTCACCGACGAAAAGCCGGAAAAGGCCCTGCTGATCACCGAATGCTCCATGGCCTCCAATATCGCAGACAGCCTGCCAGAGGTGGATTTTGTCGGCCCCTGCAACATGTGCCCCTTCATGAAAAAGATCACGCTGGAGAAAATTCTCTGGTCGCTGCACACCATGTCCGAGCCAATCGAGGTTGATCCCAAAGTCGCCGAAGGCGCCCGCCAGGCAGTGCAGAAAATGATCGACCTGTCACAAAAGCTGGGCATCTGAGAGGTGGCGACCTCTCCAGCAACAGCGCCGCGTTGGGAGCCAGGCGCATGACCGCCCCAGTTGCAGCCAAACAGCTGAGCACCGACCGTATCGTCATTGTCGGTGCGGGTCTTGCGGCGCTTTACGCAGCGCTGGAGCTGGCCCCGCGTCCGGTGCTGATGATCTCGCCCGAGCCCCTGGGTCTGGGGGCCAGTTCCGCCTGGGCGCAAGGCGGTGTTGCTGCGGCCATGGCCAAAAGCGACAGCGCCGCCTCCCATGCCCGTGACACCCGCAGGGCCGGCGACGGCACCGTCGACGTCGAGGTGGCCGATATGGTCACCCGCATGGCCCGCGATCATATTCTTGACCTCACAGAGCTGGGCGCGCCGTTTGATCGCGATGCTGACGGCAACTACGTGATGAGCCGCGAAGCCGCTCATTCCGCCGCCCGCGTTGTCCGGGTCAAAGGCGATCAGGCCGGCCAACAGATCATGGAAACCCTGATCCAGGAGGTCCGCGCCACCCCCTCGATCCAGGTTACTGAGGGCACCGAGGCCCTGCGGCTGGAGACCCGCGCCGATACCGTGACAGGGGTCTGGATCCGACGCTCTGACCAGCCTTCCGCGCCGGTGCTGATCTCCTGCCCTGCCGTTTTGCTCGCCGGGGGTGGCTCTGGCGGCTTGTTTGCCCATACCACCAATCCGCCACGTATCCGGGGCCAGGTTATCGGGCTGGCCGCCCGCGCTGGCGCCCGCATTGCAGATGCGGAATTTGTCCAGTTTCATCCCACTGCGGTTGACTGCGGTGAAGATCCTGCCCCCTTGGCGACAGAAGCTTTGCGCGGCGAAGGCGCCACCCTGATCAATTCTGATGGCCACCGGTTCATGTTGGATCAGCACCCGGACGCAGAGCTGGCGCCGCGTGACGTGGTGGCGCGGGGTATCTTTGCCGAAACCCAGGCCGGGCGCCGCCCCATGCTGGACACCCGTGCCGCACTTGGCGCCGAGGTGCTGAGCCGCTTTCCCGCCCTGGCCGAAACCTGTGCCCGCGCCGGGATTGACCCGGTAAAAGATCCCATTCCGGTGGCTGTCGCCGCCCATTATCACATGGGCGGGATCGAGACGGATATGCGCGGGCGTGCCTCGCTGGATCGCTTGTGGGTCAGTGGCGAAGCCGCCTCCACCGGGCTGCATGGCGCCAATCGTCTGGCCTCGAACGGGCTACTCGAAGCCCTGGTCTATGCCCGCCGCGCGGCCCGGGACATTGCAGACACTATCGCAATGCCGACAGCGCCAGTGGCAGAACTCCACCCTGCATTCGCAACAGCCGCTCCAAGCCTGGATGCGGCGGCGGTGCAACAGCTACGCCAGACCATGACCACCCATGTTGGCATGCGCCGCAACGCAGAAGGGCTGCGGCAAGCACTTGCCACCCTGCAAGCGCTGGAAGCGGCGCAGTCCCATGATGAGGCCTTTCTCAACATGTGCGCCACCGCCACCCTGATTGCCACCAGCGCGCTGGAACGCCGCGAAAGCCGTGGCGGCCATTTCCGCACCGATTTCCCGCAGGCAGACCCTGCCCTCGCCCAGCGTAGCCAGACCACCCTCAGCGCCGCCCATGCCCTGCGTGACCGGGTGTTACAAAGCCTTTGAAAGGACATGCCATGATCCGCCAAGCTCCCCTGCCCGACCTGTTGCTGGAACCCCTGGTGCGCGCCGCCCTGCATGAGGATCTGGGCCAGAACGGCGATATAACCACCCGCACGGTGATCCCGGCCGAGGCCCGCTATAGGGCGCGGCTGAATGCCCGCGAGGCCGGTGTTGTATCTGGTATGCAGATCGCCCGCATCGCCTTTCATCTGGTGGATCCCTCGCTGCAGGTTGAAACCCTGATCGCGGATGGCGCCCCCTGTGCTCCCGGCGACACCCTGATGACCATCGAGGGCTCGGCCGCCGCGATCCTGTCCGGCGAACGCGTGGCGCTGAACTTTGCCGGGCGTCTGTCCGGGATTGCCAGCCTCACCGTCGGGTTTGTCGCCGAAACCAAAGGCACCCAGACCCGCATCACCTGCACCCGCAAAACCACGCCGGGGCTGCGGATGGTGGAAAAACAGGCTGTGATCCATGGTGGAGGTTCAAACCACCGCTTTGGCCTCTCGGATGCGATCCTGATCAAGGACAACCACATCGCCGCCGCTGGTGGCATTGCCCAGGTTTTGAACGCCGCCAAGGCCAGCGTCAGCCATATGATGAAGATCGAGATCGAGGTCGACACCCTGGCTCAGCTGAGCCAGGTACTGGAAACTGGCGGCGCCGATGTGGTGCTGTTGGACAATATGAGCACCCCTGACCTCATCCGCGCCGTCGAGCTGGCCCAGGGCCAGCTGGTGACCGAAGCCTCTGGCAACATGAAGCTGGAGCGCATTGCCGAAGTCGCCGCCACTGGGGTAGATTTCATCTCTTCCGGCGCGCTGACCCATTCGGCAAGCACCCTGGATCTCGGCCTGGATTTTTAAGACAAATCAGCAGCGACGGTCAGGCGAAAGACGCCTGACCCCGGTTTTGATCTGCGGCCAATCACTGAAATCCGCGCGGGATGGTTTCCTGCCACTCCTTGACCAGAACCTCCGCCCCGTCCGCCCCCTCGCGGGCCGTCACTTTGCGCCACAGATAGAAGTTCTCCACGTCGCAGGTCATCTTGTTCTCGGTGTCAATCGAGACCTGCCACGCGTCTTGTTCAAAAGTGAAGGTCCAATCACTGGCGAACACTGCGGAGGCCGGATCGTCAGGGTGTATGGCGTAGTGCATCGACACATGACTGCCCACCGTCAGCCCGTGATAGGGATCCACCGCCTTGCCATAGTCGTCAAAGGTATCCAGCACCACTGTGCCATCTTCACGGGTTATGGTCTGTGAGGTGCCGCTGGCAGGCCGCAATACCTGCGATTGCAGGGTTGGATAATCCCGCGGTGCACCGGGGTTTTGCGGTGCGATCTCGGTTGCGACACGCCGCTCCGGCAGGGTGAGCGTCGAGCTTTCCAGATGCAGCGTTACTTCGGCGGCCTGCGGTGCGGGCCAGACGATGGGCCAGTAAGAGGTCGATATCGCCAGCCGCAGCTGGTGCCCGGCGCGCAGGTGATGGGCGCATTCATTCAGGGCGATCTCGGCCTCATAGCGCTGCCCCGGCACCAAAAGCGCCGGGGTTTCATGGCTGTCGCGATGGGTCAGGTTCAGGGCGCGGTAGGTGATCCGCTGTGAGACCCCTTCGGGCGAGACATCACACAGCCGCGCCACCAACTGCGCCACTGGGCGGTCGACGCTGAAGGACACCCGCAGGCGTGGCCGTCCCAATATCTCCAGCGGCTCCGCTAGTGGCCCAGTGTCAAAGCAGGTAGCCATGGCATCATCCGCCGTCTGATCTCCGGGCAGTTCATTTTCAAACCGCATACCAGCACAAAAATAACCCGCAGCCTGCCCCAGCGTCGCCGGGTTGCGCACAACCCGCTGCCCTGGTGTGACCGTCTCCGACAGCCCATCAGCGCCCAGATACATCACTCGGTCGCGCACATTGGGGGATGGCCACTGCGCCTCAGCTACCCAGCGGCCCTGACGGGGCTTGTTCTGCATGGTGGGATTGAAATGTTCCTGCATATAGGTGCGGTAGTCCGGCAGATCCTGAGCTCCGTTATCCTCTGCACGCAAGTGGTGATCAAACCAGGCCAGCACCTCGCCATGGAAATCCGCCGGATCCAGTTTGGCGATATGGGCGTAGCGGTGCTCCCAGGGGCCCACCAGCGCCTTGGAGGGTGCGGTGAGATTGGCGGCCAGGGCGGATGGGGTATTCACATAGGCATCCGCCCAGCCGGTGATGGCCAAAACCGGGGCGGTGATGGCCGACCAATCCTCACAGACGGAGCCGTGCTTCCACTGATCATCGCGGGTCGGATGGCGCAGCCAGTCGGCGGCCATAAAGGGCATCTCCGCGATCCGCTTGATCCAATCCTCCCGCCAGTCAGCGCGGTTCTTGGGGTTTGCCGGGCGCGACTGATAGGCAAACATCTGGCTGCCCCAATTGGCATTATCGCTGAGCAGGCAGCCGCCCATATAGTGGATATCATCAGCGTAGCGATCCGCTGTCGAGGCCACCGAGACCACCGCCTTGAGCGCCTCGGGGCGGCGATATGCCAGTTGCAACCCGTTGAAGCCACCCCAGGAAATGCCAATCATACCGATGTTGCCATCGCACCAATCCTGCGCCGCAATCCAGGCCAGAACCGCTTCGCCATCGCTCAACTCCTGCTCCGAATATTCGTCATCAAAGACGCCTTCGCTGTCCCCGGTGCCGGCGATGTCAACTCGGATACAGGCATAGCCTTCGCTGGCAAAAACCCTATGGGTGGTTTCATCCCGTGGCGCGGTGCCATCGCCCTTGCGGTAGGGCAGATACTCCAGAATGGCTGGAACCGGAGTCTGCACCCGTGGCAACCACATCCGCGCAGCCAGGCGGCGCCCGTCGGGCAGGGTGATCCAGGTGGTCTCGATCAGGTCATAGGCGTTGGGCATTCGGGCATCTCATTTTCTGGCTACAAATCTTGCTGCAATCTCGCCCAAGTCGCTGAATTTCCATACTGCGCAATTGTACCCAAAGTGACGCTAATGTAAGCACTTTATCGAGATCCTCATAAGCGAGCGCCAGATGCAGTCTTCTTTCGCCCAAAACCTGCGCTGGCTCTGTGCCGAAGCGGGGCCGATTGCGCAGACCTGTCGTGGCATTGGCATCAATCGCCAGCAGTTCAACCGCTACCTCAGCGGTGGCGGCGCCCCCTCGGCCCATAACCTGCGGCGCATCAGTAAGTATTTTGCCCTGACAGAGGCAGAGCTGCTGGCCCCCCATGATAAATTCTGCGCCGCACAGGGCGCGCGGCTGGATAAGGCTGCGCTGGCCGCAAATCCCTCATTTTTGCCGTTCAACCGGCTGTTTCAAAACCAGGCCCGCCCGCTGCGTCGGTTTTTAGGGGTCTATCACGCCTATTACTGCACCCCGACCTGGCCAGGGCAGATCCTGCGCAGTCTGATCCAGCTCCGGGCCGAGGATGGTCTGGTTGTCACCCATACCTATGAGCGGGCGACCTCCGGCGACGGCAGCATTCGCCAGCGCAGCCGTTATCACGGGCTGGCCAGCTTTCAGGGAAACCGGCTGTGTATGTATGAGACCCACCGGCGCGCAGGTGGTTTCTTGTCGGAGACAGTTTTAATGCCGGAACACCCACAACAGACAACCTATCTGCAGGGGCTGACCCTTGGGGTATCTGCCCGCCCGGATCAACAGCCCTTTTCCACCCGCACGGTCTGGGTACGCATCTCTGAGCGCACCAGCGCCCGCGAAGCCCTGGCGCTGACCGGCGCCTACCCCAGCACCAGCGTCAGACTGGACCCAAAGGTGCGGCGCCTGCTGGGAGACCAGCCACCTATCAGCATCACTCCAGAGCCGTAGCCCAGAAAATGCAGAGCTTATTTTGGCAATTTGGGCGCCGATTTTTCCAACGCCAGATCAGCATCCGAGAATTTCCAGGGACCACGGACGCCAGGAATGCCCTCTGGTGAAATCTGCATTCCGCGATGCTGCAACTGTGGATCCTCAAAGGCCTGACCCACGGTATTGATCGGACCCGCCGGAACCGTCGCCGCCTCCAGTGCTGCCAGCAACTCTCCCTGGCTCCAGCCCGCCAGCACGGTTTCCAGCAAGATCGTCAGGGCATCGCGATTGGCCACCCGCAGTTGGTTCGAGCTGAACCGCGCATCCGCCTTGATGCCCGCCAGACCCAGCACATCGCACAAGCGCTGGAACTGGCCGTCATTGCCCACGGCCAGAATGATATGCCCATCCTGTACCGCCATGACCTGATAGGGCGCGATATTGGGATGCGCATTGCCCAGCCGTGTCGGGCTGTCACCGGTGGCAAGATAGTTCATCGCCTGATTTGCCAGAACCGCCGTGGCGCAATCCAGCAAGGACATGTCAATGTGCTGACCCCGGCCCGTGGTATGGCGCTGTTCAACCGCCGCCAGAATGCCAATGGTGCCATAAAGCCCGGTGACCACATCGGTGATCGCAACCCCTACCTTTTGCGGCTGGCCCTCAGGCTCACCGGTGATCGACATCAAACCGGACATCCCCTGCAGCAGAAAATCATAGCCTGCGCGTTTGGCATAGGGTCCGTCCTGACCAAACCCGGTGACCGAGCAATAGATCAGCCGCGGGTTCACCTGGGCCAGGCTCTCATAATCGAGGCCATATTTCGCCAACCCACCGACCTTGAAATTCTCGATCAGAATATCCGCATCCCGGATCAGCTCCAGCACCTGCGCGCGCCCCGCTTCGGTGCGAAAATCCGCCACAACACAGTCTTTGCCGCGATTGGCCGCATAATAATAGGCTGCTGTTTTATCATCGTCGCGCTCAATAAACGGAGGCCCCCAGCTGCGGGTATCATCTCCATCAGGACTTTCGACTTTGGTCACTTTGGCGCCCAAATCCGCCAGCGACTGGCCGATCCAGGGACCTGCCAGAATGCGCGCCAATTCAACAACTTTGAGGCCAGAAAGCGGGGTCATGGGCTATTCCTTACTGGGGTCTTGCCCCGTGCGATCAATCCTGACCGCTACCTACCCTATCCCCTGTTGCCCCTGCAATAATTTGATCAGAAATCATCTCGCTTGCGCACTGACGCCAAGGCGAGGACCTTAAAAACCGCAGGCCCTACGGGCTACTCAAACCAACGCGCCCAGCCATCCAGATAATACCCAACCAAAGCATGTGACTGCACCGTATTGACCGCCACTGGTGTGGGACCACTTTGAGGGTCAAACACCTGCGCCGCCTGCCACACCTCGGGGGTCAGATATTTCAGCTCCGCCGCCAGATTTGCAGGCAGGCCAAGCCGCGTCGAGGCCGGTTTTTGCGGACTGGCCAGTACAAATCCCCAATCGCCAAAGCTCGGCAGATAGGCATGGTAGGGCTGCGTCGACAGCCCAGCCCCCGGGGCCTGGGGGTTACGGCTGGACTGCAGGGTCGCATTGATCGACCAAAAGGCTTCGCGGGCAAACAGTGGCGATCCCGCCTGTGTCACCATAATCCCCTGCGCGCTCAGCCGCTCAACCAAGGTGCCGTAAAACTGGCGGCTGTAGAGCTTGGACAGGGCCAGGTTCTTGGGATCAGGAAGATCTATTATTATCACATCATAGACAGCGCTGCTGCCTTCAACAAAGCGCCAGGCATCAACATTTTTGATTTCAAGGCGCGGATCAGACAGGGATCCGTGGTTCAAAGGTGACAGGTCCGGGTGGTCGCGAAACAGCTCGGTGACGCGTGGGTCCAGATCGACCAGCGTGACCTTCTCGACCTCCGCCCAGCGCAACACTTCCCGTGCCGCCATCCCATCACCGCCGCCAAGGATCAGCACGGATTTGCGGCGCGGCGCCAGCGACATGGCCGGATGCACCAGGCTTTCATGGTAGCGGTACTCATCCAGGCTATCAAACTGGATCGAGTAGTCCAGAAACAGCCGGGTGCGGTCGCGATACCGGGTCACTGTGATCTGCTGATAGGGCGTGGCTTCGCTGAGGATAATGTCATCCTCAAACAGGTTGCTCTCTGTCACGGATACCAGGCGTTCTGCCTGCCATAGTGCAACCAGGGTCACCAGCAACGCGATCGCCCAGACCCCCAGCTGCGCCCGGCTGGTATCGCGACGAAATATCCACAAGGACAGCCCGGCAACCCCGAGGTTCAGCGCCCCAAACGCCAGGCTCCCAGCCATCAGGCCAAGGTGCGGAATGATCAGCAATGGAAAGGCAAGCGAGGCAACCAATGCGCCGATATAGTCAACGCTGAGAACATTCTCAAAGCGGAACTCCGGCGCGCCAATGTCTTTGAGCACCCGCGCGATCAACGGGATCTCCAGTCCCGAAAGCAGCCCAACGGTGATCAGCAATCCGTACAACGGCAGGCTGACGCTCTCCATCCAGGCAAAGGTCAGGAACACCGCCGGCGCCATAAACCCACCCGCGATCCCCAGCAGGATCTGCGCCCAGACAAAGCCCGCCATTGGGCGCTCCACATAGCGCGACAGCCAGGCCCCCAGCCCCATGGACGACAGAAACACCCCGATCACATAGGAGAACTGTCGCACGGAGTCACCCAGCAGGTAGCTCGACAATGTGGCCGCAATCAGCTCATAGATGAGGCCGGCCACAGCCACCAGAAAGGTTGCCACCAAAAGCCAGGCTTCCCGCAGGCGCAGGGACTTGGCCGCCGCAAGCGGGTCAGTTGATGCGCCTGCGCCCTCTGTCGTCTGCACCTGCGGCTCAGGAGACAATGACAGCCGCAATGATGATCGAAATCGAAACGAACACCAAACCAATCAACACCGCCAGCGCCATGTTCTGATCCTGCTCGATCTCTTTCATGATGGGAAAAGGTGTCATCCAGTCAATGACCTTCCAGATCAGCCCCATGAGCGCGACGCCCAGAATTGTATAGACAACAGTGCTGATCATTTCAGCCAGCTGAATTGCGGCAAGATACTCCATGAGAATCCTCTCTATTTGATACTTCCATTCAATCCCCGCCCAGCGCTGACAGCGCGGATAGAGCGATCCAAATCACGGCTTTCGCCGCCATGGCCCAGATAGGCGACATAGGTGGTTCCAGCGATAGCCAGCCCCGAGAGCACAACAAAGACCAGCCGAAATAACATCATCTCAATCGTCGTCCTCATCAACCCAGTCGCTGTCGCGCCAGCGGGCCCTGTTATGCAGATAACGGCGCAGCATCGGCAGGCCGCCAACACAGCCAAAACCAAGCGCCAGGAGAACCAGCCAGAAACTGCTGGAAACGCCATTGCGAATTTGCAGGCTCACCTCAGTCAACTGGCGTTGCGGCGAAGAGGCGCGGTTCACATTGGGCGCCCAAAATCCGCTCTCTTCCAAATCCAGCGTCACCGCATAACGACCGGCCGCCGGCGGAAAAAAGGCCAGGCTCGCCGCATTGCTGCCCTCGCTCCAGCTGCCCTCATTGTCGCGCCCATGATAATATTCCACGGTGCGCCCGGACTCAAACAGAACCTCCCCCTCGGGATCTTCCAGCTCTACCGAAAGGAAGTGCCAACTATTGCGCCCATTTCCCTGTAGATCAATACGGGTCAGACGCCCTGGTTCGCTCACCTCAAACGGGATGGTTACCGGCAGTTCCGTAACCGAGAACCGTTGCCGCGTTTCGGCTAGCCTGCCGTTTTGCAGGAACATGACAAGCGCTAAACCCAGGCACAGCGCCATACAGCCCAGTGCCGCCTTGGTCAGGAAAGCTGCATGGGCGCCTGCCTTCAATTTCTGAAGCGCATGTACTCCGCTTGGCTTGCTCCCAATGTCCAGATCAAAGCCGGAAACCTCGGTCGGCTCCAGATAGACCGTATGGTAGATCTCGCGTTCGCGTTTGGTGGTCGAAAAGCCCAACATCGCAGTGTCGGACATCGCCGTAATCGTGGTGGTCTTCTGTCCCTTGCGCGGCGCCCAGGTGAATTCGCCCTCTGCATAGGTCACCGCGCTGGTTGAGGTCTCATAATATTGGAACACCTCTCCCCCGGCCCGCACCCTCGGGCGGGTATCTGCGCGGTTGACCTCAGCTTCTGACAGCCAGCCCACCGGCTTGCGGTAGCGCCGCGAAAAGGTCAGATGGCCATCCTCAAGTGTCAGCCAGGCATAGCCATGAGTGGGAGAGAACACCTGATGATCCACCCATTTCCAACTGCGCCCGCGCCAGACCTCTTCGTGTTCCAGTAGCCCAATGACAGTGTAGTTCACCCCAAAGATCTGCCCCGCCGCCCCAATCTTGATCGGGGTCTCCGGGCGCTCCAGAATATTGAATTTTACCAGGGTCTTATAATTGTCCAACGCATCCAGCGCCGTGCCACAATAGCTACAGATATGGGTTGTCACCCGGCCGCCGCCCAGAACGTCGAGCCCGGCGCCACAGGCGGTGCAGTTGATCGACTTAAGATCTGGGTTCAGGCTCATGCTGCTTTGACCTCGACCTCAAAGGGGTCGATCCAGCTGCCAATGAACCACTCATAGTCCTTGCCGACACTCTCCGCCGACAGCACAGTGCCATTCTCCCCCTGCAGGTTGAGAAAGCGATAGCTCTCTCCGACCGTCAACGGGTGCCCAAAGCTGCCCTTGAGGCCAACACATGTTCCGGTTCCCTCTTCGTCGACGCGAAACCCTTCAGTCTTGTAGCGCAGCGTACGGCCCAGACGCAGCGTCCCCCGAAATTGTGGCCAGTCTTTTTCTGGCAGTTCACGCTGCAGGATCAGATCGCCCTCATCGACGGAAATCCACACCGGATTGCCGGAGCCGTCAATCGCCCAGAATTCATCCCAGGTGCCGCGCCCGTAGGAAAACCGGGCATGGCCCAGAACCTGATAGCGCCCCTTGCCGATCTTGAGCTCATCGCCCAGCTGGCAAATCATCGGCACCTCATGCAGCACCCCCTGGCTGCCCGCAAGACGCAGCCCCGCATCCTCAAGCAGCAGAGTGGTCGCACAGGACTCGCAGGTGATCATCTTGACGCTTTTGATCGCCGGGCTGACGCCGCTACCACAGTTGGGACAGTTCATTTCGCTCATGGGCCAATTCTTATCATTCAGGCCCTGCTCGCAACGGGAAAAAACACCATTTTCCCTCATGCTTGCATTTTGCAACATGCCAAGGACTGGACAGATTCATCCTGAAATACAGATGCGCCCTACCCGCCCAAGGGTTCAATTTCACGCCCCCTGAGCCCGCAGGTTTCACAAGATGCAAAAAATCTAACAAATATATGATTTTAATGCCTGAAATTTACGCCATCCCGGCGCCTGAGCTCAACGCATAGCGGCTATGACGGCGCTGCGGCTGGTGGCGCGGAGAACCGCCGCCTATTTTCACCCCATGGGAGACGTTTTATCAGGAGTGACCTGCAAATGGCACATACCGCACATTATACCGCCCCAACCGCCTTTGGACTTTTGAATCTTCTTGCGAAGCCCTTCACAGCCCTTGGCAGAGGTTTGGTCGCAATGGCCGAAAACGATACGCGCTACAAAACCCTAACCAAACTGATGGCGATGAGCGACGAAGAGCTTGCAAAACGTGGCCTCAAGCGTGACCGGTTGGCACATCATGTCTTTTCCGACAGCTACTACCTTTAGGTCTGGTTGTACGATTTCGCGGATGCGCTCGGTTTGAGATCCAGCCAAAAGTTTACGGCTGTTCAAAATGGGCGCATCCTGCCATTGTCTGACAGATCATCCTAGCTGCGATCTTCGTCGATGGCTCAGTCAGGTTGATGGCTCAGGCCGATGATGGCTCAGGCCGGTAATGGCCTATGCAGACCGAGGCATCTGTTCTTCCTCATAGTCCATATCATCCACGTCGAAATCGTCAGTGGCTTCGGCAAAATCCACCTCAGACACACTGTCCTGCCAAGGCTCAGGCGCACTGTCCTGCCAAGGCTCAGGTGCACCGTCCTGCCAAGAGGTTGCGTCTTCGACCTGATCCTGCTCTTCGCGCAAGACAAACTGATCAACCAGCTGATTCAGTCCGCGTGTTTCGCCATTCAAAGACTGGATAGCAGAGCTGGACTCATCAACCATGGTCGCATTTTTCTGGGTCACCTCATCCAGCTGAGACATGCCGATATTGACCTCGTTGATCCCCGTAGCCTGATTGGCAGAGACCGCAGAAATGCCCGATATCAGCTCTGAAATCTGGGCGACCTGCTGGACAACCGCTTCCAGTGCCTTGCCTGCACCGTCAACCTGCTGCACCCCATCCTGGACATGATCGGAGCTGGTCGCGATAAGGATTTTGATCTCCTTTGCCGCTTCAGACGACCGCTGTGCCAGCTCACGCACTTCGGAGGCCACAACAGCAAATCCCCGCCCCACTTCGCCAGCGCGTGCCGCTTCAACCCCGGCATTAAGCGCAAGAAGGTTGGTCTGGAAGGCGATGTCATCAATCACCCCAATGATCTGCGAAATCCGACTAGAGGACGCCTCAATTTCGTTCATGGCGGCAATTGCCCCCTCAACGACCCGCCCACTGTGTTCCACGTCGCTGCGCGCTGTCACCACCGCCTGCTCGACTTCTTTGGTGTTTTGCGCCGCAGTGTTGACGCTCATAGCCATCTGCTCCAGCGCTGCTGCAGTCTGCTCCAGCGTTGCGGCCTGGCTGGCAGTGCGCGTCGACAGATCCTCGGATGCGACCTGAATTTCACTGGATCGTCCCTGAATACCCTTGCTGGCCAATACCACCTTGGAAATCAATTCATTCAGGTTATCTACCGTTTCATTGTAATCAATGCGCAGTGGATCGTATTCATCGTCAAAGGTTTCATCAATACGGTCACTAAAGTCCCCTTTCGACATATTTTTCAACCCGTTCCCAAGACGGGTGATAACACGCTCCCCTTCGGCTCGGCCCGCCTCTTGTTCGGCGAGAGTTTTTACAACAAGGGCAGTAATCACATCGATATCATGGGCAATTTCACCAAAATCGTCCGGGCGCATTCGGTCAGAGATCCTGATCTCAAAATCCCCTTCCGCAACATCTTTGAGCGCCATGCGCAAGCGTTCGATTGGTCTGGTAATGGTCAGCGTCGTTTTGCGCGCATTATATAGCACCACCAAAATGGTCAGGCCAGAAATACCCAATAACGTATAAAGCATATTTATATCATGGGCCCGCGCCGCCACCGCTGTTTCCGCGGCACGCGTTTCAATGCTTTCACCAAGAGAGAGAAGCGCTTCTTCCAAGGCGTGGAATTCTTGCAAATAGGACGGCAGCGCTGCCAGAGCAGCGGCACTATCGCGAAACCCCAAAGCCTGAAGAGCCTGGCTAGAGGCGAGGCTCTGCTCTGCCATAGGCAAAACTGTTTCGATCGCGGCGGCGGTTTCGGGCTGGGTTTCTGTCACCTGAAGCTCTTTGAGACTGGTCAGAAGGCTCTCTGCCTCTTCCGTCAGCTGCGCCGACAGCGCTGCTTTATCATCATTGGAGAGATCTGCGCCCTGAAGCAGGCCGTAAACAACCAGCCCTTCTATCGCTTCGCGTTTCAGATTTGCGTTTAACTCCTGCCGCACCGTCCCGACAGTGGCGATTTGCCCTTCCAATTCCAATTCACTCTGCCATAGGCTATAGACCGACAGACTGGCCAGAAATACGATAGATAACACCGCTGTAATGCCAGAAACCAGCAATCTTAAGTTTATTGAGACATTCCTGAACATTTAAAAACTCCACAAGGTTGTACGCCCCTTTATTAAAGTTCGTTTATTAAAAATTCAAAAATAGCGCCAAAACAACCCCAGGAAACAGAACCTGCAACCCAAGATATTACTTACCAGAAAATTTCCGTAAATAACAAAACAGGGCATGAAGTTATTAAGCCAATACCGGGTGTTCCTCTAAGGTCACGACCCTATTGGGATTGCAACAGCGTCTCCGCCACGCAGTGCAGGTGGTCCTGCATGATCTGCGTTGCCGCCGGGCTGTCGCCCTTTAGGATGGCCGCTGCCAGAGTCTGGTGCTGCTGCCCCAGAACGGCCATCACCTCAGGCGAATAATGAGCGGCCCGTGTGGTGGCCCAACTGGACTGCGCCCGCACCGTACGGATTGCCTCATAGACTGTCAGAAATAGCGGGTTCTGCGCCATCTCTGCGATTTTATAGTGAAAGACGTCATCCGCAGCGTCGTAGCTGTGTTGATCCGGCGCATCGAGCGTCGCCTGGGCCGCCTGTGCAAAACGCTCGCGCGCTTGGTCATCGGCACGCAGGGCTGCAAGACCTGCCAGGGCAGGCTCGATCTGCAACCGCACCTCCATCACCTCTTGCGGGCTCACCCGTTGCGCGAGGCTCTTGAGCCGCGCGGCGTCAGTTGCGGGGGGCGGTTGCACAAAGGTTCCCTGCCCACGTCTGCGAAACAGGGCGCCTTCGGCCTCAAGCAGATCCAGCGCCTGCCGCAAACGGGCACGACTGACGCCCAGATGCTGCGCCATCTCTCGTTCAGGCAACAGGCGGTCCCCGCGCAGCATGGTTCCGGATGCAATTCCCTGTCGCAACTGCTGCGCCAGATGCTGTTGCGGCTGCCGGGTATCGGATGTGCCTGCTGGGCTGCGTGGAGGGTGATCGGTCATTGCTGGCTACAGACCTGCCAGGTCGCTGAACATACGCGCAGAGGTCAGCATCAAGAATACGCCAAAGGCCAGTCGCAGGGCTCGGCGCGGAATGCTATGGGCCAGTTTAACCCCCACCCGCGCAAAGCTGGTGCTCAATGGAATGATCACCGCTGCCAGGAAAAGGTTCACATAGCCAAAAGAAAACGGCGGCAGCCCCTCGGCGCCAAAACCGGTCGCCATGTAAATCAGCGCTCCGGGCACACCGATCACAAACCCAATGGCCGCTGAGGTGCCAACCGCTTTGCGAATGTCATAGCCGAGGAAATTCAACAGCGGCACACAGACGGTACCGCCGCCAATCCCCATCATGGCCGAAATCGCCCCGGCCACCACGCCCAAAGCGGCCCAGACCGGTTTAGCAAAGCTGCGCGGTGTTGCACTGTCAGCGCCTGTGCGCAGGATCATGTCCAAAGCGACGATGGCCGCCACCACGGCAAAAACCGCAATCAGCACCTTGCCTGACACCACCCCCCCCAGAACGCCACCAATCAGCACCCCGATCAGGATTGACGGCGCCCAAAGCTTGAGCAAGCCCATATCAATGGCGCCTTTGCGATAGTGACCATAGCCCGACGACAGCGAGGTAAACACAATGGTCGCCAGCGAGGTGCCAACGGCCACCTGCATGGTGAGCGCACTGTCCATCCCGGTAAGGGACAATGCCAGATAAAGAGCCGGCACAATGACAATGCCGCCTCCGACGCCCAATAGCCCGGCCAGTATCCCGCCCACGACGCCCGATCCAGCAGCAACGGCCGCCAAAGTCAAAAGGGTTTCGATCTCAAACATGTCTTAGGTTCCCGTTCCTGTATGTGTTCTGCTCGCCAGACAGTTTGCCACGCGCAGCTTAGCGCCCTACCGCATAGGCCTGCATCAGGCGTGGCGTGGCCGCAGCCTGCAGGCTCCCATCCGCATGGCGCAGGGCTGCGGTCAGTCGTCCAACGGTCCAATCCTCGGCCACCGTGACCATATGGCCCCGTTGGCGCAGGTCAGCGATTACGGCCTCGCCGTAAGCCGCTTCAATCATCATTTCGCCAGGCAGGGCGGCGCGCGGATAAAAGCTGCCTTGAAAATGCATCGAATGAAACAGCGGCGCGTCCATACCCGCCTGCAGATCCAGCCCGTGGTGCACAAAGCGCAGGAACCAGATCAATTGCCATTGATCCTGCTGGTCCCCCCCAGGCGTGCCAAAGACCAGCCGGGTGCCGTCCTTTTCTGCCAGGCTTGGCGTCAGGGTGGTGCGCGGGCGCCGCCCCGGCGCCAAGGAGGTGGGCAGCCCCTGCTCCAGCCAGAACATCTGGGCGCGGCTGTTCAGCGCAAAGCCCAGACCGGGCACCACAGGGCTGGATTGCAGCCATCCTCCCGAAGGCGTTGCAGAGACCATATTGCCCCAGCGATCAATCACATCCAAATGTACGGTATCGCCACGTTTCTCCGTGAGATGCGCCATGGTCGGCTCTTGTGGTGCAGCCTCAGCGACGCCAAAGTCCCGCGCCGCCCGGGCGATATAGGCATCCGCCTGATGTTCAAACCCTGGCACCCGACCGGGGCGCTGCTGCAGCGAGGCCTGATCAGTGATCATCGCTGCGCGCCCGGCGTTATACTCATCCGACAACAGCACATCCATCGGCACCGCGCTGTGATCCGGGTCGCCATAATAGGCCTCGCGGTCCGCATAGGCGAGCTTCATCGCCTCAATCACCGTATGGGTGAACTCTGCCCCCATAGGGTCCATCGCTGCCAGGTCAAAATGGTTCAGGATCGCCAGGCTTTGCAACAACACCGGCCCCTGCGACCAGGCCTGGGTCTTATGCACGGTCCAGCCGTGATAGGTATAGCTGAGCGTCTCTTCATACTGCGCCCGCCACTGCGCCAGATCTGCCGCCGTCAACACGGCGCTGTTCTTTTGCTCCGAGACGTCATGCACCTTTGCGGTTTTTAGATACTCCGCGATTGCCTCGGCAACAAAACCTTCTGCCCAGGCGCTACGGGCCGCATCAATCTGCGCCACGCGGTCCGCGCCGCTGGCCTCACCCAGATCCACCAGACGTTGGTATGTCCGGGCCAGATCGGGGTTCTTGAAATTTTCATTTGGTGCGGGCGCAACACCACCGGGACACCAGGTCGCAGCGGAACTGGGCCACTCAGCCGCAAAATAGTCCGCCAGGCCTGCGATGGTATGGGCGACCCCAGGCAAAACCGAGTGGCCGTCGCGCGCATAGGAGATTGCAGGCTCCATCACCTGAGCAAGAGACAGGGTTCCATGGTCGCGCAGCATCAGCATCCAGCCATCAAAAGCGCCGGGAATGACCGTGGCCAGCAGTCCTGAGCCGGGGATGAGCTCCAGCCCCTGTGCCCGGTAGTGATCTATCGTCGCCCCGGCCGGCGCCGGGCCTTGGGCGGCAAGCACTGTCGTCTTGCCGGATTTAGCGGAATGGAAAATGGCTGGTAGATCCCCGGCAGGGCCGTTCAAATGCGGCTCGACCACCTGCAACACCAGCCCGGCGGCCACCGCCGCATCAAAGGCATTGCCGCCACGCTCCAGAATGCCAAAGCCTACAGCCGAGGCGATCCAATGGGTTGAGGTTGCAACACCAAAGGAGCCGCGAATTTCTGGCCGTGTGGTAAACCCCTGCATCTGCGCCCCCTTGCGACCTGTTTCGGCCCGTCATGTTTCGGCCCGTCATGTTTAGGCCCGTCACGTTTCAGCCTGCAACAGCCAGCTGAACCAATTCTACATTGGTTCAAAAACACTCAAAGCCCGCCAAGAGTCAAGCCCAGCAGATCAGGCACAACCTTATGCCCCGCGCAGGGCAGTCGCGGGGCATACAAAATAAATTGGGAAAGTGCCCAAAGGAGCGGCCTGCCTGCTCTGTGTCAGTTCTGTGAGGTCGGCGTCGCCTCGGTGGGCAGATCAAACACCGTGGCGCCGGTATCGGCTGAGGTCACAGTGCGGCGGAACATGCCAAACATTTCGCGCCCCGTGCCGTGCTGATAGGCGCTGAGATCGGCGCTGGCGCTGGCGCGGTCCAGCACCCCCTCTGTGAGGATCTCCAGCGCGCAACTGGTGGCATCCAGCCGGATCATATCGCCATCGCGAACCTTGGCAATTGGTCCACCATCCAGGGCCTCGGGAACCACGTGAATCGCCGCCGGCACCTTGCCCGAAGCCCCAGACATGCGCCCATCGGTGACCAGCGCCACCTTGTGACCCCGCCCCTGCAGGATCGCCAACATCGGGGTCAGGCTGTGCAGCTCGGGCATGCCATTGGCTTTGGGGCCCTGAAAACGCACCACGACAATAACGTCGCCGTTGAATTCCCCCGCCTTAAAGGCCGCCTTGGCGTCCTCTTGGTCGTGGAACACCCGCGCCGGCGCCTCGATCACATGATGTTTTTCATCCACCGCCGAGACCTTGATCACCGCAGTCCCCAGTGAGCCCGTCAGACGTTTCAACCCGCCCGTCGCCTGAAACGGCTCCGCAGCCGGGCGCACAATCGCAGCGTTCAAGGTCTCCTTGGGGCCAGGACGGAAGGTCAGCCCCTCCTCCAAGAGCAACGGCTCTTGGGTGTAGCTCGCAAGCCCCTCGCCCGCCACAGTTTTGGTATCCCCATGCAGGAAGCCCGCCTCCAGCAGCTCACCGATCATAAAGCCCAAACCGCCAGCGGCGTGGAAGTGGTTCACGTCAGCCAAGCCGTTGGGATATACCCGCGCCAGCAGCGGCACCACCTCCGACAGGTCCGCAAAATCCTGCCAGTCCAGAATGATCCCGCCGGCGCGCGCCATGGCGATGAGGTGGATCAATAGATTGGTGGAGCCGCCCGTGGCCATCAGCCCGACGATGCCATTGGCATAGGTCTTTTCATCCAGCACCTGGCAGATCGGCGTATAGTCATTGCCAAGCGCCGAGAGCGCCAGCGCCCGTTGTGACCCCGCTACCGTCAGCGCCTCGCGCAGGGCGGTGCCGGGATTGACAAAGCTGGAGCCGGGCAGGTGCAGCCCCATGAATTCCATCAACATCTGATTGGAATTGGCGGTCCCGTAAAACGTACATGTGCCGGGGCCATGATAGGCCGCCATCTCGGCTTTCAGCAATTCGGCCCGGTCGATTTCTCCGGCGGCAAACTTTTGTCGGATCTGCGCCTTTTCGTCATTTGCCAATCCGCTGGTCATGGGACCCGCAGGCAGGAAAACCGCCGGAATATGACCAAAGGCCTGCGCCCCGATCACCAGCCCCGGAACGATCTTGTCACAGACCCCCAGATAGACCGCCGCATCAAAGACATTGTGGCTCAGCGCGATGCCGGTGGCCATGGCGATGGTATCGCGGGAAAACAGGCTCAGCTCCATACCCGCCTCGCCCTGGGTGACACCATCACACATCGCAGGCACTCCGCCCGCCACCTGCGCCGTGCCCCCGGCCTGACGCAGGGCGTCGCGGATCAGCGCCGGATAGGTTTCAAAAGGCTGATGCGCTGACAGCATATCATTATACGCTGTGACAATGCCCAGATGGCCGCTGCTCGCCTCGGCAAGTGTCGCTTGATCCGCTCCGGTGGCGGCATAGGCATGGGCCTGCCCCGAACAGCTGAGATGCGCCCGCGCCGGTCCTTTGACTGCAGCGGCCTGCATGCGCTCCAGATAGGCGCTGCGGCTGGCGGCGCTGCGGGCGATGATCCGGTGGGTTACCTCGGCGAGAGTTTTATTAAGTCGCATGTAAGAGGCCTTTCGGGTGTCTGGCAGGTGCTAGCGATGGGTCGGCAAAGGGGCGGTGGTGAAACGCATCAGGCACCAATAGTGCGCCAACGGCGATTATCGCGGTGCATCAGCAACAGGGAATCCTCAGGCCCCGAGCCGCCACGATCATAGGCCTGGGGGGCGGCGCCGGACTGGCTCCAGCCGTCAATGATTGGATCGGCCCAGGCCCAGGCGGCCTCGACCTCATCCCCGCGCATGAACAAGGTCTGGTTGCCGCGAATGACATCCATGATCAGCCGCTCATAGGCATCCTGGGGACGCCCCGCTTCGGGCAGGGAGTCGGCAAAGGTCATATCCAGATTGGCCCCGGTGAGCCGCATGCCGCCCGGGCCCGGATCCTTGATCGTGGTGCGCAGGGTGATGCCCTCATCCGGTTGCAGGCGGATCACCAGGACATTGCCATGCACCCCGTCGGCGCCTTCAAAAATGTTATGGGGCGGATCACGGAAATACACTGCAATTTCGCTTTCACGGGCCCGCAGGCATTTGCCTGTCCGCAGATAAAAGGGCGTCCCGGCCCAACGCCAGTTGGCCACCTGCACCTTCATCGCGATAAAGCTCTCGGTGCGGCTGTTGGGATCACCGGCGTGATCCAGATAGCTGTCGGCAACAGCCCTGCCGGGGGTGGCACGATATTGCCCCCGTGCCAGATCGCCCTGCGCCACCGTTTCCAGCGCTTCGATCACTTTGACCTTTTCATCGCGCACCGCATTAGAGGTGAACCGCGAGGGCGGCTCCATCGCAGTCAGGCAGAGCAGCTGCATCAAATGGTTCTGCACCATATCCCGCATGGCCCCAGAACGGTCATAATATTCCCCCCGCCCGGCGACGCCGATGCTTTCGGCAACGGTGATCTGCACATGGTCGATATGGGTGGAATTCCACAACGGCTCAAACAGGGAGTTGGCAAAGCGCAGCGCCATCAGGTTCTGCACCGTTTCTTTGCCCAAATAGTGGTCAATCCGGTAAATCTGGCTTTCGTCAAAATGATCCCGCAACGCCGCGTTCAGCGCCTGTGCCGACCCCAGATCATGGCCAAAGGGCTTTTCCAGAACAATCCGGCTCTCTGGTGTGGCAATGTTGCAAGAGCTAAGACGGCTGGCGATTTCAGGGAACAGACTGGGTCCCACGGAGAGGTAAAACACCCGGATCACATCGGCGCGCAGATGGCTTTTCAGCGCCAGCCAGCCGTTGTCGTCTTTTGCATCCACTGGCACATAGTCCAGCAATTGAACAAAGGCGGCGATATCCTCTTCTCCGGTCTCCCCCTCCTGGCCAAACTCCCGGATGGCCTCGGCCACGAAGGCCTGAAACCCGGACTTGTCCAGCTTGCTGCGCGACGTGCCGATGATGCGGCTTTGGGGGCTGAACTGCGCGATCTGAAAACGGTGAAACAGGCTCGGCAGGATTTTTCTGCGCGCCAGATCGCCAGTGGCACCAAAGAGAACCAGATCAAAGGGGTCGACGGGGATAACGCGAGAAACCATAGTGATATCAGATCCAGTTGCGATTGGCGCCCCACCGGGTGCGCCTCAGGTTGCGGGGGTGGAGGCTGTCAGTTTTGCCACCAACCCAAGGGTAGAGCCATCCTTGCTGCTGTCCGTGGCGCCTTGAATAAGTGGCAGCAGACCAACGGCGAGCTCTTTGCCGAGTTCAACCCCCCATTGGTCAAAGGAATTGATCCCCCAGATGACCCCCTCGGTAAAGACACGGTGTTCATACAGGGCAATGATCTGGCCCAGTGCAAAGGGGGTTAGACGGGGATAGGCAAGGGTGATCGACGGACGGTTGCCCGGGAAGGTCAAATGCGCTGTCATGCGATCCAGATCACCCTCAGGGATGCCGCGGCTTTGGGCCAAGGCGCGGGCCTGTTGCGCAGAGCGCCCCAGCATCAAGGCCTCGGATTGGGCCAGGCAATTTGCCTTGAGCAGATCATGCTGATGCGAAAGCTCGGCTTCATGCCCCTCTGCCGCAATCAGGAACTCGGCGGGAACCACATGGGTGCCCTGGTGGAGCAGTTGATAAAAGGCATGCTGACCATTGGTCCCAGGCTCCCCCCAGACAATCGGACCCGTGGTGCGGCGCACCGGGCTGCCCTCCAGCGTCACAGATTTGCCGTTGCTTTCCATATCCAGCTGCTGAAGATAGGCCGGCAGGCGCGCCAAGCGTTGCTCGTAAGGCAGGATTGCGCGCGTATTATAGCCGCAGATATTGCTGTGCCAGATGCCAACCAACCCCAGCAGAACCGGCAGGTTGTGGCGAAAATCCGCAGTTTGGAAATGCCGGTCCATCGCCGCCGCACCACTGAGCATGGCGCGGAAATTATCACGCCCAACCGCAATCAGAATAGGCAGGCCCACAGGCCCCCAAAGCGAGTAGCGCCCGCCAACCCAATCGGCAAAGCCAAAGACCCGTTCCGGGGGAATGCCCATTTCAGTGGTCTTGTCCAAAGCCGTAGACACCGCCGCCAAATGCCCACTGGCCTGATCGCCAAGAGCGGCGCGCAACCAAGAGATCGCGGTTGCCGCATTGGTCATGGTCTCAATGGTGGTAAAAGACTTTGAGGCGATGATAATCAAGGTGGTTTGTGGATCCAGCCCAGCCAAGCAATCGGTAATATCGGCGCCGTCGACATTGGAAACATAGTGGCAGCGCGGCCCATCGTGATAGGGCGCAAGGGCGCGGGTTGCCATGACAGGGCCCAAATCTGAACCACCAATGCCAATATTCACAACATCCGTGAACTGCGCCCCGGTTACGGTTTTATAGGCACCGCTGCGCAGAGCCCCGGCAAAGCTTTCCATACGTTGCAGGGTCTGCTGGATTTCCGGCATGACATCCTGACCATCGACCATCACAGCCGTATCGTTCTGGCTGCGCAGGGCTGTGTGCAACGCAGCCCGGCCTTCCGTGACGTTGATAGGATCGCCCCGAAACATTGCTTCGATCTTGCTGGCCAAGCCAGCCTGTTCCGCCAGATCAACCAGCGCATTTAGTCCGGTTTCGTCTAGGGCGGTTTTGGAAAAATCCAGCAACAATCCGTCGGCTTGGGCAGAAAAGCTCTGAAACCGGTTTTGATCTCTTTCGAAAAGTTCGGTAATCGACATCTCAGAAGTTTGTCTGCGGTGCTCACTCAGCTTCGACCAAATTTCGCTCATTTTCCAATACCTTTATGAACCCACCTAGCCGAATCATACCTCCCGCTCTTATGCAATACAGTTAGCGCTAACGATTGCGCAAGAGAAGCCCCAACTGTGAATGTTTTGGCATCCCCAGCAGGGCATAAAGTGGCGGGGCAGTCTAGGCGCTGCAGGTATAGGCCACCTCACTTCCAGCCCCGCCCGCAATCAGTAAATCGCAGAGCTTTCGCCCCCGCAAAGCCGCCGCGCCTACTGCAGACCGCTGTTTTGCAATGCAGAGCTTGCCCAGTGTTGCGCGCACCATCGCAATGGAACAAAGTGACATGTAGACTGGCAAACAGGGCCTGCCCCGTACATGAGGGATGTCTGGGCCGACATGGCAGCGCGTCACATCGGCCACAAAAGACCTCCGCTCCCTGACCGCCTGGGTTCACTGGACAGTCCGGTCTCCCGCGTTACCCCGGCCGCCCTGCCGGAACCAGGCTGCTAAAGGGTTTGCCGGTGGCCTCTTCGTATTCCTGCTCATCCCAGAATCCGATCAGAATACCGCCCTCTGCTGCAATTTTCTGGCGGGCCAGAACTGCAGATGTCGCGGTTATCCGGGTGTGGTGCCGTCGCGCCCAATCCAGCAGCGCCGCCTCCATCCGGGCGCGCACCGCAATGTGGTCTGCCTGCTCCGAAGCGCCCAGATCTTTCACTTCCTGCGGGTCGGTTTCCAGATCGAACAGCACCGGTCGGAAGCCTTCGCAGCGGATAAATTTCCACCGTCCATCAAATATCATCACCGTATGAGCATGTTCCTGCGCCACGCCCAGCGCGCGGGCCATATCGGACCAGTGATAGTCATGTTCGCTGATCGCATAGCGTCTGGAAAAGCCTTCTGTCCCGTTCAGGATCGGTGTCAGATCGCGCCCTTCAATGATATGCGGCTTGGCCTCGCAGCCCAGCGCATTCATAAATGTGGGTGCCAGATCAATCATTTCGACCAGCTCTTCGCAGATGGACCCGCGCGAGGCATCCGCCTCGCTGCGGGGGTCTGCAATGATCAGCGGCACTTTGGCGGCAACATCGTGGTAGAAATCCTTGTCGCCCATCCAGTGATCGCCCATGTAATCGCCGTGATCCGAGGTAAAGGCGATGATGGTATTCTCGCTCAAGCCCGCCGCCTCCATCCAGGCAAAAAGCCGACCGAGGTTATCATCGAGCTGCTTGATCAGCCCCATATAGGCCGGGATCACATGTTCACGCACATGGTCGCGGGCAAAGCTGCGACAGACACGGGCGTTCAGATAGGCCTGCATCAGGGGGTGATCGGTGTCGCGCTCCGCTTCAGAGCGGACCGGAGCGATGACGTGCTCTGGCCCATACATATCATGGTAGGGCTTTGGCACGATGTAGGGCCAATGGGGTTTGATATAGGACAGGTGGCACATCCAGGGACGTCCATCCGCAGTAGCCTCAGTCATGAAATCAATGGCGCGATTGGTCATATAGGCGGTCTCGGAATGCTCTTCGGGCACATCCGCAGGCAAGCGCGAGTTTTTCAGTAGCCAGGCCGACAGCCGTTCGCCATTTTCATCCAGGCCCGAATTGGCAAAATCACCCCAGGGGTTTTCTGACTTAAAGCCGTTTTCCACCAGATAGTCATCATAGGCAGACCATTTTTGGCGGGCGCTATCAGGGTGCAGACCATCGTCACGCTCAAAAGGGTCAAAACCACATTCAGACCGGCTGACGCCAATCGTGCTGTCGGGATCAATGCCAAGCCAGGCCATGCCCTCCAGATCTGCGGTCATATGGGTTTTTCCAACCAAAACCGCCCGCGCACCTGCCTCGCGCAGGTGATCGCCCAAGGTGGGTTCCCCAACCCGCAGCGGCATACCATTCCAGGTTGAGCCATGGCTGCGCACATAGCGCCCGGTATAGGCCGACATCCGCGACGGACCGCAGACCGGCGACTGGATATAGGCCTTGTTGAATTGCACCCCGCGTTTTGCCAGGGCATCAATATGCGGTGTATGCAGGTGCGGGTGACCATAGCAGCTCAGGTAATCAAACCGCAGTTGATCGGCCATAATCCACAAAACATTGGGGCGTTTGGTCATGGTTCTTTCTCCTCCTCCAGCAGATCATCTCCTCGGGCAAAGATATTCGTCTCGTCCCGGTCCTGCCTGGCCTTCATTTTTTCGGCCCTGTTTCTTTCGGCCACAGTTTTTGCTGACTTGGGCATAAGCCCCCAGCGACCAGATAGAGCCTGAAAAACAAATAAATGACAAGTCATATATCTTCACCCCACCAACCCCGGCATGGTCGCCCGACATTACCTGCACTGCTAAGCGCCCCCCCTCAAAGGGGAGCATGCCTGCAAAACAGGGGCCTTATTCAGCAGGGCAGGATGTTGCGGCGCTGCTGTCGCGCAGGCCACTCCGGTAGGCCTTGGGCGTTTGGCCAGACCAGCGCTTAAAGGCCCGTGAAAAGGCGCTTTGTTCAGAAAACCCGGTCAAAAAGGCAATCTCAGAGAAGGAATAGCTCGACGATTGAATAAGCTGCTGGGCGAGTTTCCGGCGCGATTCGTCGGTGAGGGATTGAAAACTATGCCCCCTCTCGCTCAGCCGTCGCTGAAAGGTGCGCCCCCCCAGTCCCATGTTTTTGGCAACCTCCGACAGCTGCGGCACCCCACCACTCAGCAGTTTGGCAATTTCCTCAATCACCTGGGCTTCAAAGCTTTGCTCCTGGTCACGTTCTTTTTCCAGCATCTGCTCCAGATGAGAGATCAGGAAATTCCAGACACCTGTATCGCCAATGCTGCTAGGCTGATCAACGTCCTGGACATCAAAATGCAACGCATCCGACCGGGCTCCAAATTCCGGCACACAGCCAAAATGCTCTACCAGGGCATCAATAGAGCCGTCTCTTTCATGGACAAATTGCACATGGCAGGGCTGAAATTCCGGGCTGGTCGTTTCACGACAGAGCGTCAGTGTCGTACCCATGGCGGCCTCTACCGACAAAAAGGCCCCGAGCCGGTCCGTCTTGGGGGCCTGCATGGACCAACAGAACCGATCGCCCTCCTGTTCGGCAGAAAAACTCGCAACGCGATTGTGTAGTCGGGTATAACGCCAAATTCGCTGAAACCCATGACGCAGGGTTGGGGCAGATTTCAGCGCAAGCCCAAAGACGCCAAACTCATCGCACCGCATGCTCCGACAGGTTTTCATGTGAAACCTCAGATCCGGGAACTCGCTTTTGGCAACCTCCTCCATCAGGTCGTGATAGGCCTCAACCGGCACCATGACCGTAGGGTCGGCTAACGTTTCTGGCGTCAGGCCGACCAGATCCAGCAGCTTGCCCTTGTCGGCTATCTGGTCTGCATGTTCGATCTGTTTTCTGGCGTAGAGTGTCGAAACAGAGGTCAAGTCCCGGCTCCAAATTGATGCGCTCAACAGACTACCAAGCGCCTGAGCTGCGATCAAATATCAGTAACATTTACGTTACCAAAGGGTCAACCTTTGGCATTTGCTGTCAAGTCTTTGGCACATCCAGTCAATATTTTGGCACCAGAAATCACGTATTCATTTTGACATCCAGTGGGTTTGGAGCTGTTTTCTCTGCAAAAGCAGGTTCGACCCTTTACCGCACCGTTTTTGCCTCAAGGAATAAATCAATGAACAGCTTCATGCCTTTCATCAAATTCACCGCAGTTGCCTTGCTGGGCGGCAGCGCCACCTTAACAGCCGCAACGCTGGTTCTTGGCCTGGGCGCCCCGCTGGCAAGAGCCCAAACCCAGGCTCCCACGCCTGTGGTGCTGATCAGCGATGCTCAGCACAATCCTTCGTGATCTGGGATTTCACCTGACCCTGGTTGAGATCTCAGGCCCGACTGTGACCAGTCAAACAGTGGCCAGCCAAACAGCGCCCAGTCAAACAACGCCCAGTCAAACAACGCCAGGAGCGCAGAGTTAGCCGGTCTTGCGCAGGATCCCATATTGCGCGTAGCCGCGATAAAGCTGGCGGCATTGTGCCCTGCCGCCCAGCTCACGGGCGATCTTGTCGAGCTCGCTTGCCAACTCTAATCGTGGGCTCACATGGAATTTCGTCAGCCAGCGATGCAGCAGGCCCCGGCACCAGCCGGGCCATCCCTCCAGATTGGAAAAATCCACAACATGCAGCGTGCCGCCCGGAGCAAGCGCCCCAAAGGCCTGGCGCAAAGCCTGCTGCCAATCCGGGATCATTGAAATCCCGTAAGAGATAAAGATGCGATCAAATGCGTCGCGGCCGAACAGTTGCGCGGCCTCAAAATGGCAGGCATCAGCCTGAGCCAAGGCAACCCGCGCGCCCAGTTTTTTCCCGGCGGACACCAACATCTCTGACGAGATATCAAGCCCGTAAAAGGTGCAGTCGGGGTATTTCCCCTCAGCCAATTGCAAATTTCGCCCCGTGCCACAGGCAAGTTCAAGAACATGCGCGTCGGCGTCGGGCGCCAGATCATCAATCAGCGCATCGCGCCCAAACAGATAGTACTTTCGGGTCAAATCATAGAATATGCGTTGATAGCGGTAGGTTTGGTCCATCAGTGCTGCATGGGCATTGGGGGTCGCGTCGCGCATCTGATCAGCCCTGAAAACGATAGAGATGAAAGCCGCCGTAGATCGCTGAGCGATCCTGCTTGCTGCCCCGCTTGGAAACCTCTGCGTCATAGGCCCAGCGCCCCAGGATGTCAGGCGACACTCGGCCCGGCAGGATGTCCTCAGCGCCGCCAGTGCGAAAAATCACCTTTGCCCCGGGCGTTGCCGTGCGGGTGATTTGCTGCCAAAGCGCATTCAACTGACTGTCATTCATCCAATCCTGGGCATCCAGCAGGATATAGCCCTGTTTCGAGCTGTCAGGCTCCTGCGCCAACTGGTCGGTAAGGGAGCGGTTTACGATGCGGCCCCGGTCGGCATAGTCCCGCAGAGCCTGGAAATTGCGCTGCTGCAGATAGGGCGGCAGAGACCCATCCGGTGCCGGGTCATACCCGCGTGCAAAGGCCTGCCAGGCAAAATAATTGTCCCGGATCGGGGTGTCACACATCAGTTTGCGGACCCGTTCGCGCAGTACCGGCAACACATCGCCACCGCCGTCAGCCGCCAGTTTGTCATACTGCGCCGGAGGAATACCCAGGCCAAAAAGCGCAGCGCGAAACCCAGCCAGCCGGCGCACCAGCCACATATCAAACAGGGGGCTGATCTTCTGATCAAAAAACGCCTGTTGTTCCTGTAGGCTGCGTGCGGCCAGCAAGGGCGCAAAATTCACCCGCCCCAGACGGGCAACCAAATGCACCGCCCCCAAAAAGCGACCAAGCAGCCCGTATTTATAAAGCCCCTTTTGAAACAACGTGATGCGGCGGTTTATCAGCTGCCGCCCCTGCCAAAACGCCCGCGCGCCGGGGTCTAGCTTTGGTTGGATATAGCGCTCATACAGGACGGCGTTGCTGGCCAGGTCTGCCCGACCAAAAAACTGATAAAAGGCGGCATAGTCCGGCAGGGCTTGGGCGGCAGTCAGTTTCAACTTGCCCAAGGCCACATGGGCAGGCGACAGATCTACCGCCGTGACCGAAGCCGGGCCAGCGGTCAGATACGACATTAGATTGCAGCTGCCAGAGGCGATGCAGACCAGATTATCCTCTGCTGAAATCTCCAGCGCCTCCATGTCCACCACTGGATCTTCCCAGATCTGCGGATAGACCAACCCCAGAAACAGACGCGAGAACAGACGTTCAAGCCATCCGGTTGCCGCATCGCCATCCTGCAAAACAGCCGCGTCCAATTGAGCCTGGGCGGAAGAATTCATTGGGTGTATCCCCTAAACGTTTTCGAGAACTTTTTCTTCGGGCTGGGCATCGCGTGCCCGGCGACGAGGCTGACGGCCAAGTTGGCGGCGCGACTCGCCGCGAGACTGGCGCGCAGAACGCGTCCAATCAATAAGAGCAAGACTGCCATCTGCCGTTTCAACGACAGCGGTGCAGCTTTCGACCCAGTCACCAGTGTTTACATAGGTCACCTCTCCCATGTCACGGATGGCGGCACTATGAATATGACCGCAGATCACCCCATCGTAGCCGCCGCGCCGTGCCTCGGCAGTCAGCACTGTTTCATACTCGCTGATAAAATTGACCGCCTGCTTGACCTGGTGCTTGGCCCATTTTGACAAGGACCAGTACTGTCCGCCCCAGAGATGGCGAAGCCGATTAAGGCGGGTGTTCAGCCACAGCATCAATTCATAGGCCCGGTCCCCAAGATGCGCGAGCCATTTGGCGTTTGTCACCACCGCATCAAATTGATCACCATGGGTAACCAGATAACATTTTCCGTTATGGGCGGTGAACTCGGCAGACCCCAGCACCTCGATACCGCCAAAATGAGTGCCAAAGTAGGAGCGCAGGAATTCGTCATGGTTGCCGGGGATTAAATAGATCCGGGCACCGCCATGTGCCTTGGCCAGAAGCGTTTGCACCACGTCATTGTGCGCCTGCGGCCAGAGGAAACCCTTTCTGCGAATGCGCCAGGCGTCCACAATGTCACCAACCAAATAGTAGGTGTCTGCTTCGTGGCATTTGAGGAAATCCAGCAGTAATTCAGCCTGACATCCTGGGGTGCCCAAATGGATATCGGACAAAAAAATGGTTCGGTATTTCATGCGCGTCGCCCGCTGTCACTTGCGTCGCATATGGAGGTACCCCATCGTTTTAACAGAACGGTGACAGTTTCCATTCCCCTGCGCATCAAGGCATCACGACACCGCCCAGAAGATCACCCATCACAGCGCAAAGGCCCAACAGCCCCCGTTTTGCGCTGCACCTCGCGCCAGGTGCAGCGGTCAGCTGTCCAAAAGAGCGCGAATTTTGGAAATCAAAACAGGTCCCGAGACAGGTTTATTAAGCACGGTAAGCTTTGGCAGACCCGAGACACTATCGAGCACATCAGCGCCATACCCCGTGAGGATCACGATCGGGACACCATCGAGCACCTTTCTGACCTGCGCCACCAAATCCAGCCCCTGTACCGGCCCAGGCATCGTCAGATCCGTCACAACCAGGTCAAATTCAGGTACCTTTTTGACCAGATCCAGGGCCTCTGTGCCGTTGTGGGCCTGCGTCACACGAAACCCAGAGGCCGCAAGCCGTTGGCTCAGGGCGCTGCGGACATCATCGTCATCTTCAACCAGTAAGATCTGTTCATCGCCCAAAAAACCTGTGGAAATGTCACCTCCCGCCGCCTGATCCGCGGCCTCAACGGTCACCGGAAATCTCAGCTCCACCGTCGTCCCCTGCTCCCAGACACTGCGGATACGGATCTTACCCCCCGACTGGGTCACAAAGCCATGCACCATCGCCAGCCCCATCCCCGATCCCTTGTCGAATTCTTTGGTTGTGAAAAAGGGCTCAAACACCTTACTCAAAGCATCTTCTTTGATCCCCACGCCGGTGTCCGTCACAGAGACCACCACCTGCTCGCCTGAAAGGTCATCGCCGTCGCTTTGGCCCGCCCCTAGGTTAGACACCGAAACTGTCAGCTTGCCCCCGTCTGGCATCGCATCGCGGGCGTTCAACACCAGGTTCAAAACCGCATTCTCCAGCTGCCCCTGATCCAGAAGAACCGCCTTCACAAGAGGGTCATAGGAGAATTCCACAGATATGTTTTCAGGCAAGGTCCGGCGCAACATCTCCTCGATACCACGCAAAACCAGATCAACCCGCAGCACCTGCGGCACAAGCTGAGCACGCCGCCCAAAAGACAAGAGATCATAGGACAGTTTGGCCCCGCGTTTGGTCGCGGACAGTGCTTGGTCAATGAACTTCAAGGAGGGAGCATCCAGCCCACGCTGGTCTTTTAGCAATTCGAGGTTGCCCATGATCACCGACAATAGATTGTTGAAATCATGGGCGACGCCCCCGACAAGCCGGCCTATCGCGTCAAATTTCTGGGTTTCCAGGGCAAACTTCTCGGCCTTTTTGCGAAGATCCATTTCTGCGCTTAGCGCATCAACTGTGGCCGCAAGATCTAAGGTGCGCGCCCGAACAACACGGCGCAGGATGAATATGAGCACTGCTGACACCAAAAGCACAGAAACCGCTACAAACAGCACAGTAATAAGCCAGCTCGGCAGCGGGGCTTTGTGAAAGGAAATCCATTCATACTTGGCAGAGTGAAAGTCCGACCCAAAGGTCATTTGCTGCCGGTAGCTGGCCAGGTTCATCGCCTGGACAAAGTTTTCCGGGGCATCCGGCGGCACTACATAGTGATACGAGTTGACCTGAAATGGCAGCTCAGGAATACGCAAACTGTTCTGATTGGCCATCTGCACCGCAAAGAACGTATTGGTAATTGCCAAATCCGCATCACCAACCAAAATCGCATCAATCGCGCCCTGCACTGACGACGTCCAGATCAGCTTACTCTTTAGCCCTTCTTTGCGTAAAAACCGCCTCAGGTCACGCTCCTGGATACTATTTGCGAGCACGGCAATTCTCTTGCCCTCAAAATCCGCCAGAGAGGTAATCTCAACCTCCTGGGAGGTGACGATGGTAGACCATGAATAAATCAGCGCTTCGTTGATAAACTGGAACTGCGCTGTGCGCTCTTCAGAAAAGGCCACATCCGGCATAAGGTCGAGCTGCCCCTGCCCCACCATCTCCAGGCAGGTCTCCCATTCACAGTCGACGTATTCGAAATCATAGCCCATTTCAGACAGAATGGCTTCGGTCACCTCCGGCCAAAAACCGGCGGGTTGCCCAGCTGCGTCTCGAAAAATTTTGGGCCGGTTTTCATAAAAGCCAACACGCAGCGGATCTGCATCCAGTTGCCCCGGCAGGACTGCAAGACACAACATTCCCAGCAAGGCCGGAAACACCTTAGTGGCGAAGCAAAACCTGTTTAGAAGTCCCTCTATCACTCGATCCACCCTTTGAGGTCGCTTACCCGGCCTCTGCTCAACACCTTCCAGCCCCATCATCAGAAAGCATAGCGCCCCTAATCAACGCTCAATTGGTTTACATACCCTGCATTTCGCGTGATATCTCGATTGATGTCATCGGTCGCTTCATCAAGCACGGCCTTCACATCCGCACCTTCAGCGATCTCAACCAGGGCTCTTTCAAACACCTTTGCTATCACAACATAGCTGGGAGACACCGGACGTAGCAAAGCCTGTTGGCGCGACAAATCGACAAACCCTGGCAACCAGCCCTCCGGGCCATAGGTCGTGGATGCTCTTGCGGCTGCCAGGGTGGGTGGGATCAATCCCAATTCATCCGCGATGGTGGACAGGTATCGGTCTTGAATCGCAAACTCGACAAAGGCGCTGGCTCCATCCACATGTTCTGACGTGGCTGACACGCCAAACTGCCAGCTCCCGGCGCCGATGACACTGCCCTTGCCAAAATCGGGTGCGGGCAGAAATACGGCATCCTCTCCTACGGCATCGATGAAATCCAGAACGGTCCAATTGCCGTCCCAGGCCATGGCATATGTACCATCAATCAACGCGGCGGTGCGGTTTGGTTGCGACTGTTCCGGGCTGGGAACAAACCCGCGCGAAAACAGGGACTGCCACCAAGTTCCAAATCTCAGCGCGGCCTCGCCATTTAACACACCCTGTGCCGAACTATAGTCAGATCTGTCCACCAGATCACCGCCGAAGCTTTGCAAAAAGGGGCTAATGGCATAGGGAAACCATTCGCCCTCCCTGCTCAGCCCCAGGTCCAGCGGATAGTCGAACTCCCCGGATGCTTTGAGTTTAACCAAGGCCGTTTCAAATTCGGCCGCACTCCAGGGGTCCGCAAGACTTGGCAGTCGGATGTCATATTTTTCCAAGGTGGACTTGCGTGTCAGGATCGCAAGCGCAGCCTCCCACAGGCCAACCGAATAGATATGACCATTCCAGCGCCCAACAGCGGATGGCAGGAACGCCTCGACCGCGGCCTCCTCTATGCGCAGCGGCTGCAGATATCCCAACCATGCCCAATTGGCGACCACCGGCGCATCCACATCAATGATGTCAGGCAGGTTCCCGGTCTGAGCCGCCCGAACCACCGAGTCATTGTAACTGCCTTCAGGAAAGCTCATCAGGATGACTTTCCAATCCGGTTGACTGGCATTGAAATCCTCGACGATCTCAACAATGACCCGGCGTTCAGTTTCATTCTGCGATCCATGATACCACATGCTCAGCTCGGTTTGCGCCGCCGCAGCAGTGCCAACAGTCAGTGCCACAAGACCGGCTAGAAGGAGTCCAAATCGCGAAGCCACTAATGATCTTCTTTCCATAACTGAGACAGGGGCCAGCCAAGGGCGAGACCTCCACTTGAGAGCCTGGCCCAACTGATCCAGACCAACTGCCAGATCAAGTGATAGTGCATTCCCGCCTTTTGATCCATTGTGATCACGCTGCCACAAGCTGGCGGCGAAAGTCCAGAAACCTAGCCACATGTGCCACCGACCTTCTGGGACGGTTTGCTACTGTGTTTGCAAAACTTCAGACGTCCCCGTGAAAGGCCAAAGCCGCACTTGCGGCGATAGTTCTTTGTTGTCTGGACTTCGGCCATCCATTACAAATTCATCGTAGCTTTGAGATTTGCATTTCTTGGACTGCGGGTAGAGTTGGGAACCCGGATTCACTTCGGCCCAGAAAATCGCATGAGATTAAGGGTTATCTCTACGTTAGATAATGCAGAAGGAGCTCTTCAAATTGAAAATCAGCATTGCCATTCCGACCCGAGAACGAGGCCAGTATTTGCGGCATTCCGTTCAGACTGCTCTCGAGATCGACGATGACAACATTGAGATCATTGTAAGCGACAATGCCAGCTCCGACGGGACCAAGGAACTCATGCAAGAGTTCGATGACAGCCGACTGGTCTACGTGAATACGGGTGCGCGGCTTTCAATGCGGCAGAACTTTGAAACCGCTTTCAACGCATCGACAGGTGATTATCTGATCTACTTCGGCGATGACGACGGGATACTCCCAAAACAGTTCCCGTACTTGCGGCAGCTTTTGGAGGCCAACAGGCCTGATGGTCTGAGTTGGATCAAGGCAACCTATGGCTGGCCCATTGAAGGGTATGGCAGGAAGACCGGCGGTGTCAGATTCTACCGCGACAATTGCTTTGGCTCTCCAAAGGCTTTCCACGGCGCGGACAACCTACAGAAGCTCATGACGGCAGATGTATCCAACCTGCGTCCGGTTCCAGATATATATCATGGCTGCCTTTCGCGCGCCTACATGCTCAAGACGTCGATGGACGGGAGAACGGTTTTCGACAGCGCAATCCCTGACGTCAACCTATCGTATAGATCCATCTTGAAAGACGGCCATTTCATCGGGGTCGACCACCCGTTCTCGATCAACGGATACAGCCCGGCAAGCACCGGCGGTGGCCACGGAGCCGAACAAAACAATAGTTCTGGGACCAACAGCAGCAAGCTTTTTGCAAAAGAGAACATTACCGACCCGATGAGCGATGTGTTTCCCCATGCCGGATCAGTCCCATTGGCGTTTTTCTCGACCCTGGAGACCTTGCGACGCAACCATGGCCTTGAGGCAATTCAGCCCGACTACCTCAGCTGGTATAAGTATGTTCGTGGATCGACACGCAAGAACCCTGCGCTAGCAGAGCAAATACAGGGCATTTTGCGGGACCACGCGGAAGCGAAGGGCATACAATCCGTCCTAGACGCAGCTCTGCAAGGCCCACCTCAGGCCAAACGAAGCCTGCAAGAGCGCTTTGCCCGTGCCCAGGGGCAACTATCGAGCTTCAGGGTTTCCGCAGCCCAGGGAGGCGAAAACACCATTCTTACGGCAGCGCATATGATAGATGCGATCTTGGGGCAAGATTTTGGCGCGGTTCTGTCAGGCGATATGACATCTCGCTTGGCCTGGAAGGAGGCCAAGCGTCGGTCCAAGGATTTTCAGCGCCAGCTTTGATCTACCGGACCCGTTTGAGAAAACCGTCATGAGCGACCGTGATCAGCAGTTTCGCGGGGATGCTCTTGTCAATCTCGAACTCGGAGTGGGTCTTTAGATAGTCCCAAACCGCAGTTTTGGGATTGTTACCCGGCCCCCAGGAGCGATCAGGATACTCGTCCGCTGGCATATCCTCGATTAGCGTGTCGAAGACGACGCAATAACTTCCGACCGACGTGAGCGGCGCATAAAGCTCCAGTTCGCTCCGGACATGATCATGAGTGTGGTTTGAATCTAGACAGACAAGAACGCGCTGGTATCCCTCCGCAGCCTTTTTAACCTTGGCGAAGATGTCAGGGTCAATGCTGGACCCCTCGATCATCTCGATGCGAGAGGCCATTGGATGATCCTGAATGGCAGCGAGGTTATGCGCGCGGATGTCGATGTCGATACCCAGAACTTTGCGGGACGATTTAGATGGATCAAGGACTGTGCCCGCCTCAATGGCATCGCACATATCCAGTAACGCAAGCATGGACGCACTGAAGACCAGCGACCCACCATGCGCAATACCCGTCTCGATGATCAGGTCGGGCTTGATGCTCCAGATGAGTTCCTGCATCGCTACGATGTCTTGCGGGTATTGAATGATCGGCCGATCTTGCCAATGGTAGTTATACGAATACTTCGGATGGGTCGTTGCTTGCAGAAATGTCATAGCCAAGTCGTTCAACGGCTTGTCGTTCATCATTTCCGCAATGCGGCCTGCAATCTCTTGCTTAAATTCAGTCATTTCCCACCTCAAAACATGTAAATGCGTCGTTCGACATATTCCGGATCTCCTCGCAGCAATTCGGCTTCATATCAAGGATTTTTGCAGTCCGAGGCAGGTTTGCCAAAGCCTCCCCGGGCGCGCAGGCAGGCAGCCCGGTTGGGCAGCAAGAAGCGTTCCTCTTAGTTGAGCAATGTTGTTTGATTTATCGAGACCGTCCCAGGGGCCAGATAGCTCGGTAATTCTGGCGGTGGTAAAACCGACAGTGTCTGCAGCCTTTTGCAAGTGCGTTCGCGCGCTTCCAGCAGGTGGATTTCCAGCATGGACGCGGCGGCGGCTGTATCGTTTCGCACCAACGCCTCAAGAACCGCGACATGCTCAGAAACGAGGCGGCTGGCTCCCGGAGAACGGCCAAGAAGCAAGCGGAACATTTCATTGATTGCCAGGACCAGGCGTGATTTTTGAAGTGTCTTGAGCAAGTGGTTGTTGGTACAGCCAGACAGCGCCTCCACATGCAATGCAGTTTCCATCTTGGAAATGCCCTCTGCGTCCAGTTCCTGCTTCTGGTGGCCAAGCTCCCTTGCTTGCGCCAAAGCCCGTTCAATATGGCCTTTGGCAATGTTGGGCGCAGCCTCGGCCAGGGCAACGGGTTCCAACAGGATGCGCAACTGATAATGATTGCGCACGTCCATGGCAGTCAACACCGGCAATACCCATTTCGACCGCTCGTTCTTTTCAACGATCCCTGAGCTGCGGAGCTGTGAGAGCATATCACGGACGACCGTCCGACTGACGGAAAAATGTTCAGTCAGCTTCCCTTCATTGACTTCCAAAGGACCAAAAGGAAGGGCGCGGATCAGCTCTTCGCGCAGGACCGGCAGGATTTGATCGGGGTTGGACAGCGCCCTTGGGACGCTGCGGCTTGCGGTGGATTCAAAGAGGGCCTGCTCAATCGAAACTCGACGGGGTGGTGCCGCAGAATCAGCCCCAACCAGAAAGCCCCGCCCCTCAAAACGGGTGATCATTTTTGCAGTATGAAGTTCAGCAAGCGCCTTCCTGATCGTGGTTCTGCTGGTGCCGAAATGCCGGGCCAATGGCTCTTCCGTCAGAACCTGACCCGCTTCTAGCCGCCCAGAATCCATCGCATCTCTGATCGCTTCGGAAATAGATATGTATCTGGGAATTATAGACAAATTTAAAATTCACTTCTGCGTTCTGTTTCTGGATCCAGACAACTGGCTGACCTGCGCTGAGATCCCGACCCCGGCCTGTAGCATACCTTAGGCCGCCACACGGGGAAACAAAAAGCTTCCATTTCAAATAAATGATCTTATGAATACTAAAGATCATTAATATTCGGGAGGACAGGAGATGGCACATTCAGAAGCGGCGGCGCAGCGCCCGACGGCGGATGAAAAATCGCATCTGTTAGAAGCTTCAATTTTGCCGGTCTGGCTCAATCAGCGAACCATCGGCGGACTAGGCTACGTGTGGATCTGGATTGGCATGGCAGTCATTATCGCGACTTTCCAACTGGGCGCGGGCGGGGTCGCCGGGTTGCCGCTGACAACGGTGATCGGAACCATTTTCCTTGCCAATCTTGTGCTTGGGCTGGTGATGGCGTTGACAGCCGATATCGGCACCGAGCATGGCATTAGCTTTGCGGTCTATCTACGGGCGCCTTTTGGCACCGTTGGCACGCATTTGCCCTCGGTCACACGCGGTATCGTGGCGGCGGCCTGGTTTGGCATTCAGACCTACCTCGGAGCACTGGCGCTGAACGGCATCGTGTCTTACCTCGGTGGGTTCGACAGCTGGGTCTTCTGGTATGTGGCCTTCGGCCTAATCCAGATCATCAACACTGCGATGGGCATCCGCGCAGTGCAGTTGCTCGCCAGCATCGCCGCCCCCGCGATCATTGCGATTTCGATCTGGATGTATCACACCCTGGAAAACGTCGCTTCGGCCAGTGGGCACAACATCTGGACCTTTGCCGGGGACGCGGAAATGAGCATCGTCGCGCTCTTCGTGGCCAATATGGCGTTCTGGTCGGCGCTTGCGGTAGATATCCCCAATATCACCCGATTTCTGAAAACGAACGGAGGCGAGAAAAGCTTCTTGCGCCGGAATCGCAACATCTTTGCGGCGCAGTTCATCGCCCTTCCGGTGGCACAAAGCTGGATCGCGCTGATCGGGGCCGTGTCCTTTATCGCAACCGGGGATTGGAACCCGATCAACGTCATTCAGGCGCAGGGCACCGGGGGCACGCTGGTCTTGCTGCTGGCGATGGTAATCCTGGCGCAGTGGTCCACCAACACCAGCGCAAACCTGATCCCGGCGGCGCTGACCTTTGTCAACGCTGGTGCCCCTCGCATTACCTATGCCATGGGAATCGTGATTGCAGGCATCGTTGGCACGCTCACCATGCCCTGGCTGATCCTGAACCACCTGTTCACCTACCTCGGCATGTATGGCGCGGTACTGTCAGCTGTCGGCGGCATCATGGTCTGCGACTATTTCCTGATCCGGGGCCGCCGCCTGAACGTGCCGGACCTGTACCGCGAAGACGGCCAGTTCCGTTACTTTGGCGGCTGGAACCCGGCCGGCCTGATCGCCTGGGCCGTTGGCGGTGGGCTGGCGCTGTATTTCATCCAATACGCTTATGTCGTCGGCTTCCCGGCTGCAATGGCTGTGTATTTCATCCTGATGAAAGCCTGGGTCCTGCCACGCCATGAGCAGGCCGAGATCAAAGACCCGGACGACGCAAAATATCTCGCGACATCCGTGGATCTGAACTGGGTCTATACGGCGGCCAACGGAATGCAGCGGGTCAAAACCGCAGACATCCCGTCACATGCAATCGCGCGAGAAGACCTTTAAGCCGATCAATCCGGGCAAACCGATCAATCCGGGCGGGGGGTATCGCACCCGCCCGTGGAGACCAACATGACATTGTTTCAAGAACCTACCCCAGCCGGAACAAAGACAGCCTCTGTGAGGGAACGGACCGCTGCCGCTCTGCGGGCACTGGAAAGCTGGACAGAGTCCGGCGCCTGCACTGCGATCACTGCGGAGCGCGCGGCGACCCAGGCGGCGCAGGCTGAAGACCGCGCGGCCCGTGGTCAGTGCTTGGGGGCTTTGGACGGAATGAGCGTCCTCTGGAAGGATATCATCGACCAGACGGGCCAGATCACCACCTGCGGATCGGCTCTGCGCAAATCCGCGCCGCCTGCGACACAGGACGCACGCTGTGTTTCTTTGATAGAGACTGCAGGCGGTGTATCGCTGGGCCGGACCGGCCTTTCAGAATTTGCCTTCTCCGGCCTTGGGATCAACCCGCATTATGGCACCCCAGCCTCTGCCCTGTCGGAGGGCGTTCCGCTGCTGCCGGGCGGCTCCAGCTCGGGATCCGCGGTGCTGGTGGCGGCTGGACTTGCCGACCTGGGGGTCGGAACGGACACCTCTGGGTCGGTCCGGCTCCCAGCGGCGCTGAATGGTATCTTTGGCTTCAAGCCCAGTGCCACCCGCTATGACAGAACCGGAGTTCACACGCTGTCGCGCACACTTGATACCGTTGGCACATTGGCGCGATCCTTTGAGGTGCTGCGCGCGACTGATCAAATTCTGAACACCCAACCGACGGCGCGCACGGACCGAACGAAGACGGAAATCCTCGATCTGTCGGAAAGTCTCGGGATGGTGTGGGAACGGGATGTGATCGCAGCCTATCAGGCGGCGCTCAGCCGTATGGCAGCAGCTGGGTGGAGCCTGCGCTCCACACATCTGAAATCGGTTGACGCGCTGCGTGCGCTGACCACCTCCGAGGGTCCGCTGGTGGCGATTGAGGCCCGGCGGAAATACGCAGATCTGCTGGCAAGCGACGAGGCCGACAAGATCGACCCGATGATCCGCACACGGCTGCAGCAGGCTCCGGTTTTGAGCGACGCGCAATATGCACAATACCTGCAAAAGCGGGAGCGGTTGATTTCTGCGGCCCGCGCCGAGATCGGGGACAGGCTGCTTGCTTTTCCAACAGTGCCTTCACTGCGTCACCCACTGCCGGTTTATCTGCACGACGAGGATGCGGCACAGGAACTGAACGCCAGACTGCTGGCCGCCACGATGATCGGCAGCCTCCTGGACTGGCCTGGCCTCGCCGTGCCGCTGCCTGACGCAGACGGCCGTGTCCAAGGGTCGATCCTGCTCTCGGCGGCCTCCGGCAATGATGATGGGCTGCTGACCCAGGTCGCGCAGCTGATCCCCGCACTTACCCAACCAACCTTCAACATCTAAGGGAGAATGAAAATGACAAAGAAAATTTTTGTCGCTTATGGCGTGGATGTCGATGCCGTGGCCGGCTGGCTCGGGTCTTACGGTGGCGAGGACTCGCCTGATGACATCTCGCGCGGGATGTTTGCGGGCGAAGTTGGCTCGCCGCGCCTGCTAAAACTGTTCGAAAAATATGGCATCAAAACCACCTGGTTCATTCCGGGCCACTCGATGGAAACCTTCCCCGATGAAATGGCTGCGGTCGCCAAGGCAGGTCACGAAATCGGCATTCACGGCTATTCGCACGAAAACCCCATTGCGATGACCCGCGAGCAGGAAATGGCGATCCTCGACAAATCGATCGAGCTGGCAACCACCCTGAGCGGTAAGCGCCCGACCGGCTACGTTGCCCCTTGGTGGGAGTTCTCTAATGTCACCAATGAGTTGTTGCTGGAGCGCGGGATCAAATACGATCACTCGCTGATGCACAACGATTTCCACCCTTACCGGGTGCGGGTTGGCGACAGCTGGACCAAAATTGACTACAGCCAGCATCCCGACGCCTGGATGAAGCCGCTGGAGCGGGGCGAGGAAACCGACCTGATCGAAATTCCCGCCAATTGGTATCTCGACGACCTGCCACCGATGATGTTCATCAAGAAATCGCCGAACAGCCACGGGTTCGTCAATCCGCGCGATATCGAGCAGATGTGGAAGGATCAGTTCGATTACGTCTACCGTGAGAACGACTATGCGGTTTTCACCATGACCATCCACCCGGATGTTTCGGGCCGTCCGCAGGTTCTGATGATGCACGAGCGGCTGATTGAATACATCAACAGCCACGAGGGCGTGCAATGGGCCACCTTCGACGAGATCGCAGACGACTATAACGCCCGCGCACCACGCAAAGCGTGATCATACCGGCGGGAGGGGCCTCCCCTCCCGCCAAGTCACCAAGCTCAAAGGATATCAGCATGTGCGGTTTATGCGGAATTTTTGGCACGGATGATCACTGGAGCGCTGCCGGGATTGAAACCAAGGCCTCGGCAGATCCTGTGCTGCGGCGACGGCACCGGACGGCGCGGGTCGCGGCGGTCAACCGCATGCTCGCACGCCAGCGCATCCAGCTTTCGGACTGGCAGGGGCAAAGCTATATTCTGCGCAGTCTGACCGGACGGCAGGCCATAGTCAGCAATGTCACCGAGGTCTGGGCCGCGCTTGAAGCGGAGTTTGGCGGCGGATTTGACCCGCTAGATCCGGAAACCTTCCCAGAGCCAGGAGCGGTGTCATGACCCGTCGCACAGCTGTTCCCATCACCCTGCTGACCGGCTTTTTAGGTTCTGGAAAAACCACCTGGCTGTCGCGCGCGCTGAAAGATGAAGCCGCAGGCCGGGTTGCCGTTCTGGTGAATGAGTTCGGGGCGGTTGGCATCGATCATCTGTTGGTGGGCACAATCGCGCCGGACACTGTGCTGCTCGATTCCGGCTGTATCTGCTGTCAGATCCGAGGCGAGCTGAAAGACGCCATCCTGAACCTGATAACGCAGGCGAGAAACGGCGAGGTGCCACAGTTTGACCGGATTGTCATTGAAACCACCGGATTGGCGGATCCGTCGCAAATCCTGTCAACGCTGACCTTTGATCCGGTGCTGCACAATCAGGTCGTCTTGCAGGATGTGGTGACCGTGGCCGATGCGCAGAACGGGGTCTCTTTACACGCCGACCAGCCCGAGTGGGTTGCGCAGGTGGCAGCGGCCAGCACGATCCTGCTGTCAAAGACCGACCTCGTCCCTCAGGATCGGCTACCGAACCTGCAGCTGCGACTGGGGTTGATCAACCCGACAGCACAGCTGCTGGATGCCCAAAAGTGTCCGACGTTTGCGGATATTGCCTGCGATAGCGGCAATCGCCCCGTCCTGACAAACATACGCGCCCCCACCCATAGTGACGGCACCGGGGCACAGACCCTAAGCCTCAGCTTTGATGATCCTCTGGACTGGACTGGCTTTGTCGTCTGGCTCTCGGCGCTCATCCACCGTCACGGCACCAATCTGTTGCGGGTGAAATGCCTGCTCAAAACGCGGGAGGGCATCGTCCTGATTGATGGGGTCGGCCATACATTGCACCACCCACGTCACCTTGACAGCGCAATGCCTTCCGATCAAAGGTCGCACCTGGTATTTATAGGACGCAATCTGGACATGGCGTTGCTGCGTGCCTCGTTTGAAGCCTTTTTAAACGTAAAAACATCCTGATAGACATAAAGCAGAATGCCGGATCAACTGACATCACCGCCTTTGCACATTAACCCGCCAGTGCTGCGCGTGCTGGGAACCGGGGTGACGTTAATCAACACGATCCTCGCCTCGGCCGAGGCCGATCTGGGCATCCGGCTTGAATTTACCGCCTTGGATGGGATCGAAGCCCAGCGTCGTGGTGTGCTGGCACCTGAGAGTTTCGACATTTATGATCAGTGGTTCCACGACCTCGATCTGGTCTGGCCCGCGCGATCGCTGCGTCCCATTGAGGTAAATCGGATAAGCTGCTGGGACGAGGTCCGCAACTGGCCAGTGCTGCAGAGCGGTTCGGAAGGGAGCGTGTCGCGCGGGACGCCCCGAGACCGGTTGTTTGTGCAGGAAAACGGCGAGTTGGGGCCTGCCATCTCAGGGCAGATCTCCATGCTGCCAACAGTGTACAACGCCGACAGTTTTGCCATTGTCGGAAACAGTTCCGCAGCCGAGCCCACCAGCTGGGGCGATCTTTTGTCCGAGCAGTGGCGCGGCAGGGTCGCCATTCAAGCGGATGCAGCAATCGGTGTGCCTGACCTGTTGCTGGCGTTGCGCGCGCGGGGGGAATTCCAATGCCAAAATCCAGGAAACCTGACCCTCAGCGAAATCGGAAGTTTCATCCGCCTGGTTAAGCAATACCAATTGTCGGGTCAATTTGCCGGTTTCTGGACCGACAGGACACCTGGTGCAGATGGTGCCGCAAAACTGTCAACGATGTGGTGGTCGAACTATCTATCGCAAAAGGCCCGAGGTATGCCCATCCGGATGTGCGCCCCGCGCGAAGGCTATCGCGGCTGGTGCGGCGGCATGGCTCTTTCGCGGCATCTCGACCAGCGCACCGAAGAATTGGCCTACATTTACCTGAACTGGTGGCTGTCCGGCCCAGCAGGCGCCATTATGGCGCGTAATGGTGCCTATATGGCAGCTCCTGGCGCGACGCGCGCACATCTGTCAGAGGTTGAGTGGGATTTCTGGTATGGAGGCAAACCGGCTGCTGCCGATATTTGTGACGCGTATGGCAATGTGGTCTATCAGCCCGGTGAGCGCCGCGAAGGCGGGAGCTACGAGACACGGCAAAGGCAAATCGTGACCTGGAATTCCGTGATGGAAGAACACAACTTCCTTGTCAGGCTATGGGATGTGATCACCACGGGAGCGTTGATCTAGCGGATCAAGGCCTGTATCAGCAGCTGGATAACCAAGGGCACCGTTATTGCAGAAGCTATGGGTCCTTACATAGCGCCGGACGCTGCAAGCCTGACGCATCGGTTTGCGCTTCGCACCCGAACATCGACATCTGCCGCAGGTGGCCCTGACCGGCCCTTGGGCGACTGGCCAGGTTCTGCGTTGCAGCTTCACCAAACCAGCCATTCGACACGTTGTGCAGCATTTTAGTTGGCCGGAGGGCAGCAGTGCGGGACTTTCCCGTCATTCGTTTTTCGCGCTTTGCTGACGCAGCATTCCCTCGCAGCCACGGCATATCAATTGTTGCAGCGCAGCGTGTCTCGCCATTGCTGCCATTCAACTGCACTGTTTTGGGTGAAACCGAAACTGTGCTTTCACTGTAATGGCGTTTGGACACAAAAGACGTGGCCTTTGTGGCGGTTAGCTTTCCAGCAGTGCGCTAACGCAGGCCCACCGCAGATGCGGCACACTCATTGCTCTGGTGCAGTCGCCAAGCGGAAGCGGATGTGAAATTTGCTACCCTCTCCTTCGACCGAGGTGCACCAGATGATGCCCTTGTGCTTCGTCACGATTTTCTGACATGTCGCAAGGCCCAAACCGGTGCCTTCGTACTGTTGTTGTGCCCAGAGCCGTTTCAGAGGGGCGAAAATGCCTTGTAGATGCTTTTCGGGAATGCCGATGCCATTGTCCGCAACCGAGATGACGACGTCTTTTTCGTTTGTGGATTCTACCTCGACTGTGATTTGTGGTGTCTCGGACTGGTTGTACTTTAATCCGTTTCCAATCAGGTTCTGAAAAAGCTGAATCAATTGGGCTTTGTTGCCAAGCGCGGCTGGCATCTTGTTGAGGGTGACCTTGGCTTTTCGTTCCGCAATATGGTGGGAAAGATTGTCAGTGGCGGCCTGCGCTGCCTCAAGCAACGGAACATCGGCAAACGGGACATCCTGATCCAGAATCGCATAGCCTGCAAGCACCTGGATCAGCTCGTCGGCCCGCGTTGCGACCTGTGCCTGAGAGGACAGGAGTTCTTGCAATTGATCGAAATCACCTGTTGCCAGATCTTCTTGAGCCATTTCTCCTAGCGTGCGCACGTTTCGGAGCGGCTGACGCAAATCGTGCACCAAAATGTTCAGGAACTGCCGCCGCTCGTCGTCCTGATCGGCCACTCGGGCCTCGAGTGCAGAGCGGCTGATTGCGTTTTCAATCGCGCTGCGCAGGTAGGTTTCATTCAACCGCTGTTTGATCAGATAATCAGCGGCCCCGACCTTGATGCATCTGGCCGCGACTTCTTCGTTGCCCTGTCCGGTCAACATGACAACGGGCGTAAAGGGTGAAATCGCCTTGAACTCTGCAAGAATATCAAGCCCATCTTCTGCTTCGAGGCGATAATCCAGAATGACGCAATCAGGGTCGGATTCCCTGAAATAAGCCAGTGCCTCAGTGCCGTTCGCCGCGGCCTCAACCGAAACCCCGCTGCGACTCGCGCGGATCATTTCTGCGATGTTTTCGCGGTCGTCGTCATTGTCTTCGACCAACAACACCCGCAGGGCAACATTCTCCGTTGTGCCAGTGTTTTTAAGGTCTTTTTGACATTCCGTGATCGCGGTCCTGATTGCGGTCTCAAGTTTGCCAGCATTAATATTTGATTTACTCAGGTATCCTTTGGCCCCGGCACAGACCGCTGCTGCGGCCAGTTCTTCGTTGCCATCCCCGCTGATCATGACAACAGGCAAAAACAAATTCCTGGATTTGAGAGCAGTCAAAATCGCCAACCCGTCTTCGCCCTGCCGACGGTAGTCCAGCAATACGCAATCCACAAGGTTTTCAGCGACATAAGCCAGAGCTTGGTGACCCGAGTTTATGGCATGTGTTCTGAAACCATCAACCTCATGCAGCATATCCGTCAACAATTCCCGATCGTCAGGGCTGTCATCAATAATAAGGATTTCAGTCACTTATGTCCCCATTGGCTGTGGAAGAACAACAATCTGGAACCAGTAGTCCCGCAACCGCGTGATCGCCTCGATGAAGCCATTCAGATCAACCGGTTTGACCACATAGCTGTTGGCCCCTTCACGATAGCAGGCGTCAATGTCAGCCTGATCGCTCGAGGATGTCATCACGATTACCGGGATTTTTCTGAGCATCTCGTCGTGTTTGATCTGGGCCAGCACCTGACGCCCGTCCGTGCCCGGCAGGTTGAGGTCCAGCATGATAAGGCAGGGCATTGCTGGTTTGTTTTCTGCGAACGCTCCGTTTCCGCACAAATAGTCCAGCGCTTCATCACCAGTCTTGCACCAATAAATAGGATTGGCCAGGTTGTGATCTTGCGTCAGTGCCGTGAAGCAAGCCTCATAATCGTCAGGGTTGTCTTCTACGATCAAAATCGTGGCTGAGCTGTCCATGTTGCTTCACTCCTGTCAGGTCTTTTTTTGATTTGGTTTTGATGTTGGCCAGCGGCATTGAGAAATAGAATGTGGTGCCGCTCTCTGGGTCGCTTTCGAACGTGATCGTGCCGCCGTATTTCTCGATAATCCTGCGCACAAATGACAGCCCTGCACCGGTGCCCGCACCATAGAGTTCTTCGCGGTTGAGGCGCTGGAAAATGCGGAAAATCTTGTCGCGGTTTTTGTCTTCGATGCCAATACCATTGTCCCGCACCCAAAAGACATCATGTAGTATCATCTCATTGGCAGTGGCTTCGGGACTGAACCCAACCTGTACTGTTTTGGTGTCTGAGTCGTTGTACTTCAGCGCATTTACAATCAGGTTCTGAAAGACAGTTTTGACCTTTGATCGCTCTGCGTAGATCCAAGGCAGGTCAGCAGAGCATTGAATTTCGCCCTGCCGCTCTGTCATCCATTCTTTCAGTTCTTTCTCAATACCTTCAACGATGTGGCTGGTATCGACATCTTTCATCACCTTTTCACCGCGCCCCAACCGGGAAAAGAACAACAGGTCTGAGACCAGCTGTTCCATCCGTTTGGCGAGCAAGAGCATACGTTCCACACGTTCATTGCCCTTTTCCGAAAGCTGTTCGCGGGCCAGAAAACTGGCGTTGATCGCGATACCGCGCAGCGGTTCTTTCAGATCATGCGATGCGATATAGGCGAATTCGTCCAATTCCCGGTTAGAGCGTTCAAGTTCTGTAATCACCTTGCCAAGGGTTTCGGTGTGGGCTTGTTCGCGTTCCAGTTCGCGCTGCTGATGGGCAAAATCCAACATCTTCTGCCTCTGCCGCTGCCGCTGTACATATAGTAACGCCAGCAGGAAAAGGGCCACGGCAGCGCCAAAACCGAACGCGGTATAGATCCGTGTCGGTGTCCAGAAGCGCGGCACACCAAAGTATTCCTGGTGCAGTGCCGCGTATTTATCTGAGATTAAATAGCCTGGAATGACCGCATCCAACCGCTCGCGCACATACCCAAGCCCGGGGCGCAGGGCGATTCTCCGCTAGACCTGCAAATACGCTGGCTGAACCATTTCGATCCGCTCATCGTTTCCCGATTGTTCGATAAACGCTTCAACCGGGTCTACGGAGTAGAGGAACGCATCCACCTCTTTGCGTTCAAGTGCTGCAATCATCGGCTCCAGGTCATCGAAAGTGACAATATTTGTCATCCCGGCATTGCGCGCATCGTGGTTGGTTCGGCTGATCTCCTGTATGGCGACAGGCCGGTCCACAAGGTCGTTCAAACCAAGCACATCGTCGGTCTCACCCTGGCGCATGAAGATGCCAAAGGCCCCGCGTTCAATCGGCAAGGTGAAATCCATCCGTGATGCGCGTTCAGCGCTCACCGATATTTGCGGGAGCATGTCAAACGGCCCTACGCCAGGCCCCAGCCCCCATTCTTCGGATGTAATTGGGGTGAACTTCAGCTCAAGATCGGCCAGTTCCGCCAGATATTGCAGGACCTCCACCGCAAAACCACTAAAGCTGCCATCGTCGTTTATGATGGTGTAATTGCCAAAATCTGTGACCCCAACCGTCAGAACATCAGGGGGCTGTGCTGGGACATCAAGACTGTAAGCGCGTCGCAGGGCTGGCAACCGTCCATCGGCCTCCAGCCGGGCAAGTGCCTCATTGATAGGTCCCAACAGCGCGGCAAGGCTTTCATGCAGGGCGACATGACGGGTTGCTTCCTGCAAGGGATCGCCAACAAAACTCAACCGACCGTCAATATCCGCAGCGCGGGCCAGCCTGTACACAGTTATCGGCGGTATCAAAAGTGCGTCAACACCCCCCGACAGCAGCGAAACGACAGCCCGTTCAAGGCTCGAAAACGGGACGGCAATATTGTCCGCCAGGATTGGTTCTTCGGACCCCAGTACAGTCGGCATCACGCCAATTCTCAAGTTTTGAATCGGACCTACGGAAAATGCGGTGCGATTGGAGGCCAACACTGTGAACAGCAATGTCTCAGACGCCACGGGATCGGAAAATACATACGTTTGGGAGAGTGCGGGAAGTTGGACGATTCCTGCAAAGAGTTGGGCGCGGCCAGACGCGAGCGTGGCAACAACGTCGGGAGCGGTTGGCACATATTGGAATTCAACGGGCACACCGATTTCGGCGGCAATCATTTCGGCCAGTTCAACGGAAAACCCTGCAGGCCTGCCATCGGGCCCGACATGCGCAAATGGCTTGAAATTCGTAAACGGCATGACCAACGGCTCAGCTGCCGTTTCCTGCGCATGAAGCGGCGCTGACAGCGCCGCCCAAAGTGCCACCAACAGCAGCCAAAGCAGGCTTACAACCTTAGGTTTGCGCATGAAACGTAGGAAGTCTTGATGTTTCACTTTGGCTTTGCAATGGCTTTCCTAAATTTGTTTGCTTCGTTAGTGTTTAGTTGATGTGTATTAACGCAGCCTATACACTGGCCATCAAGTGAAATTCAATTTTGGGGGGAGCATATAGGGAAGAGGCGCAAGAGCACGTGTGCCAATTGCCGGATAACTGCATCTGGCCAGCTCGGGCTTGCGTTCTCGCTGCGTCCGACATGAATGGCCGATGTGCCCGCCCCATCGCAGTAGACTCAATTGTACCCGCGTCCCGTTAAATTCGCTGCGAGCGCACGCAGCATAAAATCACAACGACCGAGTCGGGCTCTCTACCGCCGTTCGCTGCATCTTTCACCAATGGCGGCTCTGACGCAACGGCCAAACTTTGCAAAGTGTGCAATCTGCGCATTGCTGCCCTTGATGGGGGCCGCAGCACCGAGAGGCGGCTGTTTGGCAGCTGAATGGCTGCTTTCGCCTTCCCGATGCATGACCCGAGCACTTGCAGCTAAGGTCCGTTTTCCGCCCGATCTGCATAGATGGGCTCTGAAGGCTAGCTGCAAGTGTTGCGTCCCCTTTCAGCTTTGGTCGCTTGATAGCCATGTGTTTCCTCGTTTTCCTAATCACTGCGGAGGACCACGTCAGTGGGGGAGGATCACTACCGGTTCCCCCCGGCTTGCGGGGAAAACCCCGATATCCGGACTGAGGCACTGGAAACCGTGCGCGGGCTCATTGAGCGTGTGGTGGTGGGTCTTAAAACGGCCAGGTCACGGTGGCTCTCGAAGGGGCGCTGGCAGCGATGATCGACGTGGCTCCAAACGCAAAAATCCCTTCCGGAGAAGGGCTTGATGGGAACACGCTTGAGTGTTCGCTAAATTTGGTTGCGGGAGGGGGAATTGGACTTTGGCGAACTTTTCTGACTATCGGCAGCTGAGGCTTATTCCGAGACCAGCTCTTTGGTATCGCCTTTGGTGCCTTGCTGCTTTTCCGCCTCACGTTTTGCTTCTTCCTTCTGCTCGCGCAGATCATCTTCAACCCGCTCGAAGACGCCCTCTGGCATTGGGCTGTGTTTTGCGATCCGGCGGCGATTGCCGGCGGTCGCCAGCATGCAGACCTCGTAGTAAAAATCCTCAACGGCTTCGGGCTCGTTTTCGGCCAAAAACCCGATCCAATCTTCGATCGTATCGGCGATCGCCTTTCGGGCGGCCTGTTGTGTGGCCTCGTCCTTTCTGGACATATTCGCCGCGACATTCGCGACCTTAAACATAGCGGCTTGCATTGCCGGGCTCATTGTCGCCGCAGCAGGGTTCTTACGGGTGGATTTGACGGGCTTGCGGAACATACGTTTGCTCATTTTAGAGTCCTTTGGTTTGGTGTTTTTACCGCTTGAGGCGGGATTGCCCCGCGGCATAAAAATTAGATAAAAACGTTTTTCTGCGGGCAATCGTTTTTTCTCGGAGAAAATGGCGCGAGAACCGCTCAACTATTTGTATTATCTATGTTTTTATTTTCCCGGCTCTCTGCGGATCTTTCATGTGAAAGATTTCCTGCCAAAATCGTCATTTTCAGGCGTCGAGCCAGGTCTGGAAGCTTGCTGATATTGCCCGACAGATCGGCTCCCAAAGTCCCGCCAATCCTGGCCAACAGTCCCCTCACCTCTTCAAGCGTCTTATTGGCGGCGCGGAAGTCTGCATTGACCCGCGCAAGCGCTTCGTTGCGCGCCGTCTTGAACATCGCGCCCCATCCGCGGCGGAACGCCTTTGCAATGCGCGATGCCCCTTTGGGTGAACGTTGCGCATGTCGCTGCGCCCGCAAGAACACCTCGTCCTGCTCTCGCCCTTTGACCGGAGCCAACGCCCCCTCAGCGGTTTTCGCAACAGGATCGACCGCGCCCTGCGCCACCGCCTCGGTGATTTCAATTATGGTCTCTGCCTCCGCCGCTTTCTCTTCGGCGACGGCCGAGCGGGTTTCAAGATCGCGCTCACGCTTGGCCAGCTCAAGGTCCTTCTTGCGCCGCCAGTCGCGTGTTTTACTGTGCATCCGCTTTGGAGGCGGTGTCTTGCCCTTGGCGATGGCCTCGCGGTATGCCTCCTTGCGCCGTTCCCCACGATCAAGACCGATCTCGGAGAACCATTCGCCAACGCTATCTTGGGCGTGCTCATAATCTTCGATCACATCAAACTTGGAAGGCTGAAGCATCAGCCGGGTGGCGATGACTTTTTTCTCACCGGTCTTTTTGTCCTTGCGCGTCATCTCAACCTGCACGCGCGGCATGATCACGGCGTGAATGTGGTAGGCCTCTTCATCAAGATCTGCCCGAGCATGAATGACATCATCGACAAAAGTCTCCTTCAGCCAAGCGATGGACAGCCGTTCAAAATCCGCAATCCGTTGATTGTGCTCGACGCCTTCGCCAAATACAGCTGCGGGGCCAGCATCGAACCACGCCTTGTTGACCGTCAAGATCACCTCGCGCATCGGCCCGTGCCGCGTTGGCCGCCAAGGATTGTGCGGCCCCACAGCCAGCCGCTTCTGGATGTCTTTTTTTCGCTTGCGCTGCTCCAGGGCCTCCAGCTCGGACGCAAAGTTCTGCGCCTTAATAGCTGCGATCTCCGCCAAGGCATTGGCAGCCCAGTCCTCGCCTCCGAGCAGCAAGCGATTTGGCGCTGGCGGATGTTCAAGAATGTGGCCGATGTCACCGCCGACCCGCTTGCGGTGTTTCTCATAGCCTGCGAGGTGTTCAGGCCCGATGCCCTCAAAGCGCAGGACAACCGGGTAGCGTGTTTCGAAGTGTGAACCATCCATTTTATCATCTCCTTGGTGGTGGAGACGAAAAAATGGTTATGCGGTTTTCGAGACCATAATTTGGGCGCGTCGAAAGTTGCAGGTGAAAGAAATCGCTTCAGAGACGGACGGGCAAGGGCCGATCAAACGCAGATGGATTGGGCGGATTGCGGACATTAGCTGCACCTGCGAGAGCTCCGGGACGGACAGACTGAAGCAGCCGTTCCAAACCATCTCAAGCGGATCCCATATGCTGCGCCACGCGCCAAGGTCGGCTGTGCGCAGAAAGCGACCTTTGCAAAGTCACTTTTTCGCCCGAACCTGTCGTTGGTGCCAAAGGCCGGGAGTGTTTAAACAGCTGGTGCTTGCTCGTTTTCTGGCGAAGATAGGCTTTTTTGTCTCGGCTTTTATTGCGCTGCTGTTGCTGACTGCCCCCTAGTGAGAAGGGTTTCGATGTGATCTATCATTTGGCGGGTCTCCGCCGTCATTTCGCTTTTATCACCGATGATGTAGCGCGCAGTACTTATCGCTCGACAGCGGTTCTCAGCGTTCGAAAGCAAACGCGGCAGGCTTTCTAGCGCGGCGTCTCCACCATACTCAACCACCAGGGTTTGTTCCTGGATCATCCGAACTCGATCATCTGACGGAATTTCGTCGAACGGATGGGTTTCCGAGAGGATGCGCGCCGAACGCTCCAAACGGTCCTGCCGCACATCCTTACGCGTATTGGCGAGCAGAATGAGAATTCTAAGCAAGCCCTCAGCAAAGCCGCCTTCGTTTATTCGAGCCAGTGCGTTCTGGACGCCTGGCAGGCTTACGAGATCTTCCGGGCGTTGATGTGTGCGATGGATATCGCGCGGGGTGCCATAGTTGATGGCCATTGGCGTGCCCCAGAGGGTGAAGAAGGCGATTTCTTGCGTAGCTTCGCGCCAGGCGGTCATCACATTAAGATTGGTCTCAGCCATATCTATTATGAGCTGTTCTGCCAGCAGAAAAGGGTTGTCCGCACTTACTTTCTTACGGTTCCGGCGTGTGGTGTCGGCCTGGGTCGGGATTGTTGCCATTGCCGGGTTGGCACTACTGAAACTGCGGCGTCTCTGCCGCATAGGATGCATGTCTCGCGCCAGCTCGCCCATTTGCTCAGTCACCGTTGCCTGAAGGAGGGGACTCATGGTCGTATCGTAGCTTTCTGCAATCGCTTCGGAATAGCGGGCCACAGCGGCGAAAGCTGGTTCTTCGCGGCGCTGGCCGGAATGGGAAGCGACATCTACAAGTGAGCGCCGAGCAAAGCTGAGAGCAAACTCCTTTGCATTGCCTTCTCCTTGCACATCCTCAATGAGAATCTCGTAAAGCCCAGGCGCCAGCGCCTCAATCGTCTTAAGCGCTGAGGCCATTTCCGTATGCTCGCGTTTAGCGATTTTGCCCGAAACGAAGATCCCCAGGTGGCCAACGTCTTCGTGCACGAGGTAAAGGATCCTCTGGCCCAGCACCTCAATCTCGTGCTCGTCGCCATAGGTGTCGATAATCCAATTCAGCGCCTGGCCCACCGGGGTAATATTGTCGCCGTGCGAAGCGAAGCAAATGATCGGCGCTCGGATTGCCTTAAGATCAATCGGGAGACCGGGTTCGAGCTGTGCGGTGTTGTTGCCGAGCTTGTTCCCGACAAAGAGATTCTCCACAATCCAGCGAATTTCGTCCCCGGTCATGCAATAGAATGCACCCCACCATTTCTCAAATTCTAGAAATTTTTCGACGTCGTCATCAACGGACGCATAGAGGTCATAGTATTTCCGCAGGTAGTTTCTGCCCGGGTTGAGCTTTTCGAAATTGCCCACCAGATTTGCACCGTCAAAGATTCCGCCGCCCAGATCAGAAGCCATCTGAGCCAACCATGTGCCACCCTGAACACCTGCGGAATAGCGCATTGGATCCTGGCCGAGTTTCCCGGACCAGTAGGACATCGGCGCACCATTCAGCACAATGGGTCCGGTGAGATCGGGATTGGTGGCCGCGAGAATTGCGGTGGCCCAGCCTCCCTGGCAATTACCCACGACAATTGGGGCAGGGCTGTCGGGATGGGTATTTGCAATATGACGCAGGAAAGCGGCCTCTGCACGGGTCACGCGGGCCAGCGTCTGCCCTGGCTGTGGCATTTGTCGAAAGGTCACGAAATAAACTGGGTGGCCATCAGCGAGCGCGACACCGACCTGGCTGTCGTGCTTGAAACCACCAATCCCGGGGCCATGACCCGCGCGCGGGTCGATGATCACGTAGGGGCGCTTCCATTCCCGGATTACAACGCCCTCAGGCGGAACTATGCGCAGCAGAACATAGTTGCACGGCTCGGGTAGGTCCTTGCCTTCTAAGATGATCTCGAAATCGTATTTCAGCACATGCTCAGGTGGTGCTCCCCTATCCTGTGACTGGATGTTCATGTCAGACCATTGCCGCAAGGCGTCGAGCGTCAGAATTCCGCGCTGGACCGCATCGGTCACATACTCATGCCAATCGGTTATCAGAGAACCACCCTTGTCCTCCCAACTTCTCTTGATCAGACTAAGGCCTTCCCCTTGTATCCGCTCGGTATCGGCCCAACCTCTTTGCATTGCCTTCAGGCCAAGGCGTTGTGTGGCCGCCCTAAGGGCATCTGGCTGAAGCCTGAGGGATTGACTGATGGCTTCTTGATTGTCGGTACGGGTGCGAGACACGGTTCTTATCCTTGAAGGGGAGAAATTGCGCCCTAAGGCGCACCAAGACCGAAGTCATCCCATGATTGAAAAGCCACCGTCGATTTTAACGACAGCGCCGGTGACGTTGCGTGCCTCCTTGGACGCAAGAAAGGCCGCGTAGGCACCGATATCTTCGATGCGGGCCAGAGTGTGGGTTGGTGCGCGCTTGGCGGCCTTCGCCAACATCTCGTCGAAATGCTCAATCCCGGAAGCGGCTCGCGTGGCCAGCGGCCCGGGGGAGAGCGCGTTGACAGAGATCATTTTCTCGCCAAGTTCGGCCGCAGCGTATCGCGTAGCACTTTCCAGAGCAGCCTTGACCGGCCCCATGATGTTGTAATCCTCGATCACCTCCTCAGAACCATAGAAAGTCACCGTCATGCATGTGCCACCATTCCGCATCATCGGCTCGGCCAGCCGGATCAGCCGTAAGAAGGAATGAACTGACAGGTCCATTGCAAGCTGGAACCCTTCTGTTGAGCAATCTAAGACCCGACCGTGCAGGTCCTCTTTCGGACAGAAGGCGATCGAATGGACCAGAATGTCGAGTTCTCCCCATGTCGCGCGGATCACATCAAAGAGCGCGGATTCTTGTTCTGGATGGCGGACATCGAGGGGCTCGATGATTTCGGCATCAAGTTTCTCGGCGAGTGGGCGAACCCATTTTTCGGCCTTTTCGTTGAGATAGGTGATTGCCAGATCCGCACCCTGTGCACGGATGGCCGTGGCGCAGCCATAGGCGATGGACTGCTCATTGGCGACGCCGACAATGAGCGCCTTCTTTCCTTCGAGTGAAAACATCACAGGCCCCTGTTTTGCTCCCGAACCATTCTGGCAGGACTTTGTAACGACTTCGCTGCGATGCAGAAAAAACTATTCAATGAAACGATTGACAATTGTCTCTTTAGCAAACCGATGGGTCAGGTCTTCGGCGGAGGTATGGGTGCTCCAACCGCGTTTGGTGGTTCACGTTCCACTAAGCCTCGACTTGCAGCCACTACGAATTTCGGCTCCCCTTTTTTTGGGGAAGTGCGCTGTCAATGCTACGTCAAAAACAAATGTCTCCTTCGGGCTGACAGCAGTCAACCAGGTGGGCCGATCAGACCGGCGACAGAGTGTTCAGGGTGAAAACCACACGCTGCACCGCCGCAAGGCGGCTTTGAGCCCAGTCTACCAATTTTCTGCGCCGCAGCGAATGTCCTCTCTCGAAAGAAATGACTACATCACTGCTGCAACGGTTCAAGGGCATAACCCAACTGACAACAATTGGCAGTTGGGTTGAGTTAGGTCGGTCTCGTCACCAAAATCGAGGAGATGAGACATGACCAAACACACAATCGAAACAGTCACTTTCAAACTGGTCGACGGCATCAGCCGCGAAGACTTTGCCAAGGATGCCGAAGCTATAACCGACTTCGCCCGCGAGCAGGCGGGATTTGTCTCGCGTCGCTTGTCGTGCGGCGATGATGGGCTTTGGATCGAGCATGTCGAATGGGAAACGCTTGACGCGGCCAAAGCGGCGGCCGCACAGATTGGTAAGGAGCCAACCCTTGCGACTTGTATGAAAGCCATCGACGGGCCAAGCGTTGTCTTGCATCATACCACCCTTGAGATCAGCGTGAACTAAGGAGGCAAAATGCGTCGCAGTGACCGTCTTTCGGAGATCATAGAGATCGTTCAAGATGGTCGCTTGCACCTTGCCCGTGACATTGCTGACCGATTGGAAGTCTCGGTGCGTACGATCTATCGGGATTTCGACACGCTTGTCGCCTCGGGCATCCCAATAGAAGGTGAACGTGGTGTGGGATATATGCTGCGCGAGCCTGTGTTCCTCCCGCCGATGAACCTTTCCTTGACGGAATTGGAGGCGCTGCATCTGGGCATGGCAATTGTGTCAGAAGCGGCGGACACCGAGCTGCAGACAGCAGCGGCGTCTCTCACTTCGAAAATCAACAAGGTGGCTACAGCAAACGGCACAGTTCCGAAAAATTGGGGCTTCGGGGTCTATCCCTTCGCGCAGGCGAAAATCGGATTTGAGCATATGCCACGCATCCGCTCGGCGATCCGTAGCAAAGAAAAGCTGGAAATCGCTTATCAGTCCTTGGGCCATCAATCCACGACCCGGGTGGTTTGGCCCCTGCAAAACGCGTATTGGGGCCGCGTCTGGACCATGACGTGCTGGTGTGAACGTCGGGACGACTTCAGATCGTTCAGGATTGATCGCATCAACGATTGCCATCGCACTGGCCGTTACTTCGATGATGAGGGTGGCAAGCTCTTTGCGAGATACCTCGACACAGTGAATGTTGACTTGGCGCAATTGACCCAAAGGCGGCCTTGAGCCGTCCAGCGCTTGGTTCGAAACCGGTCATTGGCGCATCCGCAGTAAAATGGCGCTTTGTCCGCACACCACCAGTTCGCTGCCACCTTGATTTCGCGCTCGCAGCTAACGTCGGCAATGCGGGATGCGACCGCAGCATCTTGACCGGTCGGTGAAAGGCTGGTCTGGGCGCGCAAGCGTGTGCCACGGCAATCTTGGATTAGTCGTCGGAGACGCCGGAAAGGGTGCAGGGACAGATGGCGAATGGTCCTTGCCGTGGAGTGTCCAGAGAGGGGAAGGCCCCCTCTTTGGTCCCAGCTGGATAGGCTGCCAGGGGGTGCAGGGGGGCTCGGCGAGTGCCCATCTGCGAGTGGGGATGAAAGGGGAGGGCGAAACCTCCCTTTCTCAGGCTGAAAGCCCCGTGAGGGTTTGGGAGAGTTGGACGTCTCCCAAGGTCGCCGCAGGCGGCCAGGGTCCAGGGGCGCGCCCCTGGCGAACGCGCAGCTCGAACGGAGAACCGAAGGGCCGGAGTGCGAGCTGCTTAGTGAGTAAATGACCCGCGTTATGAGTTGCTAAACAAGTCGCTTTCGGCCCGAAGCCGACATTCGCCAGGTCAGGCTTCGCTGCGGCGCAGCTTCACCAAAGCCGCCGTCGACGGCATCATGCAGCACAATCTGGCACGCGAAGGTCCACCAAGCGGACGAAGCCCCATTGCGCTGCAACTGCGCCAACGGCTGGTTTTGGACGCTTTCCTAAGAAATGTTCTACCGATGGATTCGCTTTGGCAAACCGATACTCCTCGCGGTACGAACCAACCGCATTCGGGCCGCTATTCCGCGATAGGGTAGCGCCCTGCGTTCGGCCCTTCGATGGAAATCCACTGAATTTCGGTGAACGCCTCAAAGCCCATGGCGCCGCCCGAGCGGCCATAGCCACTGTCCCTGACGCCGCCGAAGGGGATCTGCGGTTCGTCATCCAGCGTCGTGCCGTTGATATGCGACATCCCCGCGTTCAGACGTTTGGCCATGTCGAGCGCCAGCGTCACGTCGCGACTGAAGATTGCAGAGGAAAGGCCGTAGTCGTTGTCGTTGGGCACCCGCAGGGCGTCTTCGGGGCCGTCCACGATGACGACACTCGCCATGGGGCCAAAGCTCTCCTCCTGGTATACCCTCATCTGGGACGTGACGCCCTTCAGCACGGTCGGGGCAAAGACGCGTCCTTCGGCGGTTCCGCCGGCAAGGCATTCCGCCCCCCTGGCGACAGCATCCTCGGTCATGTCGCGCAGGCGTGTCACTGCGGCCTCGTTGATCACAGGGCCCAGAACCGTGCCGTCCCGGCGCGGATCCCCGTAGGGAACGGTCTTCGCCAGCGCGGCAAGGCGGTCACAGAAGGCATCGGCAATGGAACGATCCACGATGATGCGCTCTGTCGACAGGCACCCCTGACCGGCGTTGGCAACAGAGCCGAAGGCGGCTGCGCTGACCGCCCGGTCCAGGTCGGCATCTGCCAGCACGATGCAGGGCGCCTTGCCGCCCAGTTCCAGCACCGCAGGTTTCAGATGCGCTCCTGCCTTCTGGGCGATGATGCGTCCGACCTGCGTCGACCCGGTAAAGTGAACCCGGCGCACGTCCCTATGGGCGATCAGGGCATCGACCACTTCGGCCGCATTGTCAGGTGCGTTCGTGATCAGGTTGAGGACGCCGTCGGGGATCCCCGCATCGGCAAAGCACTGTGTGACCAGCGTGTGGGTCAGCGGGTCAGCGGGGTCTGCTCCGAGACCTTCATGACCACGGTATTGCCGACCACCAGCGCGGCAGGAACAGATGCCCCGACGAGCAAAGCAGGTGCGTTCCACGGAATGATGCTGACGACGACGCCCGCCGGCTTTCGGATGGCCATCATGGTGCGGTCAGGGGTGTTCGAAGGGATCGCCTCGCCGGTCAGCCCCTGATAGGCCGCGCCCGCCGCAAAGCGGAGTTTCTCGCACAACACCTTGACGTTGTAGGCGCCCCAGGCGGCAGGGCCGCCCATTTCGACCGTGATCGCGGCAGATATTTCGCCGGCGCGGGCCTGTACCGCCTCGGCCGTGGCCATCAGATAGTCACCCCGCACATGCGGTGCAGGCCGCCCAGGGGGCGAAGGCCCCCTGCGCGGCCTGCACCGCGCGCTCAACGTCATGCGTCCCGGCTGCCGATGCGCGGGTCGCCGTTTCGCCTGTGTAGGGATCAAGGCAGGTGTAGGTTTTTCCGCCGTCGGCGGGCGACCAGCGTCCGCCGATGAAGGGTGATTCATCTGTATTTTTCATTGGATTTCCCTCGTTACCGTGCAGACCGCGCTGCGGCGAGCTGTGCAGCGACCTTTGCCACCCGAACGCCGTAAAGACGCGCGGTTTCCAGATCCCCCGCCGACATCTCGTCGGGGGCGGCATCGGCATCGGCCTGGGTCATGAGGCCGGCATAGGCGCCCATCCTGTTCAAGTCATCGCGCTTGGCCGCCTTGGTGTTGGCAGGCTTGATCGCAAGCGACACCCAGTGCCCGCCGTGCTGACCGGCAAGCAACATGAAGTATTGCAGCGTGTTCAGCTTGTCGCCGTTGAGGCTGGCGGAATTGGTGAAGCCGCCCATGATCTTGTCTTCCCACTCTGCCGCGAACCAAGGCTTGGAGGAGGCATCGGCGAACTTTTTGAACTGCCAGCTTGGACCACCCATGTAGGTCGGCGACCCGAAGATGATGGCATCCGCGTTCAGCAGTGTGTCCCACGCCGCGTCGGGTATGTTGCCTTCGGCGTCGATGGCGATCAGCGTGCCGTTGCCGCCTTGGGCGACCGCTTCGGCCACGCGCAGGGTGTGGCCATAGCCGGAATGGTAAACGATGGCGCTGGTGATTGTGTCTTTGGTCATGGAGTTTTCCTTGAGATTTTAGGGGGGGCGCAGGCCGCAGGGGATCCCTGTGGCGCGGCTTTCGGTGGGATGGATCAGGTGGTGCTGCGGACCGGGAGCAACGCGCGCAGGCGTGGATCGCGCAGCCACAGGCCGCCCCAGACCAGCACGCCCAGCACCAGCGAGATGATTTCGGGCGCGGAGCCGATCTCGCCCAGCCGGACATGCGCGCAGATCGCGCCGCCCAGAAATCCGGTCGTCAGGATCGCGCCAAGCACGGCTGTTTTCGGGATGGCGTAAAGGACGGCACAGCCGATCATCAGTGTGCCCAGAAGCGGGGCCATGCCGGTATCGAACCCGGCCTCGTCCAACATCGGACCCGCCAGCGCGGGAACAAGGAATTGCACGATGCCGTCGGCAAGCAGGGCCGCGACAGCCAGCACGCTGGCTGCGCGTCCAAGCCGGTGCAGGCCGTCTGATTTCGATCTGTCTGACATGATGTGGGGCCTTGTGGAGTTTTCTTCTGCTCCCCTATCTACCCCTCCACATTGGGCCTATAAATCATGCGAATAAGAACGTACTGTTCACCTCAAACGAAACAATGGCGGCCCCCGGATGCACAGCCTGGAACACCTTCAGATCTTCCTGCGCGTCGCTGAAATGCGCAGTTTCAGCCGTGCGGCCGAAAGCCTGGGCACGCAGAAGGGCCGCACCTCGACCGTTGTGCGGCAGCTTGAAGAAGAGCTGGGCGTCAGGCTGTTGCACCGCACGACGCGCACTGTGCAATTGACCGAGGACGGGCGCAGCTTCTACCAGCGCGCGCGGGACCTGCTGAGCGATTTCGACGACATGAGCACGATGTTCGCAGGCGATGACGTGGCGCTGCGGGGACGGTTGCGGGTGGATTTGCCGACCGAGCTGGCGCGCTCGACGCTGGTGCCCGCCTTGCCGGGTTTCATGGCCTCTTATCCGGATCTTGAGTTGGAGCTGTCCAGTACCGACCGGCAGGTGGATCTTGTCGACGAGGGTTTCGACTGCGTGCTGCGTATCGGACCGATCGGAGACGAAACCCTGATCGCCCGCCCCGTGGGGCGGCTGCGCATGGTGAATGCCGCAAGCCCCACCTATCTGGCGCAGCACGGCACTCCGTTATCGTTGGATGATCTCCGGCAGCAAGGTCACAGAACCATCCATTACAGCCGAACCCTTGGCGCGCGGCCCTACGGCTGGGAATATCCCGACGGCGATAACTACGCGACGCTGCCATTGCCCGGCGCATTGCAAGTGAACAGCGTGCAAACCTACGAGGCCGCAGGTCTCGCGGGTCTGGGCCTGATCCAGGCCGCCTATACCGGCGTTCACCGGCATCTGGAAAGCGGTGCCTTGGTAGAGGTCCTGTCACACCTCAGGCCCGAACCTCTGGAGGTCAGCCTTGTGGTGGTACACCGTCGCAACCTGTCGCGGCGGGTCCGCTTGTTCATGGCCTGGGTCGAAGATGTACTGGCACCCTATCTTGATTGAAGGGCTGAACCATTGCCAGCCTCGCGAGAGCAAGCAGGCCGAACGAACCAGATAGGCTGTCTGGCGCTGTTTCAAAGCCGCCATTCGACCACTCTGCAGCATTTCGTATCTTGGGCTCGAAGCTGCCTTGCGGCAGTGCGGCAGCAGGATTGCAGCAACACCGTCGTCAGATTTACATACCTGATGACCGTTGTCAGCCCAAAGTGACCGATGCGAAGGGAGGCTGGCTCTCGTCGCCGCACATGCACAAATCGCGTCTCGACTTCCCGGAACCGGACATTCAAGCTGTCAAATGCGACTTGTTGCCCTCAATGTCGGCAGTGAGCCCAAAGCCACAAATGCTGCACTATGAACAAACGGCAGTTTTCGGGAACATCACCACAGATTCCATGGCCAGACTGTTGCTCAACGGAACACGAGTAAGTAGGTCCCCCCTACCGACCCAATGCATATGTGGGCTTCTGGTGAAACTACGCACCATGCTCGTAGCCAAACAGCTCGGACATAACAATTCCAAATACGCCGCCAAATGCCATCTCAATCATCAGATAGCGGTCATTCAAACTATCAAGGCTAGCATCTGGATTATTCAAAACCGAATAAGGAACTGCAAAAAGCCCGCCAAGCATTGCGAAAACTATTATAAATACAAGTGCAACAAGCGGGAGGCCGACTGCGTCTTCCGAAGTGACTAGGCCCCTCATTCTAAAAAACCACATTACAACCGATGATACGTAGGCAACCGTCAACGGCAAGCTTATTTCCGAAAGTTTAGCTCCTTCCGGCAGGTCAAAGTAAAAAATAAGAAGGTATGTAATTGCAACATGCCCAACAACAACAAGCAAGCCAACTGCCATAGAAAATTTCTGTGCATTCATGGATTTCCATCCTCTAATATTTTGGAAGATCTAATGCTGTCATAGTAGGAGTAAACTTGACGCCAATCACCTTTATCTTCACGCCTTGGAAACAAAGCTTCAGCCAAATTGTATGTACGATAGAAGTTTCTCAACAACAGCAACTTCTCGCCGTCCTCGTTTCCAAGATAAGCCACTCCGCCTGCTAAGTTTCCAAGCGAGGCGTTGTTTGAATCAGTATCTGATTCAGACACATACAGCCTTTGAGCGCAATCAATCGTTCGCTTCAAAATACGCTTAAAGTCTAGTTCTAGCTGGCTTCCATCCACAATATGTGTGTAGGCGGCTTGATCGAGTGCTAATGACTTCAGGAAAGATTGGGAAACTCGAAAACATGCATCAATCTTCTTATCCTCATGAAGTGCCAGCAGGACTTTCGCCCCAGCATTCATTGACACGATTGGCTGCTCTGAAAAGACCGTTGAAATCCTGGCTACGACATAGTCCTCAAGACTACGAAAACCGGGTGCTGATCTACCCCCAAATTCTGAAGTCATAATTCGGCTTAGAAGCTCCAAGTAAAAACCGACAAACCCAGAATCCTCTTTGTTGTTGTCGTAGCGGTCTTCCAAGAATCTTAAAACTCGAGCGATGTTTTCTATTCCGCCGTCTCCGAAGTAGTGAATATTAGTCAAAAATATTTGATAAAGGCGACGCCAGTGCGTCTCATCCGTGACATACCCTTTTGTAACCAGGGTTCGCAAAGCGAAAAGAAGAAAATCCGAATTTTCATCTGTGAATAATCCTCTTTCTGTCAGGTCAGCCGGGTAGTTCGAGCTGAATTGGAGATCAAGACTATTATCTGCTCTCAGCTTTAATTTCAGCCATCGAAGATCTGTGATGCCCTTCTCATCAAAATAGGTAAGTGGTACTCGCCTTAGCAGGGACCCGTTTACATCTACTATGTCGGCATACAAAAGGCCTCGATGAACATTTCCAGAGAACCTAAGGTTCTCTCTTCGCAACTCGTACTGACCGTAAGAGTTTTTGTCGTCGTCTCCCAGTTCGGCTATCAATTCAAAGCCACCAATTTGGTTGTCGTTTTGGGTATACAGGAAAACTCGAGCGCGAGCCTGCGGAGCGGTGCCGACGTTGTATATCAACAACGACAACTTGAAAGATTCAGCGACGACCTGCTGCGCCCAAACTGAAATTAGTATTGCTACCGCAAAAATGAATCTCATGGTTCCCCCAAAAACCAGCTTGGTCGTGCCTTTACAACTTCAGCCGGGGAAATATCTCTGCATTTCTTTGAGATCTGAAGTTTCATAACGCAAGCTCCTTCATAAACTTATTTTGGCTTTTACAAATTATAAACGCGCCGCCTGGACGTGCATCCAGTCAAAATCCCGCGCTCTGCCAAGACTGATCCAGCCTTCAGCTTCCCAAAATTCCCAGAATTTGACTGCATCCGGTTTGGCTAGTCGTGCGTGTTTATGGTCCCATTTGTACCTGTTGCGAGCACTGTCGAAATCAATCGCTATCGCCCACGAGTGCATAGAAGCTCGGCTACCGCCCGTCATCTTTCTACAGTTATAGCATCCTGCAAACAGATTAATGCCGAGATCCACTATCCCGTCGTCACCGTACTCTTTGTAAATTTGGTCGAACACACGCGACGCACTGTCGTGAGCTTTTTCGTGGATCATGAAGCCGTCGATAGTAGTACCTAAATCCCAAGCAAGCTTCATCTCGAAAGGCAACGAGAGGCGTTTCATCTTAGGCTTACAAACAGTACCAAAGAAGGATGGAACATCCTTCTGTTTTGGCCATACGGATTTTGATTTCTCGACTGGTTTGAAGGGCTTGGGGGCTTCGAGATCATCGCGCCATTTTTCTTCATGATCCAGCCCGGCTTTCAAACGATTAAACGCGATAAACGCCAATTCTGTACGTGGTCCAAACAACCCGTCAATCCGCCCCACGCTTAAATCAAGGTCACGGCAAATCAACTGACCAATAGCGAGCTTGCGCCGCGCGACCCCCCAAGTTCGCCAGTCTCCCGAAACAATCTCGTCGTTGGCTTGAAGAGCGTCTCTTGCTGCTGCGTTTGAGTTCTTGCCGAACAACCCATCAATTTCGTTGTGGTAAAAGCCCCAACGCTTCAAGGCGATCTGCAAGTCTTCGTCATCAATGGCAGCAGGGACCATGCTGGATTGAGGGTCTGGCTCTACTGGTTGAGCATTGCCTGAACCGTCATACCCATCCGAGAATGACCAGCTTCCCGCAAGGTCGTTCATTGCTGTTGCCATGACATCGTTTAGTCTGTTACGCCAACCTTTGATAAAGAACTGAACTTTTGGATGCCCGAGATATCGGGCCTTTCTCGCTTCCGCGAGCGCAACTGCGACTTTCACCAGTTCGTCACTGGACAGTTCGGCCACCTTTTTGGCTTCCGCGACGCTTAAGCGACCGTTTTCAGCCAAGTCACAAGCGTCCTCCAGAAACCTAACCATCGTACCGGTACCATGGTTAACCGCGCCGTCCATCATTACCAGATCAATCGGCCTTGGTAGATGGCCCCCTTTGATCACATCATAATATCTGGACTTAAAAATATCTCGGGCTTCGGCCTTGGTCAGGTCGCGGACCTCTTGCTTAGTAACTGAAGCAACGCCGCGCCATTTCGCCAAAACTTTGTGGGTAATGCCGTGGTTCGTGGCTCCTCCAGGGTCTTGAGGATGATCAACGTACCCCCCTTCCCACTTAAATACGGTTTCCATGATTTCTTCAAAACGAAACAATAGGAACTCCCAATCTAAAAATTGCAATTTTTTCTTCAGTAATACGACGATATCCGAATTTTCTTAGAGCCCCACTACGTCGAACGCAGAGCTGACAATCAGGCTGATCAACCCCGTTCGAAACCTTTCAAGTCTTGCTTGGGTCACGCCAACCGCTTTGAGTGCATGCATCTTGGCGAGGTCTTTTTGCCCACCTACCAAGTATTCAAAATCATCCTTGGTGATCTTTCCTTGCGCAAGGGCATCACCCCAACGGCGAAGAGATTCTTCGCTGTTTTTTACAAATACCTTGGCGTCAGTTTCTGCTTGATCTAACGCCTCCTGAACCGTGTTCTTTGCGAGCGTCTTCAAGCCGTCTTGTACAGCGTCAATAAAATCTTCCCAACTTCCTGATAGTGACATTTCATCGTCCTCTAAATATTATCACAAACAGATGCTTCTCGCTTATTGATTTCGACGCAAATAATGGTGTCGAATGCATCAGCGACTTGAAGCGCAATCTCCTCTCTCAAAAACATGCTTAGAGATCCAGAGTTACGCCACCTCGTAGCGAAACCACCCAACAAGTTACCTTCCGGATCACGTAGAGTATCCCATTGTTTTGACACTATATCATTCTTAGGCAACCCATCCGCGTACTCATAGGCGGCATCCACATCGACCAAGAGTTTCTCGATGGCAGCTTGATATACGCTGTATGGCTGTCCAGATTTTGCGATAAGCGCCAAGCTTTGCGCTTTTAATGTTGTCGCATTTTCGTACGCTTGCTCTCTGAAAGGACTAATTAAAGGGTCGCAAGCAGCAAGCAAAAAAAGCAGTGAGAAAAATGCTACTACCTTCTTATAGAATACGTTGCGCATGAATGATTCTCCCGATATTCTACTTAAAGTAGCACAAATTCCATCTGGAGCAAAAAGTCTACGAGTCTTGGCATGTCGAAACCTGCGCTCAGGCCCTTAATCGATGTCCAGCCCCGCTGGTCCCACCTAACTTCCTCACCTGAATCGGGCCTTATGATGAGATGGAACCCAAGTTTCATCCATTTTGACATTTGGTTAAGGTTGCCAAGCGCACACAAAGCTCCCTATCTGCGTCACTTTCAACTATCACCAATAGTGAAAAATCTGCGGCCAACCTTGGCCAAAACAATCGCGTGCAACCAGCGGCGAGTGGCCGACTTTGTCTGCAACAGCGCCGAAAATTCATCAGGTCCAGTGTGGCCTCAACTAGGATCTCCTCTGCAACGCAGAGGGTATCAAGACTCGTAGGTTATTGAGCGCCCCAAATAGGGTCGTTTTTGGCACCATAAAATCTTCAATAGCCGCCGTTTGCACAGCCGCAGCGAAAGCTCAATTTGTCCCGCATGGCCGTCATCTAGCCCGACTTTTCGATGCAAAGATCACCAATGTCAGGTGTTGACGCGGCGTTGCAGCGCGTTTGCGCTGAATTTTCAGGGTGTGGGCCAAACTTTGCAAACGCCGTTATCTGCGCATAGCTGCCCTTGGTGCAGTGCGCAGCATCGCTCCGAGGGGCATGCTGGTTTGAATGGCCGCTAATCCTTCTTGGCCATGAACCTCTCGCAGGTGCAGCTAAGGTCCGTTTTCCGCCCTCCTCCCCGTCGCGTGCCAAATTTGACGAGAGGGTTTCCCTCTCGCCGCTCTCCCTGTTCTTTTAGCCTCCCGTTTTGCTGCGCGTTTTTTGTGACGCGCAGCAAAACGGGAGGCCTTTTAGGTTTCCAAAGCTGGTGTCGATTTTCAATCACATCAATGGAGACCCCAGATGTATTACTCCCCCCAATCCTTCGTGCCGGACTTCGACTGGAAAGGCCTCGTCGAGCGCGGTGACGTTGTTCTGTTCGCATTTCCGATCAGTGAGGACCCCACAACCCCAGCGGCATCCCCCAAACTGCGCCCCTGCCTGGTTCTCGATGTCTTTGAGCTGAATGGCATCAAATTTGTCGAACTCGCCTACGGCACCTCCGCCCGCACCAAGGCCAACAGAGGATATGAGGTCCGCGTTGGACACACTGCCTCCTGCCACGCGGCGGGGCTGGATCGGCCCTCCCGCTTTGTCTGCGCGCGCCGTGTGATCGTCAGCGTCAACCACCCCGGCTTTGAGGGCAGCGAGGAGCGCGGCACCCTGATCGGCCGACTTGATGCGCCGCTGGTGGACCGTATGAACGACGTGCGCGCCCGCCTGCAGGCCAAGGCAGACATCCAGGCCGAGACCCGGCGGGAGCGTTGGGAGGAACAGGCGCGAAGGCTACGCGAAGAGCGCGGTTTCCTGGAGCGGAACCGCGCATCTCGCGCAGCCATCACCCTCAAATCCAAAGGAGGTCTCGTATGACCCACCAGTTTCTGCCCATTACATATGACAATATCGAAGCCATCGCCGCGGCAGGTTTCGCAAAATCCCGTGACTGCATCACAGCGATCCGGATGGACGTGCTGCACAACATCCAACCGCTGGAACGTGTCGGCTTTGAGCGGCTGATCAAGCTGATTGAGGCCCGCCAGATCTTCAAGCCAGAGATCCTGGAGGAACTGGACGTGCAGATGGATTTCCTCACCCGGGAGATCGACAAGGGCACGACCGTGCATCAGCACCGCGACTATGATGAGTGCAACGTTTCCGAACCAGCCTGCTGGCAGGAGACGCGCACAACGGCGCGCGCGGATGAACTGGGCCGCGCGATGATCATGTTCTTCGAGCTCTACGAGACCTTGCAAGCCGTGCATGACCTGATGCACGCGCAGGAGGCGCTGGACGCGTTGTGTCAGAGCCTCTGATTTACAGAGACACGCGGGCTTAGACACCCCGCGTCAGGCGCGCTGGCGAACCTTCTGCTGCTACAGATGTCGGCGCGCCGCCCAAACAGAGACGCCCGCACAGATCATCTCTGTACGGGCGTAAACGACCAACCGTAGCAGGCCACCGATCTCATCGTGTTGTTGGTTCTTGTGTGTCCACAACCGAAGGAGAAGCGAATGACCCTCACAAATCTGATCGACCTGATTGCCGAAGTCGCCGCCAAGCGGGCCACCCAGGAGGGCGGAACGAAGGAAGAAACACCGAACGCAGTGATCTTTATCATAGAGCCGATTTTGACGGGATTAAGGCAAGCCGCACCACAGATCACTAAACTTGTATTTGTATCATCTTTCTGGCCACGGCAGTTTTGCGACTCAAGGAGATTCTGAATGACTGACAAACCCCGCGTCGCGATTTATGCGCGCTACTCCTCGGACATGCAAAACCCCAAGTCCGTCGATGACCAGTTCAGTGAATGCCGCAAACACGCAGAACGCAGCGGATATGAAGTGGTCAAAGAATACGCCGATGCCGGTTTGTCCGGCGCGCTGCGGGATCGCCCGGGGTTTCAGGAGCTACTTGCCGCGGTCCACGCGCGATCCTTTGACATTGTCTTGTTCGAACACGTCGACCGCCTCGGGCGCGACCTGGAACGGGCCTCAAACTTCTACAAAGCGACCACCTTCGCAGACATTGAGCTTCATCAGTTGGGCAAAGGTAAGCTCGGTCTGCTCGACATTGGCATTATGTCCACGATGGCACAGATATTTCTTGAAGACCTCGCCCTCAAAACCCGGCGCGGACTGCGCGGGAAGTTTGAACGTGGCCAGAGCGCAGGCGGCAGATCATATGGATACGCCCTGAGCATTGGGCCGGACGGCATAGCCAAAAAAGGCCAGCTCACAATCGACGACAACGAAGCGGCGATCATTCGCCGGATCTTCACTGACTATGCGTCAGGTGCCTCACCGATCAAAATCGCTGCGCAACTCAATGCAGACGGCATCCCCTCACCGGCCGCCAATACCAAACGCATAACCCGTGGACATTGGAAGCAAAACACCATCAACGGCAACCCCACCCGGGGGACAGGAATCCTGAACAACGAGCTCTATATTGGTCGCCGGATTTGGAACCGCCTACGCTATTCCAAACACCCCGAGACCGGCAAACGGGTCTCACGCCTAAATCCCGTGGAAGACTGGGAGATCCAAGAAGTCCCCGACCTGCGGATCATCGACCAAGAGCTATGGGACGCCGTCAAAGCTGTGCAAGCGGGGCACAGAAAGGTGCGCAGCACCACACCCGCCACGGACAAGAAAGGCCTCTCTGTTGGGCAATCATTACGGCGGCGCAAATACTTGCTGTCCGGGTTAATGACCTGCGGCCAGTGCGGCGGCAATCTCACCGTGGCAGGCAGCGGCAAGGCGCGACGCTATTATTGCGCCAACGCCAAGGAGAAAGGCGCATCAGTTTGTAGCGGTATGCGCGGCCTCAAAGAAGAAGACGCAGCCACCTCCATCCTCTCGGGCCTCAAATCTGGTCTGATGCGGGACGAAGCCTATGCAGAGTTTCGGGAGAAGTTTCTGGCGCGCAAGAAAGGTGAAGAGAAAGAACGCGATGATTTGCTCCGGCTCCATAGTCAGGCTGTGCGCCAGCTGGAGTCCCGGCACGCAAACCTGATGAAGGCGGTTGAGGATGGGGACTATTCTGCCCCTGTCATCGCCCAGCTCAACAAGGTGGATGCTGAACTGACCCAAGCACGGGCCAAACGGGACGCCGCAGCCCCAGAACCCATCTTCTTGCCCCAGGACCTCCCTGCCCTTTACCGCGCGCATATTGATGATCTGGTGGGCACCCTATCAGACGAGGGCGTCTCTGGGCGTGCCAGCGAAGAACTCCACCAAATCATTGATACTGTTGTTGTGACCTGGGACGCGGATGCGAAGCATCACGCGCTTGAGCTTCGTGGTAAGCTATTGGAGATGCTGAACATAACAAAGCCCGCCTTAGGGGCGGGCTTGGATATTAGCGAGTGTTCGCTGAATTTGGTTGCGGGAGTAGGATTTGAACCTACGACCTTCAGGTTATGAGCCTGACGAGCTACCGGGCTGCTCCATCCCGCGACAGTTATGATGTCCTATCGCTTTTCTACTTGAGGACGATTTGTCCTAGTAGTTAGCGTTAATGTTATCGTTTTTGAGATTTTGGATTTTACTAGGTTTGGCAGTGACCTACTCTCCCACGCCTTAAGACGCAGTACCATTGGCGCAAAGGCACTTAACTTCCGGGTTCGGGATGGGACCGGGTGTTTTGCTCTCGCTATCGCCACCAAACCAAGAAAAATCCAAATCCGATATCTTTGCGAAGCAAAGTATCGCGCGGCAGGCAGCGGTTTTGATTTTAAAACCGCATTGCCGCACGTCAGTTATGTCACCTGGTGGTTTCACAACTGATATCGGAAGAAACAATCAACATTAAGTCCAAGTCCTGTGGTGCTTATTTGGTTCTTGGCTGTCTATTACTAGATCAGATCAAGCCAATCGGGCGATTAGTACCAGTCAACTGAACGTGTTACCACGCTTACATCTCTGGCCTATTGACGAGGTGGTCTACCTCGGCCCTCAGGGATACCTTGTTTTGAGGGGGGCTTCCCGCTTAGATGCCTTCAGCGGTTATCCTGTCCGAACATAGCTACCCAGCACTGCCGTTGGCACGACAACTGGTCCACCAGTGGTTCGTTCACCCCGGTCCTCTCGTACTAGGGGCAACTCCTCTCAAGTATCCTACACCCACGGCAGATAGGGACCGAACTGTCTCACGACGTTCTAAACCCAGCTCACGTACCTCTTTAAACGGCGAACAGCCGTACCCTTGGGACCTGCTCCAGCCCCAGGATGAGATGAGCCGACATCGAGGTGCCAAACACTGCCGTCGATATGGACTCTTGGGCAGTATCAGCCTGTTATCCCCGGCGTACCTTTTATCCGTTGAGCGATGGCCCTTCCACTCGGGACCACCGGATCACTATGGCCGACTTTCGTCTCTGCTCGACTTGTCAGTCTCGCAGTCAGGCTGGCTTTTGCCATTGCACTCAACGAGCGATTTCCGACCGCTCTGAGCCAACCTTCGCGCGCCTCCGTTACGCTTTAGGAGGCGACCGCCCCAGTCAAACTACCCGCCACGCAGGGTCCCGGATCCGGATAACGGACCGCGGTTAGACATCAAGAGTGCGAAGGGTGGTATCTCAAGGGAGGCTCCACCGAGACTAGCGTCTCGGTTTCGATGCCTACCACCTATCCTGCACGTCACAATCCTGATGCCAGTGCGAAGCTGTAGTAAAGGTGCACGGGGTCTTTCCGTCTAACCGCGGGAAGCCTGCATCTTGACAGGCAATTCAATTTCGCTGAGTCGATGTTGGAGACAGCGGGGAAGTCGTTACGCCATTCGTGCAGGTCGGAACTTACCCGACAAGGAATTTCGCTACCTTAGGACCGTTATAGTTACGGCCGCCGTTTACCTGGGCTTCAATTCAGAGCTCTCACCCCTCCTTTTAACCTTCAGGCACCGGGCAGGCGTCAGACCCTATACGTCGTCTTGCGACTTCGCAGAGCCCTGTGTTTTTAATAAACAGTCGCCACCCCCTGGTTTGTGCCCCCGGATTCCACTTGCGTAGGACCCGGGCCTCCTTCTCGCGAACTTACGGAGGTATTTTGCCGAGTTCCTTCAACATCGTTCTCTCAAGCGCCTTGGTATTCTCTACCAGTCCACCTGTGTCGGTTTAGGGTACGATCTTATAGAGGGGCTATTTCCAGGAACCGCTCAGCTGCTCATTCAATCCAATAAGGATGAACAACACCTGCGATCCGTCACCACCTCATGGCCCAGGAATATTAACCTGGTTCCCATCGACTACGCCTTTCGGCCTCGCCTTAGGGGTCGGCTTACCCTGCTCAGATTAGCTTTAAGCAGGAACCCTTGGACTTTCGGCGAGAGTGTCTCTCACACTCTTTGTCGCTACTCATGTCATCATTCTCGCTAGTGATCTCTCCACGGGATCGCTCACGCGCCCGCTTCATCGAAAGCTCCGTGTCTCCAATCCTACCGAAGTAGGTAAGGAGACATGGAACTATGTCACACTACGCTCTGCTACCATGCACTATGTGCATCCTCAGCTTCGGCTCATGGCTTGAGCCCCGTTACATCTTCGCCGCAGGACGTCTTAATTAGACCAGTGAGCTGTTACGCTATCTTTAAAAGATGGCTGCTTCTAAGCCAACTTCCTGGTTGTTTTGGACATCCCACCTGCTTTCCCACTTAGCCATGAATTAGGGGCCTTAGCTGGAGGTCAGGGTTGTTTCCCTCTCCACTACGGACGTTAGCATCCGCAGTGTGTCTGCCGTATAGTACTCCCGGGTATTCGGAGTTTGGTTAGGATCAGTAAGACGGTGAGTCCCCATTACCCATCCAGTGCTCTACCCCCCGGGGTATTCGTACGACGCTCTACCTAAATAGATTTCGCAGAGAACCAGCTATCTCCGAGTTTGATTGGCCTTTCACCCCTAGGCACAGCTCATCCCGATCTTTTTCAACAGATGTGGGTTCGGTCCTCCAGTGCATGTTACTGCACCTTCAACCTGGCCATGCCTAGATCACTCGGTTTCGGGTCTGATCCCACGAACTCATTCGCCCTATTAAGACTCGCTTTCGCTGCGCCTACACCTAACGGTTTAAGCTTGCTCGTGAGACCAAGTCGATGACCCATTATACAAAAGGTACGCTGTCAGGCCGCAAGGGCCCTCCAACTGATTGTAGGCGTTCGGTTTCAGGTACTGTTTCACTCCCCTCGTCGGGGTGCTTTTCACCTTTCCCTCACGGTACTGGTTCACTATCGGTCAGTAAGGAGTACTTAGCCTTCGAAGGTGGTCCTCCGATCTTCAGACAGAATTTCACGTGTTCCGCCCTACTTAATACGTCCTATCATGTTTCGAATACGGGACTATCACCCGCTATGGTCCTGCTTCCCAACAGGTTCTTCTCACACTCAAGGCTCGGCTGGTCCCCGTTCGCTCGCCGCTACTAGGGGAGTATCAATTGATTTCCTTTCCTCCGGGTACTTAGATGTTTCAGTTCCCCGGGTTTGCTCTTATAAACCTATGTATTCAGTTCATAAGTACCTGGTTAAGAACATTATTGGCTACCGAAGTAACAATAATGAACTTTCAGGTGGGTTGCCCCATTCAGAAATTCATGGATCAAAGCTTATTCTCAGCTCCCCATGACTTATCGCAGAGTATCACGTCTTTCATCGCCTCTTACTGCCAAGGCATTCACCAAACGCCCTTCTCGCGCTTGATCTGATCCAGAAATAGATAGCCTAAACCATCAGGATCCAGCCGCTGGTAAGTAGCCGGACCACAATCTCTGAACCAAAAAGCATACTTTCCCGCATTTATGATGCGAAAGTCGTTTCACTACTAAGGCTGTGATGTCGGTCGCAGCCCCTTCGCAAAACAAACATCATAAATACAATTGGTTCCAAAACCTTGCGGAATTAGAACCGGGTTAGTGTACTTGACTTGGACAACTCTGTCGTTTCAAACCGGCAGACCCATGGACGTCCGAGGAAACAGACGTGTTCATAAGCTCGCATCATAAACCCGAAGGTCTAATCAGCACCAATCTGAGATCATCCCCACACTCGGGGCGATCAACAGTGTTGTTGATTGTTTCTCTCTTTACGATATCAATTCGTCCAATTGGACGGTTAAGAACTGCGCACAGTGCTTAACGATCTAATTGTTTAATGGTGGAGCCTAGGAGGATCGAACTCCTGACCTCCTGAATGCAAATCAGGCGCTCTCCCAGCTGAGCTAAGGCCCCATCTTAATCCCGAAGGATGAGTGGTGGGTCGAGGAGGACTTGAACCTCCGACCTCACGCTTATCAGGCGTGCGCTCTAACCACCTGAGCTACCGACCCGGTTTTCGATTTGCAAAGCAAATCAAAACCCGTGTGCGACAGGGTATTGCAAAGCAATGCCCGAGAGCAGCACTCAGTGGTTATGTCACCAGGCAGCGCCAGATAACGGCTGCTGCCGCGACTTGTCTGAAGAGATATGAGGACGGCTCGGTCCAAAGGACATCCAGTAGATGCCCCGATGTTGAACAGTTTTGATTACTGTTCATTGCTAAGTGTATCACGAGGAAGAACAAGTTCTTCTTGCTAGATACATCCTTAGAAAGGAGGTGATCCAGCCGCAGGTTCCCCTACGGCTACCTTGTTACGACTTCACCCCAGTCGCTGAACCCACCGTGGTCCGCTGCCTCAAAAGTTAGCGCACGGCCTTCGGGTAGATCCAACTCCCATGGTGTGACGGGCGGTGTGTACAAGGCCCGGGAACGTATTCACCGCGTCATGCTGTTACGCGATTACTAGCGATTCCGACTTCATGGGGTCGAGTTGCAGACCCCAATCCGAACTGAGACATCTTTTGGGGATTAACCCATTGTTGATGCCATTGTAGCACGTGTGTAGCCCAACCCGTAAGGGCCATGAGGACTTGACGTCATCCACACCTTCCTCCCGCTTATCACGGGCAGTTTCCCTAGAGTGCCCAGCCGAACTGCTGGCAACTAAGGATGTGGGTTGCGCTCGTTGCCGGACTTAACCGAACATCTCACGACACGAGCTGACGACAGCCATGCAGCACCTGTCACTTGGTCTCTTGCGAGAAAGCTAGATCTCTCTAGCGGTCCAAGGATGTCAAGGGTTGGTAAGGTTCTGCGCGTTGCTTCGAATTAAACCACATGCTCCACCGCTTGTGCGGGCCCCCGTCAATTCCTTTGAGTTTTAATCTTGCGACCGTACTCCCCAGGCGGAATGCTTAATCCGTTAGGTGTGACACCAACAAGCATGCTTGCTGACGTCTGGCATTCATCGTTTACGGTGTGGACTACCAGGGTATCTAATCCTGTTTGCTCCCCACACTTTCGCACCTCAGCGTCAGTATCGAGCCAGTGAGCCGCCTTCGCCACTGGTGTTCCTCCGAATATCTACGAATTTCACCTCTACACTCGGAATTCCACTCACCTCTCTCGAACTCAAGACCAGGAGTTTACAAGGCAGTTCCAGGGTTGAGCCCTGGGATTTCACCCTATACTTTCTGATCCGCCTACGTGCGCTTTACGCCCAGTAATTCCGAACAACGCTAACCCCCTCCGTATTACCGCGGCTGCTGGCACGGAGTTAGCCGGGGTTTCTTTACCAGATACTGTCATTATCATCTCTGGCGAAAGAGCTTTACGACCCTAAGGCCTTCATCACTCACGCGGCATGGCTGGATCAGGCTTGCGCCCATTGTCCAAGATTCCCCACTGCTGCCTCCCGTAGGAGTCTGGGCCGTGTCTCAGTCCCAGTGTTGCTGATCATCCTCTAAAACCAGCTATAGATCGTAGACTTGGTAGGCCATTACCCCACCAACTATCTAATCTAACGCGGGCCGATCCTTCTCCGATAAATCTTTCCCCCGAAGGGCGTATAAGGTATTACTCACCGTTTCCAGTGACTATTCCTTAGAGAAGGGCACGTTCCCACGCGTTACTAACCCGTCCGCCGCTCACTCCGAAGAGTGCGCTCGACTTGCATGTGTTAAGCCTGCCGCCAGCGTTCGTTCTGAGCCAGGATCAAACTCTCAAGTTGAAAGCATCTCGCGATGCTATCCTTGACGTTCGAACCTCTGCACATCTCCAATACTCAGGACCGCTTTTGGGGGCAGATCCCTATGTCCACCCGGCTAAGGATTGGACACGTATCGGAAGTCATCTGTTTGATTGTGCTTCAGTTTACAAAAGTAAACAAAAGTCCGTCAAACAGTGAAGCTGACACTAGATCATCGAACAGACCAAATGGCCCACCCTACTAGCGTTGATATACAGACGTTGATCCATCGAAACGAACCAAACCGCCCACATATCTCTTCAGTTATCATCAATGTCAAAGAGCAACACCTAAAGGCCAAAAACAAGGCCACCGCGCCAATTCCTTAGCGCAACCGCCTCATAACATCCTCCAGATGCCCCAGTCTCTCCTGAGCGTCCAGCAGCCTTTCCTGCCAGTCAGCGACCTCTCAGCCGCCCCACCGTGCCGCGTCTCCGCCGCCGGTAGAGGGGGTTCTAGTGTTAACTCAACAAACCCGCAACACCTAAATTACAAAAATATCATCTTTTTTGGAAAAGGCCTGAAAATCACATAAATTCAGCACCTTATCAAATCTCAATCTAGCCAAAGCCGCTCCTGTCGTACTGCTCTCCCCTGCAGGCCACATAGCTTTTGCAGTTAGGCCAAAGGGTCAGCCTCAACATGTAGTTATGCGCACACAAGTAGCCACAAGACGGCCTGGCGACTCGGCTGCGATTCCGCCTGCCGCGCGCCGCTGAAAGGGCCGCTGGTAGGGATGTCTTGCCGTCCTGATGCCATTCAGGATCAGCACAGGAGACCAAACCCGAAGGCAGTTCACCCCGCCCTGTTATGAAACGCTCTTGTTTGTCATGAAACGCTCTTGGCGAACGCCCGCACGGCTCCCATAGTGCGGGCATGAAAATTTGCGCACTCACCATGGCCTATAAGGACCACTGGGCTTTGTCCCAATGGTTTCGCCACTACAGTCGGCTGCTTGGCCCCGAGAACCTGTATGTGGTGTCCCACGGTGCGGATCCGCGCATTCAAGAGATTTGCCCCGGCGCCTCGGTGCTGACCATACCGCGGAATCGTTTGCAGGGGTTTGACCACTGGCGGGGCCGGATGCTGAATGGGTTTCAGCAGGGTCTGCTGGAGATCTATGACTGGGTTATTCGAAGTGATGCGGATGAGCTGATTTGCCTGGATCCCGCCCGCTGGGGATCGCTGGCTGATATGCTGGCAGATCAACAGGCGCCTGCGGTTTTTGCGCTTGGCTTTAATCTGTTTGATTTCTCGCAGTCCGACGTGAACGCCACGGACCTGTCCGTCTTTGCCAAAACCCGGGACGCCGTATTCACCGGACACTACAGCAAGGCCTGGGCCGTCCGCAGACCCATCGGGCTGCGCCGTCATGGCATCCAGCTGCGCCCGGCACGGCTGGCGCAGTTTCCCTTTGCCATGCCGCGCGGGGTTTATCTGGCCCATTTGAAATATGCGGATGTCGCCGCCTTGTCGGCGATGTCCGAGGTGCGCCAGGAGGTGGGCAATAGCGAAGGCCCTGGCACCCCTGGAAAGGCCTGGAAGCAGGCGGCAAAAGAAGCGGTAGAGAAACGCGAAGAAGCAGAGGCGCTGCCACAGCTTCCCTGGGATGAGGCCGAGAAAACCGCCTGGCGCAGCCTGCAATCGCCGGTACGGGACGAGGCCAGCTCTGTCCTGCGCTGCAAGAGCCTGCGGTTTCAGTTTCGAACCACACTCCCCAGTTGGTTCAGCCGCTAAAGGCGTATCCGCCCTTACAGGTCCACCTCAATAGTGCCATCCTTTTGGGCGGCCCGTGACTGGCACAGGACCACAGCCTCTTTGCGCTGTGCTTTGGACAGCACAAAGTCGCGGTGTTCGACCTCCCCGGACAGCAGGCCACATTTGCACACGCCGCAAATGCCGTCCGAACATTTCACATCAATATGAACGCCGTTTTCCAGCAGGACATCTGTTGCGGTCTTGCTCGCAGGCACCTCAAGCACCCTGCCCGACCGGGCCAGTTTGAGGGTGAAGGCGTGGTTTTCATACTCCGGCAGCTCTGGCACCGAGAAATACTCCAGGTGACGCGCCTCCTCGGGAAAGCCCTGCCGCTCGGCGGCCTGCATCACCGCCTCCATGTAGCGATCCGGCCCGCAGGTGTAGACGTGCTGGCCGGGCCCGTAGCCCGCCAGCAGCCGATCCAGATCGGCCCGCGTGCCCTCCGCCGAGACATGGATATGCACCCTGTCGGACCAAGGCGCCTGTGCAAGATCCTGCAGATAGCCCGCCGCCGCGCGGTTTGAGATCGAGTAGTGCAGCTCGAACGCCTGGCCCAGCGCATGCAGCCGGTGCGCCATGGCGATCATCGGTGTCACCCCGATGCCGCCGCCCATGAGGTAGGATTTTGCCGCGCCCTCGGTGAGTGGGAAGTGATTGATCGGCTTGGAGATGAAGATCTTGCGCCCCTCGGCAAAGATCCGGTGCAACAGCAGCGAGCCGCCGCGCCCGGCATCCTCGCGCAGCACCCCGATCTGGTATGTGGAGCGGTCCGCCGGATCGCCCGACATGGAATACTGGCGCAGATATTCCGGCGCCACCACGATGTCGAGATGGGCCCCCGCCGTCCATTCCGGCAAGGGGGAGCCGTCCAGGCTTTGAAATTCGTATTTGGTTATATCCGGGCCCATGGCCTGGACCCGCGACACCCGCACGCCCAGCACCGGGCTGTCCACATCATTGCTGTAGCGGTGATCCCAGGCGCCGGTCTCCCCCTTGGCGCGGCGCGACTTGTACTCCTCCACTGTGATCATCTGCTGGTAGGCTTCGATCCCGGCTTCGCGGTCCATCGGGAAGGGATAGGGCCAGGGGTGCGGTGCCAGATGCGCCGGGTAGACCGCCAGTGTTTGGTCTTCGTACTTCAGATCCAGATCCTTTTGCAGGGCGCGCGCATTCACCGGATGGCGCGTCGGGCGGTAGCCTCCGTCCTCTTGCATCTCCAGATCCCACCACCATTTCTTGGCCGGGTTCATCTCGCCATTGCCCAGCGCATCGTCGAGCTTGGCCAGCACCGGCGCGGCCTGGGGGATGTTCATCGCCGCCCATCGAAACGGGCGCTCGGCAAAGATGCCCTCCAGATTCCAGGGACAGGTCTTCATGCAGCGCCCACACATGGCGCCGCCCGGGGTGGTAATCCGGTAGGTGGTGCATTTCTGGCTGTCCGATTTCCAGATCTCATAGCCGTTGAACATCAGCTTGGGTCCGGCGGTGATCGCCCCTGAGGGGCATTCACGGGCGCATTTGTTGCAGGCTTCGCAGAATTTCTGCAGGCCAAAGTCAATCGGCGCATCATGGGCCATTGGCATATCGGTGGTCACCACCCCGGATTTCAACCTTGGCCCCAGAAAGGGGTTGAGGATGACTTCACCAATCCGGCTGACCTCTCCCAGGCCCGAGAGCAGCAGCAAGGGTGGCTGCAGCACCTCGCCATCCATCACCGTATGGGCCTTGGCCTTGTAGCCCAAGTTGCGGATCTGGCGGGCAATAACGCCACCAAGCAGCGAGAACCGCAGATAGGCCCGCATCGACTGGGCCACCGCGATCCAATCATCCCCCGAAGTGCCCTCGGTGGTGTCAAAGCCCTGATCGACAATCATACTGATTGCCTGATCGTGTTCCGGGTGAATCTCGGCGCCCGTCGCATCATGGCTGTACCAGGTCCAGTCCGGGCAGCGGCTGATGCCAACCGCATCAATGCCCAGCCAGTAGCTGGCGGCTTTGATATTGGCCGCATTGCGCGCCGCATCACTGGGGCGCGGGCCCTTGGCGGGGGAGCCATCCTGCAACAGCACAAAGGCGCCCAGCATTCGGCGCTGCGCCATGGAGGGCGCTGCCTTGCGCACATAAAAGCCGCCCGTCGCCGCCACCTGGTTTCCCTTGCCCATATCGCCAAACTGGCTGCGGGCAAACATATCTGTGCGTTTTGGCACCCGCGCCACATTGGGTTCATCTATATAGGTGGTAGGATCCTTCACCCTTTTCAGCGTTTCAAAGGGGTGCGGGCCATCCTTGAATTCGCGCGCCCCGAAGGGATCGCCATTCAGGGCAGAGCGCTGCGAGCCCAGTCCGAGCCACCATTTTGGCCCCTTGACCTGCATGATCGGCTGTTGATCCAGCGGCAGCAAAGGCTGGTCCATCGCCAGGTCAAAATCGGTCGTCACCACCGCCAGACCAAAGCGCTCCCCCAGATAGGGGCTGACCAGGCGCCCCTCCTGCACCGCGACCAGCCCAGCGGCCACCGCCAGCTGGTTGAGATCCACATCCGATGAGGTGCCAGTATGGGCCTTGGCATCCCAGCCCAACAGCCGGATGTAATTGGCCAGCACAACAGCCGTTTCGCTGGCGCGCAGACAGGCGCGATGCTGCTCGGCATCCTGGATCCACTCGGCGCCTTCCTCATCCAGGCGCGGATCACGCGGCATGTCATAGAGAAAAACAATGGCGTGCTTGTGATCGCCAATGGTGGTGGGCGGCGCATGCATCGCTTCTTTGAGATCGGCCATGATGTGATCAATGCCCGCCGCCAGTGTCTTGGTCTGGCGGGTTTTCAGATCCTCCGACAGCCGGTCAATATCCGGATTGCGATAGGACTGCGCCAGCCGTGCCGACGTCGGTACCGGGCCGATCCCCACCATGGAAGCATCGGAAAAATAGCCAAAGGCCTTGATATGCTCTGCACGCGCCTGTGGATCGCTTGGGCAGGCCGCCTGCGCCTTGTTCACCAACCCATCGCGGATCGCATCCATCATCGCCTGATAGTCGCCCATCGCATTGACGATCGAGGCAGGTGCCGTGGGACGGCGGAACTCCAGCGGCTGCGCGACTGGCACGGCCGCAAGATCCGGCATCGGCCCGCGCACCAGCCGCTCCATCGGGAAGGGACCCATATGCATTGGCCGCTGCCGGGTTGAAAAGATCTTGGTCATGGTGGCCGGGCCTCGCAGCTGGGATCGGTGAAAGAAACTTGACTATTCCACAGTCACTGCTCCAGTCTGTCACCCGAATGAGTGACATATTTCCGCCCAGGCCCCTCCCCCGTGATGGTGTTGCCGAGCTTGCCGCCGCTGTTGTGCGGCCGGATTTTGCCCGCCATCTGCTAGGCTACATTCGCACCGCGGCCGAGATCGCCAATTTTGGCACCTTTTATGTCCCGGACATGTCCCGCCCAGCGCCGGTGCTATCGATCTGGGCCGGAGAGATGAGCGGCTATTGGTTCAACCGCAATGCCAGCACGATCCTGAAAAACGAGCGCCTGATGCAAAGCATTCTGCAACGGATCCATGCCGCCGAGGGCGGCGGTCTGGTGATCGAGCGCTGGCGCCCTAGCCCGGATGATCCGATCAGCCCGATCTATGCCCGCGATCAGGTGATCGAACGGGTCACGGTCTCCTCCCTGAACGACCGCGTGGGGTTCCAGTCTTTCTTTTTGCGGGGCGAAAAATCCGGCTGGCTTAGCAGTCAGGACATGCAGCGCCTGCAACAGGTTCTGCCCCTGGCGCATGAGCTGATCGGGCTGCGCCATCGCATTGTCGGGTCAGCCGCCATCGGACAGGCGGCCAGCGGTCGCGCCTCTGCCCTACGTGAGCGGGACGCCGGCCTCTTTGGCACGCTCACCCCGCGTGAAGCCGAGGTCTGCGATCTGGGCGTGCAGGGGCTGAGTGTCGCCGGCACCGCCCTGGAACTGGGGGTTTCCGAGAACACCATCCGCACCCTGCGTCGCCGCGCCTATGGCAAGCTGGGGGTTCATTCCTCGACCCAGATTGCCACCCTGATCCTCAATACCATCGGGTAAGGACCGAGGCCTCCGCTAGCCGCTGCGGCCCTTGAACTGCGCCAGCTCAACGCCACCGGCCTGTAGACTGTTGCGCACGGATTTTGCCAGCTCTACCGCCTCGGCGGTGTCGCCATGCAGACAGATGGTATCAATCGAGGTGGCAATGCGCTTGCCGCTTTCGGTAATGATCGCGCCTTCCTGCACCATTTGCAGGATACGCGGCCCGGCCAGTTCTGCATCATGGATCACGGCCCCCGGCAACGCGCGATCCACCAGCGTGCCGTCATCGTTATAGGCGCGATCAGCAAAGATCTCGCCACACCAGTTGCAGCCCAGATCGCGCACCACGTCCTCCATCGCGGTGGCGGCCAGCACCATGATGATGATATCCGGGTCCACTTCCAGCGCCGCCTCATAACAGGCCCGCGCCATGGCGTGATCAACGCAGGCCATATTGGACAGCGCCCCGTGCAATTTCAAATGCCGCACCTGGGCGCCTTGTGCTGCCGCCATGCCCCGTGCCGCACCCAGCTGGTAGCGCACCATATTGCCCAGGCTGGCCGGGGTCATCTGCATCTTGCGACGGCCAAAGCCCTGCAGATCCGGGAAACCAGGATGCGCCCCGACACCCACGCCGTTGTCGCGGGCCAGCGCCATGGTGGCAGCCATCACATCTGCATCGCCCGCATGGAAACCACAGGCGATATTGGCTGAGGTCACAATATCCAGCAGTGCGGTGTCGTCGCCCATGGTCCAGGGGCCAAAGCTTTCGCCCATATCCGCGTTGAGATCGACAGTTTTTGCCTTGCTCAGATTGACCACGTCAGTGTTGCTCATGTGATGTCTCCAGATTCAAAAGGGTCCGCCTCTGCCGAGACCACCCCGCTGACCAGTTGAAAAGAAAGCAGATCCTGCATCATCGCCGGATCACGCAATAAGGGCTTGCAGGCCGAAGGCAGCGCTTTCACCAAAGCATCCTGTTTGGCCTGGATCGCCAGCCCCTCGTCCAGAGTGACCCAGGTGAATTGCAAATCTGTTCCGGCCTGGGCCTGGGCCACCTTGCTCAGATCACAGGGCAAAACCGTGCCAATCCGTGGGTAACCCCCAGTGGTTTGCGCCTCGCGCAGCAGCACAAAGGGTTTGCCATCGCCGGTCATCTGTACATCCCCCGGCAGGATCACCTCAGACAGAATATTGAGCTGCCCCGCAGCCGAGAACCCCGCCCCGTCAGAAGTCATCTCGACCCCCATCCGATTGGCCCGGCTGCCACGCCTAAAAGCGGTATCGGCAAACCGTGCCCGCACCTCGGCGGCAAATAGGTCGGACTGAAAGCCCTCAACAATCCGCAATGCCCCGCCCTGAAATCGATCCTCGGCTGCCAGCCCAAGTCCGACTTCGCGACCACGGTCTTCACCGCAGGGCAGCACATCGCCCACGGCAACAGGGCTGCCCAGGCCAGACATCACATGCACCGCGCGGGCGCCAAGCAGCACCTCGCTGGCGATGCCACCACCCAGATGCAGATAGCCATATTGTCCCTTGCGCGCGGCGCCGATCTCCAGCTTTTGCCCGGCCCACATCTGGTGCGAAGCATTCCAGGCAAGGCTTTCGCCATCAAGGCTCACCTGCATCGGCGCCCCTGTGAGGGCAATGCGCAGGGGGCCGGTTGCCTCAAACAGCCCGCCGATGCCGGCCATCTCCAGCGCCGCCAGGTGGGTATCCTGCCGCAACAGGGCCGCGCCTTCGGCCAGGGCCAGTAGATCAGCCGCCCCGCCGCGGGAAACCCCCTGCTGCAACTGTCCCGGGCGCCCTTGATCCTGGATCAAGGCAAGCGGGCCAATGCGAAGAACCTTGAGCGCACTCATGCTGGGATCTCCTCGCGGCTGGCGCCACCAAAATGGCTGTCTTCCACACAGAAGCGATCATAGTCGGATCTGGTGACCGGGGTAAAAATCATCTCATCCCCGGGCCGCAGGGCGATGGGTTCGGGCCTGCCCAGCTGAAAGCCACGAAACCCGGTTTGACCGACGTGACGCCAGCCTGTTGGCGCGGTGGTGGCAAAGAGCACAAACTGGCTGATCGCCAGCACCAGCGCCCCAACGGGCACCTGTGGTGTCAGCTCGGTCTGGCGCGGCAGGTTCCACTCCGCCCCGAGAGGCCCCAGATAGGGCTGCCCCGGCGCAAATCCAATGGTCAGAACCCGCACCCGCGCGCTGCCCAAGCTGTCAATCGCCTGGGTCTCGCTCATGCCGGCGGCATCGGCGGCTTCGGCCAATTGCGGCGCCAGATCGGTGCCAAACACCGTCGGCACCCGCCACAAACGACGCCCTGCCGGCAGGGGCGCCTGTTGCCAGTCCTGTTGTTTCAGCAGGTCCCAAAGCAGATCTTGCAGGGCTTCATGGCGCAGCACTGTCCTGTCAAAACGCAGAAAAACAGAGGCCAGCGAGGTCGACACCTCCGCAACCCCGGGCCAGGCGCTGGCCTTCACCGCTTCACCAAAGGCCAGGGTAGCGCGGTTGGAAGACTCGCTCAGCGCATCTGAAAAAGTCACCAGCATACCTTCCAGCCCAGCGGTGCGAATGATCGGAAAACGCGACGTGTTTTGTGTCACCTGATGCCCCCAGAAAAGTGTGGCGCCACCGTCGCGGCAGCTCTGGCTGGTGTCAATATTGCTTTTGCCGCAGGCACGCGCTTGCGCAACGCAATAGGTTTTCCTACCAGCTGGTGCCAGATGATAACCTAGCCCATGAAATCGCAAACGGCCCGGAGATCCAGGCCGCTGCGTTTATAGGGTTTTCAGACCAGAAGTATCGGGGTCAATGCCCCCGAAAGGGCAGTGCCGGCCGGGATCAAAAATCATCCCACCCCGGAGTTTCCCCATGTGCTGATGCCGCAGAAGTGACCACCTGCGCCCCGGTGCCTGTGTGTAACATTGCGGGCGATGAACTGTTCTTGTGCTGAGCCGACACCGCAGGCATCTGCACCACGTTTGACCCGCTTTCAGCGTTCACCTTGAAGGCGGCCAATTGCTGGGTCAATTGCCCGGCATCGTTGGACAGGGTCAGGCTAACAGCCGTCGTTTCTTCGACCATGGCCGCGTTCTGCTGCGTCACCTGATCCATTTGCGTGACGCCGGTGTTGATTTCCGAGAGCGCCGATGACTGTTCAGCTGCGCCGCGCGCGATTTCACCGATATGCACGGTAATGGTACCAACGCTTTCAATGATGCGCTCCAGCTCTGCGCCCGTTTCTCCAACCAAACCAACACCACTGCCCACATGATGTTGGCTCTGGTCGATCAGATCTTTGATCTCGCCTGCGGCTTGGGCGGAGCGCTGTGCCAGTCCGCGTACCTCTGAGGCAACAACGGCAAAGCCACGCCCGGCCTCCCCGGCGCGCGCGGCTTCGACCCCGGCGTTAAGCGCCAACAGATTTGTCTGAAAGGCAATGTCATCAATGACTGTGATGATTTTGGCGATTTCATCAGAAGAGCCTTCAATCTTTGACATGGCCTCAATTGCCTTGCCAACCACAACCCCGCTCTGAGTGGCAACAGTCTGCGCCTCGCCCACAATTTCTTCAACCCGTTTTGCCCCATCAGCAGAGGACTTCACGGTTGCGGTCAGCTCCTCTAGCGCTGCAGCGGTTTGTTCCAATGTTGCCGCCTGGCTTTCGGTGCGCTGTGACAGATCACTCGAGGACTGGCTGATCTCACCCGCCGTCCGCCCCACCCCAACAGAGACGGTTTTGGCATTGGTCACCGTGGCTTCCAGCTGTTCAACGGAGTCATTGAACGCCTTGCCGAGATGTCCGATGTCAGGAATATCCGACACCTCAACCCGGTGAATGAGGTTGCCATCGCGCAACGCCTCCAGCCCTTCGGCAATCACCCCAAGGCCACGACGCCGCGCGGTCACATCACTGGCAACTTTCACCACCCGCTCCAGAGTGCCATCAGCTCCGAGGCAGGACGCATATGTGGCCTGGATCCAGATTACCGATCCATCCTTCGCCAATCGCGGGAATTGGTCGGTAATATCCTCGCCCTTACCCAACCTTTCCCAGAAAGCGGCATAGTCTGGGCTTTCAACAAAATCCTTGGCTACAAACATCGAGTGATGCTTGCCAAGGACTTCCTCCAAGTCATACCCCATGACCGTCAGGAAGTTCTTGTTCGCGGTTAATATTTTGCCCTGAGGGTCAAACTGGATAGTCGCCTGAGTGCGGTCGATCAAACCTGCGATAACTTTGTCCGTCTCAATTTCGGAGATCTCTTTTTGAGACTTTTTATTAAAAAACAATGCCCTACTCCGCGCTTAACTTATTCTCCAATTGCGAAGTAACTAACATTCCAAGTCCTTTTTTTGTCTTAATTTTAGTCATCAATCACAGCGCAACAGCCCCTGTCAGGTCATGTTTACGGAAAAATAACTGGCCACGCCCCTATTTTGCACTCTCAAAATTGCTCAGCTCCAAGGCCAATCCAGGCGCAGCACACCGATCATCCCCTGTGCGTTCTCGCGGCAATTGCACCAAAATCATGCACAAAGCACCCCAGCCATGAGGGGGAATTTCAGAGAAAGTGAACTTGCAAAGGGTCCAGGCCTGCGCCCCCAAAGACCCGAATGGCCAAGGTCGCCCGGGACAGGGCCTCAGCTGCGCTTCAACGACGGCAGGTCCTGGTTTGGATCACTCATCAACGCTTGCAGCTCGGCATTGCCACCCACAAGACTCTGATCAACAAAGATCATCGGAAAGGTCGGCCACCCCGACCACATCTTGATTGCCAGTCGCCTGTGCCACTGCGCGGTGTAGCTGCCGTATTCTAGATAGGTGAAGGGAATGCCTGCCGCTTGCAGCGATTTGCGCGCTTTTGACACCACAGGATTATATTTCATCCCCACCACGACAACCCCATTGCCAGAGACCGCGTCCATGACCTCTTGCACGGTGTCCTGGTGGTAGATGCTGATCATCTCTTCGATGGCAGGATGAACGGCATCGGGGTTTAGCAGGTTACGCATGGGGCACTCTCTTAGGTGGTTTATGTGGAGACTTTGGTCGTTCCAGCTCTGTTGCGCTGGACATAGGCCACTCGCTACCTGACTTCTCTCAAGGCGCACAGGAGCAATCCGAGCTCACCATGGAACAGGCCACACTCCGCCGACACCTTGAGGCCATTTCGAAGGGGTTTAGCCGGCCAGCGCAGGCGTCGCGGCCTCACTCCCATTCCATCTGCATGTAGACGTTCTGTGCGTTTTTCCGAGAGATCTGCTCAAAAACCTCTAGGTAGCTGAACTGAGACTGGTCAATATGGGTCCCTTCCTCGATGGATCCGCCCGCCTCGATCACTTTGCCGATCTCGCTGCGCAGATGTGACAGGTAATCACGGGTTTCCGCCCGCGCCTGTGCCATATCCGTGGCTCTGCCATGGCCTGGCACAATATGCTTGGCGCCAAAGGCCGCCATGGCATCAAACGCCTCCAGCCAGCTGGCGCTATCCCCTGCCGGGCCGATCCCCAACATGCGATCGACATAGACAATATCACCTGTGAACATGACCTCCTGATCTTGCAGCCAGACAAAACTGTCACCCAGAGTATGGGCCGAGCCGCGGTGCATGATCTCAAAGCTCTTCTGGCCCAGATCCAACTGGTATTCGGTTTCAAAGGTGATATCGGCAAAGGACGGTTCTGTGCCCTCAAGGCCGTCCCCCAGGAAATGGGTCAGGGCTGACATCTGCAGCGAAGCCCGGTCTTTGTGATCCATGACCGCCGCCTCTGAGGCGATGACAGTTGCGCCCTGTGCCTGCCAATAGCCATTGCCAAGCCAGCGATGGTCCTGCCCACCAGTGTTGATCACATATTTCACCGGCTGATCAGTGAGCCCACGCACCACCCCGTGCAGTGCCTCTGCGCCCGCCCAGGACCCGCCTGGATCAACCAGAACCGCGCCAGCACCGGTTTCGACCAGACCAAAGGTTGCGTTGTTGGCGTGATTGTCCGGGTTGCGCTGCGCAGTTGGACCAACGATAGCCCAGATCCCCGGCACTACCGGCTGAACGTCAAGGCTCTGCCCGGAGGCAAAGCCGGGGAGAACAAGCGCGGCGACAGTAACAATGGTACGGATCATGGCAGGGCATCTTTCACTTATACGCAGAGCTGCATCTGCCAAGCACCCTAGTCACCACATTCCAAAAACAAAATGCGGCATTCTACCCTGTCCCCGGTTTACAGCGCAAAACCCATGCTGATGGGCGGCTATGGGGATAAACCTGCCGTCTGCGGGACTGAAGACAACGGCTGCTCTCCGCCCGTCACTCCAAATCAACAAAGATCTGCGAGGCAACACCAGCTTCAAGCAGCGCCTCCTTGATCTCATCAATTGCGCCGACGTCGGCTGAGCTGACGATGACCACATCGTTGACCACCAGTGAATACAACGGCGCGTCGGGCTCAAGATTGGCCAAGTATTTCTCTGCAGCCAGTTGAGACTTCGGGCCCCACTTGCCGTCATAGGAGACGCCAATCGTATACTGTACGTCCATGATCATTTCTTTGCTGACGGATTTGCCTTCGTTCAGATCCAGCAGGGCACTTTGCAGCGTTGCTTCATCCGAGATGCGCTCCGGAATGAACACGTTCGTGCAGGTCTCGACCTCTCTATATTTGGTGACTCTATTCCTGCTGGTTTCATTGGCGATGGCTCCGCCAACGATCGCACCGACTGCAGCGCCGGCATTCTTGTCGGTCACAACCTTGCCGATCACACCGCCTACAATCGCACCGCCGATTACTTTTTCTGGGCTCCCGCCTCTCACGGTTTCCTGATACGGCACCGATTTTGTCTCACATCTTACCTCGTAAGAACCGGCAAATGCCTGCGTAGTCATCAGCAATCCCGTTGCCGCTGTCGCCAAAAGTTTCATGTCCCGTTCCTCCATAGGCAGGTCAAGCTAATCTAGCCCTTCCTGCAGTTCACGACCATCACCTGTTCACCGCCTGACCTGTTCACCACCTGGCGCCGCAACCGCTATCGCCGGTTATCCAGTCTGCTCCCTCAATCTTAGCTTCGCCCCCATCTGTTATTCAATATCAACGCAGAATTCTGTCAGCTCTACTGAAGAGAACCGACGTTTTGACAAACAGACCCAAAGCATTCAACGTGGCTCTATGCAGAGATTTTTCGCAATAGGGTTATGTGTATGTGCCTCTGCCGCTGCGCTGGCAACTTTCGTTTGGGTAAGTGCAGATGAACCACAGCACTTCACTGCTGATGAGCTGATAAAACTGACCTGCCACGCGCTAGGCCAGCGCCATGAGGAGGTCATTTTTGACTACCATGACGCCGAGATTGCCCACTATCGCCGGACAGGTGCGTTTCATGATGACCTTGGATTGCCTTCCGAAGACGTTGTGCCATATGCGGTTTTGATCAAGCGGTTTATGCAGGACAACCACTTCACAGTCGCCGACCTTTCTACCACATCGTCTTCAACGCCTCTTCTGGACTCGGGTTTCTATTATGAAACATCGGCAATATGCGCGGCAAATCCATCGTGGCAAGCCATTGACGCAATGCGACAAGCGGCAATAAATCTTGGCTTGATTGACGGCCAGGCCGATCAATAGCGGCCAGTGCAATCAGGGTATCGAACCATGGGCCTGATATTGAATATGATAGGAGCGCCAGGGTTATGCGGCGGAATTTGAGTGTTTGTGCTGTCGTTTGCAGCACGCTTTTGGGGAGCCTGGCACAGGCGGGTTGCCCGGCGGGGCAGGAAGCCTTCACCTCCTGCCAGATCAAAGGGCGCAACACCGAAGTTCGTGTTTGCTTTGATGATCAGGTCGCAACCTATCGCTATGGACCGATTGACGGCGCCCCTGATTTAACCCTTTCGGACACTGTGGCGCATGTGGATTTCGAGCCGTGGTCTGGCTTAGGGAAAGCTATCAGCGAGACAGTAACTTTTTACAACGGTGCTTTTAGCTATCAGATCGGCGGGGGATTTGAGCGGCCGTTTTCCGACGAGGAGATGCAGCTTGGTCCGCGACGCTTTGGCTGGATCGACGTTGCCCAGAACGGTCAAAGCCTGCGCAGGCTGGAATGTCTCCCCGACACGGTGACCTATGGGTTTGGCGGCGGGCTCTATGATGCCAAGGTGGCTGCTGGCCTGGTATGGGACGACGATTCAAAAACATGGCTGCGGGAGGCCGTGGTGCAGGAGCCAATTTTGCTGTCGGACACCAGCGGCGGGTGCTTGCTGAGCAGTGAATTCATGCTTGGCGGTGTCGCAATGGGGGATCCTGTGGCGACACTTGCCAAACTTGGATCACCCGAAGCGAGCGGCGTGTTTCTTCCCGATGGCCGCGAGCTTGAACGGATCACAGCGCATGGTCTCAATATCGACGTTCTTGATGGGCTGGTGATTGCCATGCAGGCCACGGATGCGGCCTGGGATATGCCATCAGGGCTGCGGGTTGGACTGACGCGAGGAGAGGTGATTGCGATATTGGGCCGTGTGCCGAGTGGTGAGGCCCCAACGGCAGAGAGATACAACGCCCTCGTTTGTTCAGAAGCGCCGCAAGATATCGCAAACTGGTATGCCGCCATTGGCTTTGGGCCAGACAAACGTGTTGAAAGCATCAATTTCATAACTCTTGCACCCTAGAATTGCGGTTCAGGCGCAGGATGGTTCAGCCACGACCATCAATAGCCTGCCGTTTTCACGCCGTCACCTGTGTCGCCTGTCAGGGTTTGCATGCAAAAACCTGTGGTAACAAAGCCCCCCTGTGCTTCGCTGCAATCCCTGCCGCCGTCTTTTCACCTCGCACTGCCACAGGCGCGACCGTGGCCTTAAACTAATCTGGAAAACGGCCTTTCTTGGTCCTTTGCCTATCCTGCATTCAAGGTTGAATATATCTTAGCACGCTGTCCGGTTTTTCCGGACCACGTCACAGGCCTTTGATTGGTCTGTCTGCCACAAGCCGCATGCCCAGATGCGCGGGGGGCGTGCCAACGGCGCAGCCTCCACGCGCCGGGTCGCGGATGAGATAGGACATCGCCGCAAGGTGTTCACCGCCGACAATAAACGCCGGGCAACGGGCCGGGTCCACGCCCTCTGATGCGCCAGCATAGCACTCTTGCGTCCATTCCCAGACACTGCCGTCAAGGTCAACAATGCCCTCCGGCGATGTCGAAAAACTGCCTTGCGGTTTCAGCGCGCGGGGCGCGATGCCCTCTATCAGATATGTAGAAGCCCATGTCAGCGAAGGATCGGTAAAGATTGGATCGGGTGCATCTGGCAAAACGGACGCGGCCATGTGATCCCATTCGATGGCGGTGGGAAGACGAAATGTCTGACCGGAAACTTCGTTGACCCAAGAAAGATATTCCTGAACGTCAACATAGCTGAGGCCTGTAGCAGGTGTGATCGCTGGGTCTTGATCGGGTCTTGCGCGCAGTGCAATTGAGCACGCGTTGTCCGCATGGCACATATTCCATTCGGCAACGGTGACTTCGTGACGTTGGACATACATGGCACTGCCATCTGGCAGGATCACAGGCCGATCGGACATGACAGGAACAAATGTGGCATCGGGGGCGCGCTGCCAGAGCACGCCCCCGACAAGACCTGCCGCCAGAACCCCGAATGCCGCAAAACGAAGGGACGTCTTGAGATTGGAACTGAGGTTTTGGACGGCAGGCATGATCGTTTCCCTTTTTGTCGGTGTTTAGGTTGTAAATTCGCGCGGAGCGATGACCTGCTCCATCAGCTCATTGTCCCACTCACCATCGACGACAAAGTGTGCGGTTGCCCCCAGCATGACGCCTTCGATCAGGTTGTGGTTGACGTAGGCATAGACCCCGGGTTGCTCAAAAGTGTACATTGCCGCCACAGCGCTGCCGCCGCGCACGAACCAGGTTTCCATGCCTTGCAGCGGATCGTCGGTGAAGGACGATTCCCAGACATAGTTGCCGTGGCCACCGATCAGGTGCGGCCGCGAGTCCCGGTTGGCCTGGTTGTGGATCATCAGAACGGTTTCGCCGACATTGGCTTTTAGCGCGTGTTCGCCAGTCAAGGCACCCACTGCGCCGTTGAACACCGAATGGGTCGGGATCAGGCTGCGCATGGCCTCAAGGCTGTCCGAATAGTCGTCTCCGGCAACTTCATATTGGCGGTAGTCACCGTTTTCGTCCATCGGCAGGTAATAATCCTGTTCACCGATGTAGGCGATGCTGTCATAGCGCAGCGGATTGCCGTCCTTGTCCTTAAGCCCGTCGCGCGGCAGCACCATGACGGCGCCGTTCATCCCGTGGGTCACGTGATAGGGGATCATCGCGCCGCCGGGGGCACAGTGATAGGTAAAGCAGCCCGGCTTGGTCGCTTTCCAGCGCAGCACGGTTTCTTCACCAGGAAAGACGTGGGTCAGACCCCCGCCGCCCAAAGCGCCGGTTGACGCGTGGAAGTCGATGTTGTGCTCCATCATACTGTCAACGGGGTTGCGCAAGGTCAGTTCGATCATGTCGCCTTCGTGGCAGATGATGAGCGGGCCGGGCACTGAGCCGTTGTAGGTCAGCGCCCAGATCGACGCGCCGGTATCCTCATCCACCACCATCAGGCGTTCCTCGGTCTCCATAGTAATTTCGATAATTTTTGGACCGCCTGTGGCAACCTGCTCATGCACCGGCGCAAAGGGAGGCGCGACCAACTCTTGTTTGACGCGGGTATAGCCTGACAGATCGGTTGGCTTAGCGGTTGTGGTAGCCTCTTGCTGACCGGAAGCTGTGTAGATTTTAGCGGACGCGGCGTTGATGGCACTCATCCGAGGCATGCGCGGCGCGCGCGGTGCGGACATGGCGCCGGCCCCTGTCATTGCGGCCGCCCCGGCCAGCACGCTTCCGCGCAGCATATTGCGGCGGCTTGTTTTCATAAGGCCGGGGTTGATGAACTTGGTCATAGCTTTCTCCTGACAATGATTGGCGGTGTCGGGCCACAGTGCCCGAACACCGGTAGATGGCTAGAAATTGGCGAGCTGCGCTTCAAAGCGTTCCTTGGCTTTGCGCGGGATGCGTCCTTCAAGAAAATCAGCGGGCACTTCGGCGTCGCCAACGGCAATGGTCATCACCATGCCCATGGCGAAGTGCGGTTTGCAGATGACGCCGTAGTAGCCTTCGGTTTCGAGCGTGACCTCGATCTCTTTATTGATCTTGCCGGCAAAGCCTTCGGCACCTTCGGGGATCATCCCGTCAACGGTTTCGGCGTTGTGACCGCGGGATGCGGCAACGAATTTGATTGTGTCGCCCGGCTGCGCCTGAACGAAGGCGGGTTCAAACACCATGCGTTCGCCATCGCTGCCCTTGTTGAGCATCTGAACCTCGATGGTTTCAGCAAACGCAGCGCTGCCCATTAGGGTGGCAAGAGCAAGACCTGTTGCAAGTTGGCGGATCATCGTCGTTTCCTTTTCAAATCGTGATGTCGTTTGATCTGAAGACTACTGGATCGCACCAAGGACAATTTGCTCTGGCACAAACTACTTGGTGATTTGCGACGCGTATTGTCGTGAACTCAATGTGGCGCAGGATCGGGTTGTGTGGCATGACATAGGACATGGACAATATGCCTTTGCGAAAAACCCTGCCGCGGCTTGACGAAAGCCTGCTGACGCATCTGCCTCCGTTTTCGCGGTTGGATCGACGTCAGATTCGCACGATCCTCGATCTGGCCACCGCACGGCGATACGATGCGGGAACTGCGATCTTTGAAGAAGGTCATCCGGCAGAACGGTTCTATATGCTGCTGGATGGATATGTGCGGGTCATTCGGATCACGCCGACAGGTGAACAAGTGACGGCCCTGCATATCCCGGCCGGTCAGCTGATGGGTATCGCCAAGGCCATTGGCCGCGATACCTATCCTGCCACGGCCCTATCCGCGACGGAATCAATTGTACTGAGCTGGCCGACGCGGCTTTGGGACAGGTTCATCGCTGACTATGACGGGTTTGCGACCGAAACCTACAAGACGCTTGGTTTCAGGCTTGCTGAAGTCCAAAGCCGTGTCGTGGAAATGGCCACGCAGCAGGTCGAGCAGCGTGTCGCAAATGCGCTTCTGCGGCTGATCAATCAGACGGGGCGCAAGGTGGACGGTGGGATCGAGATTGATTTTCCGATCACGCGCCAGGACTTGTCCGAGTTGACGGCGACCACGCTGCATACAGCCAGCCGCCTGCTAAGCGGATGGGAAAAGCAAGGGCTTGTTCAAAGCAAGCGCAAGCGCATCACGGTCTGTGATCCGCATGCGCTGGTGGTGCTCAGTCAGACCTAGCACGGGCAGACCGAGCACGGACAGACCGATCCCGGATCACGCCAGACCGGCGGCCGTTATCAATTCAGCAAGAAACACTTCTTCATCAAGATGATATTCCGCGCAGGCGTCTGCAATGGTGTGGAATGGACTGACGAGACAGCCGACACACAGCATTTTGTGCCGGACAAAGACGGGAATTGTCTGCGGCCATTTGGTCATCAGGTCGGCCAAAGCCAGGTCCGGATCGTCGAGATTGGAGTGACGCATAGAGTGCTCCTTTCACAATGCACTCTATTGTTCCAATCGCTTCAAACGTTGCGCTGGCGCAAACTTCGCCACCAACCTTGATCGTAAAACTGGCCATCCCGAGTTCAAGGAGGCCGTAAAATGGCTGAATTTCTAACAAAATCGCGGGCGCGCAACATCTTCTACGGAGGCTCGATTTTCTTTGTCGTGGTCTTTGTGGTGATGACCGTGCAGTCGCACCGATACGTGGTGACCACGTCGACAGCGGGCATGCCGCTGAGTGAAGAGGTCATCCACGGCAAACACGTGTGGGAGCGGAACTCCTGCATCAACTGTCACAGCCTGCATGGCGAGGGCGCCTATTTCGCCCCCGAGGTCGGCAATGTGATGACCCGCTGGGGCGTGCTGGATGATCCAGAAGGTGCCTTCGAAATACTCAAAGGATGGATCGAGGCGCAACCCAGCGGCATCGAGGGCCGTCGCCAGATGCCCCGCTACGAAATGACCGACGAAGACATCCGCGGTCTCGCCGAATTCCTGCGGTGGGCTGACCAGACAGACACGCAGGGCTGGCCGCCCAATGACGCAGGATAAGGAGGGCATACAAATGAAATATCAATCTCAAAGTGTGGCGTACTGGTACTTTCTGGCCGCGATGGCGCTGTTCGGCATTCAGGTGCTGGGCGGATTGCTGGCGGGCTGGGTCTATGTCTCGCCCAACTTCCTGGCAGAGCTTCTGCCGTTCAACGTGATCCGCATGATTCACACCAACGCGCTGATTGTCTGGCTGCTGCTGGGCTTCTTTGGTGCGGCCTATTTCCTGATACCCGAAGAATCCGAGCGCGAAATCTGGTCACCAAAGCTGGCCTACATCCAGCTGATCATTCTTCTGGTCGGCACGCTTGGGGCGGTCGGCTCCTACCTTGTCGGCATCCACGGCGGGCGTGAGTTTCTCGAACAACCGCTATGGGTCAAATTCGGCATTCTCGTTGCCGCGCTGATCTTCCTTTTGAACGTGTCAATGACAGTACTGGCGGGCAAGAAGACCGCAATCACCAACGTGCTGCTGATGGGGCTATGGCTGCTGTCGCTGCTGTGGGTGTTTGCTTTCATCAACCCTGACAACCTGTCACTGGACAAAATGTACTGGTGGTTCGTCGTGCACCTTTGGGTCGAAGCGACCTGGGAATTGGTGATGGCCGCGATTCTGGCCTTCCTGCTGCTCAAGCTCACCGGCGTTGACCGCGAAGTGGTGGAAAAATGGCTTTACGTCATCGTTGCCACCGCGCTGTTCAGCGGCATCCTCGGCACCGGGCACCATTTCTACTGGATCGGTCTGCCGGGATACTGGCAGTGGGTCGGTTCGATTTTCTCCACCTTCGAGGTGATCCCCTTCTTCCTGATGATGAGCTTTGCCTTCGTCATGGTGTGGAAAGGCCGCAAGAACCACCCGAACAAGGCAGCGCTTCTGTGGTCGCTCGGGTCCTCCACCGTCGCGTTCTTCGGCGCGGGTGTCTGGGGTTTCCTGCACACCTTGCACGGGGTGAACTTCTACAGCCACGGCACGCAGATCACCGCAGCCCACGGCCACCTTGCCTTCTATGGCGCCTATGTGGCCCTAAACCTGGCGATCTTTACCTATGCCATGCCGATGCTGCGGCAGCGCGCACCCTATAATCAGGTGCTCAATATGGCGAGCTTCTGGCTGATGACCGGGGGGATGGCGTTCATGACCTTTGTGCTGACCTTTGCCGGCACCATCCAGACGCACATGCAGCGGGTGGTCGGTGACTACTACATGGAGGTGCAGGAAAGCCTGTCGATCTTCTACCTGATGCGGTGGGGCGCAGGCCTTGCGGTGGTGATCGGGGCAATCCTGTTCATCTATTCGCTGCTGGTCGTCCGCAAGTCCGAGGTCATCGCACCCGGCTCTGCCAACCCTGTGCCGGGAGAGTAAGCCATGAACATGCAAGTCACCCCACCCCTGCCGTTCTATCAGGCAACAGGCCGCGAATGCGATCTGTTCCAGACGGCCTATGACAACGGTTTGCCCCTTCTTCTGAAGGGGCCGACCGGCTGCGGCAAGACGCGCTTTGTCGAACACATGGCGGCAAAAATGGGCAAACCGCTTTATACGGTCGCCTGCCATGACGATCTGTCAGCGGCCGACCTGATCGGGCGTTACCTGCTGAAGGGCGGAGAGACCGTCTGGGTCGATGGACCTTTGACCCGGGCGGTGCGCGAAGGCGGCATCTGCTACCTCGATGAGGTGGTGGAAGCGCGTAAAGACGTCACCGTCGTTCTGCACCCTCTGACCGACACGCGGCGCACATTGATGATCGACCGCACGGGCGAAGAGCTGGTCGCCCCCAAGGACTTCATGCTCGTCGCCAGCTACAACCCCGGCTACCAGAACGTGCTGAAACGACTGAAGCCATCAACACGGCAACGGTTCCTGTCGGTGTCCTTCGACTTCCCCGCGGCCGAGACAGAGGTCGCTGTAGTCGCCGCCGAAAGTCGGCTCGAACCGGGGCGCGTTGCGCCATTGGTGCGGTTGGCCGGGCATATCCGCAGGCTGTCCGGCATAGACCTCGAAGAAGGGGTGTCCACCCGCCTGCTGATCTATGCCGCCACGCTGATGGCCGGTGGCATGGGCGTGGATCAGGCGCTCGAAGCGGCAGTGATCGAACCCCTGAGCGATGAACCCGATGTGCAGCAGGCGCTGCGCGATCTCGTCTCGACCATTTACGGATAAGACCCATGCACCTGCTTGACCTCATGGAGCCCGAAGAAACCGTTGGCAATCTCTGGCACGATATGGCCAGCGGGATCGGAGCAGAGGTGTCCTATCCCGAGGCCAGCATCTCGCTGGCCTCGGTCCGGCCCAGCCTCGCGGTGCTGTTTCGATCCCTTGGCGGTGCGCCGGGGGTGGACCTGTCCGAGGCGGCGGCCACGCTGGTCAAGCATCGTCAGCCCATACGGCGCAAGCTGGGGGCGGACCGTGACCATGAATGGGTGGCACGCTTTGATGGCGAAAGGCTTGCCTTGCCCCCATTCATCGCAGCGTTTCCCGATCCCGCGCTGAACCGGGCTGCGTATTTCTGGCTCACCGCGCTGGCGGCGCTGACGGATGTCTCCGGGCTAGATCTTTCGCCAGACGGGCCAGCGCAGGATTGCGCGCAAATCCGGGCAAATGCCGGTGCTGCGGATGCCGCTTATGCGGCCTGCCCCGGATTGCGGCAGGCCTATACCAAGATGGCAAAAGCCTGTGTCGCTGCCCGGCCAGACGTTTTGCGCCCCTCACAAGAGGCCGCGCTGGAAGCTGCCATTCGCGATCAGCTTTGCGGCGGGTCGCCGGTTCTGACACGTGAACCTGCATCGCACCGCTATATGCCAATCGCACCTGTCCCGATCTGGCTGCGCTTTGTACGACCCGGCTCTGGCGCGGCGGCCGAGGAAGAACAGGCTGCTGCTGCGGCACCTCCGCCCAATGCAGCACACACGGCGCGCAAGCTGGGCAATCGCAAGGATCAGGAGCAGAACAACCGCAAGGACAGCTTCATCATCCACCGCTTTGAATCGATCCTGTCCTGGGTTGAATCGATGAACATCAACCGCAGTGTGGATGATGACGATGATGAAAACGCTCAAAAAGCCGCCGACGATCAGGATGAGATCACGCTGTCCAAACAGGATCGCAAGGCAGCCACCCGCCTGCGTTTGCATCTCGATCTGTCCCCCGCCGATGCCGATCACGAGGCGTTGGCCGGCGAGCACACATACCCAGAATGGAACCACAGGTCGCGCAGCTACATGCCAGATCACTGCCGGGTTCTGGACGCACCTGCGCAACCAGGGAATACGATTTTTGCCCCCAATGAGCGAAGGATGCGTGAAGTACGCCGCCAGTTCGAGGCCCTGCGCCCACGTCGCGTTCTACAACCCCGTCAGGTGGATGGAACCGAGCTGGACCTCGACGCGCTGCTGACCGCGCGTGCCGACCTGCTGGCAACTGGGCGCGGCTCGGATCGCATATGGCAGTCCGCACGCCAGACCGAGCGCGATCTGTCGGTGGCCTTCCTCATCGACACCTCGCGATCGACTGAGGCGGCGATTGGCGACACTTCGGTGATCGCAGTGGCGCGCGAAGCGATGGCAGCCCTTGCGGGTGGCATTGACGCGGCGGGCGACCGGCTGGGCATCTGGGGCTTCTCCTCGCTGCGTCGCGACCGGGTATTTCTGACGCGTTGCAAGGGCTTTGAGGCCCCGATGTCCCCTGACATCACCGCCAATATCGGCGCATTGAAACCCGGGCATTACACCCGCCTTGGCACGGCAATTCGCCATGTCAGCGCACAACTGGCCGAGGAACCGTCGGCGCGTAAGCTGTTGATTGTGCTGACCGATGGAAAACCCAATGACCTTGATCACTACGAAGGCCAGCACGGTATTGAGGATAGCCACATGGCTGTACGCGAAGCCCGCAATGCGGGGCAAAGCCTGCATGGCATCATCATCGACGAAGACGGGCAGGACTGGTTTGCCCGTATCTTTGGGCGTGGTGGCTTTACCCTTTTGCCCAACCCGGAACGCCTGACCAAGGCGCTGCCGGACATCTACCGCACCCTGACACAGGAGACCTGACATGCGCAGTTTTATAACGCTCATCCTCTCAAGCCTTATCGCCTCTCCCGTCCTGGCCGGAGGTTTCGACCGCCCGATCCCGCAGGCGCAATCGGCAACCGCCGAATTCTGGTACGCGCTGGCCTGCCTTGCGCTGGTTGTAGCGATGGCTGCGGTGCAGCGGCTGGTATCGCGCAAATGACCCAAGCCGCGACAGCACGAGCCGGGTGGTCAACCGGGCAGATCGCGCTGGTTCTCTACCCGTTCGGGGCCGGGGCCGCAGCGGTGAATGTCTTTTTCGCCTCGCTGATCTTCAGTTGGGTGGGTGGCCCTGTTGCGTCGACCGCGTGGTCGATTGCGCTTGGGTGTCTCATCGGCGCGCCTGCCACATGGTATTTTTCCCGCCATATCCGACACCTGATGGATGTGGCCGACAGGACACCGGAAACATGAAGATCGAGATGAAAGACGGTCAGCCGACTGTGGATGCCATGGACGTGGCAGACCTGCTTGGCCTGAGTGCGGCTGACGTTCAGGCCAAGATGCGCGCTGAAGAGATCACAACCCGGTTCGAGACCGGAGTAGACGAGGATGCTGGCCGCATGCGTCTGACATTCTTTTACCACACCACGAAAGTGCGCCTGACCTGTTCCCAAGATGGCACGCACCTCAGGACCCAGCGCACAACGATCGGAGGTCGCTAATGGCACAGACATCGGCAGAGCAAATGCGCGCATGGCAAGGGCCTGCGCTGTTCAGCTACGGGTTTCGCCCCTTCTTTCTGTTCGGGACCATCTGGGCCGTGGTGGCGATGCTGGTCTGGTTGGCGGCTTTGACGGGCGCAATTGACCTGCCGACCCGCTTTGATCCTGTTTCATGGCACGCGCATGAGTTCCTGTTCGGCTATCTCGGGGCAGTGCTGGCGGGATTTCTGCTGACGGCGGTTCCCAACTGGACCGGGCGCTTACCGATGGTTGGCCGGCGTTTGGTGGCGTTGTTTACCCTGTGGGCCCTGGGCCGGATCGCCGTGTTCTTTTCCGCCCTGCTGCCTGCGGTGGTAGCACCTGTTGTCGATCTGGCTTTCCCGTTGGTTTTGGGGGGAATGATCCTGCGCGAAATCGTGGCGGGCAAGAATTGGCGCAACCTGATCGTACTGGCGATGTTGGCAATGTTCACGCTGGCCAATAGCCTGTTCCACTATGAGGCGCTGCGCGGCGACTATGCGGCACAAGGCATGGGTTTACGCCTTGGCCTTGCGACGGCGGTGATGATGATCGCGGTCATCGGTGGACGGATCATTCCCTCTTTCACCCGCAATTGGCTGGCCCGCACCGACAATCCCGCGCGCCCGGCACCGCCCATGCAGCGATTTGACAAGCTGGTTTTGCTGGCAGGTATCGTGGTCCTGCCCCTCTGGGTCGTGCAGCCTTTGGACAGACTGACGGGCATCGCCCTTGTCCTTTTTGGTGTCCTGCATCTTGCACGCCTGCTGCGTTGGCAGGGGCATCACACACTCAGCGAACCCCTGGTTTGGGTTCTGCATGTTTCGTACTTGTTCATCCCTGTGGGCGCCTTTGCCTTGGGGCTTGACCAACTGGCGAGCACTCCCGGTACTGCAAGCGCACAGCATTTGTGGATGGCCGGGGCCATAGGATCCATGACATTGGCCGTGATGACACGCGCCACGCTGGGGCACACCGGCCAAGAGCTGGTGGCAAATCGGATCACCGTCGTGATCTACCTGAGCCTGTTCGGGGCAGTCTTTGCACGGCTTTCGACCTCGCTATGGCTGGAAATGAGCTATGTGTCCGGCCTCCTGTGGCTCATGGCTTTTGCTGGCTTTGTCCTGGCGTATGGCCCTGCTCTGTTTCGCCAGAAACCGGCGAAGAGAGCCTGATCTGGGAGGGGTTTGCCGCAATATTTGTGCTGCTTCTTGCACCCCACTCTGTCCCGGTCCGGCTCTCGGCCAAATCATGGATCACCGCGCGGATCACGTCATTCAATTCTGACCCAAACCGAGAAGCCCCGCGAGCTTCTGGCTTGTCGTATTTACCCGCCTCAAACCGGTAGGCGCGATTCTTCCCAGCATCACGGATCGCTTGTGGGGGCCATTACTTGCTCTCAAGACGCTGTGTCGTTGCCGCCTGGGTCGCAGATCGCATCCAAGTTGCTCAACACCGCCGCCAGCTCTGTACGAACACGTTTAAGGCGTTCGGTCGTCATGGCTTCTTCTCGCCCTGCCAATCCCAAAACGACCGCAAGCACCGTATCTGAGTTTCTCATTAACTCGATCAGATGCTCCGCTGTCGGACCGTATGAACCTGACATCCAGGTTGGAAAAGCAGAATTCAACACAGTTCTTGTGTATGACATCAGCCGCTGGGGCAGGTTTCAGGATGCGGATGAGAGCGCCTACTACGAATATATCTGCAAGCGTGCTGGCATAGCTGTCGAATATTGCGCCGAGCAGTTTGACAACGATGGCAGTCCTGTCTCCACCATCGTGAAAGGCGTCAAGCGTGCGGAAGACGTCAATGTTCAAACCGTTCTGCGCAAAGCCTACGAGCGCAAGCTTTTGCGCGGCGGGCGCCTTTTGGCAGCAAAACGGCTCGTCGAGGCAAGACTAAAACATGGCAAAGGTCAGGCCACTTCTATTGGGCGCTCAAAAAAGAACCTTTCCCTCGAAACGCTGATGAAGACCTACCAAGATGATGTTGCGTGCGTTGACTCTTGGCGTCCCCGAAGAGCGCCTTGCCAGCGCTCTCAACGTCAACATCAAGACATTACAAGAAAAGCGGCGTCTCCTGGATGGCATTTGCGGTGAGGCTGCGGAGCTACTCAAAGACAAACAAGTGGCTTTAACCGGCTTTCGGGTTCTCAAGAAAATGAAACCGATACGCCAGATCGAGGCTGCGCAGCTGATGGTCGCCATGAACAAATATACCATAAACTATGCCCGGTCTTTGCTGGCAGCGACACCCGAAAACCAGCTTTTCGCCGGTGCCAAGCCAAAGAAAATAAAAGGGATTTCGCGCGAACAACTTGATCTTATGGAAAACGATTCTGCGAACCTCGAACGGCAAGTGCGATTGGTTGAGGAGAGCTATGGGATCGATCATCTCGACCTCGTTGTTGCACGCGGCTACGTCACCAGATTGGTCAGCAACGAACGGATCACAAAATATCTCGCTTTGCACCATGAAGAGTTCTTGCCCGAGTTTGAGAGGATCACTGAACGGGAAGCCTTTGCGCCCTAAGCAGTGGCGCAGGCCTTTTGGGCTGCGATGGGGCATCGGGTATCCCCGCCTCGAACATGATACCATTCACGATCTGTCAGACCCGCACACGGCTGATCCGCCATATCGACGCACCGGCCAGAAAGTCGGCACGTTGTTCGGCGCCTTTTTACCGCGCGGTCAACGCAACATTGGAACCGCAATTCTGCTGCTGGCTGCGAGCAGCAGAACGTCAGAAAAAACGAGACCCAGATTTCTTACGGTATTCACGGACGATGCAGAGCTGACCACCATTTCTATAAGTGCGCTGTATTTTGTGGTGTTCGCATGAGATCTATCCCTGGTTCGATTGACGCCAAGACGGCGTTTCTTTTGCAAAAAAAGCAGAGATGCCTTCTTGCGTTTCCGCGGTCTCCCAGCAATCTGCGAGTGCATTGGCAGAATAGTCAGCCGCACTGGCAGGATCATCGTTGGCCATCAGCCAGCGGGACAGGTTTTTGGCCCTTGCAACAGCCCCCGGCGCGCAGGACAATATCGCCTGGATTTCATCTTCAACCGCTGCGTCAAGCTCTTCGGCACTGCAGGAGCACGCAACCATACCCGCCCGCATCAGAAAAGCGGTGTCGAACGGCTTGCCGGTGAAAAACACCTGCCGCGCAAAAGCTTCTCCCAAACGCCTAACGACGAACGGACCAATCGTCGCCGGGATCAAGCCCAACCGTGTTTCGGTTAAAGCAAAGCGCGTTTTGTCTTCCGCCACCACCACGTCACAGACAGCAATCAGGCCAAGCCCACCGCCGTAGGCTGCACCATGAACACGACCGATCAAAGGCTTGGGCAGGACGTTCCACAGTCCCAGCATCGTGGCCAAGGCACCCGCCTCTTTCATCTTTCCAGCGCGGTCTTTTTCCGCCTGGGCGCGCATCCAGCCCAGATCACCCCCTGCACAAAACGTGGGCCCATTCGCGCGCAAAACCACTGCGCGCACCACGGTATCAGCGGCCAGAGAACGTGCCGCCTCGCTCAGCTCTGCGATCATCTGCGCATTCATTGCGTTGTGTTTGTCAGGGCGATTCAGCGTCACCACGGCAATGCCGCGCGCGTCTGTCGCCACTCGAATTGTTTCAAAGCTCATGGTGCTACCTTTGCCTGGCTGCCCGGCGCAAGAGAGGCGACCAAGGCCTCGGCCTGCGCCAGCAGCGTGATATCAATTCCGGTATGAAAACCGCGCTGTTCAAGAAAAGAGATAAGAGAGGTTGTCGACAGATTGCCTTTGGCGCCGGGCGCATAGGGGCATCCGCCCAAACCACCCACCGCGCTATCAAAGCTACGAAGCCCCATGTCGAGCGCGACGGCAACATTGTCGAGCGCGCGCCCAGACGTATCATGAAAGTGACCGGCAAGCGCTTGGGCTGGAACATACTCGACGACAGCCTCAAGCATACGCAGCGTGGCCTCGGGGCTGGCCCGGCCAATGGTGTCGCCCAGGGAAATTTCGTAGCACCCCATTTCCTGCATCGCAAATGCGGTGTCGCGCACGGCTTGCGGCTCAACCATGCCGGAATAGGGGCATTCCACCACACATGACACATAGCCACGCAGCCGAATGCCCGCCTCTTTCGCGGCAACGGCTACAGGTGCAAACCGCTCTAAACTTTCTGCAATGGAACAATTGATGTTCTTCTGGCTGAAAGCTTCCGACGCGGAACCAAATATCGCGACCTCATCCGCTCCGGCTGCTTTGGCGGCCTCAAACCCTCTTTGGTTGGGGGTCAGAACCGCATAGTCGGTGCCCTCTGCGCGGGCAATTTGCGCCATCACCTCGGCAGCATCAGAGAGCTGCGGCACCCACTTGGGCGACACAAAGCTGGTGGCCTCAATCTTTTCGAACCCTGCCCGCGACAGCAGGTCAATCAAAGCGATCTTCCTGGCGGTGGGGATGAAGCCCGCTTCATTCTGCAGCCCATCACGGGGGCCCACTTCGTATACCCGGACATGATCGGTCATCTTTGCCCCCTCATTCGGCCGCCAACTCTTCAAAATTGACAAGAACAGACCCGCCCTCAACCGGATCACCAACCGCACAAAGCACCGCTGCGACAGTGCCCGCACGTGGCGCCAATAGCGAGGTTTCCATCTTCATCGCTTCCATCACACCCAGTTTTGCGCCCTCTTCCACATGATCGCCAACGGCAACGCCCAAAGCGACAATCGTCCCGGTCATAGGGGCCACGACAACATCGCCAAGATCCGCCGCCATTGCGAGACCGGATCGTGGGTCAGGCAACAGCAGATCGCGCACAACGCCACCGCACAACACCGAAACCAAAAGCTCTGCGTTGCGTGTGGCCGTTTGCACCTGCGCCGTGATCAGTGTTTTCGCATCACCAATACGGGCCGTCATTTCTGCCCCATCAATTGACAGTTGCGACAGTTTCAACCCGTCGTTCAGATCGTCTGAAAGCGACACCGACCCGTCACCGTGCAGGGTGATCCGACGCTCGACCACTTCACCGTCATAGACAAAGCGCAGCGCGTGTTCTGCGTGCCCCCAAAGCCGGAAACCGAAATCACGCGCCTTTGGGTCAAGCTTCAGCGCTGCCAAGGCCGCAAATGCAATATGGGATTCGCTCAACGGCGCGCTGGAGGTCAGCGCTGTCAGGTCGCGCTCGATCACACCGGTGTCAAAGCTGCCGTTGACGAACCCGTCATGCTGCGCCAGGGCCGAGAGGAATTCGGCATTGGTGGCTGTGCCCGCGACATGCGTCTCGCCCAGGGCCCGCAGCAACCCATCCAGCGCTTCGGTGCGGGTAGCTGCGTGGGTGATCACCTTGGCGATCATCGGGTCATAGAACGGGCTGATGCTGTCGCCACTGCGCACGCCTGAATCGTTGCGGGCATGCTCGCTGAACGCCAGATGTTCCAGCTTACCGGTGGCAGGCAGAAACCCCTTTGATGGGTCTTCTGCATAAAGCCGCGCCTCAAAGGCGTGACCGTTGATCTGCAACGCATCCTGCGCCAACGGCAGCGGTGCGCCAGCGGCAACATGCAATTGCCATTCAACCAGATCCACACCGGTGATTGCCTCGGTGACCGGGTGTTCCACCTGTAGGCGGGTATTCATTTCCATGAACCAAAACCCATCCTCCTGCAGCGGACCGGACCCGTCGACGATGAATTCGATGGTGCCGGCGCCGCTATAGCCGATCGCCTTTGCAGCCGTCACCGCCGCCTCGGTCATGGCCGCGCGCACCTCTGGTGTCATACCCGGCGCGGGTGCTTCCTCGATGACTTTCTGATGGCGGCGCTGTAGCGAACAGTCGCGTTCAAACAGATGCACGGCACCGCCGTGGTTGTCCCCGAACACCTGCACTTCGATATGGCGTGGCGAGGTAATGAACTTTTCGATCAGTACATGCGGATCGCCAAAGGACGCCTGCCCTTCGCGCTGCGCCGAGACAAGCGCCTCGGAAAATTCGGCAGGATCGTCGACTTTACGCATCCCCTTGCCACCGCCGCCAGCGCGCGCCTTGATCAAGACAGGGTAGCCGATTTTTTCAGCCTCCCCGGCAAGGAATGCTGCATCCTGATTGCTGCCCTGGTAGCCGGGCACCACCGGCACACCGGCCTTGGACATCAGATCCTTGGCTGCGTCTTTCAGGCCCATCGCGCGGATCGCTGCAGCGGAGGGGCCGACAAAGATCAAACCGGCGGCATCAACCGCATCAACGAAATCAGGATTTTCCGACAGAAACCCGTAGCCGGGGTGGATCGCCTGCGCACCGGTTGTCAGGGCGGCCTCAATTATACGCGCTCCTAGCAGATAGCTTTCGGAAACAGGCGATGGCCCGATGTGAACAGCCTCGTCAGCCATTGCAACATGCATCGCAGCAGCGTCTGCATCGGAATAGACCGCAACAGTTGCGATCCCCATTTGACGGGCAGTACGGATGACGCGACAGGCGATTTCGCCACGGTTCGCGATCAGTATTTTAGAGAAGGGCTTTTTCATCATCACATCCTGAACAGGCCAAATTTGGTATCTTCGACAGGCGCATTCAGTGCGGCCCGAAGCGAGAGAGAGACAACTTCGCGGGTGTTTCGCGGATCAATGATCCCATCATCCCACAGCCGCGCCGAGGCATAGAGCGGCTGGGACTGGCGCTCGAACATGTCGATTGTGGGTTGCTTGAAATCGGCTTCTTCTTCAGCCGACCAGGTACCGCCCTTGGCCTCGATTGCAGCGCGGCGCACATCGGCCAGAACGCCCGAAGCCTGCGCGCCGCCCATCACGGAGATCCGCGCATTCGGCCAGGTCCAGACAAAGCGGGGTCCAAACGCCCGCCCGCACATGCCGTAGTTGCCCGCCCCGTAAGAGCCGCCAATGATCACGGTGACCTTGGGAACCGAGGCCGTCGACACCGCCGTCACCAGTTTGGCACCGTCTTTGGCAATGCCGCCCGCTTCGTATTTCGAGCCGACCATAAAACCTGTGATATTCTGCAAGAACAGCAGCGGGATTTTCCGCTGGCAGCACAGCTCGATAAAATGTGCGCCCTTGGTCGAACTTTCCGAGAACAGCACACCATTGTTGGCGATTATGCCGACTGGCACGCCGTCGATATGCGCAAAGCCGGTGATCAGGGTTGTGCCATAGCGCGGTTTGAATTCGGCGAAATCCGAGCCATCAACCAGACGGGCGATGATTTCGCGCACATCATAGGGCGTTTTGTCATTGGCCGGAACCACACCCATCACATCCTCGGGCGGGTACAGCGGTGCTTTAGGCTTTTTGAAATCGACGGTCGGGCGCGCAACCGGGCCCAGATGGCTGATGATTTCGCGCGCCAGAGCCAGCGCATGGCGATCATCATCGGCAAGGTAGTCCGCCACACCAGACAGCCGCGTGTGGGTGTCCCCCCCTCCCAGCGTTTCAGCATCAATGATTTCGCCCGTGGCCACCTTGACCAACGGCGGACCTGCCAGAAAAATCGTGCCCTGCTCGCGCACAATGATGGTTTGATCGCTCATAGCTGGAACATAGGCACCGCCAGCGGTACAGGACCCCATCACAACAGAGATCTGCGCAATGCCCTTTGCGCTCATCCGGGACTGATTGAAAAAGATCCGCCCAAAGTGATCGCGGTCTGGGAAGACCTCATCCTGATTATTCAGGTTCGCACCGCCAGAATCGACAAGGTAGATACAAGGCAGATGGTTTTCCTCGGCGATTTCCTGTGCGCGCAGGTGCTTTTTCACCGTCATGGGGAAGTATGTGCCGCCTTTGACCGTCGCGTCATTGCACAGGATCATGCAATCGCGCCCTTCGACGCGACCGATCCCGGCGATTGCCCCCGCCGAGGGCACTTCGTCATTATAGAGACCCGAGGCCGCAAACAGCCCGACCTCAAGAAACGGTGATCCAGGATCCAGCAGCCCGGCAATTCTGTCCCGCGGCAAAAGTTTGCCCCGCGCGACATGGCGCGACCTTGAGGATTCAGAACCGCCGGTGACAATACGCGCCGCTTCGGTTGCAATCTTTGCGTATTGCGCCTCCATGGATGCTGCATTCTCAAGAAACTCTGCAGAGGACGGCACCTGACTGCTTTGCAATATCGTCATTTCGCTTCTTTCTTCTCGTTTTCGCAGGTGAGACTGGCGCCCTGCGATGATAAAATCGGAACGTCGCGGCTGAAGGTCAGCTGCTCATAAGTTCCGGCAGGAACAGGGTGATCGACGGGAAGGCCAGCAGCAGGATCAGCACGACAACTTCCATCCCGAGGAAGGGCAGAACCCCCTTGAAGATGGTTTTGAGCGGCACCTTGGTTTGCGCTGATGCCACATAGGCATTGAGCCCCAACGGCGGTGTCAAAAGACCAATTTCGACCGTCTTGGTCACCACGATGCCGAACCAGACCGGATTGCAATCCAGCGCCATCGCCGTTGGAAAGGCCAGCGGCATCGCCAGGGACAAAATGGCAAGCTGATCCATGAACATGCCCATGACCAGCAGGGCCAGAATGATAATCCCAATGATGACTTCACGCGGCATGTCGGTGGTCGCCACAAATTCAAGCAGGCTGTGGGTGATGCGGGTAAAGGCAAGGTAGTTGGAGAAAATCGCCGAACAGGCGATGATGGTGACAATCATCACTGTTGCCCGGATTGCACTGCTGACCGAGCGGTTGAATTGGACAAAACTCAATGTGCGTTGCGCCAGCACGATCACCAGCGATCCCATTACGCCCAGGGCTGCCGCCTCGGATGGGGATGCAATGCCACCGTAAATTGCGCCAATGACAGCAAACATCAACAACACCATCGGCAAAACGTGTCGGCTTTGCTTGACGGCTTTGACCAAGACAAAGGGTTCGCCTTTGGGGGCCTGATCAGTGGTATGCGCGATGATCTTGATCACAACGCCCAGGCCACATGCCGTCAAAAGGCCTGGAATGATCCCGGCGATGAACAATTTACCGATCGAAGTTTCGGTCAGCACGCCATAAACCACCAACACGATCGAGGGTGGCACAACCACTGCCAGGGTTCCGCCCACACTCACAACAGCAGCAGCCAGCCGGTCGGAGTAATTATGGCGACGCATCTCTGGAAAGGCCGAGGCAGACATCGCAGCCGTCGAGGCAGTCGAGCTGCCAACCAGCGCTGCAAGCAGCACAGAAGCACCAACCGTCGCGATGGCCAGGCCGCCCTTGAAATGGCCAACCCAGGACTGGCAGGCTATGATTGCACGCCGCGTGACGTCACCAGCAGTCAGAAGTTCAGCCATCAGGATAAACAAGGGGATCGCAACCAAGATGAACGAGGCAGACGAGTCAAAGAACGTCCGTTCCAACACCGCCAGTGCAGGGCGAACCCCAAGCTGAGCCGCGAGGCCGAATGTGCCGGCAATGCCCATGGCAAAGGCGATCGGCACCCGTGCTGCCATAAGAACGGCCAGAAGAATGAGGATGACAAAAAAGGTAAGCATCTAGGTAACCTGCGCTCCGTAAGTGGCAGGCGGTCGCCGAAACGGCCGCCCGGTTATGTGTTTTGGAACGTGGATTTATTCGCCGGTCAGTGCGCGATAGGTCGCGAGCACGGCGGAGGCTTTGTCATCCTGAAGACGTTCGGCCCAATCAAGGCTGACAGCCTGCAAAGCATCTGAAATCGACGCCAGCTCTTCTTCGCTGAACGCATAGGTGTCGATGCCTTCTGCCTTCCACTCTTCGATCAAGCCCTCAACCGAGGCATCCTGCGCCTGCGCGACGCGTGTGGCGCTTTCATTGCCAAGCTCAAGCATCGTCGCCCTTACATCAGCCGGCTGAGCATCGAACAGTTCAGAGCGCACCACCATGATAAAGCTGTAGCCGCCAAAGGACCCATTGGTGGAAATATGGCTGACCACCTCGTTCAACTTGTAGCCCGGAACCGAGGCAAGCGGGAACAAGACGGAATCCAGCCGCCCACGTTCAACTGCAGTGTAGACCTCGGGGCCCGGAATAGAGATGCCAACTCCGCCAAGCGCGCGTGCGGTCATCGCCTGGGTCGACCCAGAGGTGCGCACATCAAGACCTGCCCAATTAGCGGGCATTCCCAGCCGCGATTTGGCCAGCACCTGATAGGGCGGCAAAACAAAGCCGAAGATAGGTGTCACGCCAGCCGCAAGGATTTCTTCGCGCAGGGGGCCGTTTGCCAGCATCTTTTGCAGGGTCGCAGTCCCCTGTACCGCAGAGCTGTAGTAGCCCGGCAGACCCACAACCGAATTCAGCGGCAAGGCGTCAGCGTGATAAGACGCGCCAAGCAGGGCAGCATCCAGAATGCCATTGTTCACGGCATCCAGCTGCGCTTTGGATTTCGCCGCCTGTTGCGAGGGGAAATGTTCAAATGTAATTGCGCCGTCCGTCGCCTGGGTCACGGCCTCCATCCATTTTACCGTTCCCTCGATGGAAACGATATGGCTGGTCGACTGAAAGTCACCCAACCGCAGCGTTTCCGCCTGGGCTGACAAACCAGCAAATGCAAATGCACCTGCGACAACTGCCAAGAGTTTATTCGTATGTTTCATTTCATTCTCCTCCCATTGAATTTGTTGTGCGCTCAAGCAGGGGTTCTGAATTGAACGCATCGTAGAGCAGCCGCAGAAGCAACACGCTGCATCCCAAAGGGATAACGGCGTAGGCCCAGCCAAGCGGCCAATCGATGGCCCCGTATTCGACATCACCATGCAGGATTGCTTTGAGGGCAAATTTGCCGGACATCCACGTGACTGCAGCAAAGAAAACCGCAGGCAAAAGCAGACGTAATTTGGTGACAATCGGATCGAGAGCGCCGGGTAGGTGTTGCGGCATGAAATCCAGCGCCAGATGCCCCCCATCGCGAAAAACCCGCGACAGGGACAGGGTGGCAAGAGCCGGCATCAAGTAGAGCTCGGTCAGTTCAAACTGGATCTGCACCGGCCTGTTGAAGAAAAGCCGGAGCAGAATATCCGCATTGATCAGCGCCGCGACGGCGACGAGGCCGAGGCACCCTCCGAGATGAAGGGTATCCTCGATTTTTATCAGAAGTTTTTCCAGTAGTTTCAACGGTGCCTCCCCAGCAGTTGAATCGTGGTAGACCTCAGCGTTTTGGCAGTTCGACGATTGCCGTACCAACAGCTGACATTTCGCCATCTTGCTGCTCTGCACGCTGCTTGATTTCCAGCAGGTAACGCCCATCTTCCTCAAACTTACGGATGACGCGACCGTGGATCAGGATGATGTCCCCCTCGGGGTTGTGACGGCGCACTTCGCAGGTGGATTTTGCCAAGAACCCATCATCACCCATCCAGTTGGTGACCTGATGTGTCAGCCATGATGTGCGCTCAGGGCCGTAGTCATAAGCACCCGGTGCACCAACCTCGAGGGCAAATTCTTCTTCCCAGTGCACCCGCTCGGGGCAATCGGGGATACCGAATTTGTTCTTTGGGCCGGCGCTGGGGTGTTTCTGCTGCAGCTGCCAGGCCAGTTTGTTGGCGCGGATATAGAGACCGCCCCACCCCTGCGCATAGGCAATAAAGCCGGTGGCTGTCATCGGGCCCTTGACCATTGTCGGCAGTTCGTCGCCTTCGTTGACGTCATCCCAATAGCGGGTTTCGGCACCGCGGATGGTTTCCTGCTCATAATACTTGTAGAATTCCTGAAGCTCCGCATCGGTCCAGACCTTGCGACCGTTCTTTTTGGCCTCGGTATACTTGGTGCCGTTTTCGCGCGCCTGATCGCGGTCGGTACGGAAACACCAGCTGTCGGCCTCAGCCAGCATTTCGCCAGTTTTCGCATCATAGAAATCGACGTGATAGATCTGCTGGATCGCCTTGCCAGCAAAACGGGTGTCATGCTCGATCAAGTCTTTCAGATAGGCCTCAGTGTGGAACTCGGTGTTGCGCAGGATTGGCTTGTGCCATGTCCAGTTTGCCCCCGACCACATAGCGTGTACGCCCGGCAGGCCGCCAACATAGCCAGAAATGATCCGGCTGGTCGAAAACAGAAAGCTGGGCAGCGCCAGAACATCACCGTATTTGGTGGTCTTGGCATAGTCGGGATCACACCACAGCGGGTTATCGTCGCCAATGCCGTGGGCATAGTGGCGGATATTGTCGCGGGTGGCTTCATAGCACCAAGGCTCAACCGTTCTTTCGATCTTTACGCCAACGCGTTTGCGCAGATCTTCCAGACCTTCATCGGTAATTTTCGGAAACTTCCGTGTCATGTCGTTCATCTTCTTCTCCTTGATGTATGGGGGGGCGGGTCGGATTATTCCGCGGCCGCCAGTTTTTCAGCTTCCTGATCTCTCAGAACTTTGCGGTTCACTTTCCCGGCCGGCGTCTTTGGCAGGTCAGTGACAAATTCGATTTGACGGGGGTATTCGTGGCGGGCGAGCCTGGAGCGCACATGGTCCTGAATGCTTTGGGCCAGGTCGGGCGTCTCATCTCCCTTGAGGATGATATAGGCCTTGACCACCAGCCCGCGCAGCGCGTCGGGGGTGCCGATGACCGCGCATTCGGAAACAGCCGGATGGCTCAGCACCGCATCTTCGACCTCGACCGCGCCGATTGTCCAACCCGCTGAAATGATCACGTCATCTGCCCGACCGCCGTGGTAGAAATAGCCATCGGCATCAACGCGGCCCATATCCTTGGTCTGGAACCACTGACCGCGTTTCTTGACCATCAGTTCGCCGGTTTCGTCGGGATCCGCAGCCGACCCGTCCGGTCGCTGCACCTCCACTTCGACGCCGGGCACAGCCTTGCCCATGGCGCCATCGCGCACTTCCAGATCATCGGCACCGGGATAGTTGGCGATAATGACGCCAATTTCGGTGGTGCCGTACATCGAACGTACCTTGGTGCCAAAAACCTGCTCAACGTAGGTCGCGGTTTCCGAGTCGATCGGCTCGCCGGTAAAGGACAGCTTGTCAAAAGAATAGGTGAAGCTCTCGGCTTCGCCAGAATTGCGCATCATCCGGTAATGCGTTGCCGCAGCGGTCAGGTTGGTGATGCGAAAATCATGCAAGGCCCGTAGCAGGCGCACGGCATCAAATTTGCCGCTGAATGTGCCCGTCGACACGCCCATCGCCATCGGCGCAAGTGTGCCGTGCCACAAACCATGGCCCCAGGCAGGCGAAGACGGGCAGAAGAAACGATCTCCGGGGCGAATGCCCGTCGCATAAAGCGCCGCGACCATCAGCGTTACAATCGACTGGTGGCTGTGTTTGACAGCGGCAGGCAATGCACGGGTGGTGCCCGAGGTATATTGCAAAACCGCCAGATCGCTGCCCGCAGTGGTGCAGTTGTAAGATGCGGGCAGATCGTTCAGCCCCTCCAGGAAATTCTGATCAACCACGGTGACATTTTCGGCGCCACCCGCAACCGCATCGGGGGCCTTTTCGCAATTGGTCAAGAACACTGCAGGCTGGCAATCACCGACACGCAGACGAATGCCATCCGGCCCGAACAACGAGAACATTGGCACCGCGACCGCGCCGCTTTTGATTACACCGAACATTGCAGCATAGAAGGCCAGAGAGGGTTCGATCATCACGGCGACACGGTCGCCTTTCTTGATACCCTTGGCGTCCAGATAGTGCGCGATCTGCGACGAACGGCGTGACACCTCTTCGAAGGTCAGAATTTCGTCAGCCCCGTCAGAATGCGCGATCCGAAGCGCCACGTTGTCCCCGTCGACGTGCCGATCAAGGCATTCATGGGCAATGTTGAACTGCGCTCTATCGCCGTCGAACAACTCCCAAAGCTTCTCTTTCGAGTATTGCTTTTGAGCGTCCGAATAGGACGTGAATTCCGTCAAGCGGGTCATCCCCATCTCCTCCCCAAAATTTTCAGCAGGCCCCCAAGAAGGTGTGCCCTGGCTCGTTGACAAGGGTAAGGATAGCGATCATCTATTGTCAATATGGTGTTACTATTGTATATAGACAACAATATGACATTGAAAAGAGGCCTGAAATGACAAGCGACGACAAGAAACCAACAACCAAGCGGCAGGTGCCTGCGGTCTCGCGCGCCCTTGCTATATTGAGATTTTTGGCCCGCTCGAATGAGCCGGTGGGCGTCAATCCGATCGCAAGAGAGCTGGGGCTGATCCCCAGCACCTGCCTGCACATTTTGCGCGTTCTTGAAGAAGAGGGGCTGGTTGAATTCGATTCGAATCTGAAGCGCTACACGATTGGAATCGGTATTTTGCCCCTCGCTCGGGCGGCGCTTCAGCGCAATACGTTCTCGGTATTGATTCAGCCAAAACTTTCAGGGCTATCCGAAAAATTCGGTGTGACCGGTATTGCCACCCAACTGTCTGAACCGGGACAGATGGTGGTCATTGCCCTGTCGCAGTCCAACATTCCGTTCCGGCTGCAGGTGGATCTGGGCAGCCGCTTTCCCGCCCTGATCAGCGCTACAGGCCGCCTGTTCGCCGCCTTCAACGTAGAGGACGATGCCGAACTTACAGAGCGGTTTCACAAGCTGACCTGGGATCACCCCCCCTCTCTCGAACAGTGGCGCGAAGAAGTCGTAAAGGCGCGCGAGCTTGGCTACGCGGTGGATCAGGGCAGCTATATTTCCGGCGTGACGGTTGTTGCCGTCCCCGTCTTTGGCGCCAGCCGCAAGATGACACGCTCGATCGTGGCAATTGGTATCAGCGAGCGCTTGCAGGACAAGCAAATCCCCAAATTGGTCAAATCCATGATGGCCATCCGGGAAGACATCGAAAAAATACAAATAGACACAGGGAGTTAGATCGTGACGATACAAGACATCGCGACGCGAGAATGGCGAGAGATGAAGATTGACGGCTTTATGACGCTGATCGGGCCGCTGTTGCGCGCCAAGGATGCGGACCAGCAGTACCGGTATGCGCTGCAAACCAACGAGAGCCACAAGAACCATCTGGGAATTATTCACGGAGGGGTCCTTACCAGTCTTTTGGATCAGGTGATTGCGATTACCGCCTGGAATGCGGCAGACCGCCAGCCCACGGTGACAGTGCAAATGGAAACGCGGTTTCTGGGTGTCGCCCGCGCTAGAGATTTCCTGACACTCCAGCCCTCAATTCGTCAGGCGACGCGGTCTTTGGTGTTTGTCGATGCCGACATCACCTGTGACGACAGGCTGGTCGCCAGCGCCTCGGCAGTGATGAAAATTTCAAAGACATCGGGAGAGACCCCATGAGCGATAGCCAACAAAAAACCGCCGCAGGCCCGCTGGCAGGCATTAAAGTTCTCGACTTTTCACGCATTCTGTCTGGTCCTTATGCCAGCATGGTTCTGGCGGACCTTGGCGCCGAAGTTATCAAGGTCGAACCGATCCTTTCCGGCGATGAGACCCGAAACTTCCCCCCGTTTCAAAACGGCATGAGCCACTATTACATCGCACTCAATCGCAGCAAGAAAAGCATCTCACTAGATCTGAAATCACCCGAGGGCATGCAGATAGCCAAAGATCTGGCGCAGCAAAGCGACATTGTTCTGGAAAATTTCCGCCCCGGTGTGATGGATCGGCTGGGCCTGGGGTACGACACCCTGCGGAGCGAAAATGAACGGCTGCTCTATTGTTCAATCACTGGCTTTGGCGCCAACAGCCCGCACGGCGACAAACCCGCGTTTGACATCGTAGCGCAGGCGCTGTCCGGCGTTATGAGCGTCAATTGCGAACCCGGCCAGGCACCAAATAAACTCGGCATTCCCCTTGGCGATATGGCTGGCAGTATATTTTCGGTATTTGGTCTGCTCGCAGCCCTGCACGAGCGCAACGCCACGGGGCGCGGCAAACATATCGAAGTCGCCATGCTCGACAGCCTGATCGCGTTGCAGGGGTATCTGTCGCAAATCTATTTTGTCACCGGACAAAGCCCGCAGCCGGTCGGCACACAGCATCCCAGCATTGTGCCCTATGGATCGTTCCCAACCTCAGACGGGCACGTCATCGTGGCCTGCTTGACCGAACGTTTCTGGCACAACTTTGCCCGCAGTCTGGACCGCGAGGACCTGATAAAGGACCCTCGCTTTGCGCTGTATGACGCGCGGCTTGCCAACCGCGACGCGCTACACCCCATCATCCATGCGCGGATGACCAAAGACACCACTGCTTACTGGCTGCAAAGACTGGAAGAGTTCGACGTGCCGAGCGCGCCGATCCTGTCCATCGGCGAGGCGCTTGAACAAGACCATGCTGCCAAACAAGGGCTTGTCGAAGAAATCACACATCCGGAAATCGGCGATATGAAATTGGTTCGCGGCCCAATCCGGTTCGATGGTGTCGGTCCGGCCAAAGCCACCGCGCCGTCCATGCTAGGGGAAAACACCTTTGACGTCTTGTCCAACCAATTGGGCCTGCAGACAGCGGACGTTCAGAAACTGGTTGCGAAAGGGGTGGTGAAAGGCCTGCCCTGAGGCAGGCCCCCAGGGGCGACAGATGTGTCCAAAGCTGTCGTGCGAGCGGTGTTAGCCGACCCAAACAGCTTGAAGGGAGTTCAACGGAAGCCAGCTATTTTTTTACATGCGTTGGTTTCCGCAGATTGGCGGCGACCTTCGCCGGATGCGAAGTCGCTGCGCCGCTGCCCGCGCCGCTCCCACTCGCGACCAACGAAGAAAGTTGCACGGATCATATGCGCCAGCGCGATCGTCATCTGATCGTGGCTGGAAAGGTGGAGATCGTCGTTACGACAGCGATCCCTCGCGAGATGGTTGAAACCAACTGGGCAATTGCCCGCGTGGTGACGTCTCCTTTTCTATGTGTGAACCTCAAACGCCTCATAAAGCTGAGCCCTAACACAAGGGACCTGGCGGGTGAGGCGACTCGTAAGCTGAAAATTCACGTCGGTTCGTCCATGCGCGGCGCACTCTTGCGAATTCATGTCTTTGCCAGTGGAGACGTTCACACTGGGGGATAGGCACTATCGCTGGCCCATCCCGCCGACACTGTGGATGCCGCCGCAAAGCAATTCAGATGTGGCTCAGGTTGAGCCTCATTCATAGGAGATCGAGAAGCTTCTTTGAACTTGGACAAAAGCTACACCGCAGAACTGCTGAAGTTTTCCAAGGACCGGTTTGAGCCGTTTGTACCTTAGCCGGTCCTGCCGCGGTCCCAGCATGGTATAGACGCTTTCCGTGCATCGTCGTCTTTAAGATCTAACCAAGCATGACATTGAAAAGGAGGGGACGAACTGGATATTCGCGGTCTGCCCATAGTCATCCGGTTCGCGGCGATCAGGCAAGTTTATGACGTAAAAGCCAATTTCGTTTGACGTTCCATAGAGGGGGGGGCAGTGGCGGACCGAGGAGGATTCGAACCCCCGACCCCCTGATTCGTAGTCAGGTACTCTATCCAGCTGAGCTATCGGTCCACTGCGTCAGGATTTAAGGCTCCTGCCCTGGAGAAGCAAGCCAAATTACGGCGGGCTCCCTAACCTTCCCAAAACATCCCCAATCGGGGTGAATTGAAATAGTGGCGGACCGAGGAGGATTCGAACCCCCGACCCCCTGATTCGTAGTCAGGTACTCTATCCAGCTGAGCTATCGGTCCACTGCGGCGGGGTTTAGTCCTAGGGGATGGGGCGCGCAACCCCAAAAACAAATAAGTTCCGGTCTTTTTGATCTCCTGCTTTTTGACAGCAAGAGGCACAGCTTGCAGGTCACAGGGTTCCATCGCCTTTTGGCAGATGTATCTCAAACCTGCTGCCCTCGGGGCCTGTCTCGCTGAGCGTCACCGAACCGCCGTGCCCTTTGATCAGCTCTGCGGCAATCGCCAGGCCCAGACCACTGCCGCCTTTGCGCACGCTGCCCTGGAACGGCGTAAATAGATTCTCATGGGCCCGCTTGGGCAACCCCGGGCCGGTATCAGACACAGTGATCCACCAGGCATCCCCATCGTCTCTTGCGGCAATTGTCACGCTGCCGGTTTTTCCGGTGGCAACAATAGCCTGCCGCGCATTGCGCACCAAATTCATAACAACCCGAAACAACTGCTCTGAATCACCACGTATCATCATCCCCTTGGGCACCGCATTGACCAGATCAACCGCAACCTCTGCCGGGGCCAGCAATTCGCTCTCAACGATGTCTTCGACGAGCTCGCATAACGCCACATGGGAAAAGGTTGGAGCCGGCTCTTCGGCGCGACCAAAGGCCAGGGTGCCTTCGCATAGGGACACGGCGCGGGTGATGGAATTCACCAGCTTGGGGGCCAGCCGCCGCACCAGAGGGTCTTCGCTCATCTCGATGCGGTCGGTGAACAGCTGCGCCGAGGTCAGGATATTGCGCAGATCATGGCTGATCTTGGCCACGGCGCCCCCCAGTTGCGCCAGCCTTTCCCGTTGCCGCAGCGCCTGGGTCAGCTCTGTCTGCAGCTTTTGTAGCGCTTCCTCTGCTTCACGCAGCTCAATTACCCCGGCATTGGGTTGGATGATGCCGCGGGCATCCTCGGGCGCGGCGGCATAGCGTTGCATATAGCCAACAACCCCCTTGATGGGCCGCACCAGGAACACCCGCACCGCCGCAAACAGCAACAGGGCTGTAAAGATCGAAATCACCGCAGACAGCAACAGGACCCGCACTCCGTAGTCGATCATCGCCATCCTCAGCGGTGCGGTCTCGATAGTGATTTCAATCAACAGCCCCGCGTCGCGCACCGGCGCCCCGATCACCCGGATGATTCTATTGGCTGGACTGGCCAACTGGCGAAAGGCATCGCCAATCAGAGTCACTGCGCTGGCCATCCGCAAATCATAGGTGCCCGCAATCGGCTGCGGGATCGGCGAAGACAACATCAGCTGGCGCACCTCATCGCGGCGCAACACCACGTTATAGACCCCGGCATTCTGCAGCAGCTCCGATTCAAGATCGGTGTCCAGCATGTCATCCGCAAGCAGCACCAAGGAGGCAATCTGCGCCCGCTCCAGGCGCTCGGCAAGATAATCGAGCCGGAAACGGGAAATAGACGGCACGAAGATCAGAATTTCGGCCAGCATCACAAAAACAATGGTCAGGACCAGGAACCTGCCTGAAAGCGAATTCAGCATAGAGCCCTTTCCAGCTTAGGGAATCCAGCGCTGCACAAATTGCACCGCTCGTTTGACCAATTGGCTCTCAAAGAGCCGGGGTGAGAAATAGGCTCCGGCAACACGTTTGTTGATTTCCCCAATAGAAGGATAGGGCGCAACCATCGCCGCAATCTGACTCATCTTGAGCCTATTGGCCAGCGCCAGCGACCACAAGGATATCAATTCACCCGCCTGGTGGCCCACAATTGTCGCCCCGACAGGCCGCCCCTTGACCACCATCACCTTGATAAAGCCCTTGGTTTTCAACTCCGCCAAAGCGCGGTCATTGTGGTGGAACTCAAACCGGGCCAGCTCTAGCCTGTCGCCATACTGGGCGCGGGCCTCTGCTTCGGTCAGCCCAACCTGCGCCAATTCCGGGTCGGTATAGGTGGCGCGCGGGATATGCAGCTCCTGCGCCTTGGAAGGCAGACCAAACAGGGCCGAGCGGATGATAACCCCGGCATGATAGCCCGCCACATGGGTAAATTGCAGCCCGCCAGCTACGTCACCAATGGCATAGACCCGCTTGTTGCTGGTGCGCAAAGACGCATCCACCTCGATGCCTGTTCGGCTCGGCGCAATGCCGCCGGCCTTGAGGTTCAACCGCTCCACGTTGCTTTTACGCCCTACGGCCATCAACAAGTGTGAGCCCGCAAAGCTGCGCCCATCCTTGGTCTTCACCTCAATAGCACCGCCCCTCCCAGTGATCTCGGCGGCCAGGGCATCCTCGGCGATCTCGACACCCTCAGAACGCAAAGCCTGCAAAACAATGGCGGCGGCCTCGGGGTCGTCACGGCCCAGCGCCTTGGCACCTTCGATCACCGTCACCTTGCAGCCCAGACGGATATGCGCCTGCGCCATTTCCATGCCGATAGGTCCGCCGCCAATAATCAGCAGATGCTCTGGGCGCTCGCGCAGATCAAACAGCGTCTCGTTGGTTTCATAGGGCACGCTCTCCAGCCCGGGTACCGGCGGCACCAGCGGCGATGACCCGGTGGCAATCACCACCCGGCGGGCGCGAATGATATGATCACCGGCCTGCACCTCGGTGGGTGAGATAAAGGCACCAAATTCGCGGATGACCCGCACCCCGAACCCTTCAAAACGTTCCGGACTATCCATCGGCGCGATGGTTTCTATGGTGTTTTGAACATGGGCCTTGGCGGCGGCGTAATCCACCAGCGGTGCATGATCCGCAATGCCAAAGGCCGCCGCATGGCTCTGCCCATAGGCCACCTTGGCACTGGCCAGCAGCGCCTTTGAGGGCACACAGCCATAGTTCAGGCAATCACCGCCCATCTTATGACCTTCCAGCAGCACCACAGAGGCCCCCATCTGGCTGGCCCCGGCCGCAACCGATAGCCCACCAGAGCCAGCCCCAATGACAAGCAGATCACATCTTATCGGGGTCTGAGAGGTCGGGCTCATGGCTCAGCTCGCTTTCTTCTTAGGCCGCAGGGCTTTTACGATGATCGGCATGGCAGCCAGCACACAGAGCCCCAGCAGCGGAGCAATTACATGAGGTTCCCACAATAGGGACAGATCAGGGTCTTCGCCCCGGTCAAACACCTCGCCAACTCCAACGCCGATCCAGGTAAAGACAATGGCCCCCGGAATGATACCCAGGGCCGTGGTCCACAGGAAGTTGCCAAACCGCACGCCCACCAGCGCCGGCAGCAGGTTGGCGACAAAAAACGGCACCGCAGGCACCAGGCGCAGCAACAGCAGGACTTCGATCTCATTTTGGCGCAACGCGTTCTTCAGCATCTGCACCCGGCCTTCCGCCGCTTCCAGCTTGGAGGTCAGCATCTCCCCCAGGCCCAGCCGCGCCGCCAAAAAGATGCCACTGGCACCGATAGTGGCCGCCAGAACGTTCAGAGCTGTCCCGGTTGCCAGTCCAAACAGAAAGCCGCCCGTGACCGACGCCACCGCAGCGCCGGGCAGCGAAAACACAACAATCAGAATGTAGATGCCGACAAACAGCGCCACCAGCCCCAGGAAGTTCTGATCGCGAAACGCCATCAATACCTCGCGGTTATCGCGCAGCGTGTCAAAGCTCAGGTGATCTTTGAGCGTTGCAGCCCCGATCAAAGCGATCACGACCACGGCAATCAAGGGAAGGTGACGGGCTAGCCCGCGTTTTGGCGTCTCGGTCATCTTTCTCTATCTCTCTTGGCCACTCTCAGCCTGGCTTGGGGGTTGAACTAGGGTGCTACGCTTAAACTATAACTGCTGCGAGAGCGAACGGGGGCTTATCACGCGGCCTTGATCTGGTAGGCTGTTTTTGTGAGGAATCACGCATTTGCCTAGAGGTATTGAAACAATGCCTGGACTATATCGCGCTCTTTCTGGCGGTTTTTGACAGAAATATCACCCCGAGCTGCCAAAAAACCGGCTCAGCGTTTGACTTGCCAGAGAATCCCTTCTAAAGACCGGGCTTCGAGATAGACACCACGGGTAGCGATTCCGCTTTGCCCTGTAGAAATTGGAGACCGGAGCGATGAAACGCACCTTTCAGCCCTCGAACCTGGTTCGTAAACGTCGCCACGGTTTTCGTGCGCGCATGGCCACCAAGGCAGGCCGTAAGATCCTTAACGCACGCCGCGCACGTGGCCGCAAGGAGCTGAGCGCATAAGCGCGACGCCCCAAGGATTGACAGATATGACACCGCCGAAGGCCCCACAGGACAGCTCAGCTGCCGTCGGGAACCAGCCTTCGGCGGTTTCTGTTTGTGAGACGGCAGCCCAAAGGCCTCCGAAACTGCCGCCATTGGTGGTTTTGGCTAAGCGCAGCGCGTTCCTCGCCGCTGCCCGCGCCCGCCGTCAGGGCACCAAAAGCATGATGGTGCAGGGCCGCAAGCGCAAAGAGGGCGAGGCCGATGGTTTTCGCGTCGGCTTTACCTGTTCCAAAAAGGTTGGCAATGCGGTGGCACGCAACCGCGCCAAACGGCGCCTGCGCGAAGCTGCGCGCCATGTTCTACCCGGTATTGGCCGCGATGGCTGGGACTATGTGTTGATCGGCCGTGCCGAAGTGACCGCCAATCGCGGCTTTGAAGATCTCAAGCGCGATCTGGCCTATGCGATCAAAAAGATCCACGGATGATCTTCTCTCACCGCGACGCTGAGCCTATCTTAGCGCCATGACACCGCTCGCCCATATCCTCGCCCTGCCGGTCCGCGCCTATCGGTTGCTCTTTTCGCCCTGGGTCGGGTTTAACTGCCGCTATCAGCCAACCTGTTCCGCCTATTCGCTTGAAGCCTTTGAAAAACATGGTGCTATCAAAGGCGCCTACCTGACGGTCCGCCGCATCGGTCGCTGCCACCCCCTGGGGGGGAATGGCTATGATCCGGTTCCAGGGAGTGACCCGGAGCACGACAAACTGCTTCAGGAAAAGTAGCCCAGCTATTCCTTTTCGAAAAAGATCGTGACAACGCCCAGGGTGATGCCAAAGCGGCTCATATAAGCCTTATTCAGCAAGCGACCATCCTCCAACAGCCACATCCAATCGTCGAATGCCACGCGTTGGGTGCCGCCATCCGCCAAGGGCAGATCAATGGTATAGTGCCAGTTGAAGGTATCACCGCTTTCTGTGCCACGGGCGAGGCCCTGCACGCCCTCTGCTGTTCCGGTCCAGGTTTCTGGCCCGGTCTTTGTCAGCGCCCAGTTGCGCGTTTCCTGTGTGCCATCTGAATAGCGAAACCGCTCCGCAAGACGCAGCACCGTACCGTCCCAAGTCCCGTCGATATCGACCTTGAACCGTCTTCGCACGGTCCCAAAGCGGTCTTCAAATTGCCCGTAAGCCACTGTGCGTCCCTGGAAATACTGCTCAAGGTTTAGAGTCTTGTCGCTCAACTTTGCATCCGACAGTTCTGGTCGCCCACAGGCCACAAGAACCAGACCCAAAACACAGATCACGATCCAGTTCACGACGCCACGCATCTGTTTTCCCCTTTTTGAATACCCACATGATAAAATGACTACGGTGCGGCAAAGGTTTTGGATGAGTCGGTTCGAGAATTTTCAGACGGGTCAGGCTTGGTGAGGCAATCACACCTGTCGCGCCAACTGCAGCATTTGTTGCTTTGCCAAAGATAGTTGTTTAAGGGGCGCTGCATGTTTGATGATGATCAGTCCGAAATTCACCCGCTTTTTGCCGGGGCACCCTCAACCACCGAGTTCAAAAAGCTGCGCAAACGTATCGTGCGTCAGGCCCGAGAGGCGATTGAACAATACGGCATGATTGAGCGTCCCGCCGATGGCAGCACCCCCAGGTGGCTGGTCTGCCTCTCCGGTGGCAAGGACAGCTATACGCTGCTGGCGGTGCTGCACGAGCTGAAATGGCGTGGGCTGTTGCCGGTAGATCTGCTGGCCTGCAATCTGGACCAGGGACAACCGGGATTTCCGGCCACTGTGCTGCCTGCGTTCCTGGAAAAAATGGGCGTACCGCACCGCATTGAATACCAGGACACCTATAGCATCGTGGTGGACAAGGTGCCCGCGGGACGGACCTTTTGCGCGCTCTGCTCGCGCCTGCGTCGTGGCAACCTGTACCGTGTGGCCCGTGAAGAAGGCTGCTCAGCAGTGATTCTTGGCCATCACCGCGATGACATCCTGGAAACCTTCTTTATGAACCTGTTTCACGGTGGCCGACTTGCCACCATGCCACCAAAACTGATCAATGAAGAAGGCGATCTTTTTGTCTATCGCCCGCTGGCCCATGTCGCCGAGGCGGACTGCGAAAAGTTTGCCAAAGCAATGGATTATCCCATCATCCCCTGTGATCTTTGCGGCAGTCAGGATGGCCTGCAACGCCAGCAGGTCAAACAGATTCTCGACCAGTGGGAAAGCAACAGTCCAGGACGACGTCAGGTGATGTTTCGCGCCCTGACCAACGCCCGCCCCTCGCACCTCCTGGACCCCAAGCTGTTCGATTTTGCCGGCCTGGAACGCAAAATAAGCGAAGAAAGCGTCGATTCGGATGAGATTCCGCTGCTGCGTTAACTCCGGAGTCAGAAACAGGCCTCTATTCTGCCCAAGCACCCCTGCTTTAGGCGAAAGGTCTGAACATGACAAAAGCGAATTCCGGTCTTTATAACCGAATTCGGGCGAGACTGGCTCCAGCGCTTTTGGCGCCTCCCATTCTCGCGTTCTTACCCGCCCTCACCCTCGCAACCTTTTGGCTCGGTGGTGAAGCGGCCCTGCTGTGGGTTGCACTGGGTATCCCGCTGATCTTTGCCGCTTTTGGAGCCTTCTCCAATCATGGCAGCAATTTTGCCCCACGCGACAGCGTCACCGGGTTGATGCTGCGTGAAGGCTTTGAGCTGGAAATGAAGCGCATCGTCGATGACTGCGGCAACACCGAGCTGCGCTCGGCGCTCTACTACATCGAAGTTGATGAATTCAAAGAGCTCATCAATCGCGAAGGTCAGGAAGCAAGCGATCTGATTATTCAAAGCTGCGGCGAACGCATTGCCAGCACTCTGCGCAATGGCGATACCGTTGCGCGGATTGGCGATAGCAAATTTGCTGTCTGCCTGACCCCGGTGCTGCAATTGGATCTGGAAACCTGTGTTCAGATGGCCGGGCGTATTCAAGCTGCTGTCGAAGAGCCGATCTCCCTGGGGGGCTCCACAGTCTATACCTCTTGCTCGATCGGGTTTTGCCTGAACACCCGTGCCCCCAGCCGGGAATACTCCGACTGGTCCACAGCGGCCTCTGCGGCTCTGACTGAGGCCCAGCAAAACGGCCCCTCAGGAATTCGTGTGTTTTCCGCCGACATGTATCAGCGCAGCAAAGCCCGCGGCAGCCTACGCGAGGAAGCCGCCGAAGCCCTGGAAGCTGGACATATCCTGCCCTGGTTCCAACCACAGATCTGTACAGACACGGGTCGTGTATCCGGGTTTGAAGCCCTGGCCCGTTGGATGCACCCCGTGCGCGGGCTGATCCCACCTGGCAAATTCCTGCCCGTGTTGGAGGAAGCCGGGCTGATGGAACGGCTCAGCCAGGTCATGCTCTATCATTCGCTGACCGCGCTCAATGCCTGGGATGCCGCAGGGCTGAAAGTGCCTGCCGTTGGGGTAAACTTTGCGACCCAGGAACTGCGCAATCCCAATTTGTCCGAGAATATCAAATGGGAACTGGAACGGTTTAACCTGCCGCCTGCACGTCTTTCGGTTGAAATCCTGGAAACCGTCATGACCGACCGGCCCGATGACGTGGTCACCCGCAATATTGCGGCTCTCAGCGACCTGGGCTGCCACATCGAATTGGACGATTTCGGCACCGGTCATGCCTCAATTTCGGCGGTGCGCCGGTTCAATATCTCCCGGATCAAGATTGACCGCTCATTTGTACTGCGGGCGGATCGTGACCCAGACCAGCAAAAGCTGATCGCCGCCATTTTGACCATGGCCGAACGTCTGGATCTTGAGACTCTGGCGGAGGGTGTCGAAACCGTCGGTGAGCATGCACTGCTGTCCCAACTTGGCTGCGATCATGTTCAGGGCTTTGGCATCGGTCGCCCTATGCCATTTGACCAGACACTCGACTGGATGACCGCGCACGAGGCGAAACTGCAGGAAGCCCCGGAAATCGGCCGCAACACCCGCTGATCTCAATCTAGACTCGGTCTAATCACCGGCTAATCACTGGCGAAATACCGCTTTTCTGGCTTCGGGGCGCTTTGCCGCCCCGGATTCCCGTGATTCCGCTTGACCTTTGGGGGTCTTCTCTGTTGAACCACACCCTGTCATTCCCTACACGAGGTGGCAGTCCCAAATGGACGACCAGAACAAGAATCTCATTCTCGCAATCGCACTCAGCAGCCTCGTGCTTCTTGGGTGGATGTACTTTTTTCCACCCCCAGAGGTCCCGCCGGCTCCCGAAGTCCAGGCGACTGAGACGGCATCCGCAGATGGGCCCGTCAGCACGCCGAGTGCAGCCGTCGCAGCCGATGCTGCGACCAATCAGCCTGCAGAAGAGGCCAGCGTCTCTGACGCGCCACGCGTCACCATCGAATCTGATCGCCTGACCGGTAGCATCTCGCTGCAGGGCGGTCGCCTCGACGACCTGGCCCTAAAAGACTACCGCGTCACCATTGATGCACCGGACATTGTCCAGTTTCTCTCTCCGGTTGGAGAGCAAGGCGCCTATTACGCCCTCTATGGCTGGGCACCTGGCAGCGGTCTGGCAGCTGAGGACGTCCCAGGAGCCAATACTCTTTGGACCGCCCCCGCTGGTGCTGAGCTGACACCTGACAGCCCCGTCACCCTGACCTGGGACAACGGCAAGGGCTTGACCTTCAACCGCACCATCGCGGTGGACGAGGACTATATGTTCGCGATCACCCAATCGGTCACCAATGGCACCGGCAACACAGTTTCGCTGGCTCCCTATGGCACCCTGGCGCGCCATGGTGAACCTGCTGACCTGAAGAACTTCTTCATCCTGCACGAAGGCATTGTTGGCATGACCGACGGTGAGCTGACCGAACTGGATTATTCCGATGTTGCCGATTTTGAAATTGATCCCCGCGACGGATCGCGTTCCGAAATCAAACAGGTAGAAGGCGACGGCTGGATCGGTTTCACCGATCACTATTGGATGTCGACGCTGATCCCGGCACCGGGCCAGGCGTTCCGCTCTTCGGCTAAATATGACGAACGTCGGGATATCTATCAAACCGACGTGGTGCTGCCGACCATGACCCTGGCCGCAGGCGAAACATCCGAGGTTACCACTCAGCTGTTTTCCGGGGCCAAGGAATGGGCAACCATCCGCGCCTATGAAAAGGGCGGCATTGCCGGCTTCCTCGACAGCATCGACTGGGGCTGGTTCTTCTTCCTGACCAAACCGATCTTTGCAGTTCTCCACTTCCTGCACGGGCTGATTGGCAACATGGGCTGGGCGATCATTGCCCTGACCGTACTGATCAAGATCCTGGTCTTCCCGCTGGCGTATAAATCTTATGCCTCGATGGCGAAGATGAAAGAGCTGCAGCCGGAGATGGAGAAGCTGAAAGAGCGCGCGGGTGATGATCGCCAAAAGCAGCAAAAAGAAATCATGGAGCTGTATAAGCGGGAAAAAGTGAACCCTGCCGCCGGCTGTCTGCCGATCCTGATCCAGATCCCGATCTTCTTCTCGCTGTACAAGGTGATTTTTGTAACGCTGGAACTGCGTCACGCGCCCTTCTTTGGTCCTTTCCAGGATCTGAGCGCACCGGATCCAACCTCTTTGCTCAACCTCTTTGGTTTGCTGCCCTTTAACGGTCCGGCCCCTGATAGCATCATGGCGCTGGTCTTTATCGGCATCCTGCCACTGCTGTTGGGGATCTCGATGTGGCTGCAGCAAAAGCTGAACCCGGCTCCGACGGATCCAACACAGCAAATGATCTTTGCCTGGATGCCTTGGGTCTTCATGTTCATGCTGGGTGGTTTTGCCTCTGGTCTGGTTGTCTACTGGATCGCCAACAACACCATCACCTTTAGCCAGCAGTATCTGATCATGCGCAGCCACGGCTATAAGCCTGACGTTTTTGGCAACATCAAAGCCAGCGTCAAGCGTAAGCCAAAGGCCGGGAAAGAATGACAGCGACTGTCAAACAAATGTGGCGGCACCCGATCAAAGGCATCGGGGCCGAATCAGTGACACAGGTCCGTCTGGAGACAGGCGGACCTATGCCGTTGGACCGGGCCTGGGCTGTGCTGACCGGCACCGCCGAAGACACCGGCGCATGGCAACACTGCCGCAACTTTGCCCGCGGCTGTTTCGGTCCCGAACTCATGGCCGTTACCGCCCAAACACAGGGCGAAACACTGGGCGACAAAATCACTCTTCGCCACCCCAAACAGGGTGAGATCACCCTGGACCCGGCAACGGATGGTGCAAAACTGGTGGATTGGCTGCGACCGATCTACCCGGCCGAGCGGCCACAGCCACACAGTTTGATTGCAGCCCCGGCAAGCGGCATGGCTGATGCCAGTTTTTCGGCGCTCTCGATCCTGTCACTGGCCTCCTTGCGGGCACTTGGGGAAACTCTGGGACAGGAATTGGACCCGCGCCGGTTCCGTGGCAATCTGTGGATCGACGGCGCTGCCCCCTTTGAGGAATTTGACTGGGTTGGGCGCCAGTTGCAGATTGGTGAAGTGCGTCTGGAAGTGATCGACCGCATCACCCGCTGTCGCGCAACCGAAACCAACCCGGACACGGGCAGCCGCGACGCCAACACCCTAAAGGCCCTGCGCGACCACTGGGGCCATACTGATTTTGGCATTCGTGCCAAGGTGCTGTGCGATGGGAACATTGCCCTCACCGATACTCTGGAGCTTGTCTGATGCAGATCCCATTCGCCCTCGCTGAAGAGCCTGACCAGATCACCACAGAAAAGGGCCGCAAGCTGTTTGCCGGCGAATCCCTGTTTGTCAAAGGCGTGGTGGCCATGTCCGGCCTGCCTGATGCAGACCGCATGGAGGTCTGCTTTGCCGGCCGTTCCAACGTTGGCAAATCCAGTCTGATCAATGCCCTCACCGGCACCAAGGGCCTGGCACGTGCCTCCAACACGCCGGGCCGCACGCAAGAGATCAACTTTTTCACCCAGGGCCCCGAGCTCTATCTGGTGGACCTTCCCGGCTATGGCTATGCCAATGCGCCGCTGGCGGTGGTGGAGAAATGGCAAAAGCTGCTCAAGCGCTACCTCAGTGGCCGTCAGACCCTGCGCCGCGCCTTTGTGCTGATCGACAGCCGTCACGGCGTCAAGGATGTGGACGAAGAGATCATGAGCCTGCTGGACAGCTCTGCTGTGACGTTTCAGTGCGTCATGACCAAGGCCGACAAGGTCAAGCTGAAGGATCGTGAACGGGTGATTGAACAGGTCCGCACGGCCCTGGCACGCCACCCTGCAGCCTATCCGGAGATCGTGCTGACCTCCTCGGAGAAAGGCGATGGCATCGCCACCCTGCGCTCCATCATCTGCGGTCTTGAATAGGCAGCCCACCAGCCTGCGCAGCGCTTAGCCCCCTCTGTGGGGGCATTTTGCGACCCTTTCTGGTTTCAGACGTGTTGGGCGCCGTTCACTTCGATCTCCGCACCCGAGATATAAGAGCTTTCCTGCGAGCACAGGAAATAGATCGCCGCGGCGACCTCCTCTGGCTGGCCGAGGCGCTGCATCGGGAGCTTCTCGACAATCTTGTCGGTGCCAGGGGACAGGATCGCGGTTTCCACCTCTCCCGGCGCGATGGCATTCACCCGCACCCCGAGGGGGCCAAAATCATGGGCCATCTCGCGGGTCAGCGCTGCCAGTGCCGCCTTGGACGTAGCATAAGCGGCCCCGGCAAAGGGATGCACCCGACTGCCGGCAATCGAGGTCACGTTGACCACTGATCCCTTGGCGGCGGCCAGTTCGTCCTTCAACCCGCGTGCCAGCACCACAGAGGAAAAGAAGTTGACGTGAAAGACCTTGCCCCAGGTCATCAAGTCGGTGTCCAGGGTGTTCAACCGCTCACCTTCGGGACCTTTGGGAGAGATACCCGCATTGTTGACCAGCGCATCAAGCTGCCCGCCTAGCCGTTCTTGGATGACGCCCACCGCGTTGATGGTGTCAGAAGGGTCCGACAGGTCCAGTTGCACGTGATTCTCAGCACCGCCACCCCAGGGGCATTCCTCGGGGAAGGGTTGCCGTGAACAGGTGATCACCCGCCAGCCTTCGGCGCTGAAGCGTCGCACAGTTGCGTGGCCAATGCCCCGGCTGGCGCCGGTCAGAAGCAAAGTCTTTTGGCGCATGGCGTAATTTCCATCTTTCTGAGCTGTGAGGCGACCCTATCAGGCCAGCCCGGAGCTGCAATCTCTATGTCGCACTTGGCAGCAGTGCCAGAAGCAAGTAACACCAGATGCCAAGAGGACCCCGAGCCATGAAGAAACAAGATATGAACCGCGACTGGATTGCCACTGCTGAAACTCTGTCGAGCGCCCTGCCCTATTTGCAGCGCTATGACGGAGCCATTGTTGTCATCAAGCTGGGTGGCCATGCCATGGGCAGCGACGAAGCGATGGAAACCTTTGCCCGCGATATCGTGTTGATGCGCCAGGTCGGAGTCAATCCGGTGATCGTGCATGGCGGCGGGCCGATGATCAATGCCATGCTGGACAAACTGCAGATCCAGTCAGAGTTTGTTGACGGCAAGCGGGTCACCGATCAGGCCACCATGGAAGTGGTGGAGATGGTGCTCTCTGGGGTGGTCAACAAACGCATTGTGCAGGCGATCAATGCCCAGGGAGGCCGCGCCGTGGGCCTGTCGGGCAAGGACGCCAATCTGATCACCTGCGATCAGGCCAATGCCAAGCTTGGCTTTGTCGGTGCCCCGGTACAGATGGAGCCACAGGTTCTGCATGATCTGTTTGAAAAAGACATCATCCCGGTGATTGCCCCCATCGGGGCTGGCCGCGCGGGTGAGACCTTTAATATCAATGGTGACACCGCAGCTGGCGCTATCGCCACTGCGCTCAACGCCGACCGGCTGCTGCTGCTGACGGATGTTTCCGGCGTCAAGGATGCAACTGGCGAAGTTGTGACCGAGTTGAAAGCCGCTGATGTGGAACGTCTGACCGCCGAAGGTGTCATTGCAGGGGGTATGATTCCCAAAACCGAAACCGCTCTGGAGGCCGTTCGTTCCGGCGTGCGCGCCTGTACCATTGTTGATGGCCGGGTCAAAAACGCTGTGCTGCTGGAACTGTTTACCGACCACGGCGCAGGCTCGATGATCCGCGCCTGAACCTAGGGCCGCGCCTTCAGCCTCCAATAGAACGGCGCAAGCCAGCCTATCTGAACGGTATTGCCGTTTTTGCGCATCCCCTGCTCAACATTCTGCTATCCTCCTCTGCAGACGCCTCGGGAGGTTAGCATGACGCCTAAGCAGGCCAAGACCGGTCCACAGCAGGGCTACGCTGATATCGCCCAGGCCGCGCGTGCTGCGGGCCTGCAGATCTATGGCGCGCTCTACCCCGGCGACCGCCCAGTCAAGGGGCTGTCCCATGGCACCCTGATTCTATTGGGCTGCGGCGCGGCGTACTGGCCGATCTTCACCCGCTCCCCCGAGTATCTGGAGGCCAGACCGGATCCTGTGGATCGCTGGTCAACACGCGTGATTGGCAGTCTGGCAGCGAATCTGGGCGCCACAGCCTATTTTCCCTTTGGGGGCCCACCCTATACGCCCTTTGTGGACTGGGCTCTGGCCTCGGGTCGGGCCTTCACATCCCCGTCACAAATGATGGTGCATGATGAGGTAGGCATGTTGATTTCCTTTCGGGGGGCGCTCCACTTCGATCAAAACTTTGACATCCCCCCTCCTCCTTTGGCACACTCTCCCTGCGCGACCTGCACAACCCAGCCATGTTTAACGTCATGTCCGGCAGATGCCATGGTTGAAGGTGGTCCCTATGATCTGGCCGCCTGTCACCACCACTTAGAGAACCCGGCCGGAGTAGCCTGCATGACGCAGGGATGCCGCGCCCGGTGCGCATGTCCCCTCAGCCAGGGGGCTGGACGACCCATTGAACAAACCGCACATCACATGAGGTATTTTCACCCATCATGACCTGTACCCTGATCCTGACCCGTCACGCAAAATCCGCCTGGGACAGCAACGCCCCTAGCGATCATTCTCGCCCGCTGAACAGTCGGGGGCGGGATTCTGCCAGGGCGCTTGGGAATTGGCTGCGAGAAACAAACGAACTGCCGCAACAGGTCCTTTCGTCCTCCTCTCAGCGCACGCGGGAGACCTATCAGCTGACCGGCATTGAGGCGCCTGCGGTCTTTACCGAACGGCTCTATCACGCAAGCTCTGACATCATCTTTCAGGTGCTAAAAGAAGCATCACATTCGCGCACGATGATCTTGGGCCATAATCCGGGGATAGCGGCCTTTGCCCATGCCATTGTAAACTACCCTGCGGATCATACCCGCTTTGACGACTATCCAACCGGCGCAACCCTGATCGCCAAGTTTGACATCGACACCTGGGCGGATCTGACCTGGAGTAGCGGCAGGGTGATTGAATTCATCGTCCCGCGTGAATTGCTGGTGACCTGAATTCGCTCTGGCTAAAGGCATGCTGTTGATATAGCCGTCCGCATATCTACCCTGGAGATTTTATGTCCCGTTGAGGATGGTGCCTTCGGCACCGCTGCACAGTTCAAAACCACATCAGGCCGTTTTCAACATGCAACGGCACGGTTTTTGTTTGCTTCGTCTTTCTCAACTTTCCGAACTGCGTAAGACGCAGTTTTCTTCAAGGGACATGCCTGACATGATCAGACCCTATACTCCAGCGGACAAACCCGCTGTTCTTTCCATCTGGCGTGAAGCCAGTGCGCTCGCCCATCCGTTTCTTACGACAGAGGCCACGGATCAGGCAGAGGCCATGATCCGCGACCATTTCCTCGATTTGGCAGAAACCTACATGGTCGACGTCGCAGGTGCGCCCGTCGGTTTCATCTCACTGATCGACCACGAGGTCGGCGGGTTGTTTCTACGCCCAGCGTTTCACGGACGTGGCATCGGACGCGCGCTGATGGATCGCGCCGTTGCACGCAAAGGATATCTCGAACTTGATGTCTTTACCAAGAACTCTATCGGGCGTCGCTTCTATCAAAACTACGGTTTCACCGCAGGAGAAGAGCGGATCAATGGCTTCTTCGGCCATCCCGAAATCCGCATGCACTTCAGCGCCGCCTGACCTTTATGGCGGAAAAGAAAAGGCCCCCCGGAAAACCGGGGGGCCACTCTATCTCAGTTTACTCTCAACACTCAGTGGCCGAGGATTTGGCTCAGGAACAATTGGGTCCGTTCGCTTTGTGGATTGTTGAAGAACTCTTCCGGCTCGTTCTGCTCCACAATCTGACCGGCATCCATAAAGATCACCCGGTTCGCCACCTGACGGGCAAAACCCATTTCGTGGGTCACACAAAGCATCGTCATGCCCTCTTCTGCCAGTTCGATCATGGTGTCGAGCACCTCTTTGATCATCTCTGGATCCAGCGCCGAGGTTGGCTCATCAAACAACATGATCCGCGGCATCATGCAAAGCGAGCGGGCAATGGCCACACGCTGCTGCTGACCACCGGACAATTGGCCGGGGTATTTGTTGGCCTGATCCGGAATTTTCACCTTTTCCAGGAAATGCATCGCCCGCTCTTCGGCTTCTTTCTTGGGTGTTTTACGAACCCAGATCGGCGCCAGCGTGCAGTTTTCCAGAATGGTCAGATGCGGGAACAGGTTAAAGTGCTGGAAGCACATGCCAACCTCTGACCGGATCTTGTCGATGTTTTTCAGATCATTGGACAGCAGGGTCCCATCGACCTCAATCGAGCCCTGCTGGTGCTCTTCCAGCGCGTTGATGCAGCGGATCAGGGTCGATTTACCCGACCCGGACGGACCACAGATAACAATCCGCTCCCCCTGATTAACGGTCAGGTTGATGTCGCGCAGCACGTGAAACGACCCGTACCATTTGTTCATCTGGTTGATGGTGATTGCAATTTCGTCAGAGACTTGCATTTGAGAAGTGTCAGCCATTGTCCGGCCTCCTTATCGGTGACCAGTGGCGAGGCGACGCTCGAGCCACTGAGAGTATTGAGAAATGCCGTAGCAAACGATGAAGAACAGCAGCGCTGCAAAGCCCAGAAGCTCCCAGTAGACGCCGTTCCATTCGGTCGAGGCAAGAATAGGACCACGGATCATTCCCACGAGGTCGAACATCGAAATGACCGACACCAGCGTAGTATCCTTGAACAGGCCAACGGCCACATTCACGATACCCGGAATAGAGATCTTCAGGGCCTGAGGCAGAATGATCAGACGCATCGCCTGCGGGTAATCCAGACCCAGACTGTCGGCGGCCTCATATTGTCCCTTTGGCAGAGCCGCGAGGCCACCCCGGATCACTTCGGCGATATAGGCCGCAGAGAAGAGGGTGATCATGATGACCACACGCAGGAACAGATCCACAGATGCATCCGGTGGGAAGAAGTAGGACAGCATCACCGAGGCCACAAAGAGCAGCGTGATCAGCGGCACGCCGCGCACGAACTCGATAAAGACCACGCAGATCCATTTGATCAGCGGCATAGAGGACTGGCGCCCCAAAGCCAGGGCAATCCCCAATGGCACCGACAGCGACACGCAGGTCACGCCCAGCATCATGTTGAGCATAAAGCCACCCAGATCCCGTGACGGCACTGCCGACAGCATCGCCGTGTCCGACGCGCCTTCAGGAATGAGCATCCCGCCGATTTTCCAGATCACCAGGGCCGCAACGATGGACCCAAAGAACCCCGCTGCAAAGCTGCTCTTGCCAAGGTACTGAAACACAACCGCAGCAACAGCAAAGCCAACCAGGGCAACAACAGGCACCATGAAAGCGCCGCCCCAGATCAGCCAGAAGGCCAGGAAGGGGTAAACAACGGTAAAGGCCAACAGCTTGCGCGGCAGGTCAAAGAACAACACCGGTGCCAAGGCGATCAGCAACAGGACCAGCGCCAGGTTTGGCCGCCAGTATTGGTCTGTGGGGTATTTGAACCCATAGAGCAGTTGATTCCAGCGCTCAGTCAGGACCGAGAAACAGGCGCCTGATTTACCATCCAGAATCTCGCGACACTCAGCCAGCGAAGAGGTGGTCCAGATTCCGTTCAGCATCCAGGGTAGGGTATTGCTGAGCAGGGAATAGAGCAGGGCAAGGGAAAGAAGCGTCAATATACTGTTGGGAATGTTTGAGAACAGGTTCTCGCGCACCCACTTATAGGCACCAGTATCACGCGCAGGCGGCGGCGATTCTGGTATGACGCTTGTGGCGACAAAGGCAATCGGATTGTTTTGTTTATCGCTCATGGCTCAGCGCTCCTTCAGCTTAACGGAGGCGTTGTAGACATTCATCACCATAGAAATCATCAAGGATGCGGTGAGATAGAACAGCATCAGCAACAGCACGCATTCAATCGCGCGCCCGGTCTGGTTCAGGGTAACCCCGCCCAGTGTTGCGGTGATATCCGCATAGCCCACGGCGATCGCCAGCGAAGAGTTTTTGGTGATGTTGAGAAAGTTGGAGATCAGCGGCGGGATAATCACCCGCAAAGCCTGGGGCAGAACCACCAGGTTCATGATCCGGCCAGGACGCATACCCAGGGCCGCAGCCGCTTCGGTCTGGCCTTTTGAGATCGCCTGGATGCCAGCACGGACGTTTTCCGCGATAAAGGCACCGGTATAGATCGACAGCGCGAACCACAATGCGATCAGCGGGCCACCAATTTTGATACCGCCCTTAAAGTTAAAGCCCTTCAGCTCTGGCACTTCCCAGGTCAGTCCCATCACAAGCATCAGCAGGGCAAAGGGAACAATCCAAACCGCCAAGTTGACAAAGAGGGTGTTGGGACGAATGCCCGTTGCTTCCTGCTTTTGGGTTGCACTGGCGTTCACCATGCGCATCACAAAAAACGATCCTACCAGAACCGCGAGAACCAATAGCCAGTTCAGGGCAGCGGAGGCAAACAGCCCGCTCTCGAACAATGGCATCGGGGTGTAGACGCCGCGGTTGGTAAAGGCAAAGAGGTCAAACACCATGCTGGAAGATGGGTCTGCACCACGGAAATCGCGTGGACCCGGCATAACGGCCGTCATGATGGTGAAAATGATGATGATCCAGATCAGCACCGGAATGTTGCGAAAGATCTCAACATAGACGGCCATCAGTTTTGACACCAACCAGTTGTTCGACAAACGCAAAACACCGGCAATGACGCCAAAAAATGTCGCCGTGATACAGGCTAAGAAGGCCACCAAAAGCGTATTGAGAATACCCACAACAGCGGCGCTGGCATGGCTGGACTGGCTGTCATATTCGATAAGACGTTGAGCGATGTCATAGCCAGACCGATCGCCCAGAAAACTGTAGGAAATGTTCAGGCCAGCTGCGCGCAGGTTCTGAATGAGGTTATTGCCCAGGTACCATATGGCCAAGGCCAGGACCAAGGCGGCTATCGCCTGGAAGGTCAATGATCGATAGCGGGTATCGTTGACCAGCATGGAGAGCCGGAACTGCTCCTGCGGTGGGTCAGTGAGAGTTGACATGAAAGTGATCCCCGTAGCTCATAGATCTACCGTTCGGCGGGGTTGGCTCCCCGCTCGTGTCAGATCTAAAGCGTTTTTTGGTTGGATAGTGTCAGAAGGAAAAAGGGCGCAGGATGTCCTGCGCCCCTTCCTAAATGGATCTTAGCGGAAAGGAGGTGCGTACAGCAGGCCGCCTTTGGTCCACTGTGCGTTCAGGCCACGTGCCAGACCGATAGGTGTTGCTTCACCGATGTTATCAGCAAAGACTTCACCGTAGTTACCGCCAGCAGCGATCGCGTTCTTGCCCCAGTCAGCCGACAGACCAAGCATCTCACCCAGGGTACCTTCGGTGCCCAGGAGACGGTTGATTTCAGGGTTGTTGGTGCCAGCCGCCATCTCATTGATGTTGGCAGAAGTGACGCCCAGCTCTTCAGCTGCGATCAACGCGTTCAATGTCCAGCGCACAACGTCGCCCCACTCGTGGTCGCCATGACGAACCAGCGGGCCCAGAGGCTCTTTGGAGATGATTTCGGGCAGCAGGGTGTGTGCATCAGGTGCTTCGAATGTGGCACGGGTTGCGGCCAGACCGGAGGCATCGGTGGTGTACACGTCGCAGGCACCAGCCAGATACTGCTGCTGTGCTTCAGCGTTGGTTTCGATTGGAACAGGCTCATAAGAGATGTTGTTCGAGCGGAAGAAGTCCGCCAGGTTCAGCTCGGTGGTGGTACCAGTCTTAATGCAGACAGTGGCGCCATCGAGTTCTTTGGCCGAGGAAACACCCAGCTCTTTAGGAACCATGAAGCCTTGACCGTCGTAGTAGTTCACGCCGGTGAATTCGAACTTCAGGTCAACATCGCGCGAAAAGGTCCAGGTGGTGTTCCGGGCCAGCATGTCGATTTCGCCAGACGCCAGCGCGGTAAAGCGGGTCTTGCCGGTTGTTGGCACGAATTCGACAGCGGTGGCATCGCCCAGTACAGCGGCTGCAACAGCGCGACATACGGCAACGTCAAAGCCTTCCCATTCGCCGCTGGCATTTGGAGCCGCAAAGCCCACCAGACCGGTGGTGACGCCGCAGTTCAGTTTGCCGCGGGCTTTGACGTCGTCCAGAGTGCCAGCCGCAGCTGCACCAGCAGACAGACCAGCAATGGTCAGCGCGCCCAAAATTACGGTATTTTTCATATTTACCTCTTCCTGATTTTCCACCTATTGCGGTGGTTTTTTTTGCCCGACACAGAGGTGCCGGAAATGGTGTGAACTGGGGCGAAACCCCAATTCGTACAGGGAGTTTGGGCGCATTCATCAACAAACGTCAAGTGTGTGATCATGAATTTCGATGTCCGCATAGCGAACTCTGCACTAATAGATACAAAATTTCTGAATAGTGATCAGTCTCGCAATTTGCTGTCTTCTTAACAAATGTCGTAGAAACTTTTTGCGTGTAGAAAGGCAGCTCGCTTCAACTCTGCAGTCTCTTGCGCCTCCTCATCGACACCCCATTGTTCTTCTTGCCAGGTCTCGTCCAGGCGCGATATCTGCCAAATATCATCAGCTGTGCGCCAATTATGGGCAGCCGCAAAGCCCAGGACCAGGGATCCGGACATCGAAACCAGGTCGTGAAAGGCCGCGAGTTGGAAATTGTTCAGATCGTGAACCGCATCGCGCAAGACCGACAGGGCCGCAGGATTCTGCCGCGCATGCAGCAGGCCCTGGCGGGTTTCAAGCCGCGCACCCAGGGTATCTTTGGCCCAATCCAAGGCAGGGTCCCAATGCGCGGCCTGACGCGCCACCAGCTCCTGCGGGCTGTCCGCGCGGTAGCACAACAGGTCCGAATCGCCATAATCCGCCAGCATGTCGGCGACTTCAGCATGCTGATTCGCGACCTTATCAATTGCGGCATTGGCCGAGCGGGTATAGGGCATGGTTTCGGGATTGATCCCTTCCACCTGCGCATCCCACTCCGCAGCAATCGCCTCTGCCATCTCAAGACTGGGCAGGGTCAGGGAAACCTTCGCAGGTGTCTTTACCCCGCGCCCATCCAATAGAACCGAGAAACCGCCATCAACTTCGACCGCAGAGACCTGTTTCCAGAACCGCTTTTGCTTCCAATCACTCATCTCTCATGTCTTCCAGATCTGTTGCAACAAGGGCGCCAACTGGTCAAAACTGCTGATGATATGATCCGCCCCCAGCTCAGCCGCCGGGTGATAGCCCCAGTCAACTGCGATGGTACGGACGCCAGAAGCGCGCCCCATATCAATGTCAAAACTCGTGTCACCGATCATCACCGCATCGGCGGGTTCAACACCGGTTTCAGCCAGCGCAGTCAAAATCATCGACGGGTGCGGTTTGGAGGGATGGTGATCCGCAACCTGCCGGGTGACAAAACAGTCTAACCCGTGGGCGGCAATCAAGGCATCCAATCCACGTTGTGATTTGCCCGTCGCGACCCCAAGCAGATATTCTGGCACCGCATGTAGCTGCGCCAGAACTTCGGCAGCGCCTGGAAACAGCGGCGAATGCCCTGCTCCCTGCGCCAGCCGTTTGTCCATATAGGCTTGCTTGTAGCCCGCGACCAACTGCGCCCGCACCTCTGAAGGGTGGCTCGGCGCCAGCTGGTCCATCGCCAAAGGCAGTGACAATCCTACAATAGACAGGATCTCAGCCCGCGCCGGGACCGCCAGCCTCTGCCCCTCAAAGGCAAAACGCATGGCCGCTGCGATGGCGTCCTGACTGTCCGCCAGGGTGCCATCCACATCAAACAGGATCAGCCGCAGGTCTGCGCTCACATCAGCCCCTCAAACGGGTCATCTGCCGCCAGGTCTTCGGTCCAGCCAAAGGTCTCCCAGCTCTCCTTCATGTGATCCGGAAGCTCAGCCGTCATCACAATGTCTTTCTTGGTGGTTGGGTGTTCAAACACCAGACGACGGGCATGCAGATGCAGCTTCTTGCTGATCACACCGCCCAGCTGAGCCCCCCAGCCATCGCCCAGGTTTTCCTGACCCGAGCCACCGTATTTGCCGTCGCCAATAATCGGATGGCCAATCTCTGCCATATGCGCCCGCAGCTGATGGGTGCGCCCGGTGACCGGCTCCATCGCCACCCAAGAAGCCCGACCCGCCACCCGGTACAGGGTGGCGTAATAGGTATGGGCCCGCTTGGCGCCTGGGGTTCTGTCGATCTCATTGGGATGCACGGCGATCATTTTTTCGCCCTCCCCGCTGGAGCCATGTCCGCCTGCCTTGACCAGACCAGCCTTGATCTCGCCCAGGTAGGGCGTCGGAACGCCCGCAACCAGCGCCCAGTAGATCTTCCGGGTGTTGCGATGGCGAAAGGCCGCTGTCAGCGACTTGGCCGCCAGCCGGTTGCGCGCCAGCACCAGAACACCAGAAGTATCCTTGTCGAGACGATGCACCAGACGGGGTTTTTCTTCTGCATCAAAGCGCAGGGCATCCGCCAAGCCATCGACGTGCTTGGTGGTGCCGCTGCCCCCCTGCACCGCCAGACCCGCCGGTTTGTTTAACACGATGACATCGTCATCTTTGTAGATAACACAGCCCCGGATCATCTTGGCGTCGGCCTCGGAAATCCGCGCCACACGGGGGGCTGCCGGTTTCAAATCCGACTCCGCCAGGGGCGGCACCCGCACCACCTGCCCGGCTGCAACCCGCGTATTGGCCTTGACCCGACCGCCATCCAGACGCAGCTCGCCCTTGCGGCACATCTTCTCAATCCGGCCCTGGTTCACATGGGGGAACAACCGACGCAGCCAACGGTCGATCCGCTGGTCGTCATCCGCCTCGGCTACGGTAATCATCTGTACGCCGCTCATGCGAACACTCCTCTTGCGAGCCAAAGGCCCAAAAACAATCCGCCAACCGACAGGCCAACAGAAAGCAAAACATAGACCGCAGCCTGCCCCAGGGCGCCACGCTCAATCAGATTGGCCGTCTCCAGCGAGAAAGCCGAAAAGGTGGTAAAACCACCCAGAAAGCCGGTCATCACCAAGGGGCTAAGGTGAGTCACCCCTTTTTGGGCCGCCACCACCACAAAGACCCCCATCAAAAAGGAGCCAATCACATTCACCGAGATAATGGCGAGCGGAAACTCCTGATGGCCAACCAGGCGCAAAACACCCAGGCCGGTCAGATAGCGCAGCACCGCTCCGCAGGCGCCGCCAAGGGCGACCAGAGATACCGTTGAAATCATCAAGGGTCTGTGGCGCGACCGGAACAGGATGTCAAGTTTTAGCCGCTATGCAGCACGTCCCCTGCCTCACATCCAAACAACTGGGACACACCGCCAAAAAAACCAAACAGAGGAGACATGAAAACAACACCTATAACCGCTGCATTGACCTGCCAGGGCAAAGCCGAGCTGGCTGAACGCCACTCTGGCCCATTTGTCCAAGACGGCAAAACGGATGCGGGCAAAACACGACGGTTCAAATTTACGGCAATTGATTGCAGTTCACGTCAATAAGCTCGCCTAAAAGATTCCCCTTCAGCTTCATCTTTCCCAAAATACCTCCGCCGGAGGCTGCGGTTTTCCAGCAGGGAAAGCCGCTCTTATGAGTTGCGCTGCAATCGAAGCTTGGCAAAATACTCTGATCGCCTTTTCAACTCGCGCTCAAAGCCACGCTCCACTGGCTGATACAACACTGGGCGGCGCACCCCATCGGGAAAGTAGTTCTGTCCCGAAAACCCATCCTCGGCATCATGGTCATAGGCATAGCCATCGCCATAGCCTTGTTCCGCCATCAGCTTGGTTGGCGCATTCATGATATGTTTAGGTGGCGGCGCTGATCCGGTTTCCTTGGCCAGACGACGTGCCGCCTTGATGCCGACATAGACCGCGTTGGATTTGGGGGCCAGCGCCAGATAGACCGCCGCATTGGCCAGAGCCAGCTCGCCTTCGGGGCTGCCAAGGCGCTCATAGGTGTTCCAGGCATTGAGGCAAACCGTGTTGGCCTGTGGATCCGCCAGACCGATATCCTCGGTCGACATCATGGTTAGACGCCGGGCCAGGAATCGCGGATCCTCGCCGCCCTCCAGCATCCGCCCCAACCAATACAGCGCCGCGTCCGGATCGGACCCCCGGATGGATTTATGTAGTGCGGATATGAGGTTATAGTGCTCGTCACCGGATTTGTCATATTTGGAGGCCCGTCGCATCAACCGGGTTGCCAGGGCCTCGCGCCCCAGTGGGATGTCTACCCGCCAGGCCGCAACCTGTTCAATCAGGTTGAGCAACGTGCGCCCGTCGCCATCGGCCATTTCATGCAGCGCATCCCGCGCCTCACCACTCAGCGGCAGCGCTTTGCCCAACTCCCGCTCGGCCCGCTGGGTCAACAGTTCCAGATCCACCAACGACAACCGCTCCAGCACCAGGACCTGCGACCGCGACAGCACAGCGGCGTTCAGCTCAAACGAGGGGTTTTCAGTAGTGGCGCCAACCAACAAGATGGTGCCATCTTCCATATAGGGCAAAAACCCATCCTGCTGCGCCTTGTTGAAGCGATGGATCTCATCGACGAACAGCAGCGTGCCCTGACCATTTTGGCGCCGGATCTTGGCGGCCTCAAACACCTTGCGCAGATCTGGCACCCCGGTAAAAATCGCCGAGATCTGGACAAAATGCAGATCCGTTTCCCGTGCCAGCAACCGCGCGATGGTGGTTTTTCCCACCCCGGGCGGCCCCCAGAAAATCAACGACGACAACGAGCCCGAGGACAGCATCACCCCCAGCGGCGCCTCTTCGCCCAGAACCTGCGCCTGGCCGATCACCTCTGCCAGCGATTTGGGCCGCAAACGATCCGCCAGCGGCCTGTTTACCTCGGCAGCGGATTCAGCTTCGGGCTTTGCACCACTGTCAAATAGATCCGCCATTGCTCAGCGCCGCATATGCAGGCTGACCCGCTGCCCACGCCGGTTCAGATCAAACCGAAGACGGCGACCGGCCTGCTCCAGCAGAGCTGGAACATCCTCCGAGGAGGTCACCTCCTTGCCATTGATGGCCAGCAGGATATCGCCCGCTTTGATCCCGGCGCGCGCCGCGTAGGGGCCTGGATCCAGCACCGCAACACCAGTGGCCGAAAGCGGCAGCTGCAAGCGAACAATGGCAACAGGGTTGATCAAGCCGACGGTCAGCCCCGGCAACACACTGTTTTCATTCATTACCACAGACCGCGCCGGCGGGTCATTGGGGGCGGTAAACATCTCTACCACCAGAGTTTCGCGGATGTCACCGCGCAGCCGTGTCACCATCGAGGTGCCATCCAGACCAGCAACCGACATGCGAAACACCATTTCAGAAGGAGAATTCACCACCTGGCCATCCACGTCTGTAATCACATCGCCGACCTCAAATCCTGCCTTGGCAAAGGGGCTTTGCGGATGCAATTCAGAGATAACCATGCCTTCGGGCAGGTCCATACCCAAGGAGGCTGCCAGATCCGCATCCACCGGCTGGCCCGCCATACCGGCCCAGGGGCGCTGAAAGCCTTCTGAGCCAGCCCGCGCCTGTTTGACAAACTCACGCACCAAATTGGCAGGAATGGCAAAGCCGATGCCGTTGGAGCCGCCAGAGCGGCTGAGAATCCGGGTATTGATGCCGATGAGGTCGCCATTCACATCAATCAACGCACCGCCCGAGTTACCCGGGTTGATCGGCGCATCGGTCTGAATGTAATAGCCAAAGCCCTCCCCCGAGGCGGTGCCACTGCGCGCCAAGCCCGAGACAATGCCGCTGCTCACGGTCTGACCAACGCCAAAGGGGTTACCGATGGCCAAGGCCAGCTCGCCAACTTCGACTTCGTCACTGTTGCGCAGGGTCAAAAACGGCAGATCTGCGGCGTCTTCGAGCTGCAAAATGGCGAGATCGCTTGCCTGATCGGCCAGGACGACGCGGGCCTCATATTCGCGCTTATCCGTGGTCACCACCCGAATTTCAGTCGCCATCGCCACCACGTGGTAGTTTGAAACAATGATGCCGTCCTGTGACAGAATCACCCCTGACCCGAGTGAGCTTTCGACTCGCGGGCGCGGATTGGAGAAGTTGCGGAAGAAATCCTCAAAGAAGGGATCGTTCATAAAGGGAGAGCGCTGGTGTTGCTGGCGCACGATCTTGGCGTAGATATTCACCACCGCTGGCGCCGCCTGCTTGACCAGGGGCGCAAACCCAAGCGAGATTTCGGTCTGGGATTGCGGCACACGGGTTTCCGCCTGCGCTGGGAGCCCTACCGCGAGAGCAAGAACCAAAGATAGGGCAAAGCGGGCGAAAGAAGCAGTACGGATCATGGGATCTCCCGTAAAAGTGTTACTCTAGGATATGCTTCTGCCGAGGCCCAAATGCAAGCTTTGCCAAGGAGACCCGGTCTGGGTCCTCCCAGTCCGACAACAGGACGGGAGCAACCCAGATCTGCGGTCGTTTCACCCCGCCATTTGATTGGGCCGTGCCCGGCGCGCTTTGACAGCATCCGCCAGCTTATGCAGTTCCGTCACAGTGTCGTCCCAGCCAATGCAGCCGTCGGTGATCGACTGGCCGTAGGTCAGATCGCCCTTGCCCAGATCCTGACGCCCGGCGACCAGATGGCTCTCCACCATAACCCCGGTGATACGCTGCTCGCCAGCCCGCAGCTGGTCACCGACATCCTGCAAAACCAGCGGCTGTTTGGCCGGATCTTTGTCGCTGTTGGCGTGGCTGGCGTCGATCATCACATGACCGCGAATACCGTCCTGTTCAGCCTTCTGACAGGCGGCATCGACTGAACCCGCATCATAGTTGGTTCCACCGCCGCCCCGCAGGATCAGGTGGCAATCCGGGTTGCCGCTGGTGGCCGCAATCGCCGCGCGACCATTTTTGGCCAAGGCCATGAAATGATGCGGATGCGCGGACGAGCGCACCGCATCAATGGCGATCTGCACATTGCCCCGGGTGCCATTTTTGAACCCCACAGGGCAACTGAGGCCCGAGGCCATCTCGCGGTGGATCTGGCTCTCGGTGGTGCGCGCACCAATAGCGGCCCAGGCCATCAGGTCCGACAGGTATTGCGGCACCGCCGTATCCAGGAATTCGGTCCCCACTGGTAGCCCCATCTGGTTGATATTAAGCAAGAGCTTGCGCGCCATCTCCAGCCCGTCATTGATGCGGAAGGAACCATCCAGGCCGGGATCATTTACCAGCCCTTTCCAGCCGCTGATAGTGCGGGGCTTTTCGAAATAGACCCGCATCACAATTTCCAACTCGCCCGCCAGCTCTTCGCGCAGGGGTTTCAAACGCGCAGCGTAGTCCAAGGCCGCCGCAGTATCATGGATCGAACAGGGGCCGACAACAACGACCAAGCGATCATCGGCGCCGCGCAGCACCTTTTGAATATCAGCGCGGCTATCCAACACGGTCTTGCTGGCCAGATCATTGCTGGGCAGTTTCTCTGCCAGCTCATCCGGCGAGATCAGCTCCTGCATATCGGTGATGCGGAGGTTTTCAATATGGGGTGTCATAGTCCTAAGGTTCCTTGCGGGAGGCCCTTTTTGCGTGGCGGCGGATACAAAAAAACCGCCATCTGCTGAGGGCGGTTGGTGTGGTATCTGCTTTTGCGCACTATGTCATCTGCACGCCAAGACCCCTCCGTCCGCCTGTCGGCCCGGATAAAAATAAAACCAGATTGCAGCATAGGTTTGGGTCATGTGGGCGACGCTAGCGGAGATTCGCCAGACTGTCATCAGGAAAGTTGAAAGCGTTTTTTCAAAACTGAGCTAGCCAAGCTTTCACAAGACCTCATCGAAAGGACAACGGCTGCTTTGAACCCGGAGTGCGCCCATATTTCACCACGGTGAAAGCCGGTTTTTACGAACCACTCTACAGTTTGCAAAAGCAAATTCAGACGGTCGGCTTTGTGCCCGCTCGGCAGCTGAGAATCTGAGGCGCATCGTTTGAGTTCTTGAGGTGGCCCAAACAGGCCACCTCAATCTTGGGCAGATCAGATAGCGATCTTCGGCTCCAACTCAACCGACCAAAGCTCCACATCTGCGCTGTCCATCAAGCGCACAGTCATCACGCCCGTATTCGCCGCAATGTCGACTTTGCCAAAGAACTGCAACCCGTCGCTTGGCGGCAGGTTGGCTTGCCCTTCTTCAGGATGTTTTGCAAAGCGCACTTCGGGACCAAAGGTGTTGTCGTATTCGGAGGGTCCGAATGTACCGGCATGCAATGGACCGGAGACAAATTCCCAGAACGGTTCAAACTCCTGAAAAACAGCGCGGTCAGGCGAATAGTGATGGGCGGCGGTGTAATGCACATCTGCTGTGAGCCAAACAGTGTTGGTGATCTCGGCGGTTTTAATGAACGACAGGACTGCGGCGACATCCTTTTCACGGCCCAGGACCGGGCCATCGCCGTTTGCACCGTTTTCCATGTTGTCACCATCTCGTACCATCATGCCAATTGGCATGTCGGCCGCGATGATCTTCCATGTTGCGGTAGAGTTCACCATCTCGCGTTTCAGCCAAGCAAGCTGTTCCGCGCCCAGGAACGGAGTGCCTTCAGCCTCGGTGTTGGCCGTGTTGTCGCCGCGATAGGTCCGCATATCGATCACGAAAATATCCAGCAACGGGCCGTAGGACACCTTGCGATAGACGCGCATCGGTTCCGACAGAACCTGACGGGTTGGCATCATTTCGTGGAACGCGCGTGCGGAACGGGCTGCCAGGACCTGCAGTGATTTCTCCGTATAACGGTCATCCGCAGTCAACATTTCATTGGGATACCAGTTATTTGTGACTTCGTGGTCGTCCCACTGAGAAATCATAGGCACGGAGGCATTAAACGCCTGCACGTTTTTATCCATGTAGTTGTACAAATGCTGGCCGCGGAATTCGTCCAAAGTCTCAGCCACCTTCATCTTGGCGGGTGTGACGATGTTTTTCCAGATCGAGCCGTCGTCGAGTGCGACTTCTTCTTGCAACGGACCATCGGCGTAGACCGTATCACCGGAATGCAGGAAAAAATCAGGCGCGTGACTGTTCATCGTCGCATAGGTGGTCATGCCGCCGCGATCTTCGTCAATACCCCAACCTTGACCAGCCGTATCGCCAGACCAAACAAAACTGATGTCCCGGTTGCCCATGGGCGCGGTCCGGAAAGTGCCGGTCATCGGCTCTGAAAGCGTGCCATCAGCAAGATCGGACATTGTTACGCGGTAAAAAATATCCTGATCGCTTGGCAGTCCGGTGAGCGCCAGCTTGCCTGTGTAATCGGTCGGTGTTCCAACTGCCAATGCGGGAACAGCGCGCGCGTCTGTCATGCTTTCGGTGGTTGCCCACTCGACAAGCATCTTGGCCTCGCGATCAGCGCGGCTCCAAATGACAGCGCCATCATGGGCGACATCACCAGACATAATGCCATGGGTGATCAGTGGACGCGATTGCGCTCTCGAAAGGGATGGCATGGCAATGGTAGCAGAAAGTGCGGCCGTGCCCAAAAGCGCTTGGCGACGGGTAAATGTGATGCGAGGCATGGGAATGTGATCCTAATCAGATGAGATACCGATGCTTAACGCGGTGCAAGTTTCAGCTCATTGACAGTGGTATGAAAGTTAAATGAACTTCAGCGACATCTGGGTGAAGGCGATTTACTGACACGATTTACAAGCTCTTTCATACGCTCAAAGCCGACCTTCGTCGTAGCGCCTTGAACGACAGCATTGCCGCAGACACTGCGCCTGCAAAGGCCGTCGTGTTCCACTGCCATACCTGCGCTTTGCCACCCGCCCCCAATACCCCAACGGGGCCAGCGCGGTGGCTTTGTGAAGGAGCGCAAAACCCGTAAAGTGGTCCGGCGCTAGAAAATTCATGGTCGGCAATCATTCCAACAAAAAGCCCCCGCTCCAAAGGAGCGAGGGCCATGCCATCTGACGATGTCAGACAGTCTTATTCTGCGTCGTCAGCTTCGATTTCTGCAGCAACGCGCGCCTTGTCGGCGGCGCCTTTGGCAGCAACGTCACGATCGACGAATTCGATGATCGCCATAGGCGCCATGTCACCATAGCGGAAGCCCGCTTTCAGGATGCGAACATAGCCGCCCTGGCGGTCTTTGTAGCGGGGGCCAAGCACATCAAACAGTTTGGAGACATACTGGTCTTCCTTCAGGCGCGCGTTGGCCTGACGACGGGCGTGCAGGTCGCCGCGTTTTGCCAGGGTGATCATCTTTTCGATGATGGGGCGCAATTCTTTTGCCTTGGGCAGAGTCGTTTTGATCTGCTCGTGCTCGATCAGCGAGCCAGCCATGTTTGCAAACAGGGCCTTACGGTGCTCATGAGTACGGTTCAGGCGGCGGTAACCACGTGCGTGACGCATTGTTCAATTCCTTCTTTCGCGTTTTGCTTTGTCTGTCAGCCGATGCGTGTCAGCTGCTCTCCTTGGGGCATGTGCCCATCTTTCCCCGCCAGCGCGGGCATTGTTTAAGGGCAGACCTGGGCCTGCCCTCAAATTCTGTGTGACCGAGTGAGGTTCTTAGAACGTGTCTTCGAACTTCTTGGCCAGATCTTCGATGTTGTCTGGTGGCCAGTCCTCGACGTCCATGCCGAGGTGCAGACCCATGCCGGACAGCACTTCTTTGATCTCGTTCAGCGACTTGCGGCCAAAGTTTGGCGTGCGCAGCATTTCTGCTTCGGTCTTCTGGATCAGATCGCCGATGTAAACGATGTTGTCGTTCTTGAGGCAGTTTGCCGACCGGACAGACAGTTCCAGCTCGTCCACTTTCTTCAGCAGAAGCGGGTTGAACTCGAGACCATCGTCTTCGTCCTGACGGTTCGCCGACTCGGGCTCTTCGAAGTTGACGAAGATCGACAGCTGGTCCTGCAGGATACGCGCGGCATAGGCCAGGGCGTCATCCGGGGTAACGGAACCGTCTGTTTCGATTTTCAGCGTCAGCTTGTCATAGTCCAGCACCTGGCCCTCACGGGTAGGCTGAACGTCATAAGACACCTTTTTCACCGGCGAGTAGATCGCATCGATTGGGATCAGACCAATGGGTGCGTCTTCTGGCTTGTTCTTATCGGCAGAGACATAGCCCTTGCCGGTATTCACAGTCAGTTCCATGAACAGGTCAGCGCCATCATCCAGATGGCAGATAACATGCTCGCGGTTCAGAACCTCGATGCCTGCGGACTCAGAGATGTCACCGGCGGTGACAACAGCTGGGCCTTTGGCATTGATCGACAGGCGCTTGGGGCCTTCGACGTCCATGCGCAGGGAGACACCCTTGAGATTCAGGATGATATCGGTGACATCTTCACGAACGCCAGCAACGCTGGAGAATTCGTGCAGAACGTTGTCGATCTGTACGGATGTGATCGCGGCACCTTGCAGCGAGCTCATCAGAACGCGGCGCAGCGCGTTGCCAAGCGTCAGGCCAAAGCCACGCTCAAGCGGTTCGGCAATAATTGTTGCCTGACGTGCGGGATCGTTGCCCGGCTTTGCTTCAAGCTGCGTTGGCTTGATCAGCTCTGCCCAATTTTTATGGATCATGCAGTCCCTCCATTCCTGTCTGTACCTCATGTCCGAAGGTGCAGACGCCCGAGGTTTAAAATGACGGACTGGGGCCCGGCAAACAAGCGGGGCCCCAGCGTAAGTCTCGAAGTCTTAGACGCGACGACGCTTAGGTGGACGGCAGCCATTGTGTGCCATCGGTGTTACGTCGCGGATCGAGGTGATGTTGAAGCCGATTGCGGCCAGAGCGCGCAGGGCAGATTCACGACCGCCACCGGGGCCCTGAACTTCAACTTCAAGAGTTTTAACACCGTGATCCTGTGCCTTTTTGCCGGCATCTTCTGCCGCCATCTGAGCCGCATAAGGAGTCGATTTACGCGACCCTTTGAAGCCCATGGAGCCAGCAGAGGACCATGCAATCGCATTACCCTGAACATCAGAGATCAGGATCTTGGTGTTGTTGAACGATGAGTTCACATGCGCAACACCAGTTGCGATGTTCTTACGCTCTTTTTTCTTCGTACGAGTCTTATCGCGTGCCATTGATCAAACCCTCCCTTACTTCTTCTTACCGGCAATGGCCTTTGCGGGGCCTTTGCGAGTGCGAGCGTTGGTGTGGGTACGCTGACCGCGAACGGGCAGGTTACGACGATGGCGCAGGCCGCGGTAGCAACCCAGATCCATCAGACGCTTGACGTTCATCTGAACTTCACGACGCAGGTCACCTTCAACGGTGAAGTTTGCATCGATGTGCTCGCGGATGGCCAGAATTTCGGCATCAGACAATTCGTTGACGCGACGGGCCGCATCAATGCCAACAGCTTCGCAGATTGCGGCAGCCGAGGTGTTTCCGATTCCGGTGATATAGGTGAGGGCGATAGGTACCCGCTTAGCAGCGGGGATGTTTACGCCGGCAATACGTGCCACGTGTCACTTTCCTTTTCGTTGCGGTTCCGTAGCTCCAGAACCTTTTTTCACAACGCTCGACCCTGGCAGTTCAGCCGTTCAGCCCAGCATTTTGAGGTGGTCATGCAGGCAAAAGAATCTGCCCACATGGAATCATCCCACAAAGGGATGGGGTTGCGTATGAGGATTTGAACAGAGCGTCAACCCGTCAAGAGATGAACCAGGCCTTTTTCATCAAAAGGCGGGCTTTTCAGCCAATTGGCGTCACGATGCGCAATTATAAAACCGCAGTGGCTCTGCGTCACCCGTAAAAATGGAGATGACGCCCGGTTGGTCGGGGTCGCGGACAATGGTGAACAGCTGCGGCACAAACTCCGGCCCTGGCATCTGGCACTGGCCCACGTGGGTGGTCACATCATAGACCTGCCATTGGTACAGCGCCTTGGGCGTGAAAGAGCAGAAATACTCCAACGAGCTATAGCCAGTTTCATTCAAGAGCAGCCCGCCGTTCCCCGCATAGTCAAGATCGCCATCCGGGCTCGACATCACGATGTCACAGCCCTCCGGACTATCGACAAGCAAATGCTGGGCCTGCAGCGGCAGGGTGAAGGAAAACAGGACAATGGAAGGTAGAAGGAATTTCATCAACTGGGCTTTCTCTAAAATGGGATGGGTCAGGATCACTATAGGCTGCTTGTTTCAGTTTTTGTAAACGCACAGCCTGTTTCAGACAGAAACAGCCAACAAAGACACTCTCACCGCCAAGCGATGCCAAGGTCGTTTCCGGCACCCCAACAAAAAAGGGAGCAACGAGGCTCCCTTTTTTCGATATCAGATCTCAGCTTGCAGAGTTTACTCAGCCAGAACCGTTGCAATATCCGCTTTTACAGCGTCCATATTCTGCAATCCATCAACGGACTGCAGATCGCCCTTGGCGTAGTAATAGCCCAACAGCGGCGAGGTCTTTTTGTAATACTCCATCAGACGGGTCTTGAGGCTTTCCTCATTGTCGTCTGCGCGGCGCTTTACCTCTGTGCTGCCACAGTTGCTGCATTTGCCATCCGCAGGCCAGGGTTTGGTCTGGTCGTGGTAGACTTCACCGCAACCGCCACAGGTGGAGCGGCCGGTGATGCGCGCAACAAGCGCGCTGTCATCCACTGCCATCTCAATCACCGCGTCCAGGGTCAGGCCCATTTCCGCCAGTAATTCACCCAGGGCATCAGCCTGCCCCAGGGTGCGGGGGAAGCCATCAAAGATAAAGCCTCCTTCGGCGCCTTCAACGAGCTTTTCGCGGATCAGATCAATAACGATCTCATCTGTGACCAGCTCACCGCGGGCAATGACGTCGGCAACCTTTTTACCCATCTCCGAGCCACTGGACTGCGCGTCGCGCAGCATATCACCAGTGGAGAGCTGAACCATGCCGCGCGCGTCGGTCAAATGACGCGCCTGCGTCCCCTTACCCGCACCGGGTGGCCCTAAAAGAATGATATTGGTCATCGGCGAGAGGGCCCCCGTTTTGCTCGTTTCTTGTTCCGGCCACGCAGCTGGCTCTTCTCGATGAGCCCCTCATACTGGTGCGCCAACAGGTGACTTTGCGCCTGCTGAATGGTGTCCATGGTTACGGAGACCACAATCAGCACCGATGTACCGCCAAAGTAGACCGGGAAGGCAAACTGGCCACGCAGCACTTCTGGAAGCAGGCAAACCACCGCCAGATACATCGACCCCAGTACCAGAATGCGGTTCACCACATATTCGATATATTCGGCGGTCTTCTTGCCCGGGCGAATACCGGGCACAAAGCCGTTCTGGTTCTTCAGGTTATTGGCCACATCCTCGGGCTTGAAGGCCACGTTGAAGGTGTAGAAATAGGCAAAGAACACAATCATCGAGACAAAGAACAACAGGTAGAGCGGCTGGCCGGGGCCAAAGTTGGCCAGGAGCCAGGACATCACCGGACCGTTGGTTGCACCGGATGAGAAAGCCGAAATCGTGGTTGGCAGCAGCAGCAGCGAGCTGGCAAAGATCGCTGGGATAACGCCCGCTGGGTTCACTTTCACCGGCAGGTGCGAAGAGCCGCCATCATAGACCTTCATGCCGACCTGGCGGCGCGGGTACTGGATGTGGATCTTGCGCAAGGCGCGCTCCATGAAGACCACAAACATGATCACCGCAACCACCATCAGCATCACACCGATGATCACCGCTGGGCTGATTGCACCGGAACGGCCAGAGGCAAAGAACTGCGCAATCGAGGCCGGAACCTCGGCGATGATGCCGACAAAGATGATCAGCGAGATACCATTGCCCAGACCGCGCTGGGTGATCTGCTCACCCAACCACATCAGGAACATGGTGCCACCCACCAGGGTGATCATGCAGGCCATACGGAAGTACATGCCCGGATCAGTCGCCAGGTCACCGGCTTCCAGCGAAACCGCGAGGCCATAGGCCTGCGCTGTCGCCAGCGCCACAGTGCCATAGCGAGTGTATTGGTTGATTTTCTTCTGGCCCTGGGCACCCTCTTTTTTGAGCTGCTCAAGTGCCGGGACCATGGAGGTCAGCAACTGCACAATGATCGAAGCCGAAATATAGGGCATGATCCCGAGGGCAAAAATGCCCATCCGGCCAAGGGCGCCACCGGTGAACATCGACACCATGCCGCCAATGCCCTGCCCTGCCGCTTCCATAAAGTTGCGAAGCGCGCCTGAGTCGATGCCAGGAACCGGAATGAAGGTTCCGAGGCGATATACGATCAAAAGGCCAAGCGTAAACAAGATGCGATTGCGCAGATCCGTGGCTTTGCCAAGTGCGGACCAGCTGGTGTTCGCTGCCATTTGTTCTGCTGCTGATACCATGAAATGGGTCTCTTTTTGCAAAAACGCCGCCCGGAGCCCTTTTCCGGCTCGGACGGCGTATAGGGAAACTGATGACCTATGTAAGCGGCAATCTCGCCGCTCACAAGCCGTTACTCAGCTGCGGCTGCTGTTGCCACGGTCAATGCGCCACCGGCCTTTGCAACTGCTTCAATAGCAGCAGCGGATGCGCCGGTTACGGCGATGGTGGCTTTTGCGGTCAATTCACCTTTGGCCAGAACGCGGACACCGTCTTTTTTGCGACGGATCAGACCGGAAGCCACCAGGGTGTCTTCGGTGATCGAGGCTGCGTCCAGCTTGCCCAGGTCGATGAATTTCTGGATCAGGCCCAGGTTCACAACGGCGTATGCTTTGCGGTTTGGCTTGTTGAAGCCACGCTTAGGCAGACGCTGGTACAATGGCATCTGACCACCTTCGTAGCCATTGATCGAAACACCCGAACGGGATTTCTGACCTTTGATACCACGGCCACCCATTTTACCCTTGCCGGAGCCGGGACCACGGGCAACACGCATACGTTTTTTGGCGGCACCTGGATTGTCGCTGAGTTCGTGAAGTTTCATTTCGCTTCTCCTTCGCCGGATGTGATCCCAGAAGCGTAAACAGGATCAACCACGGCATGTCTTTGATATATGATTCCATGACCCCAAGAGGCCACCGTGTGCCTATAGCCGCCCAGCCCCCCCGGATCAAGCCCTTGCGGATCTCGCCCCCCTCACATTGACGCCATGCCAACAGTTTATTGGACAGAGACGGTTTCAGAATCAAAAAACGTCCCTGCTGAAACAGAGACGTTTTTTTTCGATCAGGAGCGAGGGAGGAGAGCTCTGGCTGATCGGGTTACAGGTGATGAACGTGTTTGCGCGCGATATCTGCGATATCGCAGCGGCGGACACCGATGTCTGCCAGCTCGCGATTGGTGAGACGCGACAGCTGCGCATAGGTGCGCTTGTACTCACGGTTCATCGCCCAGTTTGCACTGGCTTGCGCCACAAAGGCCCGCAGACGCGCGGTGATACCAAAGTCGGTGGTGGTGTTTTGAACAAATGCCAATTGGCTATTCCTTAGCTACGGCTGAGACCCATTTCCCAGCCCTTTTTCTAACCCGTTTAGGTGTCTCTGGAATAAAGCAATAAATTTGTTACAAACAACCACTGCAACAAGACAACCCGCTATGCATCCGATGCATAGGCCGGGCTCATGGTGGCCTCGACCGGGCTGGCGGGCAGAGAAGCCCCCCGCCACAAGAAAAGACGCCCCCGGTTTCCCGGAGGCGTCCTTAATCAGTCATTCGAAAGAGGCTTAGTCGCGCTCTTCGATGATCTCTACCATGTGAGAGACCTTGCGCACCATGCCACGAACCGAAGGAGTGTCTTCGAGTTCACGGGTTTTGTGCATCTTGTTCAGACCCAGACCGATCAGCGTCGCGCGCTGGTCGGCGGGGCGGCGGATCGGGGAACCGATCTGCTTAACAACGATTGTTTTAGCCATTGTCCGTCTCCTTACGCTTCTGCTGCTTCAGCAGCAGGTGCTTCGTCCCGCTTGGGCAGGATATCGGCGACCTTTTTACCACGACGCTGAGCAACCGAACGGGGGCTCTGCTCTTTGGTCAGGCCATCAATGGTTGCACGGATCATGTTGTAGGGGTTCTGCGAGCCGATCGACTTGGACACAACGTCTTTGACGCCGAGCATTTCGAAAACTGCACGCATTGGACCACCAGCAATAATACCGGTACCTTCAGGAGCCGTCCGCATGACAACTTTGCCGGCGCCGTGGCGACCTGCAATGTCGTGGTGCAGGGTACGACCCTCTTTCAGAGGCACACGAACCATCTGACGCTTGGCCTGTTCAGTGGCCTTGCGGATCGCCTCGGGGACTTCTTTGGCTTTACCTTTGCCAAAGCCGACGCGGCCCTTTTGGTCACCAACAACAACCAGTGCTGCAAAACCAAAGCGCTTACCGCCTTTTACGGTTTTGGAAACACGGTTGATTGCAACCAAACGATCCGCAAATTCGGGTGTCTCATCACGGTCGCGGCGATTGCCACGGCGGTTATCACGTTCTGCCATAAAGCATTCCTTTGTGTGTGGCGACGAGCGCCAATTGTTCCAATCCTGGTGAGGCGCGCCCAAAGACGCGCCTCCCGGATCATCGGGGTGGCGGTATCGCCACCCGCAAGTCTTTAGATCTTGAGGCCGCCTTCACGCGCAGCGTCGGCCAGAGCCTTCACCTTGCCGTGGAACAGGAAGCCGCCACGATCGAAATACGCCTCAGAGACGCCAGCCGCCTTGGCACGTTCGGCGATAACCGAACCCACTTTGGTTGCTGCTTCGATGTTGTTCTTGCCTACAAAGCCAAGATCTTTTTCCAGGGTCGATGCGGACGCCAGAGTCTTGCCTGCCAGATCGTCGATCAGCTGAACCGAGAGGTTCTTGTTCGAACGGTGGACAGAAAGACGCAGACGGCCAGCGTTGACCTTGCGAAGTTTGTTCCGGACGCGCAGGCGACGCTTCAGAAACAGGGTACGTTTGCTGTTTGCCATTGTGCTGGTCCTTACTTCTTCTTGCCTTCTTTGCGGAAGACGAACTCACCCTTGTAGCGGATGCCTTTGCCCTTATAGGGCTCGGGACGGCGCCAATCACGGATCTTCGCCGCGACTTCGCCCACCTGCTGCTGGTCGTTCCCTTCCACAACGATTTCTGTCTGCTTCGGCGCGGTGATGGTAACACCCTCCGGAGCAACAAATTCGACATCGTGGCTGTAACCGAGGTTCAGCTTCAGGGTATTCCCCTGCATCTGAGCCCGGTAACCCACACCCTGGATCTCCAGCTCTTTCTTAAAGCCGGTGGTCACGCCGGTTACCAAGTTGGCAACCATGGTGCGGGACATACCCCACTGCTGACGGGCGCGCTTGGACATGCCGCGAGGCGTGACCGAAACAGCGTTGTCTTCAACAGTCAGAGTGACATCGTCGGTTGCAGTGAAGCTGCGGGTCCCTTTGGGACCTTTGACTTCGATGCTCTGGCCGGACACGGCAGCGGTTACACCGCTGGGCAGGTCGACCGATTTTTTACCAATACGGGACATCGAAAAGGCCTCCTTAGAAGACGGTGCAGAGCACTTCGCCGCCAACATTGGCTGCGCGTGCGTTTGCGTCCGACATCACACCCTTGGGGGTGGAGACAATCGACACACCCAGGCCCTGACGGACCGACGGGATGTCATTGACGCCCATGTAAACGCGACGGCCAGGTTTGGAAACCCGCTTCACTTCACGAATGACAGGATCGCCGTCGTAGTACTTGAGACTGATTTCCAGCGCCGGATGGCCGCGTTCGTCAGTGGATTTCTCGTAGCCGCGGATGTAACCCTCGTCTGCCAGCACGTCCAGAACCCAAGCCCGCAGCTTTGACGCTGGGGAGCTTACGGTGGATTTGCCACGCATTTGCGAGTTACGGATACGGGTGAGCATATCGCCGATAGGATCGTTCATATCTGTCTCTCCCTTACCAGCTCGATTTCACCATACCGGGGATCTGGCCATTCGAGCCCAGTTCCCGCAGCGCGATCCGGCTGACCTTCAGCTTACGATAGTAAGCGTGAGGACGACCGGTCAGCTGACAACGGTTGTGCAGACGAGTTGCCGAAGAATTCCGCGGCAGTTTGGCCAATGTCAGGCGCGCTTTGAAACGCTCTTCCATCGACTTGGATTCGTCATTCGCGATTTCTTTCAGCTCGGCGCGTTTTGCGGCATATTTTGCCACCAGACGCTCGCGCTTTTTCTCGCGTTCGATCATGCTTTTCTTAGCCATGTCTCTACTATCCTTCCCGCGCTCAGCTATTGAAGGGCATGTTGAAAGCTTTCAACAGTGCCTTCGCTTCGGCGTCGGTTTTCGCGGTTGTGGCAATCACGATATCCATGCCCCAGTTTTCGTCGATTTTATCAAAATCGATTTCTGGAAACACGAGATGCTCTTTCAGACCCATGGCGTAGTTGCCACGGCCGTCAAAGGAGGTACCCGATACGCCGCGGAAGTCACGGATACGGGGCATCGCGATGGTGATCAGACGGTCCAGGAATTCAAACATCCGGTCGCCGCGCAGAGTAACCTTTGCGCCCATCGGCATGCCTTCACGTACACGGAAGCCAGCGATGGAGTTCTTTGCCACAGTGGTCAGAGCTTTCTGGCCAGCGATGGTGCTGAGATCAGCCTGAGCGGATTTGGCTTTTTTGCTGTCACGAACAGCAGCCCGGCCGCAGCCAATGTTCAGAACGATTTTTTCCAGCTTAGGCAGCTGCATGTCGTTCTTGTAGCCAAACTCTTCTTTCAGGGCGCCACAGATGGTGTCCTTGTAAAGAGTCTTCAGACGTGGAGTGTAGGTTGCATTATCAAGCATCAGACAGTCTCCCCAGTCGTTTTGGCGAAGCGGACCTTTTTGTCGTCTTCCATGCGGAAGCCAACGCGGGTTGCTTTGCCATTGGAGTCGAGCAGAGCCAGGTTCGACAGATCGACTGGCAGTGCTTTGGGCAGACGTCCGCCCTGTTCGTTCTGCGATTGACGGGTATGGCGGATCGCCATGTTCAGCCCATCAACGATCGCCTTGCCGGCTTTGGGATCAACAGAAGCGATAACGCCCTCTTTACCCTTGTCCTTGCCGGACAGCATGACAACCTTGTCGCCTTTGCGGAGTTTAGCAGCCATTGTTACAGCACCTCCGGAGCAAGCGAGATGATTTTCATGAAGTTCTTGGCGCGCAGCTCACGAACAACTGGTCCAAAGATACGTGTACCTACGGGCTCGTTGTTGGTGTTCAGGATGACGGCGGCGTTGCGATCAAAACGGATCGCGGTACCATCGGCACGACGGACTTCTTTGGCGGTGCGAACGACGACGGCCTTACGGACATCACCTTTCTTAACGCGACCGCGGGGGATGGCTTCCTTAACCGAGACAACAATGATGTCGCCTACGGATGCGTATTTACGCTTGGAACCACCCAGAACCTTGATGCACTGAACTCGGCGAGCGCCGGAGTTGTCAGCAACATCCAGGTTTGTTTGCATCTGGATCATGTGGTTTCTCCCGACCTATGGGGCAGCGATGCGTGCTGTAATCCCCCAGGGTTTCGACAAACTGGTCAGTTTGCCGCTTATGGGACCTTACGGTCTCTTAAGCGGTCACAACTTCCCAGCGTTTCGTTTTCGATTTCGGCGCGCACTCGATGATGCGGACTTGGTCGCCGACCTTGAAAGCGTTCTGTTCATCGTGCGCCCGATACTTTTTGGACTTACGAATGGTCTTTTTCAGAACAGGGTGCGTGAAGCGGCGTTCAACCGAAACTGTTACGGTCTGGGCGTTGGCGTCGCTGGTCACGGTGCCTGTGAGAATACGTTTGGGCATCTGTCAGGCTCCTTATTCTGCTGCTGCGGCTGCAGCTTTTTCGTTCAGAATGGTTTTCACACGAGCAGCATTGCGGCGTGCCGCTTTGATGCCTGCAGTGTTTTCCAGCTGACCGGTAGCTTGTTGAAAACGGAGATTGAAGCTCTCTTTTTTCATGTTGGCAAGCACATCGCGGAGTTCATCCACGGTCTTGTCACGCAGATCATTGGCGTTCATCGCCTTTGTTCCTTGTCCAAAGCACCAGAAGGCCCCGTGAGGGTCACCTTGTTATCTGGTGGGTTATGTAAAACCCGCACTCAATAAAGTGCAGAAAAGAATCACCGGGGCCAAATCCAAGACGAATTTAGCCCAAGCGATGTGCCCCTATAGGGGAGATGCGGGGTGGGGGCAAGGGAAAGGTTTGGGCAGCCTATGGCTTACTCCCTCGCCCCCTAAATACGAAACCGTTAGTCGCAATCGTACCAAACAGTCATTGAAGCAACCTGCACCCCATTGGCCAAGGTTGATTTACTCGCCTCTGGCGCTTTTTGAAACTTGGTTTCCGGCTTGCCGATACGCTGACAGTATCCAGCAGCGCGTCGATCGACTGTTGACTGGCTCACCTGCCCTGGGAAGTAGATAACCTCCAAGGCTGATGACACTGGGAAAGCCAGATGCAGGCCTTTACGGTCCTCAGGATTTGGAAACACTTTGGCCATCAATACCTGTCGGCGGTCATGGGCAGATTGAGGATCAGGATTACAGGCGGAAACAAGCGCTGTAGCCGCAGCGAGCGCGATTAATTTAAACTTCATCGTAGAATTCCATTTTCGTTTTTCAAACACAAGACTTACCAGAGCTCCTAGCCACGCAACCCCTAATTGACAACCTTTATAGGCGCTCGCCCTTTCAATCCTTCAATCAGGCCAAAACAGCCAAGCAGCGCAACCGAACGGAACGTATAGTTGATTGATCACGCGTCTTTACGCGCCGTCTCAGCACGGCGTTCCTGCCTTTTTCTGCTGTAAATATTCAGTCCTGCCAAAACGCAAGCGACCACAAATACGCCTGTAAATGTCGGCTCTGAAATGCTTTGGCTCAGGCCCAACTCATGTTCCAGAACAGCCAAAATCACAAAGACAGGGAGGCACACAACGAGCGCGCTCAACTGAACAATCAATCCCCACTTAATGAGCCATATCAGAAGTCTGAAGTAGTTCAGCATAGCGTAGGAAAGTAGCAGCAAGACCCCGAGGCAACACAAGATAAGGGGCACGAGAAGAAAAAGTTCCATACCCGGCGGCTCCTCTAGGTGAATTGGCATTCACAATCAGGTCAAACGCTGACAGCCTACTCCCAGCGATAATTGAAGCTGACGGAAATTCGCTCGTCTTCAGCCATGTTCATCGGCACCTCATGGCGCAGCCAGCTCTCCCAAAGCAGAACATCGCCCACGGCCGGCTTCATGTAGATAAAGGGCTTCAGCTCACGCCGCGCGTCCTTCACCCGCACTGGTGATGCCATCATCATGGCAGAGCGCGGATCTTCCAGCTTCAGCGCAGAGGTCCCCTCTGGCATCGACACATAGGTGGTGCCGGAAATCACCGAATGTGGATGGATGTGTGACGCATGCATGCCGCCTTCGGGCAGGATGTTGATCCACAGATCCTCCAGCACCAGCTTGCGGTCATCCAGATCAAACTCCAGATCCTTGGCAAAATTGGCGACATGTTCGTCCAGGCATTTCACCAGATCGGCAAAGACTGGGAAGCGCCAGGGCAGATCCGTCAGGGACGCATAGGAGGTATAGCCGGGATAGCCGTTCTCCTCGCACCAGTCCTGTCCGGCCTCGTCATCTTCGGCGATAACAATGCAAGAGGTTTCCATTTCCTGCGCATCAATTGCCGGTCCGCATTCGGACAGGGCAGCGCGGTACAAGCGGGTCACAAAGAGGGATTCTATCTGGGCCATGGCCTTTCTTTACCGCAGCTCTTCCGGAGAACCAATCCGACATTCCTGCCACCCGCGCACTTTCGAAAACCTGCCCGCCTAGTTTCATCCGGTCTTACCCAGCCCTACCCGCGACAAAATAAAAAGAGCGCCGCCGGGACCGCGCTCTTAGGTGTTGAAAGGCGCTCGCCTAGAACTTCAGATCAAACCCGACCTGCAGCCCGTAGCTCTCATAGCCGCTCATGCCGATCCCATCATAAAAGGTCTCCGCTTGGAACACGCCCTGATCCGCAAAATGATAACTCAGCCCCAGCTTGGCCCGCGCGCGCGCCCCCTGCACATTGGAAGAGGTGGTGACTGCATTGCCCGAGTTTTTCACATGGCTGCCAATTGCGCTGATCCCGCCAAACAACAGCACCTCGCCATTGCCGCGCCGCACTTCAAGCGGTGTCTCAAAATCAAGCCCAAGCTCAACCTGCCCCCATGCAACATCCAAGTCCGGGATCAGGTTGCCCAGACTGTCGCGGTAGGCCTTCTGATCGTCCGTCGTATAGGTAAGTTGAACCTTTGGGATCAGGGTGGTTTTGCCATAGAGCATTGATCCCGAGAGCTTCAACAAGGCGAGAAAACGCTCAGTCTCAACCTTGTCCGTATAGGTGCCAAACGGAGAGACATCGTTTGAACTCTGCCCATAAAGAATCCGCCCCTCAACAAAGACGTCACGGTCTGGAAACTTGGTGACAAAATAGGGGCCGATCAACCAACCCTTGCCTTTGATACTGGCCGCGCCATCGTCCTGATCCAGGTAATCCAGCTGCAGCATTGCCCCAAGCAATAGGTTCTTGTTGATGGCAAAGTGACTGCCAGCAACGCCAAAGACATAGGAGCTATCACTGGTGCCTTCGCGGCTTATAGCCCCCTGCAACCGGGTCCAGACACGCGACCCCGGTCGCGTCGAGATGTCAAAGGTTCCCTGCCCGCGGGTGACCGCCAGGTTAAACTGCCCCTGCCCCTGGCCCAGCCCCGCTCCGCTACCGGACAAGAACCCTGTCAAATCGGGCTGATTGCTGATCAACTGGGTTGCCCGGGTGTTCATGAACTGACCAATAAGCTGACTGGTCTCCTCAACTGCCGAGCTCTGGACAGCAATCGCGCCGGAGGCGATGTTGCCATTGCCCGAAGAATCCTCTGCCCCCCCAGCCGCAATCGAAACGCCAATGTCACCACTTCCCGTTGGCCGGATCGTAATAACGTAGACAGACCCGCTCCCGGAAAGCTCAACCGCAGAACCATGCGTGACGAGCACATCAAGCAGGGCAAACCCGGTGACCGCTTCAGAGAACGTCGCCGTGACATCAAAGTCTTCACCAGGCCGCACCGACACCGCACTGGTTGATAGCGTGACAGTAGGTGCCACAACATCCAAATTTGTCAGCCCGAAGGTCACCGAGGTCAGACCCGTGGCGCTGGCCGTCACATTATAGGCCCCCGCCGTGGCATTGGCCGTCGCCGTCACCGAGGCCAGGCCAGAGACATCCGTCACATCAGAGCCCGCAGACAGCGCCGCCGAGGCGCCACTCCCCGGTGCGGCGAAGTTCACCGTCACCCCAGAGACAGGATTGCCCCCGGCGTCCGTCACCAGCGCCACCAGCGCGGTGCCAAAAGAGGTCGAGATCGCCGTGCTCTGGCTGTCGCCACTGGACACCGCCAGCGTTGCCGCTGCCCCCGTCGTATTGGTCAGCCCGAAGGTTACCGAGGTCAGACCCGTGGCGCTGGCCGTCACATTATAGGCCCCCGCCGTGGCATTGGCCGTCGCCGTCACCGAGGCCAGGCCCGAGGCATCCGTCACATCAGAGCCCGCAGACAGCGCCGCCGAGGCGCCACTCCCCGGAGCCGCGAAGTTCACCGTCACCCCAGAGACAGGATTGCCCCCGGCGTCCGTCACCAGCGCCACCAGCGCGGTGCCAAAAGAGGTCGAGATCGCCGTGCTCTGGCTGTCGCCGCTGGACACCGCCAGCGTTGCCGCTGCCCCCGTCGTATTGGTCAGCCCAAAGGTCACCGAGGTCAGACCCGTGGCGCTGGCCGTCACATTATAGCCCCCCGCCACTGCATTCGCCGTCGCCGTCACCGAGGCCAGGCCAGAGGCATCCGTCACATCAGAGCCCGCAGACAGCGCCGCCGAAGCGCCACTCCCCGGTGCCGCGAAGTTCACCGTCACCCCAGACACAGGATTGCCCCCGGCGTCCGTCACCAGCGCCACCAGCGCGGTGCCAAAAGAGGTCGAGATCGCCGTGCTCTGGCTGTCGCCGCTGGACACCGCCAGCGTTGCCGCAGCCCCCGTGGTATTGGTCAGCCCGAAGGTCACCGAGGTCAGCCCCGTGGCGCTGGCCGTCACATTATAGCCCCCCGCCACTGCATTCGCCGTCGCCGTCACCGAGGCCAGGCCAGAGCCATCGCTCACATCAGAGCCCGCAGACAGCGCCGCCGAAGCGCCACTCCCCGGGGCCGCGAAGTTCACCGTCACCCCAGACACAGGATTGCCCCCGGCGTCCGTCACCAGCGCCACCAGCGCGGTGCCAAAAGAGGTCGAGATCGCCGCGCTCTGGCTGTCGCCGCTGGACACCGCCAGTGTTGCCGCTGCCCCCGACGTATTGGTCAACCCGAAGGTCACCGAGGTCAGACCCGTGGCGCTGGCCGTCACATTATAGCCCCCCGCCACTGCATTGGCCGTCGCCGTCACCGAGGCCAGGCCCGAGGCATCCGTCACATCAGAGCCCGCAGACAGCGCCGCCGAGGCGCCACTCCCCGGGGCCGCGAAGTTCACCGTCACCCCAGAGACAGGATTGCCCCCGGCGTCCGTCACCAGCGCCACCAGCGCGGTGCCAAAAGAGGTCGAGATCGCCGTGCTCTGGCTGTCGCCGCTGGACACCGCCAGCGTTGCCGCTGCCCCCGTCGTATTGGTCAACCCAAAGGTCACCGAGGTCAGCCCCGTGGCGCTGGCCGTCACATTATAGCCCCCCGCCGTCGCATTGGCCGTCGCCGTCACCGAGGCCAGGCCAGAGGCATCCGTCACATCAGAGCCCGCAGACAGCGCCGCCGAAGCGCCACTCCCCGGTGCCGCGAAGTTCACCGTCACCCCAGACACAGGATTGCCCCCGGCGTCCGTCACCAGCGCCACCAGCGCGGTGCCAAAAGAGGTCGAGATCGCCGTGCTCTGGCTGTCGCCGCTGGACACCGCCAGCGTTGCCGCAGCCCCCGACGTATTGGTCAACCCGAAGGTCACCGAGGTCAGCCCCGTGGCGCTGGCCGTCACATTATAGCCCCCCGCCGTCGCATTGGCCGTCGCCGTCACCGAGGCCAGGCCAGAGGCATCCGTCACATCAGAGCCCGCCGACAGCGCCGCCGAGGCGCCACTCCCCGGGGCCGCGAAGTTCACCGTCACCCCAGAGACAGGATTGCCCCCGGCGTCCGTCACCAGCGCCACCAACGCGGTGCCAAAAGAGGTCGAGATCGCCGTGCTCTGGCTGTCGCCGCTGGACACCGCCAGCGTTGCCGCTGCCCCCGTCGTATTGGTCAACCCGAAGGTTACCGAGGTCAGACCCGTGGCGCTGGCCGTCACATTATAGCCCCCCGCCACTGCATTCGCCGTCGCCGTCACCGAGGCCAGGCCAGAGGCATCCGTCACATCAGAGCCCGCCGACAGCGCCGCCGAAGCACCACTTCCCGGTGCCGCGAAGTTCACCGTCACCCCAGACACAGGATTGCCCCCGGCGTCCGTCACCAGCGCCACCAGCGCGGTGCCAAAAGAGGTCGAGATCGCCGTGCTCTGGCTGTCGCCGCTGGACACCGCCAGCGTTGCCGCAGCCCCCGACGTATTGGTCAACCCAAAGGTCACCGAGGTCAGACCCGTGGCGCTGGCCGTCACATTATAGGCCCCCGCCGTGGCATTGGCCGTCGCCGTCACCGAGGCCAGGCCAGAGGCATCCGTCACATCAGAGCCCGCCGACAGCGCCGCCGAAGCGCCACTCCCCGGGGCCGCGAAGTTCACCGTCACCCCAGAGACAGGATTGCCCCCGGCGTCCGTCACCAGCGCCACCAGCGCGGTGCCAAAAGAGGTCGAGATCGCCGCGCTCTGGCTATCGCCACTGGACACCGCCAGCGTTGCCGCAGCCCCCGTTGTATTGCTCAGCCCAAAAGTCACCGAGGTCAGACCCGTGGCGCTGGCCGTCACATTATAGCCCCCCGCCACTGCATTCGCCGTCGCCGTCACCGAGGCCAGACCGGAGCCATCCGTCACATCAGAGCCCGCAGACAGCGCCGCCGAAGCGCCACTCCCCGGGGCCGCGAAGTTCACCGTCACCCCAGAGACAGGATTGCCCCCGGCGTCCGTCACCAGCGCCACCAGCGCGGTGCCAAAAGCGGTCGAGATCGCCGTGCTCTGGCTGTCGCCACTGGACACCGCCAGCGTTGCCGCAGCCCCCGTGGTATTGGTCAGCCCGAAGGTTACCGAGGTCAGACCCGTGGCGCTGGCCGTCACATTATAGGCCCCCGCCGTGGCATTGGCCGTCGCCGTAACCGAGGCCAGGCCCGAGGCATCCGTCACATCAGAGCCCGCCGACAGCGCCGCCGAAGCGCCACTCCCCGGGGCCGCGAAGTTCACCGTCACCCCAGAGACAGGATTGCCCCCGGCGTCCGTCACCAGCGCCACCAGCGCAGTGCCAAAAGAGGTCGAGATCGCCGTGCTCTGGCTGTCGCCGCTGGACACCGCCAGCGTTGCCGCAGCCCCCGACGTATTGGTCAGCCCAAAAGTCACCGAGGTCAGACCCGTGGCGCTGGCCGTCACATTATAGCCCCCCGCCACTGTATTCGCCGTCGCCGTCACCGAGGCCAGGCCCGAGGCATCCGTCACATCAGAGCCCGCAGACAGCGCCGCCGAAGCACCACTTCCCGGTGCCGCGAAGTTCACCGTCACCCCAGAGACAGGATTGCCCCCGGCGTCCGTCACCAGCGCCACCAGCGCGGTGCCAAACGCCGTCGAGATCGCCGTGCTCTGGCTGTCGCCACTGGACACCGCCAGCGTTGCCGCAGCCCCCGTGGTATTGGTCAGCCCGAAGGTCACCGAGGTCAGACCCGTGGCGCTGGCCGTCACGTTATAGCCCCCCGCCACTGTATTGGCCGTCGCCGTCACCGAGGCCAGGCCAGAGCCATCCGTCACATCAGAGCCCGCAGACAGCGCCGCCGAAGCGCCACTCCCCGGGGCCGCGAAGTTCACCGTCACCCCAGAGACAGGATTGCCCCCGGCGTCCGTCACCAGCGCCACCAGCGCGGTGCCAAAAGAGGTCGAGATCGCCGTGCTCTGGCTATCGCCACTGGACACCGCCAGCGTTGCCGCAGCCCCCGTGGTATTGGTCAGCCCGAAGGTCACCGAGGTCAGCCCCGTGGCGCTGGCCGTCACATTATAGCCCCCCGCCACTGTATTGGCCGTCGCCGTCACCGAGGCCAGGCCAGAGCCATCCGTCACATCAGAGCCCGCAGACAGCGCCGCCGAAGCACCACTTCCCGGTGCCGCGAAGTTCACCGTCACCCCAGAGACAGGATTGCCCCCGGCGTCCGTCACCAGCGCCACCAGCGCGGTGCCAAAAGAGGTCGAGATCGCCGTGCTCTGGCTATCGCCACTGGACACCGCCAGCGTTGCCGCAGCCCCCGCCGTATTGGTCAGGGCAAAACTTTGGTTTGAAATACCCGCACTGGAGGCAACCACGTTGTACCCCCCCGCCACAGTATTGGCGGTAAAGGTGGTCGAAGTCGCAACACCTGACCCATTTGTGGTGACCGTTTCTGATACACCGCCCCCGGAGAAGGTGCCACTGGCACCGGAGCCGGGCGCCGTGAAGGTAACGGAAACACCTGAAACCGGATTACTGCCAGCATCGACAACCGTTGCCGTCAGAACCGAGGCAAAAGCGGTCGAGATCGTGGCGCTTTGCCCGCCGCCCGAGGGGGAGGTGAAGGCCGAGGGGGGGCCAACTGTGGCGCCAGTATCGCCTGATAGACCCGTATCAGTATAGGTAAAACTAAAGGGAGTACCGCCATGGGTGCCGGATGCAGAGCAGCCAGCGGAACAGTTTGTGGTGTAGTTTGGGTTCCCGTTATTGATGGTTACGCCATTTACAACATAGGACACCGACCGCGCATCAGCTCCGCCATCAGCGAGTTGAAAATTTGTTGATCCCGCAGAGTTCGCCATCTGAATGAGTACGTAGTCTTCGGAGCCGTCAGAGTTTGGACCAAGGCCAAGTTCCGCGATAAAACACTCACCATCGGTCAGGTTCAAAGCCAATGTGTGCCCGACAGTCGAAACTGGCGGGCAGTCTGAAAAACCCGCATGAGCTGGTTTGGGCAGCGCCAACACAAGCACCAACGCAACCAGAGGAAAAACTGCGAAGGCGGAAAGCGCCTTGAGGCGGAACTTTGACAAATATTTCATAAATTTCAATTTCTTGCGGAGAAAACACTTAATAGAGGCGGCTTCCCCACATCCTCCCTAGGTCAATGTTACCACTTTTTACAATTTTGGATTGCGCAAATTGAGCAAAAATGCAAGCGTTTCCCTAGAGGGTTGTAATATCAGCTCTCTGATCAATTGGACATGTTGCCAACATGCACGCATTCGGCATTGTGCAATACATTGATTCCAGATTGGAAAATTGGAGGTTTCCGTGTCAGAACCCTTTCTAGCTGAAGTTCGAATGGTAGGATTTAATTTTGCGCCACGTGGCTGGGCATTTCTTGACGGCCAGATACTTCCTATCAATCAAAACCAATCCCTTTATTCATTATTGGGAACGACTTATGGCGGTGATGGCCGCACCAGCTTTGCGCTGCCAGATCTGCGAGGGCGCACCCCGATGCATGTCGGAGATGGCCACCAGCTCGGGCAGAAAAGCGGGGAGGAAACCCATACCTTATCCGCGACAGAAATGTCAGCGCACAGTCATGGCGTTATGGCCTCGTCGCAGGCTGCAACCACTGCCAGTCCCGACAGGGCCTATTTTGCCCAAGAAGTGCAGCCCGATTTGGTTTATCGGGATTTCGAAGCCGCGAGCGCCACGTCTTTGCGCAGCGGCACAATTACCAGTGCGGGGGGTGGGCAGGCACATAATAACATGCAGCCCTATATTACCCTCAATTTCTGCATCGCCCTACAGGGGCTGTTCCCTTCACGTAATTAGACCTCGGAGGTCAATGCATGTCAGAGCCTTTTGTTGGCGAAATTCGTATGTTCGCAGGTAATTTCGCGCCTCGCGGGTGGGCTTTTTGTGACGGGCAATTGCTCGCTGTTTCACAAAATGACGCCCTCTTCTCCCTATTGGGCACGATCTATGGCGGAGACGGGCGCACCACATTCGGCCTGCCCGATGCGCGTGGCCGTCTTCCTATTCACGCAGGCCAAGGTCCTGGTCTCAGCCCGCGACGGCTTGGCGCAAAAAGCGGCGCAGAAAAAGAGACCTTAACCGTCAACCAACTGGCAAGCCACACGCATGACTTTCGCGCCAACACCCAGACGGCCACAAGCACCTCGCCGCAAGGCAGGGCGCTTGCTGCAGACGTTGGCGTTGCCTATCTCGCCGATGCGTCACAGGACACCAGTATGGGTAACAGCATGGTTACCAATACAGGAGGATCCCGCAGCCATACAAATCTTATGCCTGCACTTTGCATTCATTTCATAATTGCTCTCTTTGGCATTTATCCAAGCCGTCATTAGGAGTTTGTCGCATGTCAGAACCTTTTATTGCGGAGATCCGCATTTTTGCCGGTAACTTTGCTCCACGCAGCTGGGCCTTTTGCAACGGTCAATTGCTTCCAATAGCACAAAACACCGCATTATTCTCACTGATTGGAACAACTTATGGCGGTGATGGTCGCACAACCACAGCGCTTCCCAATCTTGAAGGGCGCGCACCGATGCACCCCGGTCGGGGTCCGGGCCTGACCTCCCGACGCCTCGGGCAAAGAACAGGGGTCGAAACGGTTACCCTCACCGAGTCACAGATTCCAAACCATTCACACACAGTCCGTGCACGTACCGGCGCTGGGGCTTCCGGCACCCCCCCTGGCCCTACAGCCGCTATCTCAAAAAACGGCTTCTTGGACCGGCTATACGAGACCAATGGGTCAGGGCTGACGAATATGGCAAGCGAAACGGTAACGGATACAGGTGGCAGTCAGGCACATAACAATATGCAGCCCTTTTTGGTGATGAATTTCATCATCGCACTGCAGGGGCTTTACCCCTCTCGCGGATAGGCTGCGGCCGCGCCAAAACTTGTCACACCGGCGGGGCGAAACAGACTGCGCCCTTTCCTGTCAAACCTTTTGGTTCTAGCCCCGGGCCTGTCGCAGACCTGCCCGGAGATCTGCCCCTCGCAACCGCAAAGGCCTGTTTATGACCCAATTGCCCCTGCTTCACCATGCAGCGCGACACCACATAGGTTTTCGACCGATCACCGACCAGGACATGGGATTTCTGTCGCGGCTTTATCGTTCGACACGTGAGGCTGAACTGGCGCAGGTCGGCTGGGGCGAGGCAGAGAAGCAGGCCTTTTGCCAAATGCAGTTTGAGGCCCAACACAGCCACTACCAAAAGCATTATCCAGATGCGCTGTGGCTGGTGATTGAGCAAAAAGGCAACCCAATAGGGCGTCTTTACCTTGAGCGTTGGCCCAAAGAGCACCGGATTATCGACATTGCCCTGATGCCAGAGGCACGTGGTCAGGGCATCGGCGCCAGCTTGTTGCGAGACTTGCAGATAGGCGCGGCTGCCGATGGCTCACGCGGTATTGGTATCCATGTCGAAAAGGCCAACCCGGCAATGGCGCTCTACCACCGGCTTGGCTTTGTCACGATCGAGGAAAAGGGCGTCTATGATTTGTTGTTCTGGACGCCCCAAGCTGCTGAGGCCGCGCGGACAACGTCAGGCGGTCAGGTAAAGACCGCCTCGTATTGAAACCCGGCCTCTTTCTGCGCCACAGGCACCAGAAACAGGTCCTGGTCCCCCGTTTCGGGATGGGACAGCTTATGTATTTCCTGGGTTAAAGCTGGCGTTTGCGGTCCCTGCCATAACAGTGAAAAAGCGCCGCCTTCCCGCTCACCCGTCCCAAGTTTGGTCACTTCGATCAACTTCAAAGTGACGGGTGGCTCCGCAGAGGTAATCACAAACTCCTGATCCTGGAATTTGGCAAATTGTTCAGCGGTTACAGTGGTCAAATCAAACATGTCTCTCACACTCTTCTGGAACGGATTAGCGCAACCTTGCCTTCAAAGCGCTCTCTTTCCAAGGGTTTCTTTTGAAACTGCTCGCCTATAGTCTGCATACCCCGTTGACAGATGACCACCAGCGTAGCGTCAAAACCTGCCTATCAAAACGCCCAGCCAGCCTCCTGACTGCAATATCACGCTGCCTTCACAGTCGGCTTTTACGATGTTTCAAAAAAACGCCCAATTGGTGAAACCGGGAGAGAACCATGGCTGAGTTGCACACTGCTGAACCAATTCGCGACACCAGTTTTCCAGCAGATTTGGATTACCCGCTTGCAAAGGCCTATCAGACCTTTGGCCACCGTTCCTATTTTCGCGGCGTGGACATCGGCTATCGCTGGCGGCAGGGGCAGCGCACCGATGAGATCTGCCTGCGCCTGCATCTAGATCGCAAACTGCCGCTTGACGCCCTGATGCCCTCACAGGTGCTGCCAACCCATGTGGAAGGCGTCGCACTGGACGTCATCGAAGCCGCCTATCAGCCCTCATTGGAACCTGGCGCCGCGCGCCGGGCCAGCACCCGACAACCCTATACCATGGGCGGCCTTCCCTGCGGCAGATCCGGTGAGGGAGCGGGTACAATTGGCCTGGTGGTAATTGATAAGACCACCGGCAGACCCGGCATCCTGTCAAATTGGCATGTTTTGGCTGGCCCACGGGCACGCCGCAATGATCCAATCATGCAACTGGGGGAGCGTGATGATGAATTTGACCCCCGCAATCACATAGCCAATCTGAAACGCTGGATGCTGAACCGCAGCGGAGATGCCGCTTTGGCTGAACTGCTGCCGGATCAGCCCTGGCTGCCACTGCAATTTGGCGGTTTTGAGAGTATCAGCCGTGTCAGATCTGCCTGTCTGGGTGAAATCCTGAACAAAACCTCCCGCGCATCTAGCAACGCCCAGGCGCGGGTCGATGGCAGGGGGCTGTATCGCCTGCAGTATGAAACACGGCAAGGCATGCTGGAATACCGCGATATAGAAGGGCTGAAATTGGTCTATGAAACCGACATTCCTGTTGCAGGCGGCAAGGTCTCATCCGCTGGCGACAGTGGGTCCGCCTGGGTCTCGGCCGCCACGGGCGATGCCGTGGCGCTACAGATTGGCGGGCAAACCGCATCTGCCAATAACCCCAGCAGCACAGGACAGGGCGTCATTGCTAGCGAGATGGCCCCAATCCTCGAGACCTTAGAGATCCGGCTGGCCAGTTTTGAGGATCTCCTGGCACAAAATGGCCAGAACCCTGTGCTCACCCATCGTCAGCAGGTCTGCGCCGACATGTCCCATGACAGTGATGAAGCGATGCGCGCACCACAGTGGCCGCACCCTCAACACTGGGTGGATGCATCGTTTTCGCAGCCCCGGCGCCCCCGCCGCCCGGATCGCAGCGAAACGAGCCCCTCTGCGGCCCAGGTTGTTCCCATGGTGCGCATTCTGCCAAACAAACCTGCGCTGCTGCAACCGATCCTGGCTACGACCTCACAGCAAAGCGAGAGCGGGCAGGACATCTGGCAAAAACGCCTATGCCCAGCCCTGCTGGACTATGACCCCAATTTCAGGGGCGTCTTGCCTGCTGAACCACTGGCTCAACGTATCTCGATTGCGGATGAGCGAAATATAAACGCCTTTTTCTCCCGTCTTATCAATAGGTCAGAACGGTTTGACGGCATTGGCCTGAGGCAGGTTCTGGAAACGGATTTCACAGGTGCAACGACGTATATGCAAATCTGTGACCGCATTGACGCCCTACGGCGGCAACCCTGAATTCCCCTTGAAAAGGCTACCAGTTTGCCAGCCCTGGCCGTTTTATCAAGGGCCCTGATTCCGGAGCGATCAGGGCTGGGTGGCGCCGTTTTCTATGGAGAGCTCGGACCACCCTGGTTTGATTTCAGCTGGCGGCCTCAAATCGTCACCATCATAACCTCTTCCTATGACAACAATACAAAAGTGCAATTTCCTTTTATCAATTCACCTTGCTACCCTGCCTGCATACCCTAAGAAGGAGGCAGAAAAATCTGCGTCCTCCTCTCGCCACGGCCATAAAAGCAAGCCAGATCGGAGACCAAAATGGACGGAAACGACGCCCCACAAACAGGTGGATGCCCGGTGATGCACAGCGGTGCCAAAAGCGCCTCAACCGGTGTAAGATCAAACAAGGATTGGTGGCCCAACCAGCTCAATCTGAAACTTCTGCATCAGAACTCCGAAAAATCCGACCCTATGGCGGCTGATTTCGACTATGCAGAGGCCTTCAAATCCTTGGACCTTACGGCTCTGAAACAGGATCTCGTGGCGCTGATGACCGACAGCCAGGACTGGTGGCCTGCCGATTATGGCCATTACGGCGGCTTGTTCATCCGCATGGCCTGGCACAGCGCCGGCACCTATCGCACCTCGGATGGGCGCGGCGGCAGCGGCACTGGGCAGCAGCGGTTTGCGCCGCTCAACAGCTGGCCCGACAACGGCAACCTCGACAAGGCGCGCCGCCTGCTGTGGCCGATCAAACAGAAATACGGCAACAAGATCAGCTGGGCTGACCTGATGATCCTGGCCGGCAATTGTGCCATTGAAAGCATGGGCGGCAAGACCTTTGGCTTTGCCGGGGGCCGGGCCGATGTCTGGGAGCCCGAAGAAGACGTCTATTGGGGACGCGAGGACGAATGGCTGGCCGATAGTTCTGCCCAGAACAGCCGCTATTCCGGCGAGCGTGATCTGGAAAACCCACTGGCTGCGGTGCAGATGGGCCTGATCTATGTGAACCCCGAAGGTCCCGATGGGCAGCCCGATGCCCTGGCCTCGGGGCGGGACATCCGCGAAACCTTTGCCCGCATGTCGATGAACGACGAGGAAACCGTCGCGCTGGTGGCCGGTGGCCATACCTTTGGCAAGGCCCATGGCGCCGGGGATCCGGATTTGGTTGGCCCAGAGCCAGAAGCCGCGCCGATTGAAACCATGGGCCTGGGCTGGATCAACAGCCACGGCACCGGCAAAGGCGATGACACCACCACCAGCGGTATTGAGGGCGCCTGGACCGCCAACCCGACCCAGTGGGACAACGGCTATTTTGACCTGCTGTTTGGCTATGACTGGAACCTGACCAAATCGCCCTCAGGCGCCTGGATCTGGGAACCGGTCAATGTCCGCCCCGAGGACATGGCCCCGGCGGCCCATGACTCCAGCAAGAAGGTCAAGACCATGATGACCACGGCTGATATGGCGATGCGGATGGATCCGATCTACGGGCCAATCTCCAAACGCTTCCATGAGAACCCAGAAGAGCTGGCCGATGCCTTTGCCCGCGCCTGGTTCAAGCTCACCCACCGCGATATGGGGCCACGGTCGCTTTATCTCGGGGATGAAGTCCCGGCAGAAGAGCTGATCTGGCAGGACTGCGTTCCCGCTGTAGATCACGCATTGGTCAATGAGGCCGACATTGCCGCTCTGAAAGCCGAAGTTCTGGCCTCTGATCTCTCTGTTGCAGACTTGGTGTCCACCGCCTGGGCCTCGGCCTCCACCTTCCGCGGGTCTGACAAACGCGGCGGCGCCAATGGCGCGCGCATCCAGCTGAGCCCGCAGAAAGATTGGGAGGTGAACCAGCCCGAGCAACTGGCGCGCGTCCTAAGTGGACTTGAAAAGATCCGCAGCACCTTCAACGCCACAGTGCGGGAGCGGCAGATCTCAATGGCGGATCTGATTGTTCTGGCCGGTTCAGCCGCTGTGGAACAGGCCGCACGTGCCGCAGGTCAGGAGATCGAGGTGCCATTTGCACCCGGTCGCACCGATGCCACCCAAGAGCAGACCGATGTCGACGGCTTTGCCGTTCTGGAACCAGAGGCCGATGGCTTCCGCAACTACCAGAAAAAGCAGTATAGCATCTCCCCCGAAGAGATGTTGCTGGACAAGGCCCAGCTGTTGACCCTGACAGCGCCGGAAATGACGGTTCTGATCGGTGGCTTGCGGGTCTTGGGCGCGAACTACGGCGGATCCTCATTGGGTGTCTTCACCAGCACCCCTGGTAGCCTAAGCACCGACTTCTTTGTCAATCTGCTCGATATGGCGACCCAGTGGGCGCCGCAGGACGATGGCAGCTACGCCGGGACCGACCGCGCCAGCGGTGCAGCAAAATGGACCGCAAGCCGCGTTGATCTGGCCTTTGGCTCCAATTCGCAGCTGCGCGCCATCGCAGAGACCTACGCCCAGGACGACGCAAAGGCGCGGTTTGTGCAGGACTTTGCTGCCGCCTGGGTCAAAGTGATGAACGCAGATCGCTTTGATCTGAGCTAATCCACCAGAAAATCCCGATCTAAGCCCCCTGGGGCCTAGATCCCCTGCAAGGCAAGGGCGATAGCCTGATCCAACTTGTCCACCACTTCGCCAATCTGGGCTTCGGTCATGATAAAGGGCGGCGCCAGCAGGACATGGTCGCCGATACGCCCATCACGGGTGCCAGACATCGGATAACAGATCAACCCGGCCTCAAAGGCAGCGCTTTTTACCTTGGCAGCAAGGGTCTTACCCGGATCAAACGGCGCTTTTGTTGTACGATCCGCCACCAATTCAATGCCGCGAAACAAGCCACGACCACGAATATCCCCCACATGTGGATGATCCGCAAACCGGTCGACCAAGGCCGACTGCAGCTGCGCCCCCCTGTCGCGGCACTTGGAAATCAAATCCCTGCTGAGCATCTCCGTCACCACGGCAAGCCCGGCTGCAGTTGCCACCGGATGACCTATATAGGTGTGGCCATGTTGAAAAAAGCCGCTCCCTGCCGTGATAGCTGCATAGATATCTGCGCTGCACAGCATCGCACCTATGGGCTGGTATCCCGCGCCCAGGCCTTTGGCGATACACAGGATATCGGGCGACACCCCATCGGCATCGCAGGCAAACATATGGCCTGTGCGGCCCATGCCACACATGACCTCATCCAGGATCAGCAAGACGCCGTATTTGTCACATATCTCGCGAATGCGTTTGAAATAGCCCGGCACCGCAGGCACCGCGCCAGAGGTGGCTCCGACAACCGGTTCGGCGATAAATCCCATCACGGTTTCAGGACCCAGACGCAGGATTTCCGCCTCCAGCTCATTGGCGACCCGCTGGCCGTAGTCAAAGGCGCTCTCGCCCTCGGGGCGATCGGCATATTCATAACAGGGCGCGATATGCGACACGCCGATTAACAGCGGATCAAACTGCTGTCGCCGCAAGGCGTTGCCGCCGGCGGCCAGGGCCCCCAGAGTGTTGCCATGATAGCTTTGCCGCCGCGCAATCAGATGGCGGCGCTCTGGCTCGCCGCGTTCAAGGTGGTATTGACGCGTCAACTTGATTGCGGCTTCGGTGGCCTCGGACCCTCCAGAAACAAAATAGACCCGATCCAACCCCGCCGGGGCTTGCTCAATCAGCAAATCAGCCAGAGCCTCTGCCGGTTCCGATGTCATAAATCCGGTATGGGCAAAGGCCAGCTTTCCCACCTGTTCCTGCACCGCGCGGATCACAGCCGCGTCCGAATGGCCCAGGCAGGACACCGCCGCCCCGCCGGAGCCGTCAAAATAGCGTTTGCCCGTTGCATCGATCAGATAGCAGCCGTCACCCGCCACAGCAGTGGGCAGGTTGGCCTTTGTATGACGTGGAAAAACATGGCTCATGGATCAGTTCCTTTTTAGGGTATGGCCTGCCAGTGAGGCGGCCTTGACCAGCGCCGCGACCGAAGCGGCATTATCCTGCAGCACTCTGCCCTCTGGGGTCTCCAGGTTGTTCTCAAATCCAACACGGGCATTGCCGCCCGCCCGGATCGCCGCCAGCAGGCAGGCGCGCTCGTCTCGGCCAAAGGCGCATAGGCTCCAACTGAGATCCAGCGCCTTAGCTGCCGACACAAAATCGGCCAGCCCATCGGGCCGTCCCGGTGTCGCGGGCGCGTATTGCCCCAGCACAAAGATCACATCTCGCATCGCCGCAGGGACGACGCCGTCGGCATACCAGGATGTGAGCTGGGCAATGCAGGCCGGTGAATACAAAATATGCTGAACCTGAGTGCCCGCCTCGGCGCACAGCCCATAGGCACGCACCGCTACCTCGGGCGCCCTGGCCATTTCCCGCACCGCAATCGAGGCCGCAGCGGGGCGCAGCGCCTGCAAACAGGCCAGCTGCGTCTCTGGGGCATAGATCCCGGCGCTTTCGGTGGTGATCTGTACACCCATATTGGGCGCTGCATCCGCCACAGCTGCCATGGCCGCACGATAGCGCCCGGCATCCAGGGAATGCCCGCCCGCATCATCGCGCACGTGCAGGTGTAATGTGCTGGCACCTGCCTCGGCACAGGCCCGTGCGGTTTGTGCCAACTCCTGCGGCGTGATTGGCAACTCTGGATGATCGGCTTTTTGCCGACGCGCCCCGTTGGGCGCCACGGTCAGCTGATAATCTGCCACCTCTTATCTCCTGCTTTGGCGTCGCCAAAACACTGGCGACAGCCCAGTGCGATCTCAAGATAGCATTTTCAGAACATTTGCTCTTTCGCTATCTCTTCACCCGGATGTGAAGCCATTTTCGACCTCAACAGACCAAACATGGGTCCCAAACCCTACGGGTTCTGCCCACAGGTCCCCCCTGTCCCAGGGGGAAAGTTCTTTTTTACCAATTGGTTAAAAATGGGCCTGCCATAGCCTGCCAGGCCTGCCCCAAAACTGGACGCAAAACACCCCACCATCTGGCCCTAGAGTATCCGCCCGTTTTGGCGTTTCGTCAGATTATGACGACTCCGGCTGACAGGCAGCTGGCAGACACCCCCACTTTTACTTTTATGGAAGGACATGTCATGGACGGCACGTTCAACGAAAACGATCTCAGCCGGGTAGTTGCGGCTGATAAGGCCCATGTCTGGCACCACCTGATTCAGCATAAGCCCTTTGAAGAGAATGATCCGCGCATCATCGTCGAAGGCAAAGGCATGCGCGTCTGGGATCAGAACGGCAAAGAGTTCCTGGATGCGGTCTCTGGCGGCGTCTGGACTGTCAACGTCGGCTATGGCCGCGAAGAGATCTGCAAAGCCGTCTATAACCAGATGATGAAGCTGTGCTATTTTGCCCAGTCTGCAGGCTCGATCCCCGGTGCGCTTTTTGCCGAGAAACTGATCGAAAAGATGCCGGGCATGAGCCGCGTCTACTACAACAACTCCGGCTCCGAGGCGAACGAGAAAGCCTTTAAGATGGTGCGCCAGATCGCGCACAAAAAATACGGCGGCAAGAAAACCAAGATCCTGTACCGGGATCGCGATTACCACGGCTCCACGCTGGCGGCGATGTCCGCCGGTGGCCAGGATGAGCGCAACGCGCAATACGGCCCCTTTGCGCCTGATTTCATTCGCGTGCCCCACTGCATGGAATACCGCAAGCACGAGCTGGGTCTTGAACATCTGTCGGGGCGTGAGTTTGGCATTGCTGCCGCCAATGCCATCGAAGAAGTGATCCTGCGCGAAGGCCCCGAAACTGTTGGTGCCCTGTGCCTGGAGCCGGTGACAGCCGGTGGCGGCGTCATTGAGGCCCCCGAAGGCTATTGGGAGCGCGTGCAGGAGATCTGCACCCAGTATGACATTCTGCTGCACATCGACGAAGTTGTCTGTGGCGTGGGCCGCACCGGCACCTGGTTTGGCTATCAACACTACGGCATCAAGCCTGATTTTGTCACCATGGCCAAAGGTGTTGCCTCCGGCTATGCAGCTATCGCCCTGCTGGTCACCACCGAAGAGGTCTTTGACATGTTCAAAGATGATGCCTCGGACCCGCTGAACTACTTCCGCGACATCTCCACCTTTGGTGGCTGCACCGCCGGCCCTGCGGCGGCGCTCGAAAACATGCGCATCATCGAAGAAGAGGGCCTGCTGGACAACTGCACCGCCATGGGCGAACGGATGATGAACAATCTGCTGGCGCTGAAAGAAAAGCACCCCGTGATTGGCGATGTACGCGGCAAGGGTCTGTTCCTTGGGGCCGAACTGGTCACTGATCGCGAAACCAAAGAGCCAGTGGACGAGAAGCTCGCCCAGCAGGTTGTGGCAGACTGTGGTGCCCAGGGTGTTCTGATCGGTGTCACCAACCGCTCTGTTCCCGGTAAGAACAACACCCTGTGCTTCAGCCCGGCGCTGATCGTCACCGCCGAAGACATCGACGCCATCACCGATGCTGTCGACAAGGCCCTAACCAAGGTCTTTGGCTAAAACCTCCAGTCCTCACTTACAACTAAAACGCCCCGGTTTTCCGGGGCGTTTTACATATCAGTCCAGGCAGCACGAGCATTTTGGACTGCCCATTTTGAACAAAAGTGGCTCTTTCTAACAGCCCATCCCGACTGCACTTTGGCGCAAAGGATATGCGATAAAGGAGTCGACCCATGTGGGCCACACCCGTCACACTTACCGGTCAGCAGGTCACGCTTGCGCCGCTCAGCCAAGCCCACGCCGCCGATCTGGCCGAGGCCAGCGCCGATGGTAACCTTGCTGCGCTGTGGTACACGACAATACCCGCCCCGGCCGATGTCCCAGCCGAGATTGACCGGCGATTGGCGCTGCAACAGGCAGGCAGCATGGTGGCCTTTGCCATTCTGGACGCCTCTGACCGGGCTGTCGGCATGACCACCTATATGAATATCGACCAGATCAATCAGCGGCTTGAAATCGGCTCGACCTGGTACCGCAAATCGGTACAGCGCTCGGGGTTGAACACCGAATGTAAACTGCTGATGCTGCGCCACGCCTTTGAGGATCTCGACGCCATCGCCGTGGAGTTCCGCACCCATGTGATCAACCACCAAAGCCGCCGTGCGATTGAACGACTTGGGGCAAAACCTGATGGCATCTTACGGGCTCATATGCGGATGGGGAACGGCAGCCTCCGCGACACGGCAGTCTATTCGATCATCGCACCGGAATGGCCAACCATTCAGGCCCATCTGAACCATCTTATGACACGGTATTGATCGACGCGGCTGTATAATCGGCCAGCTAGGCATTTTAAACAGCTGTGCTCCCCTGCGACAGCTTTGCCCCAAACGCCACAGCGCCGCGCGTCAGCGCGGCGCTGGGCCCAACGGGAGGCAGGCATTCTTTGAATGACAACTCCGGGCGGGAGCCCCACCCGGAGCTCTAGCCAATCAGATCAGCTGGAACAGCACCCCCGAAACAATAGCGCCACTGACGCCAAGCCCCAGATAGGTGGCAAAGACCTTTGGCTTGACCAGGGACCAGACCGCCGCCATCGCCGGGATCGAGCTCACAGCCCCGGCCACCATAAAGGACATCGCAGCACCGGCGCTCATGCCCTGCTCCATCAGCCCCGCCAACAGGGGCGGCGCCACATAAGAGTTGAGATAGGCCGGCATGCCCACCAGCGCCGCCAGGACAATCGGCACCACGCCGTCGCCCCCAACAAGACCTGCAATCAGATCAGCAGGCACGTAATGCACCAGAATTGCCTCCAACACATAGGCCAGCGCCAGCCATTTCAGCAGAAACAATCCATTACTGATAAACTCGCTGCGGAATTTCAGGCGCCGCTCCGGGTCCTGCCAGAATTTCCAGTGTGGTTTGTCATCCAGCTTTGGACCGGAAGAACAGCAACTGGAACAGCTGGGCGCCTGTTTCAGCGGATCAGCAAAGGCCCCCTGCCCCATCAGAGTTTTGACAAAGAACCCGCCAAACAGCCCCAGGGCAACGGCGATGACCGCTTTGCCGATGGCAAAATCCCAGCCCAGCGCGCCGGCTGTAATCAGCAGGGTTGGTGGGTCAATCAGTGGTGACGCCAGCCAGAAGGCCATCACGGCGGAAAGTGGTGCGCCCAGCGCCAGAAGCCCGGCAATAAAGGGGATGACCTCGCAGGAACAGAACGGTGCCAGGCCGCCAAAGACTGCGGCCAGAAAAATCATCCGCACCTCACGCCCAACAAAGGCCCGCGCCACCATGGTTTCTGCCCCAGTGGCCTTGAGATAGGCCAACAGCAACACCGCAAAGAGAATATACCGACCCGTATGAGCCAAAGCCTTGGCGGCAAAAATGACCACGGCCTGGAAATTCCCCGGATCCAGCAACAATACGGCACAAAGTATAAGCAGGCTCACAGTCCAGGGTGTTTTTAGCCACGCCAATCGGGGGCCTTTCGCCTCCGGCAGGGGGTGGGATGAGTTCTGAGACAGATCAGCCATCATTTGCCGCCTTGTTATGGGGAAGATCGGCGCAGCATTCGCTTAAGATAAAGCCCGCCAGTTTTTCCAGTTGTTCAAAATTTGCCTGGTTCAGAGTGCTGCGCCCAACCCGCGCCTGATCAACGACGCCAGCGCCGGTCAAGAATTTCAAATGATGCGCCAGGGTCGACGGAGCAATACCCGTTCGGTCCTGAATGTCCCCAACAGTGAGCCCTTCCCGGCCTGCGCGAATAAGACAGCGCAATACCTGCAGGCGCGATTCCGAGCCCATGGCTGCAAAACCCTGTGCCGCTTCTTCCCACAACATTCTGGATCTCCTCTTTGATTCTATAAAACTAGTTTTATGGTTTATTTTGCAAAAGACAACCCCATGAATCTTCCGCCTCCCCTTAAGTCCAGATTGCGCACGCTTTATGTCCACCCTAAGGTGCCCGTCATGGCTATATCCGTTGACACATTTTTCCTGAATTCCGACGCCCAGGGCACCCTGCAGGCGCAAATCCAGGAAATGATCGCCGAAGGCATCCTTTCAGGGCGCTTTCGCGTTGGTGAAAAGCTGCCCTCCTCGCGAAAACTGGCGGTACATCTGGGCATTAGCCGCATCACCGTCACGCTGGCCTATACAGAACTACTGGCAAATGATTACCTGACATCGCGCGGCCGCTCCGGGTATTTTGTGTCGGAAAACGCACCTGTCCCACCAATCTACACCCCTCCTGTGCAATCCAGAGAGGCAGTGGACTGGGACACTGTACTGGTGCGCAAATTCACTGGCGGCGACACCCCGCGCAAGGCCCGAGACTGGCGCAGCTATCGCTACCCCTTTATCTACGGGCAGGCTGATCCCTCGCTGTTTGATCATGCCAATTGGCGGCTTTGCTCGCTGCGCGCCCTGGGGCAAAAAGACTTTGCGGCGCTGACAGACGACTATTTCGACCAAGACGACCCCCTGCTGATCGAATACATCGCCCGCCACACCCTGCCCCGTCGTGGCGTCATTGCCCGGCCCGAACAGATCCTGATCACCCTTGGCGCCCAAAACGCCCTCTGGCTGGCTGGTCAGCTCTTGCTGAACCAGAGCAGCAAAGCCACCATCGAAGACCCGACCTATTACACCCTGCGCGACCAGTTGCATCATGTGGGCTGTCAGGTTGATTGCATCCCAGTGGATCAGGACGGTCTACCACCACAGGACATATCCGATGACACGGATGTCATTTTCTGCACCCCCAGCCATCAAAGCCCCACCACGGCAACCATGCCCATGGCACGGCGCCGTGAGTTGCTGCAACGTGCCCATGACATTGATGCGGTCATTGTCGAAGACGACTATGAATTTGAAATGTCCTTTATGCGGGCGCCCTCCCCGGCCCTGAAGTCACTCGATTCCGATGGCAGGGTGATTTATGTCGGCAGCTTCTCCAAATCCCTGTTTCCAGGGTTGCGACTGGGCTATATTGTCGGCTCCGAAGCCTTTATTCGCCAAGCCCGCGCCCTGCGCGCCAATGTACTGCGACATCCTCCGGGCCATGTCCAACGTACCGTCGCCTATTTCCTGTCCCTGGGGCATTATGATGCCCAGATCCGGCGCACCGCAAAGGTTCTGCAGGACCGCCGCCAAGTGATCGAAGAAGCCATCATCGAACATGGGCTCACGGTATCGGGCGAGGGGGTCTACGGCGGCTCATCTTTGTGGATGCAGGCGCCCGATGGCATCAACATGGCTCATATTGCTGAGCAGTTGAAACCCGACAGCGTCATTGTTGAACCCGGAGCGCCGTTCTTTTCGGCGCAACATCGCCAGCACAACTTCTTTCGGCTTGGCTATTCCTCCATTTCTGCCAACCGCATTGCGCCTGGCCTGGCCCTCTTGGCGCAGGCCCTGAAACAGGCAGAAACAGCCTAACCAACCCCTGATCTGCCACAGCAACACTCATGTTGAATGAGACAAATCATATCGCGCATTGATATCTCGGAACCCTGCGCGCGCAGGTGATCCGCTGAAAGCCCCTACTTTTGCAAAGGCAGCGCCTGTTTTGGCTCTATCCGCGTTTGGAACTGGCCCTAACTGCGCGGGCTTAGTCTGCCTAAACCAGTGATAATCCCCGGTAACTGGCCGGGGCTCTATGCGTCTCACTTAGGAGCACCCGCCATGAAAATGACCACCGAGGAAGCCTTTGTAAAAACCCTGCAAATGCACGGCATTCAGCATGCATTTGGTATTATTGGTTCGGCAATGATGCCGATTTCCGACATCTTCCCCAAAGCAGGCATCACCTTCTGGGACTGCGCCCATGAGGGCTCTGGCGGCATGATGGCAGATGGCTATACCCGCGCCACCGGCAAGATGTCGATGATGATCGCCCAGAACGGCCCCGGCATCACCAATTTTGTCACCGCCGTCAAAACCGCATACTGGAACCACACGCCGCTGTTGCTGGTCACACCACAGGCCGCCAACAAGACCATCGGTCAGGGTGGTTTCCAGGAAATGGAACAAATGCGCATGTTTGCCGACTGCGTTTGCTACCAGGAAGAAGTCCGTGATCCGTCCCGCGTGGCAGAAGTTCTCAGCCGGGTGATCATGCAGGCCAAGCGCAGCTCTGCCCCGGCGCAGCTGAACATCCCCCGTGATATGTGGACCCAGATCGTCGATATTGAGCTGCCACAGATCGTGGAGTTTGAACGCCCCGGTGGCGGCGAAGCCTCGCTGCAGGAAGCGGCTGATCTGCTGTCCGACGCCAAGTTCCCCGTCATCCTGAACGGGGCCGGTGTGGTTCTGTCCGGTGGCATCGAGGCCTCCAAAGAGCTGGCCGAGCGTCTCAGTGCTCCGGTCTGTGTTGGCTACCAGCACAACGACGCCTTCCCCGGATCGCACCCCCTGTTTGCGGGTCCGCTGGGCTACAATGGCTCCAAAGCCGGCATGGAGCTGATCGCCAAGGCAGATGTGGTGTTGGCGCTAGGGTCACGCCTGAACCCGTTTTCGACCCTGCCCGGTTATGGCATCGACTACTGGCCAACAGAGGCCAAGATCATCCAGGTCGACATCAACCCTGACCGCATCGGCCTGACCAAAAAGGTCACCGTTGGCATCGTGGGCGACGCCAAAAAAGTCGCCACGTCGATCCTGGAAAAACTGTCTGACAGCGCCGGTGACGAGGGTCGCGACGATCGCATGACGCTGATCTCCACCGCAAAATCCACCTGGGCGCAGCAGCTCAGCTCGATGGATCACGAAGACGACGATCCCGGCACCACCTGGAACGAACGCGCCCGCGCAGATAAACCAGAATGGATGAGCCCGCGCATGGCCTGGCGTGCAATCCAATCCGCGCTGCCAAAAGAGGCGATCATCTCGTCTGATATTGGCAACAACTGCGCCATCGGCAACGCCTATCCGTCCTTTGATGACAGCCGCAAATATCTGGCCCCCGGCCTGTTTGGCCCCTGTGGTTATGGCCTGCCAGCGGTTGTTGGCGCCAAGATCGGTTGCCCTGATGTGCCGGTTGTCGGCTTTTCTGGCGACGGTGCCTTTGGCATTGCGGTGACCGAACTGACCGCAATTGGCCGCAGCGAGTGGCCCGCGGTGACGCAGGTCGTGTTCCGCAACTACCAGTGGGGCGCGGAAAAGCGCAACTCGACCCTGTGGTTCGATGACAACTTTGTTGGCACCGAGCTGGACCAGCAGGTGTCTTATGCGGGGATCGCCACGGCCTGTGGTCTGAAAGGCGTCATTGCCCGCACCATGGATGAGCTGACAGCCGCCCTGTCGCAAGCTGTCGAAGATCAGAAGAACGGGATCACCACCCTCATCGAGGCGATGATCAACCAGGAACTGGGCGAACCCTTCCGCCGCGACGCGATGAAAAAGCCGGTCGAGGTTGCAGGTATCGACGCTTCTGACATGCGCGAACAGCAGGTCTGATCCAGATGGAGCTGCCCTTTGATCTAACAGCAGGCCAAGGGGCATATCTGGCCGCCGCACTGTTTGCGGCGGCCTATATTCGCGGCTACTCCGGCTTTGGATTTTCCGCGATATTTATAATTCTGGCGGCCCTGACCACCAATCCGCTGCCACTGATCCCGGTGATTTTTGCCTGTGAAATCACCATGACCCTGTTTCAGGCCCGGGGCATTCGGGCCCATGTGGACTGGTCCCGTGTGCGGCCCTTGCTGATTGGGGCTGCAATCGCCACCATTCCTGCGGTGACCGTCATGGCCCGCCTGGGCGAAGATCAGGCCCGGCTGGCCATTTCAGCCGTAATTTTGATGCTGAGCCTGATCCTGCTGAGCGGCTGGCAGCTGCGTCGCCAAATTGGTTTTAATGGCAATCTGGCGGTTGGACTATTGTCCGGCATGGTCAATAGCGCCGGCGTTGGCGGCCTGCCTGCGGCGGCGTTCCTCACCGCGCAGCCGGTTGCCCCGGCGGTGTTTCGCGCCACCATGATTGTCTTTCTCACCGGGATTGACCTGATGGCCCTGCCGGTGATGCACGCCAATGGCTTGACCGGCGGCGAAACCCTGATCGGTGTGCTGCTGGCCTTTCCCATTCTGGGGCTTGGCATCTGGGCCGGGAGCCTGCGGTTTTCCTCGGCCTCACAGGCGCAGTTTCGCCGGGTGATTGTAGCGCTGCTGACGGTGTTTTCCGTTCTCAACATCCTCAAGGTGGCGCTATGAACACCTCTGCAGACATATTGGTGCTGAATACCGGGTCCTCTTCTGTCAAGTTCGCGGTCTTTGACGCCCAGCTGCACGAACGCATAAGCGGTGTTGCGGAGGGTATTGGCGCTCGGGGAACCCTGCGCATCGGCGCACAGACGGAGCCGCTGGATCTGCTTGATCACGATCAGGCGATTGCGGCAGTTCTGGACCGGCTTACCCAACAGGGCGCAGGCCCAAACAGCCTGCGTGCGGTGGCCCATCGCGTGGTGCATGGTGGCCAAACCCTCACGCAGCCGACCCGCATCACCCCACCGGTGCGCGCCGAGATCCAGGCCTGTGTGCCACTGGCACCGCTGCACAACCCCCATGCGCTGTTGGCGATGGATGCCCTGGACCATCTGGCCCCAGATCTGCCGCAATATGCCAGTTTTGACACCGCTTTTCACGCCACCGCCCCCGAGGTCGCCAGCCGCTACGCCCTGCCGCCCCAGGCCGAAGCCCTGGGCCTGCGCCGCTATGGGTTTCACGGGCTGTCCTACGCCGCGTTGTGCCGCCGCCTGCCTGAGATCTCCACCCACCCCTTGCCGCAGCGACTGCTGGCGCTGCACCTTGGCAACGGCGCCTCTATCTGCGCCATCAAGGACGGTCAGTCGGTGGGTACAACCATGGGCTATTCCCCACTTGAGGGGCTGACCATGGGCACCCGGGTCGGCACCCTGGACCCGAATGCGACGCTCAGACTGGTGGAAGAGATCGGCCTGAATGAGACCAAGGCGCTGCTAAACAACCGGTCCGGCCTGATCGGCCTGTCTGGCGGCCTGTCGGACATGCGGGCGCTGGAACAGGCAGGCACGCCTGAGGCGCAGTTTGCAATCGACCACTTTTGCTACTGGGCCATCCGCCACGGTCACAGTCTGATCGGCGCCATGGGAGGCTGCGATGCCATCGCCTTTACCGGCGGCATTGGTGAAAACGCCAGCGGCATCCGCGCCCGTATCCTTGATGGGTTTGCCTGGCTTGGCTGCGCGATTGATCCCGATAGAAACACCCAGAACACCCCCTGCCTGACCAGCCCCACAGCGACGCCTACGGCCTGGATCGTCCCAGCAGAGGAAGAGCGCCAGATCGCCATGGATGCCGATGCCTTGCTCCGAGGCGCCACATGAACGTGACACCATGCGCCCTTGTTTCACCGATACATCACAGCAAACTGGCCCCTTTGCGCAAGCAAAGGAACCTGCCGCTTGCTGCCCGGCATAGGCCGCGAGGGCCACAGCCCCAACGTCTGCGCCTTTGCAGCCTCTGTGTGAAAGCGCCGCTGTGACCCAGACGATCCCGCCCAACCGGACAACGCAGATGGTCCAGAGCCTACGGGCCCACAGCAAGGAGCTGTTTCCCGGTGTTGCCGTGGCACTGATTGTCGCTGCCACCGCGCAATTCCTGGCAGACCATTACGCCACCCCGGCGATGCTGCTGGCACTGCTACTGGGCATCGCCGTGAGCTTTCTTGGCGAAGAAGGCAAAACAGTTGCCGGCATCGCCTTTTCGGCGCGGTCGCTGTTGCGTCTGGGCATTGCCTTTTTGGGGGTGCGGGTTTCGATGGGGTTGATGATGGCCCTGGGGTGGGATCTCATTGCGCTGGTTGTGGGCGGTGTGATTGCCACCATTGGCTTTGGCCTGCTGGTGGCGCGGTTTTTTGGTCACAAATGGCGTTTTGCACTGTTGACCGCCGGCTCCGTGGCAATCTGCGGAGCCTCCGCCGCCATGGCGATCAGCGCGATCCTGCCCCGCGACGGGCGTTCCGAAGAACGGCTTATCTTTACCGTGATGGGCGTCACCGTGCTGTCGACCCTCGCCATGATTGCCTATCCTATCTTGGTGAATTTCCTCGGGCTAAACCCGGTGCAGGCCGGCGTCTTCCTGGGTGGGACCATTCATGATGTCGCCCAGGTGGTTGGCGCCGGCTTTTCCATCTCGGAACAGACCGGGGATACTGCCACTCTGGTCAAGCTGATGCGCGTCGCCATGCTGGCGCCCATCGTTTTGGTGGCCTCGCTGATGATCCGTGCCTTTGCCCAGCTGCCCAAAGATGGCACCCGTCCGCCGCTGCTGCCTGGCTTTGTGGTTGCTTTTCTCTTGCTCGCCGGGCTCAACTCCTTTGGACTGATCCCGGCGAGCGTCAGCGATTTTCTCAGCCAGTGGTCACGCTGGTTGCTGCTCACCGCGATTGCGGCCGTGGGCATGAAGACCAATCTAAAACAGGTGCTGGCCGTCGGAGGCGCGGCCATTGCCTTACTCATCGTCGAAACACTGTTCATTGCCGGGCTCATCCTGGCAGGGATCACTGTCCTGAGCTGAGATCCGCCTTGGACAGACAACGTTATAGGGAGGCCAGATGACGTTCCAGCAACCCCGGGTGGAGACATCCCCCAAGGTATCAGACGAGATCCGTCAGACCACCTGCTACATGTGCGCCTGCCGGTGTGGCATCAACGTGCATATGAAAACCAATGAGGACGGCAAGAAAGAGGTCGCCTATATCGAAGGCAACCGCGATCACCCGGTCAACAAGGGCGTACTCTGTGCCAAGGGGTCTGCCGGCATCATGCAGGTCAATGCGCCTTCACGGCTGAAGGCGCCGCTGAAACGTGTTGGGCCTCGGGGGTCTGGCGAGTTTGAGGAAATCTCCTGGGATGAAGCGCTGGAGATCGCCGCTGGCTGGCTGGAGCCGATCCGCCGTGATGACCCGTCAAAGCTGGCCTTTTTTACTGGTCGGGATCAGTCGCAATCCTTCACCGGCTTCTGGGCGCAGAATTTTGGCACCTGTAACTACGCAGCCCACGGTGGCTTTTGCTCGGTCAATATGGCCACCGCTGGCATCTACACCATGGGCGGCGCCTTTTGGGAATTCGGCCAGCCCGACTGGGATCATACCAAGCTGTTCATGCTGTTTGGCGTTGCCGAAGACCACGACAGCAACCCGATCAAAATGGGCCTCGGCAAGATCAAGGCGCGCGGTGCGCGGGTGATCGGCGTCAATCCGATCCGCTCGGGTTATAACGCCATCGCAGATGACTGGGTCGGCATCACCCCTGGCACCGACGGCTTGTTCATCCTGGCCCTGGTGCATGAGCTGATGAAGGCTGGCAAGATCGATCTGGATTACCTCAGCCGCTACACCAATGCACCGGTGCTGGTGAACCAGGACCCCCATTCGCCGGACAAGGGCCTGTTCCTGCGCGACGACCACGGCTCACCGCTGGTGATCAACCGCAACACCAGCAAACTTGCCCCCTTTGACATGAAGGGCGTGCGCCCCGATTTAGGCGGCAGTTTCAAGATGGGCGATATCACCCATGTCTCGGTGTTTCAGCTGATGGCCCAGCGTTACCTGAAAGACGAATACGCCCCCGAAGCCGTGGCCGAGCGTTGCGGCATTCCGGCCACGCGCATCCGTGCCATTGCCGCAGAACTGGCCCGCGTCGCCTTTGACGAGGCCTTTGAGCTGGACCAGGAATGGACCGATTTTCGCGGTGAAAAACACAAAAAGATGATCGGCCGCCCCGTCGCCATGCATGCCATGCGCGGTGTCTCGGCCCATGCCAACGGCTTTCAGACCTGCCGCGCCCTGCATGTGCTGCAGATCCTGCTTGGCACGGTCGAAGCCCCCGGTGGCTTCCGCTTCAAACCCCCCTATCCCAAACCGGTCGAGGCCCATCCGGCCCCCCATTGCCGGGTCACCCCCAACAAACCGCTGGATGGCCCGCACCTGGGCTTTGTGCATGGCCCCGAACATCTGGCTCTGAAAAGTGACGGCAGCCCGGCGCGCATCGACAAGGCCTTTACCTGGGAAAATCCGATGTCCAGCCACGGGCTGATGCATATGGTGATTTCCAACGCCCATGCAGGCGATCCTTACAAGATCGACACTCTGTTCATGTATATGGCCAATATGTCGTGGAATTCCTCGATGAACACCGGTGGTGTAATCGAGATGCTGACCGACAAGGACGCCGACGGCGAATACAAGATCCCCCGCATCATCTATTCCGATGCCTATTCTTCGGAAATGGTGGCCTATGCCGATCTAATCCTACCCGACACCACCTATCTGGAGCGCCACGACTGCATCTCGATGCTGGACCGCCCCATTTGCGAAGCCGATGGCGCCGCCGATGCCATCCGCTGGCCGGTGATCGAGCCCGACCGGCCCGGTCATCATGGCGTGCGCGGCTTTCAGACCGTGCTGGTGCAGCTGGCCAACAAGATGAAACTGCCCGGTTTCACAAATGAAGACGGCAGCGCCAAATGGCAGGACTACGCCGACTATATCGTCAACCACGAACGCAAACCCGGCATTGGCCCGCTGGCGGGCTTTCGCGGCCCCGATGGCGACAAATCCGGGCGCGGGGAGCCAAACCCGCAGCAGCTGGACAAATACATCAAAAACGGCGGCTTCTTTGTCGAACACATCCCTGCCGAGGCCAGCTACTTCAAACCCTGGAACAGGGCCTATCAGGACTGGGCGGTGGATCTTGGCCTTTATGACAGCCCCCAACCCTATCTGTTTCAGCTCTATGTGGAGCCGATGCGCAAATTCCAACTGGCCGCCGAAGGTCACGGCGAACGCCAGCCCCCGGAACACCTGCGTCAGCGCATCAAAGACACCATGGACCCGCTGCCAATCTGGTATGAGACAGATCAGCAGGGCAACGAGGGTTTCACCGTCAACGCCCTAACCCAACGCCCCATGGCGATGTATCACTCCTGGGGCAGCCAAAACGCCTGGCTCAGACAGCTGCATGGGCACAACCCGCTCTATCTGCCAACAAAACTGATGCGCCAACACGACTTGGCAGATGGCGACTGGGCCAGGGTTTCCTCTCCCCATGGGGAAATCACCGTACCAGTGATGGAAATGGCAGCGCTCAACGACAACACCGTCTGGACCTGGAACGCCATCGGCAAACGCAAAGGCACCTGGGGCCTGCAAGAAGACGCTCCCGAAGCCACCAAGGGCTTCCTGCTCAACCACCTGATCCACGAGCTGATGCCGCCCAAAGGTGACGGTCTTCGCTGGGCCAACTCCGACCCCATTACCGGCCAGGCCGCCTGGTTTGACCTCAAGGTGAAAATCGAAAAAGCAGCTGCCCCGGCAGATTTCACCGAAAGCAAACCCTCGCTGAAGCCAATCAAATCCCCCGTCGGCACCGGTCCCAAAAATCTGTCATGGAAGGTGGGAAAATGACCCTGCTTTTTCTCTGGCACCCCTGCTCTTCATCTGACCGCAAATACCTCGGGGTCCGGGGCAGCGCCCCGGTCCTGCAATTCAAAATGAGCGGAGGCATGTTCTGATGACTGAACTCCCCACCAATACCGCCAAAAAAATGGGCCTGGTCATCGATCTGGACACCTGCGTTGGCTGCCATGCCTGCGTGATCTCCTGCAAAGGCTGGAACACCGAAAACTACGGAGCGCCGCTATCAGACCAGGACGCCTATGGCGCCGACCCTGCCGGCACCTTCCTCAACCGGGTGCATAGTTTCGAGGTGCAGCCCGCGGCCACAGCGGCGCAGCCCGCCCCGGCAGCGCAGCTGATCCATTTCCCCAAATCCTGCCTGCACTGCGAAGACGCCCCCTGCGTCACCGTCTGCCCCACCGGCGCCAGCTACAAACGGGTTGAAGACGGCATTGTTCTGGTCAATGAGAGCGACTGCATCGGCTGCGGGCTTTGTGCCTGGTCCTGCCCCTATGGCGCGCGCGAGCTGGATCTGGCCGAAGGCGTGATGAAAAAATGCACCCTCTGTGTTGACCGGATCTACAATGAAAATCTGCCAGAGGTGGACCGTGTCCCCTCCTGTGTGCGGACCTGCCCTGCAGGTGCGCGACACTTTGGCGATCTTGGCGATCCAGACAGTGCCGTCAGCCAGCTGGTGGTTGAGCGCGGCGGCATGGATCTGATGCCCGAGATGGGCACCAAACCGGTAAACAAATACTTACCGCCGCGCCCCAAAGACAAACTGGAAGAGCAGATCGACATTCTGGCGCCACTGCTGGCGCCGGTCACCGAAACCCCCGGCGGCTTTCTTGGCTGGCTCGACAAGGCCCTCGACAAACTGCCAGGCCAGTCTTCCGGCCAGTCTTCCAGCCAGTCCTCGGATCAGTCTTCAGGAGGGACCGCCTGATGCATCCGGCACCATCCGTCATTCTCTTTACCACCCTCTCTGGCCTCGGATTTGGGCTGCTGGCCTTTCTCGGCCTCGGCTCCCCTGGCGTGACTGGCTGGGTGGCCTTTGTGTTCTACGCTATTGCTTATGCTCTGGCGGTCGGGGGACTGCTGGCCTCGACCTTTCACCTTGGCCGCCCGGAACGCGCTTTCAAAGCCTTCAGCCAATGGCGCACAAGCTGGCTCAGCCGCGAAGGCATTTGCGCCGTGACGGCGCTGCTGGTGATGGGGCTTTATGCAATTGGCGCAATCTTTCTCGAAACGCACTGGCCTGTTCTGGGCGTGATCGGCGCCGGGCTGAGCCTTGGCACCGTCTTTACCACCTCAATGATCTATACCCAGCTCAAGACCATCCCCCGTTGGCACATGCCGCTGACACCGGTGATGTTCCTCAGCTTTGCCCTAGCCGGAGGCGCCCTGCTGGCCGGACAAGAGCGCCTCGCGGTCTGGTTCTTGCTGGCGGCCGCAGTGGTACAGCTGGCCTATTGGTGGCAGGGTGACCGGGCCTTTGCCACCTCTGGCACCACCATGTCCAGCGCCACCGGTCTGGGCACCGAGGGGGGCACTGTGCGCGCTTTTGAGCCGCCCCATACTGGCAGCAACTATCTGTTGCGGGAATTTGTGCATGTGGTGGGGCGCAGACATGCGCAAAAGCTGCGGGCCATTGCGCTGATCCTGGGCTTTGCCGTGCCAGTCCTGTTCCTGGTGCTGCCAGTGGAGTCCAGTCTGGTCAAACATCTGATGGCAGCCTTTGCTGTGCTTTCGCATATGGCTGGGATTGCGGTGTCGCGCTGGCTGTTCTTTGCCCAGGCGGAACATGTGGTGGGATTGTACTACGGAAAACGCTAGGCGCAGCCCCTAAGTGGCGCTTTTCCTTCGCTCCAAATTCGCGCGGGGTAATCACCGGCGACGGCATTAGGGGCCAACCCCTCTGCACCTGCGGTGCATTCACCCCGAGGTATTTTGCGTAAGATGAAGCAGAGCTGCTGAGGAAAGCGCAATATGAAACAGGCCCCGCAAAGCTGCCGGGCCTGTTTCACCTAAAAGCAAACCTGCCTGACTGAAGTTTATAGAAGACCTGCGTGCGCCATGGCCGCGTCAATGGCGGCCTTGGTGCTGTCCTCAAGGCCGGTCAGCGGAGAGCGGATTTCCTGGGAGCACAGGCCCAGTTTGCTGAGACCATATTTGGCGCCGACCAGACCGGGTTCGATAAAGATCGCCTCGTGCAGGGGCATCAGTTTGTCCTGATATTCCAGCGCTTTGGCGTAGTCGCCTGCCAGAGTAGCTGCCTGAAATTCAGCGCAAAGCCTTGGCGCAACATTTGCCGTCACCGAGATGCAGCCAACACCGCCGTGGGCGTTAAAGCCCAGCGCGGTGGCGTCTTCGCCGGAGAGCTGGACAAAATCGGCGCCACAGCTGGCACGCTGCTGGCTGACACGGGCGATGTCACCGGTGGCATCCTTGACGCCAATAATGCGCGGCAGCTTGGCCAGCTCTGCCATGGTGGCAGGCGTCATATCAACGATCGAGCGACCCGGGATATTGTAGATGATGATTGGCACATCGGCACAGTCATGGGCGGCCTGAAAATGCGCCAGCAAACCGCGCTGTGTCGGCTTGTTGTAATAGGGGGTCACCACCAGAGCGGCATCGGCGCCGACCTTCTGGGCAAACTCGACAAAACGAATCGTTTCGACCGTGTTGTTGGACCCGGCACCGGCAATCACTGGCACGCGCCCGGCTGCCGCCTTGACCACCTCGGCGATTACCGCCTCGTGTTCCTCATGGGTCAGGGTGGGGCTTTCGCCGGTGGTGCCAACCGGTACCAAACCGCTTGAGCCTTCAGCGATGTGCCAATCAACCAAGCGTTTAAGCGCATCCAGATCCAACGCGCCGTTTTGAAACGGGGTGACGAGGGCTGGCATAGAGCCTGTAAACATGGGTGCGCTCCCTTAGCGAATGGTCGTGACAGGCGGAGGCCCGCCAACTGTGTGGAAATGACCGGAAATTGAGTTGATACCGGCCATTCTCGGATTATCGTCAATGGCTCTATCCCCGGATCCACTATAAAAGCAAGCCATGACACGCATACTGCTCCTGATATCGCTGATCCTGATGCTTGGATCCGTCGCAACAGCCCAGCCGCACCGGCTGGAACGGGCTCTGGAGCACCTGCGCACGCAGGACTGGCCCCAGGCCCTGCAGTCCGCCGGAGCAAAAGGCTCCGTGGCCCGTGACGTTGTTGAATGGCACCGGTTGCGGGCCAAAGAAGGCACGGCTGAGGATGTGGAGAGCTTTTTGGCGCGACGGCCTGACTGGCCCGGTCTGCCCTATCTGCGGCGGCGCAATGAAGAGTTGATCATCGAAAAATCACACCAGCGCGTACGCGCCTTTTTTGCCGATCAGCCGCCCCAGACCCCGGAAGGGGCCGCCAGCCTGGCCCGTGCGTTTTTTGCCAAGGGGCAGCAAAGTCAGGGCGAGGCGGAGCTGATCCGGGCCTGGCAAACCATGCCGATGAGCGCGGAGACCCAAGAGGCCTATCTTGCGGATCATGGCAAGCTTTTGAAGCCGCATCATGCCACCCGGCTGAGCCAGCTGCTGTGGGACTCTCATGATCTCAGTGCGACGCCCATGCTGCCGCTGGTTGGCGCGGCTGAGCGCGCCCTGGCAGAGGCCCGTATTGCGCTGCAAAAGCAAGCCAATGGGGTGGATGCAAAGATCAAAGCCATTCCCGCAGCACTGCAAAATGACCCAGGTCTGGCCTATGATCGTTTTGTCTGGCGCGACCGCAAAAACCGCCAGGACGATGCCATTGCCCTGATGATGGATCGCAGCACCAGCGCCAAGGCCCTGGGACAGCCGGAAAAATGGCTGCGCCGCCGTCGAGATCTGGCACGTCAACTGATGCGCGACGGAAAGCATGAACAGGCCTATCAACTGGCCGCGCATCATTTTTCCAGGCCAGAGGTTGGCTATGGCTATTCTGATTGCGAATGGCTTGCCGGGTATATCGCCCTGCGCAAGCTGAAGGACGCAGAACTGGCCGTCTATCATTTTGACCGGTTTCTTGCCTCTGTTGAGACGCCAATTTCCGTGGGGCGTGGCGGCTATTGGCTGGGCCGGGCCCATGCGGCTCTCGGCGAGGTGGACAAGGCTCATTCGGCCTATGCAAAGGCCGCTGCCTACCAGACGTCCTTTTACGGGCTACTGGCAGCAGAAGCCCTGGGACGCAGCTTTGATCCGGCGCTTGTGACACCGCCACAGCTGCCGCCCTGGCGCAGTGCTGCTTTTCTGGACACCTCGGTGGTTGAAGCCGCTTTGCTGCTGTTGCAGGCGGGCGAGCTGACGCTGGCAGAACGGTTCTTTACCCATCAGGTGGAAAGCCTGTCACCGCTTGAAGCGCAGCAGATGGGGCAGATGGCCGTTGCAATGAAAGAGCCACATCTGGCGGTGATGATTGCCAAACGCGCGGCCCAGGCCGGTGTCGAACTGCAAGGGGCCTATTACCCGCTGCACCCTATTGCCCTGCAAAAACTGCCTATGGCCTCAGAGATGACCCTGGCAATTGCCCGGCGCGAAAGCGAATTTGACCCCCTGGTGGTCAGCCACGCAGGGGCGCGCGGTTTGATGCAGCTTATGCCAGCCACAGCCAAACTGGTGGCAACAGAGCTGGATATTCTGGCCAAACATGAAACCGCCCGCCTGACAGCAGAATGGGATTATAACGCCACATTGGGCAGCCAGTACCTGGCCGGGTTGGCCGCAGAATTCAACGGCAATGTGGTGATGATGGCGGCGGGATATAACGCCGGCCCACGTCGCCCGATTGCCTGGATGAAGCGATACGGCGATCCCCGCAGCGGCAGCCCGAATATCATCGACTGGATAGAGCACATTCCCTTTAACGAGACCCGCAACTACGTGATGCGGGTCACCGAAAGCCTGCCTGTCTATCGCGCGCGGCTGGGCAAAACGCCTCTGCCGGTCCCCTTCTCAAAGGAACTGTCAGGCGCGAGCCTTGCGGCTTTCGCGCCACAAAGTGAATAGCCCCGCTGCGATGATGATCGCCGCGCCGCTTGCCACATTCAGACGGATCACTTCGCCAAAGATGCTGACCCCCAGAATTGCCGCCCAGACCAGGTGGAAATAGGCAAAGGGCTGCACCGCGCTGGCCTCTGCCATCTCGTAACATTTGATCAGCAACCAATGTCCGGTGACGCCAGAAACGCACAGCAGGGCCATCCACAGCCAATCCCCCTGGCTCATGGGTTCCCAGAACCAAATGCCGATCAAGGTCATAAACACCATGCCCGCGATCCCGGTCCAGAAAAAGCTGGTGGCGGTGCTGTCGCGCCGCGCCGCATAACGGGTCACCAGCCCATAGACCGCAAACATCAGCGCCGAGGCAAAGGGGATCAAAGCCGCAGGATCAAACACTCCGGTGCCGGGCTGCAGAATGATCAGCACCCCGATGAGCCCCACACCAATCGCCGCCCAGCGGCGCCAGCCAACGCTTTCGCCCAGCACCGGGCCGCTCAGCGCGGCAACCAACAGCGGATAGCAGATAAACACCGCCTGGCTTTCGACCAGCCCCAACAGGGTAAAGCCATAGACAGCGACGCAGATCTCACCAACCAGCAGGACACCGCGAAAGATCTGCAATCCCAACTGACTGGTGCGGGCCACGCCTCTGATGCCCCCCGGCGTCCGCATCGCCAGGAACACCACAAAAGCCGCAAAAAACCAGTAACGCACCATCACCACCATATAGGTGTTATAGGTGCCCGCCAGATGGCGCGAAATCCCGTCCTGCAGGGCAAAGACAATTGTCGCCCCAATCATCAGCAAAATGCCCATGGGCACATTATTGCTTTGAGGTGTGCTGCCTGCCGTTGCCGTGCTCATTCCAAATTCGCCTCTGTTCTGACCGCCTTGGTCATATGTCGTTTACGCCCAAATCCCGGCACCCGTGTCACGGTAAACCCTGCGGCTTCCAGCCCCCGCCGCACAAACCCTGCTGCCGTGTAAGTCGCCGCACTGCCCCCCGGCCTGGTATGATCCGCAACCGCCTGCAACAGATCCTGCTGCCACAGCTCGGGATTTTTCGCCGGAGAGAATCCATCCAGAAACCAGGCATCAACCACCCCTGTCCACTCTGGTAGCGACAGGCGCGCGTCGCCTGTGACCACCTGCAGCTGCAATGTCCCCAAATCACAGTGCCCGCTGCCCTGCCACTGTGCCAGAAACCGATCCGCCCAGGGCTGGATATCAGGAAAAGCCGCCAAAGCTTTCTTCATATCGGCAGGAGCCATCGGGAAGGCCTCAAAACTGGTGAAGCGCAGCGCAGTCTGCTGTCCGCTCTGCTCCCAGGCGCGCCAGGTGGCCAACATATTCAGCCCGGTGCCAAAGCCCAGCTCAGCCACATGAAATTCAGGCGCAAACCGTGTTGGCAGATCATTGCCGCCCAGAAAAACATGGCAGGTCTCGGCCAGACCATCCTGGATCGAGAAATAGGGATCATCAAACTGATCCGAGACCGGAATGCGATCATCCCGCCAGCTGAGCTGTGCCTGCTGGTCCGCCATGGCAAAATCCCCTACATGAAGCCTGAAAACTGGCGCGACACTGGCGAAAGGCATGGCAAATGACAATGGCAGATATCACCGTCCGGGGCGCAGGCATCTTTGGGCTGTCCATCGCCTGGGCCTGCGCCCAGCGCGGCGCCCGGGTACAGGTGATCGACCCTCACGGCGCCGGGGCGGGCTCCAGTGGCGGCCTCGTTGGCGCCCTGGCGCCCCATGTGCCGGAAAACTGGAACCCCAAAAAGCAGTTCCAACTCGACAGCCTGCTGATGGCGCAAACCTTCTGGGCAGAGGTCGAAGCCGCCGGAGGGGTCACCGCTGGCTATGGTCGCACCGGACGCCTGCAGCCGCTGCAGGACGCCCGCGCAGTTGAACTTGCCTACCAGCGCGAAGACACCGCCCGCAGCCTCTGGCAAGGTCAGGCCCGGTGGCAAGTCCGTCCAGCCTCTGACCTAGGTACCTGGTGCCCACCCAGCGCCAGCGGACTGGTTGTCCAGGATACATTGAGCGGCCGCATGCACCCCCGCCGCGCCTGCGCCGCCCTGATGGCTGCCCTGGCCAGTAAGGGCGTGACCATAACAGAGGGTGGCCCCGATACCGGCCTGGTGCTGCACGCCAAGGGCTACGCTGGCCTGCTAGAGCTCAACGACAGCTTTGCGAAACCCATGGGCAATGGGGTAAAAGGCCAGGCCGCGCTGCTGCGCCATGACGCCGGCGAGGTGCCACAGCTCTATGCGGATGGTCTGCATATTATTCCCCATGCCGACGGCACCGTCGCCATCGGTTCCACCAGCGAACGCAGCTTTGAGCACCCATACGACACAGACGCTCAGCTCGACGATGTCATCGCCCGCGCCACTGCAGCGGTGCCTGTGCTGCAACAGGCCGAAGTCATAGAACGCTGGGCAGGGGTTCGGCCCCGCGCCAAAAGCCGCGCGCCAATGCTGGGCGCCTGGCCCCAGCGCCCAGAACACTACATCGCCAATGGCGGCTTCAAAATTGGGTTTGGCATGGCCCCCAAGGTCTCTCAGGTCATGGCAGACCTGCTGCTGGACGGCAAAGACCACATTCCCCCGGGTTTTCGGGTCGAAGACAACCTTTGAACCAAATCTACAGACCTCCCCCGGCCCGGTTCTTTTGCCCTTTGGCGGGTCAAGGGCGGCGTCAGCCGCCGCGTGCCAGCGCGGTTCACCCTTGAGGCGGCACAGGGCCCTGTAAACTGGACCACGCGTCTTGAGAGGCAGACCTGCCGCTCAAGCGCTTCCCCAGCAGCCCTGTTGCGCCGCGCAGCGGCGCCGGGCCCAAGACTTCTTTTGATGACCAGCCCTGCTGGTGTTCAAAAAGGCGCGGGAGCTCCCCCTTGTCTGACGTTCAAACCTTTGCCTGAGGCAGGGCTTGGGCCTGCATGCATTGTCGCCCATCTGGCGCGCGCACCCAAAGATCCTGTCCATTGCAACACAGGGTCGCCGCCTCAAAATGCATCAAAGGTGCGGTGGCACAAAAGGAAAACTCAGCCAGTGGTCCCATCAGCTCGACAGCCAGCAACATCAGCTGCTGCGCCAATAGCGGGCCATGCACCACCAGACCTGCATAGCCCTCAACTTCGCGGGCATAGTCCAGGTCATAATGGATGCGATGACCATTAAAGGTGAGCGCCGAATAGCGAAACAGCAAGGTCGAGTCGAACTGGACCTGTCGCGCCTCTTCTTCATCTTCACGGGCCTGTGGCGGTAGTGGTTTTGGCGCCTCGGGAGAGGGATCCTCGCGGTAGACAAGATCGTGCCACTCGCGCAGACATCGCTGTCCCTGCTGGTGAATGTCATGGCGCAGGGTGACAAACCCCAAAGGCCCGGTTCGCCCCATCTTGGTCTGCGAGCGCTCCACAACAGAACGTTTTTCCGCCTCAACCCCAGCCTTGAGCGGGCGTTCAAACTGCAACCGGCCACCAGCCCACATGCGCCGCGGCAAACCAAGATCAGGGATCAACCCCGATGTGCTTAGCCCTGGGTGGCCATCTCGGCCCAGCTGCTCCGGCGGCACCGGTGTCCAGAAATAGAGTTGATGAAAAAACGGCGGCAGTTCTGTGCCTGCGACGATGCTTGGCTGCAATCCAAGCGCAACCTGCAGTGCCGCAGACCGCGCAGGGTCCATGACATCGAGACTACGGAGAATATTGCCGTCAGAGGGAGAAGCGGAAGCATTGAGATGTGTCATTGCGCAACCTTACGCCCTGCCCCCTCCTTGGCAACCACCCAATCACAGGCCCCAGCCGCGCGGCAGAGCAAAATGCAAAAGAGGCCACATCAACATGTGGCCCCTCAGTGGTGCTAATAACGCCCGCCCGATCTCTCTCATCGCCACATCAGGCGGTGGGAACAATCACGATCTCAACCCGGCGGTTCTGCGCTTTGCCCTCTGCGGTCAGATTGCTTGCCACAGGCTGAGATTCCCCGCGCCCATAGGTCTGCAGCCGGTTGTACGGCACCCCGTCCGCCTGCACCTGATCGGCAACGGTATTCGCCCGCTGCTCTGACAGGGTCTGATTGTATGCCGCATCGCCGTCACTGTCGGTATGGCCAATCACCTGAACCGTGCTGTTGGGATATCTCACCAGGCTCTGCGAAACTTGCCGCAGGTCGGATTCAACCGCTGGGGAGATTGCCGCGCTATCGGTGGCAAAGGTCAAATCATTTGGCAAGGAAAGGATCAAACGATCGCCGGTATTGACGATGGTAATGCCATTGTTGGACAGGCTCTGGCGCAGCTCAGCCTCTTGCTTGTCCAACTGGTTGCCAATGGCGCCCCCCAACAAGGCCCCCGCAGCAGCGCCAGCAACGACTGCCGCGCCTTTGTTGCTGGAATTTGACAGACCCGCCAGCCCAGCCCCCACAATTGCCCCGGCAATCAGGCCATTGCGCTCTTTTTCGCCCGGCTGGCGCAGGGCATTGGTATCAGTACAGGCGGTGGTCAGCCCAAGGAGCGCAGCCAACAGGCCCGCGCTGGAGATTTTCAAAACGGTCACTGGGTCACCTCATTCTCTGCTCGCCGATGCAAATCCTGCACCGCGTCCCCGTATATATCGACGCTGAGGAGAGCCGGCTCAAGCTCTTGCTTGCCCGTTTCGGCGAAATACTGCGCAAAAACAGCCAGCACCGCATAAATTCAGTGTACAAAACGCTGTCGGCTAGGCCTTTTCCGACTCGCGCTCTGGCGTGTCAGCGCGGGCGGCCTCATAGGCCAGCATGGCGCGCTTCACGGGTTGCCCCCAATGATACCCCCCCAGCTCACCTGATTTCTTGAGCGCCCGGTGGCATGGGATCAGCCAGCTGACCGGGTTGCGGCCAACAGCGGTGCCAACCGCCCTGACCGCCTTTGGAGCGCCGATGGACTTGGCGATTTCCGAATAGCTGGTGACATGCCCATCCGGAATTGACATCAGCGCCTCCCAGACCTTGATTTGCAACGGGGCGCCAATCAGATGCAGCGCGGTTTCCCCCTTTTGCGCAAAGGCTGCATCAACCAAAGGCCGCAATGCCATAGGATCCTCGACAAACCTTGCCTGTGGCCAGCGGCTGCGCATATCCGCCAGGGTTGGCTCGGCCCCTGTTTCAGCAGCAAAACCCAGGCCACAAATACCTTTCTGCGTGCCCATTACCAGCGCCAGCCCAAAGGGACTGTCAAACCAGCCCCAGAGAATGTCCAAGCCAGCGCCTTTGCGGGCATATTCGCCGGGGCTCATCGCCTCCCAGCGTATAAAGAGATCATGCAGCCTGCCGGACCCAGACAGCCCCACCGCATGCGCGGTTTCCAGCGTGGAAAACCGATCCCGCAGCAGGGTCTTTGCATGTCCAAGCCGCAGATACTGCTGATATCGCTTGGGGGAGACCCCAACCCAGGCGGAAAACAAGCGCTGAAAATGTGCCGGGCTCATATCCATGCGTTTTGCCAGCTCTTCCAGCGACAGATTATCGCCGCCCGCATCAATCAGGTCGATGGCGCGGCGCATGACGCCATAATGGTAGCCTTGCTCGCTTGCCTGTATGTTCATGCCGCGCCCTTTTCGTCTCTGTCTGCTCTGATCATACTGCCATCTGCCACCGGCCAGCGACCCGAAACTTGCGAAAATGTCCTCAGATGCAAGCCGCGCGGCGATGATCCGGCCAGAGAGGCGCTGCTGTGGCCAAAGAACAAGCAGAAAAGCCCTTGTAAACCGCGCCGACGCTTTGGCATTGCAGGATGTTGGCCAAAACGGCGATAAGCCCGATTATGGCAAAGCAACTCGATTATCATACCATTCGCGAAATCTTCTCGCGCTTTCAGGCCGCGGAACCAGAGCCCAAGGGCGAATTGGAGCATGTCAATGTCTACACGCTGGTGGTGGCTGTGGCCCTGTCGGCACAGGCGACCGATGCAGGCGTGAACAAAGCCACCCGCGCGCTGTTCCAAATCGCGGATACGCCGCAAAAGATGCTGGATCTCGGCCTTGAAGGCGTCACCGAACATATCAAGACCATCGGCCTGTTTCGCCAGAAGGCCAAGAATGTCATCAAGCTCAGCCAGATTTTGGTGGATGACTATGGCGGCGAGGTGCCAAACTCCCGCGCGGCGCTGCAATCGTTGCCCGGAGTAGGCCGCAAAACCGCCAATGTGGTTTTGAACATGTGGTGGCATCAGCCTGCACAGGCCGTCGACACCCATATTTTTCGCGTTGGCAACCGTTCGGGCATAGCCCCAGGTAAGGATGTCGATGCGGTAGAGCGCGCCGTTGAAGATAATATTCCCGCTGATTTTCAGCAACATGCACATCATTGGCTGATCCTGCACGGACGCTATCACTGCAAGGCGCGCAAGCCGCTGTGTGGCACCTGCCTGATCCGCGATCTCTGTCAATATGAGGACAAGAACCTATGAAAACCTACCAAATCGTTGGCATCGGCAATGCGGTTGTCGACGTAATTTCGCAAAGCGATGACAGCTTTCTGGCCCATATGGGAATCGAAAAAGGCATCATGCAACTGATCGAACGGGATCGTGGCGAAGTGCTGTATGGTGCCATGGAAAACCGGGTGCAGACCCCCGGTGGATCGGTCGCCAATACCATCGCCGGCGCCGGGGCTCTGGGTCTGGACGCCGCCTTTATCGGGCGGGTGCATGACGATGCGTTGGGGCATTTTTATGCCAATGCCATGAACGAAGACGGCGTTGATTTTGTAAACCCACCCGTTGCGGGTGGCGAGTTGCCGACCTCGCGGTCGATGATCTTTGTATCGCCGGATGGCGAACGCTCGATGAACACCTATCTTGGTATCTCCTCCGAGCTGAGCAGCGCCGATGTGCCAAACGCCGTGGCCGGCAGCGCCCAAATCATGTTCCTGGAAGGCTATCTGTTTGACAAGGACAAGGGCAAGTCAGCCTTCATGGAAGCCGCGCGGGACTGCCGTAAGGGCGGTGGCAAATCTGGTATCGCCATCTCGGATCCCTTCTGTGTCGAACGGCACCGGGCAGATTTTCTGTCCTTGATCGAACATGATCTGGATTTTGTGATCGGCAACGAGGACGAGATCAAATCGCTGTTTGAGACCGATGACCTGGAAGTGGGCCTGGCCAAAACGGCGGCGATTTGCCCGCTGGTGGTCTGCACCCGCTCTGGCGATGGCGTCACCGTGATCAGCGGTGAAACCCGGCTGGATGTGCCCGTCACCAGGGTGGTGCCGGTAGATGCAACCGGGGCTGGCGATCAGTTTGCCGCCGGCTTCCTGTTTGGTCTTGCCACCGGCCGTGATCTGGAAACCTGTGCCAAGATTGGCAACATCTGCGCGGCTGAGGTCATTAGCCATATCGGTCCACGCCCCGAGAGCAATATGCTGGAGCTGATCCGCGAGGCCGGCCTGCTGTAAGCACAGCGCCTGGTTTCAATCACAAAGCGGGCTCTCCCGCCCGTCGCCCCTCTCGCCTCCGGCGGGAGGGCTCCCGTTGGGCCCAGCGCGGGGAGGCTTTGCCACCCCGCGCTCCGGCGCTCTTTTCTACCAGTGTTCTGGCACAGGTGGCAAAGCCAAGCGCCCCTAGCCTGATGATTTTTCAACCGCTGCCTGTGCCCGCGACAGCAGGGTCTTGAGAGCAGTGCGCTCTTGCTTGGGCATCGGGGCAAGCAGGCGTTCCTGCGTTGCGACATGATCTTCCACCACCCGGTCAATCAAAGCCAGACCATCGGCGCTGAGTTCGATCAGAAAGCTGCGGCTGTCGTCAGGATTGATCAGACGCAGCACCAGGCCCTCTGCTTCGAGACGGGAAATCCGGTTGGTCATAGTGCCAGAGGCCACCATGGTTGCTTTGAGCAAGTCCCCCGGTGACAGCCGATAGGGCGCGCCTGAGCGGCGCAGAGTTGCCAGCACGTCGAATTTTGCAGCATTCAAACCGTAGCGGGAGAACGTGACCTGCATCGCCTCCTGATAAGCAAGATAAAGCCGGGCCACCCGGCCAATGATCCCCATGGCGCTGACATCCAGATCGGGCCGTTCGCGCGCCCATTGGTCAGTGATAAAGTCTACATGATCCATGCACATAGCCTGTTCAGAATTTATCTTGATGTCAAGACAAACCCAATTATCTTGACATCAAGATAAAATTCAGGAGACTCAAGATATGGCCCGTTTGGATCTATTTCTCACCGCGCTTGCCCCGACCATCTGGGGCAGCAGCTATATTGTTACGACCAGTCTGCTACCGGGGCAATCGCCGCTTCTGGTGGCGCTATTGCGCGCCCTGCCCGCTGGGCTGATCCTGCTGCTGATCGTCCGCCAATTGCCGCCGATTGCCTGGATTCCAAAGCTATTGGTGCTGGCGACGCTCAACTTTTCGCTGTTTTGGACCCTGCTTTTTGTCGCTGCATACCGGCTCCCTGGTGGCGTGGCGGCAACGCTGGGCGCGGCGCAGCCGTTGTTGGTGGTATTTTTCTCCGCCTATGCGCTGCAAACGCCCATCCGCCCCACCGCGCTACTGGCTGCGGCGCTTAGTATTCTTGGTGTGGCACTGCTGGTGCTGACCCCAGCGGCCGCCCTTGATTTCTGGGGTGTTGTGGCTGGCTTGGGCGGCGCCGTCTCCATGGCCGCAGGCGTGGTTTTGACACGCAAATGGCAACCACCAGTCCCCCCACTCACCTTCACCGCCTGGCAATTGACCGCCGGTGGATTGCTGCTGATCCCCTTTGCGGCCCCCAGCCTGGCCGACATCCCCCTACTGACAGGCAACAACCTCATTGGCCTGGCCTACATGAGCCTGATCGGTGGCGCCCTGACCTATATTCTGTGGTTTCGCGGCTTGGCCCGGATCGAGCCTGCCAAAGTCTCGCTTTTGGGGGTTCTAAGCCCGCTCTCAGCCGTCTTTTTGGGATGGACCTTGCTGGGCGAGAGCCTGACCCCGATGCAAATTTCGGGCGCTGCCCTGGCCCTGTTCAGTCTCTGGTTGGGGCAATCTAACCTGGGCTTTCGCCGCCCCAAAGCAAAGCTCCCCTCGTAGGTTACAAAACCCAGGGGCCGGGCCAGGCCCCAAGGGGTCTCCGCATGGGCAGGAAAACTCAGTTCTCGCTCACTGAAACGCGGCTCGAAGCAGCCTCCCAAGTCCACCCCTTCCCCCGCATGCTCTGGGCTCAGAAATGGGCAGAAAATTCAACCACCACGCGGGCGTAGACCTCACGCTTGAAGGGGACAATCTTTTCCACCAGCTGATCCACCGGCTGCCAGCACCAGTCCGAAAACTCAGGATGTTCAGTTTCGATATTGATCTGATCATCGCGGCCAAGAAACCGCATCAGATACCATTTTTGTTCCTGACCGCGATATTTGCCGCCCCAGAACTTTGGCACCACGTCATGCGGCAGGTCATAGGGCAGCCAGCCGTCACTTTCGGCAATGATCTCTACCAGATCCTGGGTCACGCCGGTTTCTTCTTCCAGCTCTCGCAGGGCTGCCACACGGGCGTCCTCGCCGCGGTCGATCCCCCCCTGCGGCATTTGCCAGGCATCCTGAAACCGGTCCTTGCGCTGTGCCACAAAGACATGGTTGGCCCGGTTTACCAACATGATGCCCACATTGGGACGATAGGGCAGCTTTGCAATTTCTTCGGGCGTCATTTTAGTCTCCTTGGGCCACTGGGGCAGATGCAGACAAAGGCCGCAGCGCGGTAATATCGGCGCTGTGGCTCTGCTGTTTCTCCTTAGACCCGGTGTCGTCAGGGCAGGCAAGGGGGTGACGCCGCGTTGAGGCGTGACAAGCCCGTCTGCGCAGGGCATTTTTGGCGACAACGACAAGGGAGAGTGTCATGACTGCGTACCCAAATCTTCTGGCGCCGCTGGATCTCGGATTTACCACATTGAAAAACCGGGTGCTGATGGGCTCGATGCACACTGGTCTGGAAGAAACCAAAGACTGGAATCGGGTGGCGGAGTTCTATGCCGAACGGGCGCGCGGCAATGTTGGCCTGATGGTCACCGGCGGCATTGGCCCCAATCTCGAAGGCTCGGTACTGCCTGGGGCGTCGATGATGACCACGGATGAAGAGGTCGCCAGCCATTCCATTGTCACCAAGCGCGTGCATGAGGCCGGTGGCAAGATCGCCATGCAGATCCTACATGCGGGCCGCTATTCCTACGGCCCCAAATGCGTCGCCCCCAGCCCGGTAAAATCGCCGATTTCCCCCTTCCCGCCCAATGAGCTGGACGAAGAAGGCATCGAGAAGCAGATAGCGGATATCGTCAATGCTGCCGTATTGGCCCAGAAAGCGGGTTATGACGGGGTGGAGATCATGGGCTCTGAGGGCTATTTCCTCAACCAGTTCCTGGTCACCCATACAAACAAGCGCACCGACCGCTGGGGCGGATCCTATGAAAACCGCATGCGCCTGCCCATCGACGTGGTCCGCCGCACCCGCGAAGCCGTGGGCCGTGATTTCATCATCATCTATCGCCTGTCGATGATCGACCTGGTGCCCAATGGCTCGACCCATGATGAGGTGGTGCAGCTGGCGCAAGAGGTCGAAAAGGCCGGCGCCACCATCATCAATACCGGCATCGGCTGGCACGAGGCACGCATTCCCACAATCGCCACCTCGGTCCCGCGCGCGGCCTTTGCCTGGGTCACCAAGAAACTGATGGGCAAGGTCTCGATCCCGGTGATCACCTCAAACCGGATCAACACGCCGGAAGTGGGCGAGGAGGTGCTGGCCACGGGCTGTGCCGATATGGTGTCGATGGCGCGACCGATGTTGGCAGATGCGCATTTTGTCGCCAAGGCCGAAGCCGGTAAAGGTGCACAGATTGCTCCCTGCATCGGCTGCAATCAGGCCTGCCTGGATCACACCTTTGGCGGCAAACTGACCTCTTGTCTGGTGAACCCCATGGCCTGCCATGAGACCGAGCTGGTCCTGGGCACGGCGGATGTGCTCAAATCCGTGGCGATTGTGGGTGCGGGTCCTGCAGGTCTATCGACCGCTCTGGCTGCGGCGCAGCGGGGCCATAAGGTCACCGTCTTTGACAGGTCGGATGAGATCGGTGGCCAGCTCAACATGGCGAAACAGGTGCCCGGCAAGGAAGAGTTCTGGGGCCTTGTCGATTGGTATCGCACCATGGTGGCCGAGGCCGGGATCACTCTGGAACTGGGGCGCGAGGTCTCTGCAGAGGACCTCACCACCTATGACGAGGTGATCATTGCCACCGGGGTCATGCCCCGCGATCCCGGCATTCCCGGTCAGGACCGCCCCGAGGTGCTGAGCTATATCGACGTGCTGCGCCACAAGAAACCCGTCGGCAAGACGGTTGCGGTTATCGGCGCCGGCGGCATTGGCTTTGATGTCAGCGAATACCTGCTGCACGAGGGCAAAAGCCCAACGGAAGACCTGCCTCTCTGGATGAAGGAATGGGGGGTCACCGACCCGGCCGAGCACCGCTCCGGTCTTGCCCCCGAGGGACCACAACCCGAGGCTCCGGCCCGTGAAGTCACACTGTTGCAACGCAAAAAACAGGCCCATGGCAAAGGCCTGGGCAAGACCACTGGCTGGATCCACCGGGCCACGCTCAAGATGAAGGGCGTGAACTTTGTTGGCGGCGTGAACTATGAACGCATCGACGACGAGGGGCTGCATGTCAGCTTTGGCGAGGCGCGTGAGACCCCCACCGTTATCGCAGCGGATAGCTTTGTGCTTTGCGCCGGGCAGGTCTCGGACCGCAGTCTCGCGGAGGCGCTCGCGGCCAAAGGCGTGCCCTGCCATGTCATCGGGGGCGCCGATGTTGCCGCAGAACTGGATGCAAAGCGCGCCATCAACCAGGGAACCAGGCTGGCTGCCACACTCTAGGCGCTGAAGGTTACGGCCAAATCCTCCCGCGCCCACAGATGTCCTGGCAAAGCCAGGCCACCATCCCGTGCGACCTGGGGGTAGCGCCGCGTGCATTGCGCGCGGCGCTACCCCCAACGGGAGGCGGCTTTGGCAAAAGCCAACGACGGGCGGGAGCCCCCCCTGTCTGAGGCGTCAAATCGATTTGTTTGCTACCTGGCTATCCTCGGGGGCCTCTTGACGGTCCCGCATGCCATAGTCGCGCTGAACCTCTGCCACTTTCAGCCGATAGTCCGCAAAAATCCCATCCCGGCCTTTGCTTTGGGCTGTGCGATGCTGTGTCAACTGCCGCCACTGCTGCACCGCCTGTTCATCGCGAAAGAAGGAAAGAGACAGCAGCTTGTTCGGCTGGCTGAGGCTTTGGAACCGCTCCACCGAAATAAAGCCATCAATCTGCTCCAGCAGTGGCTTCAGCTCTGCCGCCACCTCAAGATAGCTTGGCTTTTGCCCCTCGGCAATCTGCACTTCAAAAATCACGGCTATCACTTGCGCGCTCCTGCGGTGGGGACATCTGGTGTTGAGGCCAGCTTGAGGAAGCTGCGCTCCTCCCGCAAGATAAACCGCTCCCGCTGGGCAAAGGCGTAGTTCTCCTGCCCCAGCGGATCAACGGCCAGCCGGGCCCGATAGCGCTCATAGCTGGCAAGGTCGGCAATGTTATAGATCCCATAGGCCTGGGTTGCAGATCCTTCATGCGGGGCAAAATAGCCAATCAGGTCGGCGCCATTGCGGGGAATGGCCTCCCCCCAATTGCGCGCATACTGGCGGAAGGCCTCGGTTTTTGTTGGGTCGATCTGGTAGCGGATAATACATGTAAGCATGGCGGGTTTCCTGTTCTTGGGATCCCAAGCCTAGCCAATTCCACAGCATAAAGGCTTCGCTCTGGAGCGAAGCCTTTATATTGCCAAATCCTGTCCCCTGGTGAAACCGGGTTATCAGGCCACGTCTTGCTGCGCATCACCAGAGCCGGCAAACCTTTGCAGCAGGTTTGACAACCGCGATGCTTCGTCTTTCATCTTCTGGCTGGCGCTGTTGGTTTCTTGCACCATGGCGGCATTTTCCTGGGTGACCTTGTCCAGCTGGGAGACACCAATGTTGATCTCGCGCAGGCCAGAGGCCTGTTCGGTCGCTGAAGCGGCAATCGAAGAGACACGTTCAGAAACGCTGGTTACGCTTTCGACAATCTGCGCCAAGGTCTCGCTGGTGGCCTGTACCAGGCGCTCGCCATCTTCGACCTGTTTTGAACTATTGGTCACCAGCCCCTTGATGTCATTGGCCGATTTGGCTGCCAGATGGGCAAGGCTACGCACCTCCGAAGCAACAACCGCAAATCCACGACCGGCCTCACCGGCGCGGGCTGCTTCTACCCCCGCATTCAGGGCCAAAAGACTGGTCTGAAAGGCGATGTCATCAATCACCGTGATGATCTTGCTGATGTTTTCAGAAGACTCCGCGATGGAGGTCATCGCCTGCATCGCCTCCTGCATAACACCGCCGCCCTGTTCCGCCCGTCTGCGGCCCTCGGCAGCCTGTTCATCCGCCGCCTGCGCTTGTTCCGCTGCGGATTGCACACTCGCTGACAATTGTTCCAATGCTGCGGCGGATTCTTCCAGTGTTGCAGCCTGGGTTTCCGCTCGACGGGACATTTCATCGGACATCGTGGACAGCCCCTGCGCATTCTGGCCCACCGCGCTCGAACTCACGCTGAGCTCTTGCACCAGTTCTCCCAAGGCGCCCGCGAGATCATTAAAGTCAATACAGAGCATTTCATAGCTCTCGCCCAGGTCGGTCCAGTCCCCCGCAGGAATCCGCTGGTTCATATCGCCAGATTTCAGATCCGCCATGGAGGCGCTGAGAACATGGAACAATTCAACCCTGCGCTCATTTTCCTGCTGATTTTTCAGCTCAATTGATTTGGCCTGGTCCAACCGTTGCCGCAGATCCGCAAGGTTGCGGGCAATGGCCCCGACCTCATCCCGGCGATGGGTATCTTCAATCTCGCTTTGGTAGTCGTCTTCCACCAATCTATTCACAGAACGCGCTGCAGCAACAATTGGCCGGCTCAGAAGCTGGCCAAACACCAACGCCATGACCAGTGCGCCCACCATTGCCGCAATGTTAGTGCCCAGCTGCACAATCTCGCTGCGCGCAATCAGACTGGTAATTTGATCCTCAACCGCCTGTTTTCGCGCCCCCATGATGTCCTGCATGGAATTAACCGAATCACGAAGATGGGCAATGGCGGGAACAACTTGATCATAGGCAAAAGCCCGGCGGTCTGCACCCGCTTCGGTCTTTTCAAGTGCAGCAAGCATAGCGGTGAAGCCATCGACAGTTGGCGTCAGAGCGATGACAGATTCATAAACATCGTTTTGAACAGCATTTGCAGAAGAGACCTTAACAAAGCGATCCTCGGCACCAGCAATTTCTGTGGCGACCTCGTCTATGTTGCCGCGCAGCCCCGTTATTCCTTCGTTGTCGCCACCAGTATAGGCCAATAGATCCGCCAAACCCTGTTCGATATCTTCTTTCATATCATCCAGGCTCTTCAGCTGTGCCACAACCAAGCGCGATTGATAGATGCTTTCTGTCAAACGATTGCTGACGAGCCAGGAGATTCCAGCGACCAGCGCCAGCATCGCAACAAAAGCGCCCCCTAAAATAAAAACCTGCGTACGCAGTGAAAAACGATGCATGAGTTATCAGCCTTTACAAACATTATACGTTCTGGCTCCCAGTTATATTCAAAAGTAGTGTACATCCCGTTATCTTGGTCCAAGGAAGCCTATAGGCTGGGCAAATGGGGCAAAATCTGATGGAGCTCTTTGCACCCTCTTTCATAGAGTGCGCCTTGCGCAGCGCATGTTTTTGACCTTGGACTTTGGCGCGCCTCTTCTTCTGGAGCTCAGCCAGCTTGCTCAACTGCCGCTGCCGCTGGCCCCATCCCTGCGGCTGCCGGTAGCTGGTCTGTTTTTTCTGAACGAAACGGTCAAAATCGCCACATTGTGCGACCGTTTCCAGTACCTGAACGGTTTTGAGAAAACCCTGCAATTATCCCACCATTGCCCCGTTCTTGCCCGAATTCGACGCCAAACACAGGTCGAGCAAACGAAACAAAAGGACCCTGCGAATGGATCGACTGACCGAAATGGAGGCCTTTGCCAATGTCGTGGACCAGGGCGGGTTCACCGACGCGGCAAAGAAGATGGGGATTTCAAAATCCGCCGTATCTAAACATGTATCCAGCCTGGAGACCCGCCTCGGCGCCCGGCTGTTGAACCGCACAACGCGCCGCGTGTCGCCGACAGAAATCGGCCTCGCCTATTATGACCGCGCCAGACGCGTGCTGAACGATGCCGGCGAAGCTGACGCGCTTGTCTCCTCCATGCAATCCGCGCCTTCGGGGCTGCTCAGGATTTCGGTGGCGACGGATTTTGGCGTCAACCATCTGTCACCGGTGCTGTCGGATTTCCTACGGGATTTCCCCGATATCACTGTCAACATGGTCCTGAACAACCGCTATGTGGAGCTGATTTCAGAAGGTTTTGATATGGCTCTGCGCATTGGCGAACTGGAAGACAGCTCGCTCAAGGCCCGCAAGCTCACCGAGACCACCAAACGGATGATCGCCTCACCGGGCTATCTGGAACAATTTGGCCGACCGCAAAAAATCGACGATCTGAACACCCACAAGCTTTTGCACTATTCCAACCAGTCCAGCGGCAATGTCTGGAAGATCACCGCCCCCTCTGGTGAGAAGCGCCAGGTGCGCACCACGGGCTGGCTGTCGGTGAACGATGGGCAATCCCTGCTCAATGCTGCGATCTCGGGTCTGGGCATCGCCTATCTGCCCAGCTACCTCTACTCTGAAGCGATGGCAGAGGGGCTGGTCGAAGACGTCATGCCAAACCTGCCCGTAGAGACCCAGGGCATCTATGCGGTCTATCCTCCGGGCAAGTTCACCCAGCCCAAGGTCCGTGCCTTTATCGACTTTCTGGCCCATTCCTTTGCCGGCAAAGATAGCGAAGAGTGGCAACAGTCCGCCTGATTGGCGACACAGCCCCATGACTCCTCTCTTTTCAAAGCTGCTCCTGCTCAGGCGGGGGCAGTTTTCTGCTGCGCCACCCGCAGAAAGGACAGCGCTTTCCTCGGTTTGGAGCCCATAGTCCTGACCCTAGATTATCTGGAGAGCAGAACCACCTCCACCCGGCGATTTTTCTCGCGCCCGGCGGCTGTGAGATTACTGGCAATCGGCGCCATGTAGCCGGCTCCCGCAACCTCGATACGCCCGTCAGAAACACCATAGGTCTGCACCAGTGTTTCCTTGACCACCGAGGCCCGCCGCAGTGAAAGGGACTTGTTGTCATCAAGCCCGCCAACGCTGTCAGTGTGTCCAACAACCAGAATCTGAGCCTGGGGCTGCTCTTCCAAAAAGCCTGCGAGCTGCTCCAGACTGGCAATAGCGTCCTGGCCCAGTGCTTCCCCTCCGGTGCCAAACACCACTCCGGCCAGCACGACATGGCCCTGTTGTTCGAGCAGGCTTGCCAGCCCCAAAGCGGTTTGTGTTTGAGCTTGTAACGGAAGGGCGGAGGCGGGTGTTTCTGCTGTCACCAGAGCCAAAGGCGCCTGTTTTTCCGGTGAGACCTCGATCAACTGAATGTAGGTTACTGTTCCGCTTCGTGACACCAACAACGAAACCACCTGCCTGGCCGCAGCAGGCTCAGCTGTTGCCTGCCCCGCCGTGGCAAGATCCGCCGTCGCCGCCACGGTCTGTTTCTGCGCCGCCAGAAAATGGTAATCCGACAGGCTGACAACCATGTCGGGTGCGGGGACGACTTCGATGCCAAAGCGAAAATCAAAGCCACCGCATTGGCGGGTTTCGCATTGGAACAGGATTTCATAGCCCTGTTCTACCAGCTGGCTGCGCAGCACATCCAAAACCTGCAAAACAGTTGTATCGCCTTGCAGATGCCAGGTCCGCCGCAGGATATGGCCTTCTTGCAGGCGCAGGGGGATACCCGCCGCGCTAAAGGCGCCAACCGGTAGCGCATAGGTGCCCAACGCAGTTTCCCGCTCGGAGCGGGCTGTGGCACCCGCAGGCAGCCGCAAGGCCGCCTCCCCCCCTGATTGAGCCGAAGCTGCAACAGCGGAGAAAGCCAGGGTCAGACAGCTGCCAAGAGCCAGAACAGCAGGGCCAAGCCTCATCTGGTCTGCCTCACCGGAACTGCGCGTGGTATTCGTCGTTTGGCACCATGCCAGTGGCCGAGGCAACACGGTTGGACATGTTGTAAAACGCGGTAACATTGGCAATGTCCCAGATATCGCGATCGCTAAAGCCAACCTGGCGCAGAATTTCGCGATCGGCCTCTTCGATCTCGGTGCTGGCCTTGGTGACCTTGACCGCAAAATCCAGCATGGCCCGTTGGCGCGCATCCAACGGGGCAACCCGGTAATTCATCACCAGCATCTCGCCCAGTTTTGGATCGCCCGAAAGCTGGCGAACCGCAGCGCCATGGGCCGCAAGACAATAAAAGCAGCCGTTGACCGCCGAAACCGCCACCGCGATCATCTCGCGTTCCAGTTTGCTCAGGCCGCTGTCGCCTAGCATCAGCTCATTGTAGAGCGCACTAAAGGTGTTAAGTTTATTCTCATCAAACGCATGGGCGCGCAGCACGTTAGGCACCATGCCCAGCTTGTCCTGGCAGATGCCGAAATACTTCTGCATGCCCGCAGGCAGCGGGTCCAAAGGCGGCAGATCCAGGGCGGTTGGCGCTGTTTGATCGGTCATGGTGAATTAAGCTCCTGAAGGTAAATGTCGGTAATGGTATTGTCCGCAATTGGTCATGCCCAATGAGGCATAAAGTCCGTTGGCTCCGGCGTTTTTCTTGGTGCAAAGCACTGCCAGCTCGCGCGCGCCATTTTCAGCCGCCCACAAGGCGGCCTGACGCATCATCCAAACCCCCATGCCACGGCGGCGTTGGTGCGGCAGGATCTCCAGCGCATGCACCATGGCCACACCATCATGCACCGCCACAAAACCTGCCCCGGCTGGTTTATCATCATTGCGCGCCAACAGGGCCGCCTTGGGACCAGCAGCCCGGTCCATGATCGCCTGACGTTCCGGGCCAATGCCCCCAGCGATCCAGATTTCACGCTGGATTTCTAGCGGCGACCACAGGGCAAAGGTGGTGACACGGGGGATCTCTTGGTCTGCCAGCTGTTCAATCGGACAAAGCCACAGATTGACCGGGTCTTTCACCAGATAGCCGCGCGCGGCCAGCTGTGCATCCAGCTCGTCCTGGCCATCGCGAACCATAAAGAGGCAATCTTGCCCCATGGCGCGCATCGCCTGTTCGGCGGCCTCGATCTCAGCCTCCGAGGCGGGACCCTCAACGCTGGCGGCCGAAACGCGGCTGCCGCCGCCCTGTCCGTCGCGCAAAGTGACAGGCCCAAGTCTGCGTTTTCCAGCCGCAGGCCAGGTGGCCTCAACCACATCATAGTACTTTGGATCTGTCAGCGTGGCGCCCATGCTCATAGCCCCATCTCCTGTGCCAACTCCCGCATTGCCGCGTCAACCCCGGGGCCATTGTGGCCACGGATCACCACATTGGCCCCGTAGGCGCCGTTGTGCTGAAACGGATAGCAACCGATCGACAAATCCCCGTGCCGCGCGGCCAGATCCGACAGGAAAGCCGCGATATCGCCTTCGCCGCGCATCACCCGCAGGCTTTGTGACAGCAAGGGCTCGCCGCCGGTCAGCCCCGGCAGAACGCTAGCCACCATGGCCTGAAAAACCGTTGGTACCCCAGCCATTACATGCACATTGCCTAAGCTGAATCCCGGCGCCGAAGACACCGGATTGTCAATCAAGGTCGCACCGTCGGGGATTCGCGCCATGCGCAGGCGCGCCGCGTTTAGCTCTTGCCCCGAATTGGCATAATGCGCCGCCAGAATCGCCCGGGCATCGTCGCGCACATCAAGATGGGCGCCAAAGGCCTCTGCTATGCAATCCGCGGTGATATCATCATGGGTGGGGCCAATGCCGCCACTGGTAAAGACATGGTCAAACCTTTTGCTCAGCGCTTGCACGGCGGCAATAATAACCGGCGCATCATCGCTGATCACCCGCACTTCCTTCAGGTCGATGCCATGTTTGGTCAGCTCACCTGCCAGAAAATGCGTATTGGTGTCCTGGGTCCGTCCTGACAGGATTTCATCACCGATGACCAACATTGCGGCACTTGGGTTGGGCATCTTCTCTCTCCTATGATGACACTCTGCGCGATCTTTGCTGCAAGATAGCCACTCCTGCATCAAGGGCAAGCGGGCATCCCGTCTCAGGCAAGCTCTGACGCGCGGTTTCTGGCCAAGATTGGTGCAAACACTTTCCTCACCATGGCGTTCTCAGACCTGCTGACGATTTCGCCCCCTGCGTGCTCCCTTTTGTACCATTCCAAGCCTCTATGGGCACGCCCTGCAGCAACATCTTGCTTGCAGGTCAGCCAATCCCACACTGCGATCGTTGTGCCAGCCCATGGGGTGTTCTACTCAGAGGCTATGAAACTTCTCGCAATCTCTGGCAGTGGCCGCGCCACATCCACCAACACCGCTTTGCTCAAATCTGTGTCTGAAATCGCAGGTTCTGATCATCGCGTAACGGTTTTCGCAGGCGTCGCTGATTTGCCCGTCTTCTCACCTGACGCAGAACAAAATCCTTTGCCGCAGCCCGTTCAGACCTTCATTAACCTGATCCGGGAAAATGATGCGCTGATCATCGCAAGCCCCGAATACATAAGGGCAATTCCCGGTGGCTTGAAAAACGCGATTGATTGGCTGGTGTCCCGAGACGAGATTATTGGCAAGCCTATAGCCTTACTGCACGCCTCACACCGAGGGGATGACATGCTTGCTCAGTTGCGGCTGGTTTTGGCCACAGTCAGCGATGGGTTCACCCCAGAAACCTTCGCCAGGTTTGACCTAATGAAACTGTCACCAGAGCAAATTCATCAGACCATGTTGGAGCCGCAGAACCGATCAAAGGTCGTTGATTTTCTTGCACAGCTTACCCGTCAGGTCGCGCAGATCCGGGCCTAGAACTGGCCATTTGGCAAAATGGCCAGTCACACCCCAACGACAGGTGCCGCCACAGTTATCTCATGCGGGCTGATCTGTGTGCTGTAAACCAGCCGCTCAACGCCACAGATTTGCGCATGATCAAAGGCCCGCGCATAGGCCGGGTCGATATCATCAGCGAGCTGAAAGCGGTCGCAATCTGTGCGTTGCACAAGATAGAGCATCACCGCCCGGTGTCCCTGCTCTACCATACGGGCCAGTTCTTCCAGGTGTTTTGTCCCCCGTTTGGTCACACTATCAGGAAACTCCGCCAAGCCCGGTTGCCGCATCAGCGTGACGCTCTTGACCTCGACATAGCAGGCCGGAAAACCGGGCTGTGTCAGAAGAAAATCAATGCGGCTGTTTTCACCATATTTCACTTCGGGCTGTACGGTTTTGTAGTCAGCCAGCTCGGTGATTTTCTGAGCCTCAAGGGCGGAACGCAAAACCCGGTTGGGAACCGCAGTATCAATGCCTGAGAAATGTCCGTTCCCATGCTCAACCAATCGCCAGCCGTATTTCAGCTTTTTCCGGGGGTCATTGTTGGGCTCCAACCAGATCCGCATGCCCGGCTCTGCCAGCCCGGTCATTGAACCGGGGTTGGGGCAGTGGGCGGTGATTTCCTGGCCATCTGGCAGCAGACAATCGGCCAAAAATCGCTTGTAGCGCCGGATCAAGGTGGCCGGGATGAGAGGTGTAGAAAATTTCATTTTATCTTCCTATCCCAGCCGCAAAGGGTGTCAAAGCAACATTCTCGATCAATCAGGACAATCTGCATCCGCGCCCACAGACAGGGATACGCGGTCGCTTTAGACGGCGTACTATATTGCGGACGCGGGGGCTGATCTAACGCAGATGCAATTCTGTGCAAAAGATCGCCCTGGGCCAAGGCTGCCAGCAGCCTGACCTGCACCAGCCCCCAGCCCCGGTTTTACAACGGCGGCTCTGGTTCTTTTAACCAAATCCCCTTACATAGTCCCCAAGAGACACGCCTACGGAGCCCAGCTTGATGAGATCGAAAGACGGCCGCACCACCAAAGACGGCATTCGCATTTACCAGGAAGCCGATTTTTCCGGCATGCATGTGGCCGGGAAGCTGGCCGCGCAGATTCTGGATGACATCGCACAGCATGTTTTTCCAGGTCAGACCACCGGCGAGATCGACCGGCTCATCACCAATATGGTCGAAGAGGCCGGGGCAAAATCTGCCACCATCGGCTACAAGGGCTATCAGCACGCCAGCTGCATTTCAGTAAACCACGTGGTCTGCCACGGCATCCCCAGTGACAAAAAGCTGAAAGATGGCGACATCCTCAATATCGACGTGACCGTCATCGTGGATGGCTGGTTTGGCGATACCTCGCGGATGTTTGTTGCTGGCAAACTGTCGCGCAAGGCCGAGCGCCTGATTCAGGTGACCCATGACAGCCTGATGAAAGGGATCGAGGTGGTGAAGCCCGGCAATACCTTTGGCGACATCGGTCATGCCATCCAATCCTATGCTGAAAGCCAGCGGATGAGCGTGGTGCGCGATTTCTGCGGCCATGGTTTGGGGCTGGTGTTTCATGCGCCGCCCAATGTGCTGCACTATGGCCGCCCCGGAACCGGCCCAAAGCTGGAAGAGGGCATGTTCTTTACCATCGAGCCGATGATCAATCTGGGCCGCCCCGAGACCAAGATTCTCGCCGATGAATGGACCGCTGTCACCCGCGACAAATCCCTGTCGGCGCAGTTTGAACATTCCATTGGCGTCACCGCAGACGGGTTTGACATTTTCACCCTCTCACCCGGCGGCAAGTTCCACCCGACCTACGGCTAGGACCTCAGCCCCGGCGCCCTGATATCAAAAGCCCCGACCCTCGGTTGGGGCTTTTCATTTGGGGAAAGGAGTTTGCTCAAAGCCCGATCAAGGCCGGGACATCAGACATATGGTGGAAAACTTCTGCGCCCACCGCTGTCAGCGCTGCGCCATCGCCATCAGGCGCAAAGCCAAGACACCGCATACCTGCCCGCGCCGCCGCCGTGGCCCCGGTGGTGCTGTCTTCGACTACCAAGCAGTCGCGCGCCTGTATGCCAAAATGGCTGGCAGCCGCCAAAAAAAGCCCCGGATCCGGTTTTGCCACGCCCAGGGAATGGGCTGAAAACATCGCACTGGGGTGAAACCGCTGCCACAGCCCGTTCTGCCCCAGGGTGATGCGCATCTTGTCTTCGCTGCCATTGGACGCCACACAACAGGGGATTTGATGCTGATCCAGGACCGCCAAAAGCGCCGTTACGCCCGGCGTCAGATCCACACCGGCCTTGAGCGCCGCATAGGTTTCCCCATAGATTTCATCAACCCAGCCCTCATGCAGATCCGCCCCTAGCGCGATGGCTTTCTGCATGACACCAGTCATGGTGCCACCGACAAACAGCTGCATCGAGCGTTCAAGGCTCAGCGCCAGCCCATGCCTGGACAAATTGTCGACCAGCGCCTGATTTGACACCCGTTCACTATCGACCAATACCCCGTCGCAATCAAAAATAACCAGCTGTGGCGTTGGAAAGGTCGTAGGCATGTCATGAATTCCTGAGGCAAAGCCCCGGTATTCTGCCCCGCGCAAAACCCTGATGCAAACCCTGTACCGGCACAAAACCGCCCGATCTACCCCGCGCCTGTTTCAGACTGACACCCCCCGCAACAACAGGGTAATATGGCTGTCGCCATATTTGCGCGCGTCTCGCAGCTCATAGCCTTCGGGAGGGGACATCGCCGCGTTTTCCTCCCAGATGATCAGCGCATCCTCCGCTATCCAGCCGCCAGCCTCGGCGGCCTTCAGGGCCTTTTCCCCCAGGCCTTTGCCATAGGGAGGATCAAGAAACACCACATCAAAGGGCGCCTGCGGGTTCTCCCCCAGCTTCAGCGCATCGCGCCGGATCAGGCTGGCGCGATCACCCGCGCGACAGATGTCCATATTTTTGGCGATCAGCCCCTGCGATACCCGGCCGTCATCGACAAATGTCACGCTCTCGGCGCCGCGTGACAGGGCCTCGAGCCCCAGCGCACCGGTGCCGGCAAAAAGATCCAGCACCCGCATGCCGTCAAAATCAACCTGATGCGCCAGCACGTTGAACAGGCTCTCGCGCACCCGGTCAGTGGTGGGACGCAGATGTGCCCCCGCATCGCCCTTGCCCAGCGCCGCCAAGGCGCGACCGCGAAAGTCCCCGGCGATGATCCTCATGCTTTCAGCAGGGGTTTCAGATCCGCCGCAGCGTCTGCCACCGCCGCCTTATCTGCCGTCTTGCCCATGTCGATCAGCCGTTTGCCGACCATATAGGCACGCGGATCATTCATTGCGTCCACCGCAACCAATTGATCGCCCTTATAGTACCAGAACGAGGTGGTCCGACCGTCACCGGCGCGGGTGACAACATTGTCAAACCCGGTGTTTAAGCCGGCGATCTGTAGTTTGACATCATATTGATCCGACCAGAACCAGGGCGTTGCCACATAGTCCTTGCCCGCGCCCATCATGTTCTGCGCCACGACCTCGGCCTGATCAATGGCGTTTGGCACGCTTTCCAGCCGGATACGACCGCCTTTATACGGGAAAGAGGCACAATCCCCCGCGGACCAGATCGACGGGTCAGATGTGCGCCCCTGCGCATCGGTCTTGATGCCATTCTCCACCTCCACCCCGGCCAGCGCCGCCAGTTGGGTGCTGGGGGTGATACCAACGCCAACAACGACAAAATCAACCTCAACAGTGGAGCCGTCGCCCAGGACGGCGCGTGTCACATTGCCCGCCTCGCCTTCCAGACGGTCCAGCCCGGTGCCCTCCAGGATGGTCACACCGTGATCCCGGTGCAGAGCGCGGAAATAGTCAGAGGTCTCGGGCGCGGCGACCCGCTGCAGGATGCGATCGCCCATCTCCACCAACGTGACATCAACCCCGCGTTTGGCGCAGACCGCTGCGGCCTCCAGCCCGATGTAACCACCGCCAACGATCAAGGCGCGCTTGCCTGCAACCACATAGGGCGCCATTGCATCAACATCGCCCAGGCTGCGCACCACAAAAACCCCGCCAAGATCACCGCCGATGGCGGCAGGCAGCTGCCGTGGATCCGATCCGGTGGTCAGGGCCAGCTGGTCGTAAGCAATCACCTCATCGCCCAGCCTCAGGGTCTTGGCCCCAGCATCAATCGCCGTCACCACGGTGCCGAGACGTAGGGTAATGTTGTTGTCAGCGTAAAAACTCTCAGGCCGCAAGAACAGCCGCTCCAGATCCATCTCTCCCAGCAGATAGGCCTTAGACAGCGGCGGGCGCTGATATGGCAGGGTGTTTTCGGCCCCAATCAAGGTGATTTCGCCCTCAAACCCATCTTTGCGCAGCTTCGCCACCAAGGACGATCCTGCCTGTCCTGCTCCGATCACAATGATGTGACTCATTTCACCTCTTGCCTCCCACGCTGGTTCTGGTCTCCTGTTGTGGTGACCCTATAGGGGCGAAGAACCTAAACGCAATCACCACAACAGAGGAAACGCGCAATGATTTCTGCTGGAGAGAAACTGCCCGATGCAACGCTCACCCAAATGGGCGCTGAAGGCCCCGAACAGGTGCAGATGGCCGATAAGGTAAAGGGCCGCAAAGTCGCAATTTTTGCGGTGCCCGGCGCCTTTACCCCAACCTGTCATTCCGCCCATGTGCCCAGTTTTATCCGCACCAAGGATCAGTTTGCTGCCAAAGGCGTCGACGAGATCATCTGCATCTCGGCCAATGATCCCTTTGTGATGCAGGCCTGGGGCGAAGCAACCGGCGCCACGGCTGCCGGAATTTCCATGCTGGCCGATGCCGAAAGCGCCTTTACCGATGCAATCGGCATGCGCTTTGACGCGCCGCCCGCCGGGCTGATTGGCCGTTCGCTGCGCTATGCAATGCTGGTTGAGGATGGCGTCGTGACCCAGCTCAACATGGAAGAAAACCCCGGCCAGTGCGAACTCTCTGCTGGCGAAGGCCTGCTGGCCTCGATTGGCTGATGCAAAACGGCTGCCCGAGCCTATCGCTTGGGCAGCCGCATTTTTGATCTCAGGCCAGAGTTTCAGGCCAGAGTTTCAGGCCAAAATTTAAGGCCAAAATTTCAGACCAGGCTATCGAATTTCCGCGCCAGCTTGGCATCCAGTGCCGAGACCCCCTCCACGTCATGGGTGGTGAGCACGACCGTTACCTGATTGTAGATATTGCTCCATTCTGGATGGTGGTCCCATTTTTCCGCCCAGATCGCGGCACGGGTCATCCAGCCAAAGGCGTCGACAAAACTGTCAAACGTGAAGGTCTTGCTCAGGGCATCGCGCCCATCAACCATCTGCCATCCGGTTGCAAACAGCGGATCCAGTAGCGGCCCGCGCGTGGCCTCTGATAGTTTCTCGGTCATTCCTGTTCCTCCACTTCTGCTTTGCGAAACGGCCCATAGCTGGTCAGCACCTCGACCTCTTCTGCCACCGCTGCCCGCTCGGCTTCTAGATACCGGCCAACGGCCTCGGCAAACCCTGCATCGCCGATCCAATGCAGGCTGTGTGTCTCCACTGGCAGGTAGCCACGCGCCAGTTTGTGTTCGCCCTGCGCGCCAGCCTCAACCCGTAACAGCTGATTGGCAATGGCAAAATCAATGGCCTGATAGTAGCATAATTCAAAGTGTAAACAGGGGTGATGTTCCAGGCAGCCCCAGTAGCGCCCATATAGGGTCTCACGCCCGATGAAATTCAACGCCCCCGCAACCGGATAACCATCGCGTTCCGCCAAAATGAGATGCAGATCATCCGCCATGGTTTCGTGAATGATCGAAAAGAACTCCCGCGTCAGATAGGGTGTGCCCCATTTGCGCGATCCGGTATCCTGATAAAAGGCCCAGAAGGCATCCCAGTGCTCCGGGCGGAGCTGCTCCCCGGTATAGCTGTGGATTGTGCCACCAAAGCTCTGAGCCTGGGCGCGTTCCTTGCGGATATTTTTACGCTTGCGCGACGACAGCGCCGCCAGAAAGCCGTCAAAATCCGCATAACCATCGTTGAGCCAGTGAAACTGTTGGCTGACCCGTGGCATCAGCCCCATCTCGGTGCCGATCTGCGCCTCTTCAGAGGTGCAAAAGGTCACATGCAGGGATGAGACCTGATTGTCGCCCGCCAGCTGCACCGCCCCCTGCACCAGGGCCGATTGGCCAATCCCCTCATAGCCGGGCCGCACCAGCAACCGCCGCCCCGTGGCAGGGGTAAAGGGCACTGCGATCTGCAGCTTGGGATAATAACTCCCGCCAGCCTGCTCATAGGCATGGCCCCAGTTGTGATCAAAGATATATTCGCCCTGGCTGTGCGATTTGGCATAGAGCGGCGCGCAGGCAATCAAGGCCCCGTCGAGAGAGGCGGTCAGATATTGCGGCTGCCATCCCGTGCCCGGCCCTACCGACCCGCTTTGCTCTAACGCGCTGAGAAACCGGTAGGTGGTAAAGGGATCCAAAGGACGCCCGCCATCAGAGGCTTCCGGGCAGGCACAGGCATCCCAATCCGCTGCCGCAATCTGCGACAGGCTGCCAAGCACGCGAATTTCAACTGGTTTGTGATCCATAAACTCTCCCTGCTCCTGACACTATTTGAGCAGCGTATCGCGTTGATCAAGCCGGCAGCGGCGAAAGATATTGTTCAAAAGTAACATTATCCACCCATTTGCGCGCCTCGTCCTCGGCTGCACGGCTTTTCACCGTCCAGCATAGAACCGGCACCCCAGCGGCGCGCAAATCCTGCACCCGCTGACGTGACAGATCCCCCACCTCGTGGCTGATAAAACTGGACTGGCTGCTGTCAAAATCAGGGATGTCGCGCAGCCGCTCACAGGTGGCTTTGGGAACCGGGGTCCAGTCCGTCGGGTCATACGCGCTGGTCACCAAACCCCGCGCAATATGGGGGGCGTATTGCGCCAATGCAGCGGTCGAATGTGGATTGAACGACATCAGGGCGACAGTTCCCCCATAACCCTGCAGGACCTTGGCGGTGGCCTCTTCCAGATCACCCACATCGGGACCCAGATTACCATCCTGATCCTTAACCTCAATCAGTAACGGCACCTGACCGGCCACCAGATCCAGCACCTCTGCCAGGGTGGGTATACACTCGCCGTCGCCGCCTGTTAGCGGGATCCGTTCCAGCTCTGCCCGGCTGCGGGCCGCGACCAAACCTGTGGCCTCGGTCAGACGGTCCAGGTCGTCGTCATGAAACACCATGGGACAGCCATCGCAGGAGCGCTGCAAATCAATTTCGATCGCATAGCCCGCCGCAATTGCCGCGCGGATGGCCGCGCGGCTGTTCTCGGGCCGTCCATCCGTCACATCATGCAGCGCCCGATGGGCAACCGGCAGCGACCGCAGGTCAGCAGGGAGTTTTGGGATCATTTGATCTGGAACACCGCGTCGATTTCAACCGCCACCCCCAGTGGCAACGACGGCGAGCTAACGGCCGAGCGCGCGTGGCGACCAGCGTCTCCCAGTGCGGCAACCAGGAAATCTGAGGCGCCATTTACCACCTGTGGCTGCTGGGTGAAATCCGCAGTGGAATTGACAAATGCGCCCAACTTCACCACCCGTACCAGGCGTTCAAGATCGCCACCGCAGGCGGCTTTCAGCTGCGCCAGCAGGGAGATGGCACAGCGCTTGGCGGCGGCCTGACCCGCCTCGACATCCAGATCCGCACCCAGGGTGCCGGTGATCAAGCCGTTTTCATCCGCAGAGATCTGCCCGGAGACATAGACCATGTCACCCGCAACGACAAAAGGCACATAGTTGGCCGCCGGGGCCGGGGCCTCTGGCAGGGTGACGCCCAGGTCTTTTAGGTTTGCTTCGATGCTCATGGTCACGCTCCTTCAACGCCGATGTTTCGCGGCGACGCTAGCGCTGATGACCCGCGCCGGAAAGAGCAAAAACGACAACAGCCACCAGCACCGGGGCATCAGTCTTCGCGAAAGGCTTTGACAAAATAGTCGGCCAGGGGTTTCACCAGATAGGTCAGCGGCGAACGATCCTGGGTACGGATGTAGCTTTCCACCGGCATGCCGGGAATAAGCACCGTACCTTTGGGCAGGCGCTGCGCCTCCTCTGCGTTCAGTTCTATTTCAGCCCGGTAAAAAGAGGCCCTGGTGTTCTGGTCCTCAAATGCATCCGCCGAGACCTGCATGACCTTGCCATAGAGATCCGGGGTATTGCGCTGATCCAGAGACGAAAATTTCAGCGTCACATCCTGCCCGACATAGATCTGTTCGATATCCGTGGGCGACACCTGCGCCACGATCACCAGCGGGCGGTCCTGCGGCACCAGATAAAGCACCGGGTCTGCCGCCCGGATTACCGAACGGGGGGTGTGAACCTGCATGTCATAGACAATTCCCGAAACCGGTGCGGTGATATCCAGCCGATCCAGGCGCTCCAGCAGGGTGCGGCGGTTTTCGCCCAGCTCCAATTCCTGAAACCGTAGATCGCGCAGCTGGGTGATCGCCTCTTCCCGCCGGGTCGAGCCCAGTTTCAGGATCACGATCTCAGTCTCGGTAATCCGCCCCAAGGCCTGGGCCTCGGTGGCGATCAGCTCTCCCAAACGGCCACTCAGATCGGCCTCGGTGCGGCGCAGGTTGAGCACAGTCCCCGCCTGCGCCAGCCCCCGGTCCAGCAGAATTGTCTGGTTCTTCAGCTCCTCGGCGATCAACTCCAGCTGCTGCTCCATCGAGGCCTGCTGTGCCTTGATCCCGGTGATCTGATCCCGCGTCTGCGAGCTGCGTTTGTCCAGCTGTTCAATTTCACGGGCAATGGATTCTTCGCGGGCCACAAACAGACGGCGCTGACCCTCTACCAGATCAAGCACCGCCGGACGGGTCTCGGTCAGAGCCAACAGCTCCGCATCAAAGGTAACCTCTTTGGCGCTGTCACGTTCCGCTTCCAGCCGTCCGCGCCGCGCCATCATTTCAAACAACTGGCCCTCGATAATGGCCAGTTGCGAGCGCAACTCCTTGGCGTCGAGACGTAGCAACATCTGGCCGAGAGCGACGCTGTCGCCCTCATCCACCAGGATCTCGGCGACAATACCGCCATCCAGATGCTGCACGACCTGCCGGTTGCGATCCACCTCGATACGGCCAGAGGCAACAACCGCCCCGGCAATAGACGACATCACCGCCCAGGTCCCAAAACCGCCCAACAGGATAAGCAGGCTCACGGCGCCAATCAGCAGGGGCTTGCGGGCAGACCATTCGCTGTCCTGGCTCATTGCACACCTCCCGTGCCAGCCGTCTTGCGAATGGACTGATGATTGGCCACCATTTCCTGCAACACCTTATCCTTGGGCCCAAAGGCGGTTTGCACGCCGTTGTCGATCACCAGGAGCATCTCACATTCCTGTATAGCTGCCGGGCGGTGCGCCATGATGAGCACGGACTGACCCGCAGCTTTGAGCGCCTTGATCGCCTGGTTCAGAGCCACAGAGCCTTCGTTATCAAGGTTCGAGTTGGGCTCATCCAGGATCACAATCACCGGCTTATCATAAAGCGCACGGGCCAGGGCCACGCGCTGCATCTGTCCTCCTGACAGGCGCCCGCCCCCCGCAGATACGCGGGTGTCGTAGCCATCTGGCAGGTTGACGATCATCTCATGGGCTGCTGCTTTCTTGGCTGCGGCCACGACTTTTTCGGCATCTGGCTCCTCAGCCAAGCGCGCGATATTCTGCGCAATGGTGCCGTCAAACAGCTGCACGCGCTGCGGTAGATAGCCAAAATGTCGCCCTAAAACATCCGGGTCGTATTGGTCCAGCGCTGCACCATCCAGGCGCACGGTGCCGGCAGCCGGTTTCCAGGCCCCCGTCAGCGCCTTGGCCAGCGTCGATTTGCCCGACCCCGAGGGACCAATCACCCCAATCGCCTGGCCTGGCTCGACCCGGAAACTGACGTTGCGCAGCTGTGCCCGGCTCTCCCCCGGTGGCACCACTGCCAGCGCCTGAACCTCCAGACGCGCCGCGGGCTGTGGCAGTGCCATGCGCTCCATTTCGGGCGGCACCTTGGTCAGCAGCTCCGCCAGGGAATGCCAGCCTTTGATGGCGCGCTGCACCAGAGCCCATTGCCCCAGCCCCAGCTCGATTGGTGCCAGGGCGCGCCCCATCAATATCGACCCCGCAATCATCGCCCCCGGCGAAACCTCCCCCTGCAGCGCCAGATAGGCCCCCAAGCCCAGCATTGCGGATTGTAGAAACAGTCGCAGTGTCTTGGTCAGAGTGGTGAAGCCGCCGCCGGTATCATTGGCGCTCAGCGTGTCTTTCAGGGCCGCTGTGCGAATTTTCTGCCAGCGCTGAAACGCGGCGCCGCGCATGCCCATGGATTGGATCATCTCTGCCTCGCCGCGAATTTCCTCAGAAGAGAGATTGGCGCGATGGGAGGAAACCGCCGCCTTTTGCAACGGCTCACGGCTGAACACCTGATTGAGCAACGCCACCGCAACCAAAACCGCGCCGCCCCCCAGGGCAAGCAATCCCAGCCAGGGGTGGAACAGGGCAATCCCAGCGAGAAAGAAGGGTGTCGAGGGTAGATCAAACGCAGCGCCCAAAACCGGTGAAGACATCAGTCTCTGAATTGCCTCCAGATCTGCAGTCCCAGTCTGGGCAACCGGGTCCTGGGCCACCGCGGAACGGCGGACCATGGCGTCAAACACCCGTTTGTCCAGTTGCGCCTGAAACCGGGCGCCAATCCTTGCCAGCACCCGACCACGCACGTAGTCCAGAAGCCCCATCATGCCATAAAGAAACAGGACCAGCAGCGACAGGGCCACCAGGGTCGCCTCCGACCCACTGCCTAGCACGCGATCATAGACCTGCATCATATAGAGCGGCCCCGTCAACATCAGCAGGTTTACAAAGACACTAAAAATACCAACGGCCCAGTACAGGCCACGGCTTTGGCGGCGGCAGGCCGTAAGTTCATCATAACCAAGCTTAAATGTTTTATTTGCCATATTGACTATGCTCTAGCTGTTCAAACCGCCCGCGACATATTAAACCCTCCACCATCTACCAATCTGGGGAAACCTGTTCCGAATCTGCCACAAACGTGCAAACAAATTGCTGTTGAAAGTGGGAATCTTCGGGATTGTCCTTAAATAGGCCGCGCGTGTTTCTCAAATAGCGAATTAACTGGATCACATACCGAATGCGACTTTTCACCAAACCTCGTTTTGTTTTTGCTGCGCTTGCTATGGTTCTGTCACTGGCAGGCTGCGCCACACAAAGCCCTGAGGCCAGGGCTGCTGGCGAGGTTTTTGACCCCTATGAAAACACAAACCGGTCTGTGCACAGCTTTAATCTAGCAGTTGATCGCTACGCCTTTCGGCCCGCCTCCAAGGGCTATGTGACCATCGTCCCCGAACCTATGGTGACCAGCTTTTCTTCCTTCGCCCGGAACCTGTCGATGCCGGGGCAGGCCGTCAATGCCCTGCTGCAAGGCAACCCCAAGCTGGCCGGGCAGGCTTTGGCCCGGTTCGCCATGAACACAACAATTGGCTTTCTGGGCCTTGCGGACCCCGCCACTGAATTCAACCTTCCCCAGGTAGATACCGATTTTGGCAAAACACTGGCTGTATGGGGCGTCGGGGAAGGCGCCTATGTTGAACTGCCGCTTTATGGCCCCTCCACCGCGCGGGATGCCACGGGAATTCTTGTCGATTTCTTCACCAACCCCATTGGCTACGCTCGGAACAATCCCGCCGATAACATCAGCATTTACGCTGAGATAGTGCGTCGCATGGGCGATCGTGGCAGATATTCAGATACCGTGGATTCGATTCTCTATGAAAGTGCCGACAGCTATGCCCAGGCCCGGCTGCTGTATCTACAGAACCGGCGCTTTGAGCTGGGTGAAACAGCCGAGATCAGTGAGATCGACCCCTTTGACCTAGATACTGAAGGATTTTAAATGATGCATCGCCGCAGCTTTCTGACCGGTCTCACTGCCAGCGCGGCGCTTGTGCCTGCGGCCCCCCTTTGGGCTTTGAACGAAGCTGGCGCCAGCAGTTTGATCAACAGCCTCGTCACCGACATCAATAAGGTCATCGCGTCGGGCAAGGCGGAAAATGCCATGTTCCGCGAGTTTGAACGGATCTTCAAACGCTACAGCGACACCTCCTATATTGCGGCCTATGCGCTTGGCGTTGATGCCCGCCGGGCCTCTGCTGCCCAAAAACGGAATTTCTCCAAGACCTTCCAGGGCTATATCTCCCGCAAATACGGCAAACGCTTCCGCGAATTCATCGGTGGTAGCCTGGAAGTGAAAAGCGTCAAGCGGGTCAAGAAGTGGTACGAAGTCAGCACCACCGCCTTTCTGCAGGGGCAAGCCCCCTTTGAGGTCACCTTTCTGGTTTCTGACCGCTCTGGCAAAGATCTCTTCTTTAATATGTATATCGAAGGGGTGAACCTGCTGCTGACCGAGCGCACCGAGATTGGCGCGATCCTGGACAGCAACAAAGGCGATATCGACGCAATGATTGCCGAGCTGAAGCGCCAAAGCTAAGGCCAGTCGCGCCAGACCTTATCATCACAGACAAAAGGCTCCCAACCGGGAGCCTTTTCTTTTTTGCTACGCAGCAGACAGGCGGGCTAGTTGCGGCCAAAGATGTCGCGCAAAAGCCCATCCACCGCCCGGCCGATCTCACGGCCCGGCTGGATCCGGTCGCGCCGCCGTTGCGGAGCCGGCTGCACAGGAGGCGCAATGGGTTCAGGCGCCAACATCGGCAGGGGTTCTGGTGTCAGACCCTCATGCACCCGGACCATGGCTTCGTGCCAGATCTCCGCTGGCAGACCACCGCCGGTGACACCGCTCAAAGGCGTGTTGTCATCATAGCCCATCCAGACACCGGCCACATAATCTGCGGTAAAGCCGATGAACCAGGCATCGCGCGCAGCCTGGGTGGTGCCGGATTTCCCGGCCGCCTGCCAACCGGGGATCTGCGCCCGACGTCCGGTGCCCTCAGAGATGACCTTCTCCATCATCCAAACCAGCTGTTGCGCTGCCTTGGTACGGATCACCCGCTCGCCCATGCCACCACTGCGCCCCATCAAGGGTTCTGTATCGGTGGCCAGGCGCAGCTCGCTGACGCCGTAGGGCGTCACCGAAGAGCCACCATTGAGGATCCCGGCATAGGCGCCCGTCATTTCCAGCAACGTGCTTTCCGAGGCCCCCAGCGCCAGTGCCGGCCCTTCGGCCATTTCGTTATCAATGCCAAAATCGCTAGCAACCCGACGCACAAGATCCCGCCCCACGGCTTCAGATAGTTTCACGGCGGGAATATTCAGCGAATCCCTTAGGGCACGGGCCAGCGTCACCTCACCATAGTATTTACGAGTATAGTTCTTGGGGCACCATTCGCCAGATCCGGGCAGATCCAGGCAATATTCCGTATCCAACAGGATATCGAGCGGCGAATAGCCCAGTTCCAGCGCGGTTGCATAGACAAAGGGTTTGAACGCCGAGCCGGTTTGCCGCTTTGCCTGGGTGGCGCGGTTGAACACGCCAGAAACCCGGGTCTTGCGTCCGCCAACCATGGCACGCACCGCGCCATCCGCGCTCATCACCACAATTGCGGCCTGCGCCTTGGACCCCTTGCGGACCTTGTTTTCAAAAACATAGGTCATCGCCTCTTCGACGGCGGATTGCAGCCGTTGGTCCATGGTGGTGCGGATCACCACATCTTCCGACGTTTGGGCGCCAAAATAGCTGGGCACACTGTCCATGATCCAGTCTGCGAAATAGCCACCTGCCCGCGCCTCTGCCGCCTGGCTGAGCCGCGCCGGATGATCCTGCCCCGCTTTGGCGTCGGCCTGGCTAATGTAGCCCTGCTCCTGCATCAGGCGCAGCACGGTCGCTGCACGATCCTGCGACCGCTTGAGATTATTGGTCGGCGCCAGCGAGGACGGCGCGGTCAGCAATCCCGCCAGCATCGCCCCTTCAGCGGCGCTCAGCTGGTTGGCGGATTTGCCAAAATAGCGCTGCGCCGCAGCCTCCGCCCCATAGGCGCCACCGCCCATGTAGGCGCGGTTCATATAGATCGAAAGGATTTCGTCCTTGCTATATTTGACCTCCATGGCCAGCGCATAGATAGCCTCGGTGCCCTTGCGCCACAGCGATCCCTGGCGACAGTCTTTCTCATAGTCGGCCTCATTCTCCCATTCTGTGGGATCATAGACCCGCCCGAGGCACAGCAACTTGGCCGTCTGTTGGGTAATGGTGGAGCCCCCATGCCCCGACAGCGGACCGCGCCCTTCGCTCAAATTGATCCGCACCGCTGAGGCCACACCACGGGGCGAAATCCCAAAGTGGCGGTAGAACCGTTTGTCCTCAGTCGCGACGATCGCGTTTTTCAGATAGGGTGAGACCGTCTGCGCGGTCACCACACCACCAAACTGATCTCCCCGCCAGGCAAAGACGTCGCCCTCATGGTCCAGCAGGGTCACAGAGCCGTGCGCGCGGCCATCCAATAGGGTTGAGACCTCTGGCAGGTTCAGCACCTGATAGCCCACTGCCATGCCCACCAGGGTGAGAACGATAAACCCAACCCGCCAGGAAAAGCTCCAGATCAGCCGCAATAGCCAGCGCACCGGCATCAACAAAGTCCCAATCACCCCACGTGGCTTACGGGGCCGCGTCGGCTTTTGCCGCGCCGAGGCTGGTCGCTGGGGGTTAGCCCGGGACTGAGGTCGAGGTTTCGCTTTGGGCTTGGGCCGCGGTTTTGCCTTTGGCCTGCCAAACAGCAGCCCCCAAAGCCCACCACGTCGTTTGGCAGGCCGTTTGCCCCCTGCCTTTGCATAGCGTTTTTCCGCCACCAGTGGCTTTTGCCCTGAACCCTGCGCCATCTTCACAATCCTGCCCGGTTTGCCCGTTTTTACCACTCTACCCTCTCTGCTCTGCTTTGTAGAGAGGCGGTTTAAGGGGAAAATAGCTTCTCTTGCCGCCTAATTTTCGAGCAGATTTACAATTTTGCGCTCCTTTTTTAACCGACGCCTCCGTGCTGCACCTGCAAAACCACCGCTCCGGTTCCCCCGACTCGGCGGCTTGGTTTTTCTGCAATTGCAAATACGCGGGTGCAACAGCCAGATCCCTTGGTGACAGGCACCTTTCCAAGACGAGGATGTCGAAATGAAAATGATCATCGCAGCCATCAAACCCTTCAAACTGGAGGACGTCCGCGAAGCACTGACAGGTATCGGCGTTTCCGGGTTGATGGTTTCCGAAGTCAAAGGCTTTGGCGCCCAGGCTGGCCATACCGAAATCTACCGCGGCGCCGAGTACGAAGTGAACTTTGTCCCCAAGCTGAAGCTGGAAATCGTGGTCTCTGCCGGCCTCGCGGAGCAAGTGGTTGAAACCATCGCCAATACCGCCCGCACCGGCAAGATCGGTGATGGCAAGATCTTTGTAATCGACGTGGAGCATGCCCTGCGGGTGCGCACCGGCGAAACCAATCAAGACGCGCTTTAAGCGCCGCATTTGGAGGAAAACTGATGCGTAAATTCTCTCTCTCTTTGTCGGCCCTGGCGCTGACCACTCTGCCGGGCCTGGCCCTGGCGGATGAGGCTGCTGCCGCAGCCCCCGCTGATATCACCCCCTATATCTTTACCACGCTGCTGTTCCTGATTGGTGGCTTTATGGTGTTCTGGATGGCTGCTGGTTTTGCCATGCTCGAAGCCGGTCTGGTACGCTCCAAGAACGTAACCATGCAGCTAACCAAGAACATCGCGCTGTTCTCGATTGCCGCCATTATGTACTGGCTGGTTGGCTTTAACCTGATGTACCCCGGCGACGCCTGGTCGATTGGCGGCATCCTTGGTGCCTTCTCGCCCACCGCGTTGGAAGCTGTTGGTCTGGACGCAGCGGATGCCTCCCTGGACTATGCCTCGGTTGGCTCTGATTTCTTCTTCCAGCTGATGTTCTGCGCCACCACGGCCTCGATTGTTTCGGGCACCCTGGCGGAGCGTATCAAACTCTGGCCCTTCCTGATCTTTGTGGCTGTGCTGACCGGTATCATCTACCCCATCGGCGCATCCTGGCAGTGGGGCGGCGGCTTCCTCTCGGAAATGGGTTTCTCTGACTTTGCCGGCTCGACCGTGGTGCACGCAGCAGGTGGCTTTGCAGCCCTGGCAGGCGCTCTGATCCTCGGCCCACGTATCGGTAAATACAAAGGCGACAAAACCATCCCGATGCCTGGTTCCAACCTGGCGCTGGCAACCTTGGGTACCTTTATCCTGTGGCTCGGCTGGTTTGGTTTCAACGGTGGCTCGCAGCTGGCGATGGGCACCGTGGGCGATATCACTGACATCTCCCGCATCTTTGCCAACACCAATATGGCTGCTGCGTCTGGTGCCGTCACCGCGCTGATCCTGACCCAGGTCATGTTCAAAAAGCCCGACCTCACCATGACCCTGAACGGCGCCCTGGCTGGTCTGGTCTCCATCACTGCCGGCCCGCTTGACCCAACTCTGTTTGGCGCTCTGTGGATTGGTGCTGTTGGCGGTGTGATCGTGGTCTTTGTTGTACCGATGCTGGACAAGCTGAAAATCGATGACGTTGTTGGTGCCATCCCGGTGCACCTGGTTGCCGGTCTCTGGGGTACCTTTGCGGTTCCCTTCTACACCGCCGACACTTCCTTCGTGACCCAGATCACCGGCTTTGTTGCCATCGGTGCCTTCACCTTCATCGTCTCCGGCATTGTCTGGCTGATCCTGAAGTCCACCATGGGCATCCGCGTCAGCGAAGAAGACGAGATCAACGGGCTCGACATGGCAGAGCTGGGTATGGAAGCCTACCCTGAGTTCAAAGCAGGCTAACGCCCAAAGACCTATGAGCAGAACACAGAAAACGCGGCCCCCTGGGGTCGCGTTTTTTCGTTTGGCCCCTCCACGGGCGCTTTTCGGGCCGGGCCTGCTTTGCAGACACAAAAACGCGCCCCAGGGGGCGCGCTTTGTACTTTCAAAACCTGGCTGAATGGGCTTCAGACGCCGGCGTCAATGATCGCTTTTGCCAGGACAGGAATAGTGGCCGTGTTCAGACCCGCAATGTTCATGCGGCTGTCGCTGACCATGTAGATACCGTTATCGAGACGCATTTTCTCAACCAGTTCCGGAGAGGTTCCCAGCAGCGAGAACATGCCCCGGTGCTGCGCCAGAAAGCCAAAGCGGTCAGAGCCGGACAGGCGCTGCAGCTCATTCGCCAGATCCGTACGCAGTCCCAGCATGCCCAGACGCACATCTTCCAACTCTGCCATCCAATCCGCGCGCAGCGCATCATCGTTGAGGATCATGGTCACCAGACGGGCGCCGTGGTCCGGCGGGAAGGAATAGTTCTGCCGGTTGAGAAAGGCCAGGGTGCCCTGATTAACCACCTGCAGCCCCTTGTCCTGCGCCACCGCCATCAACAGGCCGGTGCGTTCGCGGTAGATGCCAAAGTTCTTGGAACAGCTGGCGGCAATCAGCACCTCTGGGCAGCCAGCAGCCACCAGACGCACACCCAGCGCGTCTTCTTCCAGACCGTCGCCAAAGCCCTGATAGGCAATGTCGATCATCGGGATCAGGCCGCGCTCATTCATCAGTGCGATGACGTCTTGCCACTGTGTCTCGTTGAGATTGGCGCCGGTTGGGTTGTGACAGCAGCCGTGCAGCAGCACCACATCGCCCTTGGCGGCCAGTTTCAGATCCTCGATCATGCCGTCAAAGTTCACGCCACGGGTTTCGCGGTCAAAATAGCGGTAGGTGACAGTTTCAATGCCAACATACTGCAGAATAGACACATGGTTCGGCCAGGTCGGATCGGAAACATGCACCTTGGCCGATGGATTGGCCATTTTGATCATCTCAAAGGCCTGACGCACCGCGCCAGTGCCGCCGGGAGTGGCGGCTGCGGCGATGTTTTCCCGCGCCACGGCATCGCCGAGGATCAGTTTGATCATCGCATCGCCATAGGCTGGGTCCCCTGCCAAGCCAACGTAGGATTTGCTGGTCTGCTCTTCCCAGAGCTTATGCTCGGCAGCCTTGATGGCACGCATCACCGGCGTCAGGCCTTCGGCGTTTTTGTACACGCCGACGCCCAGGTCGATTTTGTTATCGCGCGGATCTTCGCGGAACATTTGCATCAGAGCCAGGATTTTGTCAGCTGGCTGTGGCTTCAGAGTTTCGAACATCAGGTCTCTCCGGTTGCAACGGCAAGGGTCGGGAAGGCACCCCATTCCGACCAGGATCCGTCATATAGCGCATGATCGGTCTTGCCGATCCGCTCCAGGCCCAGGCTCAGCACCGCAGCGGTGACGCCCGACCCACAGGTGGTAATGGCGGGTTTGTTCAGATCAACGCCAGCGGCCTCAAAAACCGAGCGCAGCTCTTCTGGTTCCTTGAGGGTGCCGTCCGCCTGAAGCAAATCTGTGTAAGGCGTGTTCTTTGAGCCCGGAATATGGCCGCTACGCAGCCCTTCACGGGGTTCAGGCACCTCGCCGCGAAAACGCGCAGCAGCGCGGGCGTCGATGATCTCATAGTCGCCCAGCTTGGCGGCGGAAGACACCTGTGTCACATCGCGTACCAAATGGTTCTGCACCCGCACGGTCATATGGCGATCACGAATCACCGGTGGCAGATCTTCAGTCTCGCGACCCTCGGCCAGCCATTTGGGCAGGCCGCCGTCCAGTACTGCGATATTGCTCTGCCCCATCAGGCGGAACAACCACCAGACCCGAGCGGCCGATTTCAGACCGGCGCCGTCGTAGACAACAACTTGGTGGCCGTCTCCCACGCCCATGCTGCGCAGGCGGGACATAAATTTCTCAACCGGAGGCACCATATGCGGCAGTTCTGAACGATGGTCAGAAATGTCATCAATATCAAAGAACCGTGCGTTGGGGATGTGCCCGGCGTCATATTCCGCCTTAGCATCACGCTCTTCCTGCGGCAGGTACCAAGATCCGTCCAGCACCCGCAGGTCCGGATCTTTCAGGTGAGCGGCCAGCCACTCGGTGGATACAAGAGTTTTTGGATCGTCGCGCATCAAAGCCTCCCTGAAGATGTGTCAATGCCTACTATTGGCATGACACAGGTGCAAGGGAAGGCTGCAATTATGCGCAAGGCGGCTCAAAGTTGTCAGTAAGATGCCGGGATCAAGGGGGAGCCACTCGCCTCGCTGACAAGCCAGGCGTTTCAAGGTCGTATTAGGGTAAGTGTCGCATCTAACCCGGCAACCGCGCCACAGGCAGGATCAGCCGTGATCCTTCATCAGGCGGCTCTTCTGACGTGACCAGTCACGCTTGGCCTCGGCTTCGCGCTTGTCATGGGCCTTTTTACCCTTGGCGATGCCGATCTTCAGCTTGGCGCGGCCCTTGTGATTGAAATACATCACGATAGGCACAAGCGTCATCCCCTTGCGCTGGGTCGCGTTCCACATATCCGACAGCTGCTTGCGCGAGACCAGCAGCTTGCGGCGGCGACGTTCCACATGTTTGAACATCTTGGCCTGCGAATAGGGCGGAATATAAGAATTCACCAGCCACAGCTCGCCATCCTCCACCGCCGCATAGCTTTCGGCGATATTTGTGCCGCCTTCGCGCAGGGCCTTCACTTCGGAGCCTTCAAGCACAACACCGCATTCCACGTCATCCTCGATGGCGTAGTCAAACCGCGCACGGCGGTTTTCGGCGATCACTTTGTAGTTCGGGTCTGATTTCGTCTGAGCCATGACTGGCAGATGTAAGCGCCCAGGCGAGTGGACGCAAGATGCCTCTATCGCCTGGAGCTGCGGATCAGGGTGAAGAAACCACTCGCGACGATCACTGCGCTGCCCAACAAGGTCCAGCTGTCTGGACGCTCGCCAAAGACCAGAATGCCCAGCGCCATGGCAAAGACCAGCCGGGTATAGCGAAACGGCGCCACAACCGAGATTTCCCCATGGCGCATCGCGCCGGTTAGCGCGTTATAGGCAATGACGCCAATACCGGTGGTAAGCCCCAGATACAGCCAGGCCCGACCACTGGGCCATACGGCGCCGCCGCTCCAGGCCAGCGCCATGATCCCGGCAATGACCAGCATGGCAAAGCCAAATAGTCCCAGTTGCAGGTTGGTCATGGAATTGGGGGCCGCGCGGGTGGCAAGGTCGCGCCCGGCAAAACCCAGTGTGCCGATCACCGCAAAAAGCGAATAGATCTCAAACCCGCTAGCGCCCGGGCGCAGGATCATCAGCACTCCCACAAAGCCAAGCGTAATGGCCAACCAGCGCCGCCAGCCAACCTTTTCGCCAAAAAACACCACCGCGCCCCCTGCCACCACCAGCGGGGTGGCCTGCAAAATCGCCGAAGCCGAGGACAGTGGCGTCAAGGCGATAGCCAGGGTAAAACAGAGCCGCCCGGTGACCTCTGCAAGCGATCGCACCACCAAAGGGCGCGTGCAAAACCCCGGATGCCACAGGCGCTGCCCCTGCGCACGCGCCACCGCAGCAAAAACCGCCATACCGCCAAGACCAAAGAGCACAAGGATCTGCCCAACCGGCAGTTCCTGCGCCACGCGTTTGATAAACATGTCTTCCAAAGCAAAGGCTGCCATAGCCAGAACCATCAGAAAACTGCCGCGCAGAGTCTCCATGCTCTTTTCCCTTCCAGCCATATACTTGCCCCCTATCAGACCACTGTCAGGCCTGGTCCGCATTTCCAACGTGACGGGGATAGTGATGCATGTTCAAAAACACCGCCCCCTCCGCGCCGCCACGATATCCATGGGGCTGATCCGCCCTGAATCGAACCCCCTCTCCGACGCCAACGGGCTGCCAGACATCGTCGCGCAACACCTCCATCGTGCCCGCCAGCACAAAAACCTCTTCTATCACCCCATTCTCATGCGGCTGCGAGACATGGGACTGGCCTGGTGTCAGACTGATTTGAAAGGTTTCGCCGCCAAGCACGGGGTCAAAGGGAAAGATGATTTTCACCGCAATGCTGCCCGGAAACTGCACGGTTTTATAGGCCACAGCTGGATCAGGTCGACCCGCATCGGGTGTGCCAATCAGCGCCGACAGCGGCAGGTGAAACCCCTTGGCGATTTTCCACAGGGTGGCAATTGTCGGGCTGGATTCGCCCCGCTCAATCTGCCCCAGCATGGCCTTGCTCACCCCCGTCAGATCGGCGGCCTTGGACAGGCTGATCCCGGCCGTATTGCGGAGGTTTCGCAGATTCGCGCCGATAATATCCTCTGTCATGATCTGTGCTCCAAAGAGCCTAAAGCAGGCGATTCAAAAAAAGGGGCTTGTGCGTTATAACGCACAAGGGCAACATGAGCGTTATAACGCACGCCACCCTAGCCCAGCCCCCGCGAGAAGGAAAACCCAAATGCTCTCTCACCTGAAACTCTCGCATCTGGCGGCCGGAGCCATTGCCGTGCTGGTTGGCTATACCAGTTCGGTGGCCATCATTTTCCAGGCGATCGAAGCCGTGGGCGCGACCCAGGCACAGGCAAACAGCTGGCTGGTGGCCCTGGGGCTTGGCATGGGCCTGACCTCTTTGATGCTGTCCCTCTGGTTTCGCATGCCGGTGCTGACGGCCTGGTCGACACCCGGCGCCGCACTGCTGGCTGTGGGATTGAAAGACGTCGCACTTGACCAGGCCGTCGGCGCCTTTTTGTTCTGCGGTTTGCTGCTCACCTTAACCGGGCTGACCGGCTGGTTTGAGCGGCTGGCACGACTGATCCCCGACAGTCTGGCCAATGCTCTGTTGGCTGGGATCTTGTTCAATTTTGGCCTCTCCGCCTTTACCGCCCTCAATGAGGACACCGCGTTACTGGCCATAATGGGCGTGACCTTTCTGGCCGGACGGCTCTGGTTTGCCCGCTACACCATTTTGGCCGTTCTGCTGGTCGGCGGAATTTGGGCAGGCGCCGCAGGCAGCTTTGGCGATTTCACCCAATTGAACACAAGCCTGACCCTGCCCGAAGCCGTCAGCCCCGCCTTTTCTCTGCCGGTATTGATCGGCGTTGGCCTGCCGCTGTATATTGTGACCATGTGCTCGCAAAACATGCCCGGCACCGTCACCCTGCGCGCTGCAGGCTACACACCGCCGGTCTCTGCCACCCTGACCGTGACCGGTATTGCCACCCTAATCCTGGCTCCCTTTGGTGGCTTTGCCTTCAACTTTGCCGCCATCACCGCCGCGATCTGCGCCGGCCCGGAAGCCGATGATGACCCCAAAACCCGCTATCTCGCCAGCGCTGCCGCCGGAGTGATGTACTGCTTGGTTGGCCTGGGCGGCGCCACCGTCATCAGCCTGTTTCTCATCGCTCCGCCAGCGCTGATTGCTGGTGTTGCCGGGCTAGCCCTGCTGGCAACCATCGGCAACAGCCTGTCACAGGCCTTGCACCAAGAGACCGGGCGTGAAGCGGCGCTGATCACCTTTATGACTGCCGTGTCCGGCGTCAGTTTTTTTGGCATCGGCGCCGCCTTCTGGGCCTTGGTCTTTGGATTGCTGGTGAATCACCTCTTTTCACGCAGCACGCCCAAGCCCAGCGCAGCAGCCAAAGCCCCCTGAGAACAGCGCCTTCACCCCCATGGAGCCCGTAATACCCACCTCAAAGGCGGGCTCTTGAGATCAAAAGAACCAAAACCTGCCTCCGGATATTGCGTTTGTTGCGCAAATGATGTGTCTGAGGGCAAAGACAAGGGAAACAGCTCAGATGCCAATGTACCGATCCAGAACCTCCACCCACGGCCGCAATATGGCGGGCGCCCGCGGATTGTGGCGCGCCACCGGCATGCAGGACGATGATTTCGGCAAACCGATCATCGCCATCGTCAACTCTTTCACCCAGTTTGTGCCCGGCCACGTGCACCTCAAAGATCTGGGCCAAATGGTCGCCCGCGAGGTCGAAGCCGCTGGCGGCGTTGCCAAAGAGTTCAACACCATTGCGGTGGATGACGGCATCGCCATGGGGCATGACGGCATGCTCTATTCACTGCCCTCGCGCGAAGTGATCGCCGATAGCGTCGAATACATGGTCAACGCCCATTGCGCCGATGCCATGGTCTGTATCTCCAACTGCGATAAGATCACTCCGGGGATGATGATGGCCGCCATGCGCCTGAACATTCCGGTGATCTTTGTTTCAGGCGGCCCGATGGAGGCCGGCAAGATCGACATCGAATCGCTTGATGCAAAAAAGGTCGATCTGGTCGATGCCATGGTTGCCGCTGCCAGCGACACGCTGACCGACGCCGAAGTACAGCATATCGAGGAAAACGCCTGCCCCACCTGCGGGTCGTGTTCCGGCATGTTCACCGCCAACTCGATGAACTGCCTGGCCGAGGCCCTGGGCCTGGCGCTGCCTGGCAATGGCTCCACCCTGGCGACCCATGCGGACCGCAAACACCTGTTCCTGGAGGCCGGCCGCAAGATCGTCGAGATTACCAAACGCCACTACGAGGGCAACGAGGCAGGCCTGCTGCCCCGTGAGATCGCCACCTTTGAGGCCTTCGAGAATGCCATGAGCCTGGATATCGCCATGGGCGGGTCGACCAATACGGTTTTGCACTTGCTGGCAATCGCCAATGAGGGCGAGATCAAGTTCACCATGGATGACATCGACCGACTCAGCCGTCAGGTGCCCTGCCTGTGCAAGGTCGCACCGAATATCGAAAACGTGCATATGGAAGACGTGCACCGTGCTGGTGGCATCTTCTCGATCCTGGGGGAACTTTCCCGCGCCGGCCTGTTGCATGATGACTGTTCCACCGTGCATTCGGCCTCAATGGGCGAAGCTATCGCCAAATGGGATATCAAGGTCGCCAACAACCCTGAGGCTGAGCAGCTGTTCAAAGCGGCTCCGGGCGGTGTGCGCACCACCCAGGCCTTTTCCACCGAAAACCGTTATAAAGAGGTCGACGTGGACCGTGAAGGCGGTGTCATCCGCTCCAAGGAACATGCCTTTAGCCAGGATGGCGGTCTTGCGGTCCTGTTTGGCAATATCGCCCTGGACGGCTGCATCGTCAAAACCGCCGGTGTGGATGCCTCGATCCTGCAATTCACCGGCTCCGCCTATGTCTGCGAAAGCCAGGATCAGGCCGTCAGCGACATTTTGACTGGCAAGGTCAAGGCCGGTGATGTGGTGGTGATCCGCTATGAGGGTCCGCGGGGCGGTCCGGGGATGCAGGAGATGCTCTACCCGACCTCCTACCTGAAATCCAAAGGCCTGGGCAAAGACTGCGCCCTGCTGACCGATGGTCGTTTCTCCGGCGGCACCTCCGGGTTGTCAATTGGTCATGCCTCGCCTGAGGCCGCAGAAGGCGGCGCCATTGGTCTGGTTGAGATGGGTGACAAGATCGAGATCGACATCCCCAACCGCACCATCCATCTGGCAGTTTCGGATGAGGTTCTGGCAACACGTCGCGCAGCCCAGGACGCCGCAGGCTGGAAGCCCGCCAAACCGCGTAAACGTAAGGTCTCTAAAGCGCTGAAGGCCTATGCAATGCTGGCCACGTCTGCCGCCAAAGGCGCAGTACGCGAGCTGCCGGAAGACTACGACGGCTGATAACCACCACTTTACCATGCCAATGACCCTCTGCATCCTTGATGCGGAGGGTTTTCTTTTGATCAACCACTATACAAGTCCAGCTGGTGCTCCCGCCCCCTCTGCAGGCCTTCTGCCTAACGGCAGAAAGCCTTTGAAGCGTTGGGCATGGCGCCGGGCTCCGCCCGGCGCGGATCTAGCCGCCAAGTGGGTCTCGCCATCGAAATAGTTGGGGCAAGGAGAAAAAATAGAAATCTGCTGAGAAGCGGTTCAGGGGCAGGTCTGCCCTGAACGCGCCCGGTCAATTTTTACAAGAATACCCCGCCTCAAGGGTAAACCGCGCAGATGCGCGGCGGCTTTGCCGCCCTTGACCCGGGACGCGAGGTCCACCGCGCGAAATCTCAAACACTGCCGCGCCGCGCGTAAGCGCGGCGCCACCCCCAACGGGGGAGGATCAATCTTTGATTGTTCCGAGACGGGCGGGAGCCCCCCCCTTTTATTGAAAGGGGCCTGCTGACCTATTCACCGAGTTTGGCGTGCACTTCGTCGAGATCAATTTCCCCAGTGGGCATCTTGTTGGAAGGGTCTTCAAAATCGTATTTGAATAGGTCGAAATCGCGTTTGTAGATCTCGTAAATCAGGTGCATCGACAGATCGTCAAAATAGTCCTCAACCGGATGCGCCCGTTTGGGACCATGGCCTTCGCTTTCGTTAAAGCGGGGGATATTGGCCAGGTCGACGGTATGAGGCGCCTCGATGGCGTCTAGCACCTCCTGCATGCCTCCGTTGAAATCCTCGGTCCAGAAGATCTTATTGTAGCGACCACCATTCCAGATGAAGGTCGAGACATGACCCGACATCGCAGACCAGTGGATATCGGGGTCCATCGGGCGGCGGAAGCGAATGCTGTCGCGCACAAACAGCAAAAACCGGCGAAAGCTCTGGATCTGGTCGAACTCCTGCTTGCCGTCCTCGCCGCCGACCTCGATGCCATATTCATTTATCAGTTTGGGTACCAGATTGCCGCGATAGCGTTTGCCGTTACGCTGGATGCCGCAGATCTTGTCAAAAAACGAGCTGAGCACCCGGGTATAGGGGTTACGCACGCAGGTAAACGCATAGGTGCGTTGGCCACGTACATTGCGGGTGATCGGCCCCTGGCTGTGCTCCAGCGCCCATTTGTGCAGCCCGTTCTGCGCATCATGGATATCGCCATCAAAGAATTTGCCATGATCCGAATAGTGCAGGATTTGGCCAATGGTCGAGCAGGCGCATTTGGGCACCACGCGATAAATCACGCTCTCGCTTTCGGTCATCCAAGTGCCCGGAAATCCCATGTAAGCCTTCCTCCAGTCGTGCCGCTTTGACGGTACAATCCACATCTAAGCATAAAATTCAAATAATCTGGTTTATTCAATGCGCTCGCGCCTTTATCAAGGAGACAATCGAGCTGAAGCAAGGTGTATCGTCTCCAAAATGGCAAAAATTGCGTATATCCTGCTCTGCCACAAGGATCCCGAAGCGATCATCCAGCAGGCTGAACAGCTGACGGCGGTTGGCGACTACATGTCCATCCATTTTGACCGCCGTGCCAAACCAGAGGATTACGCCAGCATTCAAAAGGCATTGGCCGACAATCCAAACGTCTGTTTTGCCAAGACACGTATCAAATGTGGCTGGGGAGAGTGGTCCCTAGTGCAGGCCACCCTGCACGCGCTGCACAGCGCCATCGAAGAATTTCCGCGCGCCACACATTTTTACATGCTGTCTGGCGACTGTATGGCGATCAAGACTGCCGAATACGCCCATGACTTCCTGGACCGTAATGACTGCGATTTCATCGAAAGCTTTGATTTCTTCGGCAGCGACTGGATCAAGACCGGCATGAAAGAAGAACGGCTGACCTATCGCCACTTCTTCAATGAACGCAAAAACAAGGCGCTGTTCTATGCCAGTGTGAACCTGCAAAAAAAACTGGGGCTGAGGCGAGAGATTCCCGGTGATCTTCAGGTGCAGATCGGCAGCCAATGGTGGTGCCTGCGCCGCCGCACAGTGGAATGTATCTTTGACCTGCTTGCCGAGCGCAAAGACATCATCCGCTTCTTCCAGACCACCTGGATTCCGGATGAGACCTTTTTTCAAACTCTGGTGCGTCACCTGGTTCCGGGATCCGAGATCGACAGCCGCACCCTGACCTTTTTAATGTTTACCGATTACGGCATGCCGGTGAATTTCTACAATGATCACTATGACTTGCTGCTCAGCCAGGACTTTCTCTTTGCCCGTAAAATCAGCCCGGATGCCAAAGAGCTGAAACTGCGCCTGGGGCGCCTTTATGCAGCGCAAGGCGTGAGCTTTCAGATCTCCAACGAGGGCCGCAGCCTTTACAATTTCCTGGTGAAGCGCGGCCGCATTGGCCGACGGTTTGCCACCCGATTCTGGGAAAAGGAAAGCTCGCTTGGGCGCGAGCGCGAACTGATGATCGTGGTCTGCAAGAAATGGCACGTTGCCAAGCGCCTGATCGAACAGCTGCGCCAAAGCACCAATATCCCCGCAATTGATTATCTGTTCCACGAAGAAGGCACGCCGCTGCCGGACCTGGGCGGTATTCAGGCCTCCCTGAGCAAGCGTACCCGGCACCGGCGAGCGCTGATGCGGATGTTGTTTGAATATTTTGACACCAACCGCCTGATCATCTGCATGGACCCGTCCGCCTTGGAGCTGATGAATGACTTCAACTCTGATCGTTCGACCACCCGCACGTTGCAGATCGAATGCGATTTCTCAGATGACTATCTGATTGGCCATGCCCATCGGGTCGGGCTCGCCGGGGAGCGTACGCCGCAACAGTCGCTGGAACGGCTTCTGCCGACAATCCGCAATGACATTGTCTACGAATCCGACCGCATTCGCGATTCCGGCTATTCCAATTACACGATCATTCGCGAATCCGACAGCGCCGAGGAAAACGCCGACCGCTTGGCGCGATTCTTCAGCCTGCCCTTTGAAACCGCCAAGGACCTGGCCCAAACACCACATCTTTTTGCAGATTAGACCCGTTGCGCCCGGGCTTTCCTGTGGCCTTGCCGCCCCGCCAAAATCAGGCGGGGCGGCCTCAGTTTCATCCCTTGAGGCTGGAAAACCACCGCCGCAGCCGCCCGCGCCGTTCCGAAATGGCGTCTCCCGCCGCATAAAACCCGTCTTCGACATCCTCCAGCACCGGATCAATCCGATCGCGGCGAAACCGGCGCCAGCGCACATAGATAGCCCAAAACAGCGCCGCCAGCAGGGTCAGGAAGATGATATTGAACCAATTGAGCGGCTTGTCATCAGGACCGGACACCGGCGTGATTGAGATCGCATTGGGAAAGGTGGACAAGAACACACTGCGCCAGCCGTAGTGCAGAACCACAACCCATTCCGGGTCATCCTTGGTCGAGATCGCGTCATTGGCTTCGGTATAAAGATTGGCGGTATCAAACTTGAAATAGGGCGGCCAATGCCAGCCAGTGTCCTCGTTGCGGTAAACGATCGCATCACCATTGGCGCGGAAGGACTGAATGAATTGCACATCCCGCGTGATCGCCGCCTGTGTCGGATTGTCCGGGGTCGACCAGAAGATCCGCTTCCAATTGTCCAGCTCCTGGCGCTCCTCATAGGTGCTGACGATCCGCACCACATCGTATTGCGGCAGGGTATAATGCAGGAAGGCTGCAAAAACAGACCAAACCGTGATCAAAAATCCCCATTTGATATAGGCCATGACAGATGCCCCTTAGCTAAAGTTTACCACATAGATGACCAGCGCGATTGCGCTCAGCGGCAGGATATAGACCAATAGGATCAGCCGCCGCCGCAATGAGTGGTCGTATTGTTTCAGCCCCCGCTGGATGAAGCTCTGCCGGTCTCCGGTCAACCCCTTGACTGCCCAATGCTGTTTCAGTTTGGCGCGTCGTCGCTCACGCGAATAGAGCGAGACGCCACCGTAGATCAGGGTCAGGATGATCAGAAGCAGCAAAACAAGACGAAGAAAGGCAAACATTTTTCCGCTCCTTTTCTGACGCCCGGCTTGCCGGATACAGCCCATTCCGGGTCAAATGACAGCAAAAGACCCCGGCAGAGATCCTCTACCGGGGTCTTGTCTGTCTTGCCTGTACTATGCCCCAGCCGGAACCGCATGACCAGCACTCTGCCCGGCGAAATCGGGGTGGAATGGCCAGGCTGAAATCAGCGGTTGGGAGCCGTCGCGCCGCTTGCAGGCCTCATTGCAGCAAAAGCATCTGGCGACCTTAGCGTACCCGCCAGAGCTGCCTATCAGTAGGCGGCAGTAAAGACCTGGCGCGGGTGTTTTGGCACCTCGACCTCATCCATGAATGCCACGGCATAATCCTCTGCGCTGATCTGGCTATTGCCCTCATCATCCGTCAGGAACGCACGTTGCCCCAGCCGGAACACACCAGTGCGCTCGCCGGGTTCAATCACCCCGGCCGGTGCCATAAAGGTAAAATCTGCTGTGCTCTTTGCCAGCATTTCATACATGGCACGCATCGCTTTGGCTTCATCTTGATACGGCTCTGGCACCACATCGGCGACCGGTGTGCCGTCTGGCAGATTCAGGGTCCCGGCGCCCCCAACGACCATCAGGCGCTTGCCAATCTGCGGGGCTGCCTCAATCAGCGCAGCGCCATAGCCCAGAGCATCGTCCATCGCGTTGCCGCTAGTACGCGGGCTCACCGCTGTGATCACCAGATCCACAGTCTGGGCGGCAGCGACCACGGCCTCTACATCGGTCACCTCCAGGGACAGCGGCTGGGCATTGCCTACTGTGCTCCCCTTGCGAGAGGCGGCCACTACGCTGTGGCCCCGCGATTCAGCTTCTGCAACCAAGCGGCTACCAATCATGCCCGTGGCCCCAATGATCAGGAGTTTCATATTAGTTCTCTTTTCGGTATAAGTTACTACTAGTAACTAGATACGCAGCGACAGAGGCCAACGGAATACGCATCTTTTCGTCTTATAGTTACTTTGAGGGAACCGCCCCTTACGCGGCGAAAAAACCTGGTCTGAAACAGGGCCAGCCACATAGAAACAAGGCAGGAACCCAATGGGAGCAAAGCGCAAACTCGACTATGACTGTCCGATCCGAGACGTGCTGGACCGGGTCGGCGATGCATGGACCGTTCTGACCATTTTGGAGCTTTCCAAAGGTCCCTGCCGTTTTAATGCTTTGAAGCGGGTGATCGACGGTATTTCGCAACGCATGCTGGCAGTGACCCTGCGAAATCTGGAACGTGACGGGCTGGTCATCCGCAGGGTTCTGCCCTCTGCCCCGCCACATGTGGAATATAGCCTCACCGCGCGCGGGCTGTCTTTGCACCAGGCGATAGGGGCGCTGAATGAATGGGCCGTGGATCATCAACCTGGTATACGCGCCGACCGGCTCCGCTATGACCAGCGCCCTGCCCTTGTTTAGACAACCTCTGCCAAACAGGGGTCCGGTGACAGTCTACAAACGAAAGCAACAGCAGCGCTCTGGCGGGGCGCTGGCAGGATACTGGCCAGCCTTGGCGGTCAGGGTTATTCCGGCGAGGATCGTTTCAGCAATCCCCAGATCACCAGCACAACATAGCTGAGACAGAGAACAACCATTGTCGTCCAGGCGTAGGTCAATACAGCAGCACCGGCAAAGGCGCAGGCAACAAGAAAATACTTCACGTTCTCGCGTGAGATGCGTACCAGCTTGGGCGACCAGGTAGGAATGCGGCTGATCATCAACAACCCAATGACCACCATATGCAAACAGATCAGCAGCTTGGGGAATCCGGTTCCCGCATCAAAGGCAAAAGAAATGAACATGGGCAGCATCGCCAGTAGCGCCCCGGCGGGCGAAGGGATGCCAACAAAATATCCACTGGCCACGTCGCTGACCTCTTCGGATTTAGTGGCGACATTGAACCTGGCCAGCCGCACCACGCAGCAGACAGAAAACACCAGGACCGAGATCCAGCCAGCATTGCTCATGTCCTGAAGCGCCCAGAAATAGATCACCAGCGGCGCGGCAACACCAAAGTTGAGGAAATCCGCCAGCGAATCCAGCTCGGCGCCCATCTTGCTGTCGCTGCCCAGGGCCCGTGCAAGGCGCCCGTCCAGCCCGTCCAGAAGCGCCGCCAGGAGTATCAGCTGTACCGCCAGCACATAGTTGCCCTGCACCCCAAAACGGATAGCCGAAAGCCCGGCGCAGATTGCGCCAACCGTCATGATATTGGGCAAGAGCTGGATCAGCGCAAACTCGGTCAGTCTTTTGTCGTGGGGTTCATCCATGGCGTGGCCTGGTCACCTATATGAGACAGAGATCAGTGTTGGAAACAACTCCCCACCCGCTGTTAAAACAGGATCCACACTGACTTGCAGGGCCCCGTCCAACACCAAGGTGAGGTCGGTACTCATAAAAGGTTTGGCTTTGAAAGCAAGGGTCAGCCCCCCAGAAAGCACCCGCAGGCTCCCGCATGGGTGCAAAATACACTCTATGGCCTCAGTCATAAACCCTGCGCGATCCGACCACAGGGTCAGGTCGTATCACGGGACAGCACCGCGCCAAAGGCGCGGTGCCATGCCCAACGGGCATGTGATCCCGGCAGGGATCAGATCCGGGCGGGAGCGCCACGCTGGTCTTTCACGACGTGGCGCCTGGGCGTTCAGCCAACAACGTTGAACCCAGGCCCATAGGGATATTTGGTGATATTTTCATTGCCCTCCTCATGGATAATCAAAATATCATGCTCACGGTAGCCACCGGCGCCGGGCTGCCCTGCGGCCAGGGTCAGCATCGGCTCCATCGAAATCACCATCCCGGGCTCCAGCACCGTGTCGATGTCTTCACGCAGCTCCAGCCCGGCTTCACGCCCGTAGTAATGCGACAGCACCCCAAAGGAATGGCCATAGCCAAAGGTGCGATATTGCAGCAGGTCGCGCTCTTCAAAGAAGGCGTTGATCTGATTGGTGATCTCGGCACAGCTGGCCCCGGGTTTCAGCAGTGAAATGCCATATTCATGGGCCGCCACATTGGCCTCCCAGATTTTCAGGCTCTCGGCATCCACGTCGCCCAAAAACAGGGTACGTTCCAGCGCTGTGTAATAGCCGGAAATCATCGGAAAGGTATTCAGCGACAGGATATCACCGCGCTGCAATCTGCGCCCTGTCACCGGATTATGCGCGCCATCAGTATTGATCCCCGACTGGAACCAGACCCAGCTGTCGCGATATTCCGCATCGGGAAACCGCTTGGCAATCTCCAGCTCCATCGCGTCCCGCCCGGCCATGGCCACATCAATCTCGCGCGCGCCTTCCTTGATCGCATCCCGAATGGCAAAACCGCCCACATCTGCCACGGCTGCACCCGCACGGATCATCTCCAGCTCTGCATCGGATTTGCCCATGCGCTGCACCATGGTGGGTTCATAAAGATCCACCAACTTCGACGGGCTCAGGTAGCTTTCCAGCTTGCCCTTTTGCAGCAGGGTCAGGTGGTCGCTCTCATAGCCTACAACGCTTCCATCACCCGAGACCGATTTGATCGCCCGCCAGAAATTGTCGCGCTGCCAGTCGGTATAGGTGATATTGTCGCAGAACGACCGGCGCCAGGGCTGGCCCGCGTCAATACCCGCCGAGACGGTTACGGCCTCGGTCGCCGTCACAACCAGCCCATAGGGGCGGCCAAAGGCGCAGTAGGTAAAGCCGGAATAGTAAGAGATATTATGCATCGAGGTGAAAACGGCCGCGCTCACCCCCTTGTCGGTCATGATTTTACGCAGGCCGGCGATGCGCGCCTCATACTCAGAGACCGCAAATTGCAGCGGGGCTTTTTCACCATTGTGAAAACGATACATGTCAGGACGTGCAGTCATGCTGGATCCTTCCTTTGCTCAAGAAAGGTCCTGGCGTACAGGACGAAAAAATTGAAAGTGACCCATGTGGCGCTGACGGACGAAACAAGTGGTTATCATCCCAAGTCTGCACGTTCATGTGGCGACGCCATCGCCCAGTCAGGCTGAAAAATGCGCCCGAATCATCGCGGAGGCAAGCGTTATTTCTTCGCTGCCTCCCGCATATCTTCGTCCCTGGGCCTAGCTTGTGAGCAAGCGAACCAGATCGCTCTCGGGATCTGCAAGGGGGTCCACGACATTAAAATGGTGTTTGCCAAAGGCAATCACGTGATCCGCGTGCCAGGCATCTGCCAGCCACTGCGCCTGATCCAGGAAGGCGGGGCGCTCTTCTGCACCAACCCAAACAGTCACCTCAGTCTGGTAGCGTTCCTGCATTTCCACCGGGCTTTCGGCCTTGGCCGCGTCGTTGTCCATCTGGAACTTGTCATTCATCGAGGTGCGCAGCAGCGGCAGCAGATCCGCCAGTGGCGAAATCGGCACAACCACCTTCAAACGCGCGCCAACCGCATTGGGGATCACCTTTGGATCCAGCATTCGCGCTACCAGATGCCCCCCAGCCGAATGGCCGGCAAGCGAGATCGGCACCTCCGGCACCTCTTCAGCAATGCGAACCACGGCCTTGGCCACCTGCTGTGTGATATCCGCAATTCGCACCTCTGGGCACAGATCATAAGAGGGCATCGCCACCGCCCAGCCCTGGGCCAATGCGCCCACTGCCAGATGCGACCAAGAGCTTTTGTCAAAGGCCAGCCAATAGCCGCCATGCACAAAAATCAGCACCCCCTTTGGGGCCGTTTCAGGCATGAAGAGATCAAAGCAATGCCGCGCGCCGTCACCATAGGGGAGATTCAGACGCGCCCGTTCGTGCAGGCTATTGCGGAAATCCTCGGCCGAAGCCGCCCAGCGCGGCGGAAAATCCTCGGCTCCAGCAATGTGCGCGCCATTTGCATAGGCATCATCCAGTTCCATCAGTGTGCTCCCCTATTTGTGCAACAAGTGACAATCTGGCTTTGCCATTGTCAAACACTCTTCTCCCCAATGGAATTAAATTAACAAGTAAATTAACTTATGATCAAATTCTGGACTTATGGATCTTTCTGGACATATCTATCGGGAACAGTTTTCCATGTCTGCACAAACACCCTCGGGAGGCCCCTATGCTACAAACAACCACCGCGCTGAAGACTCTGTTGAGCGACCCAACCCTGTTGGAAACCCGCGCCTATATCGGCGGGGCGTTCGTCGATGGTGAGGGCACGTTCGATGTGACCAACCCGGCGCGCGGCGATGTGATTGCCCAGGTTGCCGATGTCAGCCGCGCCCAGGTCGCCGGAGCCATCGCCCAGGCCGATGCTGCGCAAAAAGAATGGGCGAAATGGACCGGCAAAGAACGCGCATCTGTGCTGCGTAAATGGTATGATCTGATGATGGCCAATCAGGAAGATCTGGCGGTGATCCTGACAGCCGAAATGGGTAAACCGCTGGCCGAAGCCCGCGGCGAGATCGCCTATGGTGCATCCTTCATTGAATTCTTTTCCGAAGAAGCCAAACGCATCTATGGCGAGACTATTCCTGGCCACCAGCGCGACAAGCGCATCACCGTTCTGAAACAACCTATTGGTGTTGCCGCCTCCATTACGCCCTGGAACTTTCCCAATGCAATGATCACCCGCAAGGCCGGCCCGGCACTGGCAGCAGGCTGCGCCTTTGTCGCCCGCCCGGCGGAACTCACCCCGCTCTCGGCCACTGCGCTGGGTGTCCTGGCGGACCGCGCTGGCATTCCTGCCGGCGTGTTCAACGTTGTGCCCTCCTCCAATGCCTCCGAAATCGGCAAGGAGTTCTGTGAAAACAACACGGTGCGCAAACTCACCTTCACCGGCTCCACCGAAGTGGGTCGCATCCTGATGCGCCAGGCTGCTGACACAGTGACAAAGTGCTCGATGGAGCTGGGTGGTAACGCCCCGTTCATCGTCTTTGACGACGCCGATCTGGATGCCGCCGTAGAAGGCGCGATCATGTGCAAGTTCCGCAACAATGGTCAGACCTGTGTCTGCGCCAACCGGATCTATGTGCAGGCCGGGGTCTATGATCAATTTGCCGCCAAGCTGAAGGAAGCCGTTGCCAAAATGAAGGTCGGCGATGGCATGGAAAATGGCACCGTGTTTGGCCCGCTGATCAACGCCAAGGCAGTGACCAAAGTGCAGGACCATATTGCAGATGCGACCGCCAAAGGGGCCGAGGTCATTCTAGGTGGCACCCCATCCGATCTGGGCGGAACCTTCTTTCAACCGACCATTGTCACCGGGGCAACCCGCAAGATGGCCTTTGCCACCGATGAAACCTTTGGACCATTGGCACCTTTGTTCAAGTTTGAGAGCGAAGACGACGTCATTGAGATGGCCAATGACACCATCTTTGGCCTTGCGTCGTATTTCTATGCCAAAGATTTGAGCCGCGTTTACAAGGTCGCTGAGGCCCTGGAATATGGCATCGTTGGCGTCAACACGGGTCTTATTTCCACCGAAGTGGCCCCCTTTGGCGGCGTCAAACAATCCGGCCTGGGCCGCGAAGGTAGCCACCACGGCATCGAAGACTATCTGGAAATGAAATACATCTGCATGTCAGTGTGACATCACTAAAAGACCGTTCTGGGCCCTGATGTCTATTGGGGCCCAGTGTGGCAGGAGCGCACCCCGTCGCCTGCCTGCCTCTTGGGCTCAGGCCCCCAACATAGGTTCAGGGTTGGCGCTCAGCATCGGGTTCTGGTTCTGGTTCTGCATGAAGTAGATCCATGACCCCGGCAATGGCTTGGTCCCAAACACTGACCTGTTCTCGCGTAAGATCATTGCCCAGGACATCCTCCAACGCCGCCATCACAGCTTTACCAGCCAAAGCCGTTTCCTGGCGGCCAAGGTTGTAGCGCCCGTGGGTCAACGACAGGCTGTCGCGCGCATGGGTCATGCTCTGGTTGTTGGCCACTCCTTTGAGGCAATAGGTCAACATGGCAGAAAACATTTCCTTCTGTTTGGCAAAGTCACCGCCGAACAGGGGTTCCACTTCAGGCAAAAGCTCAAAAAGGTGGACGTAAAACCGCTCCGCCAGTTCTGCCTTTCTCGCGTAGATCAAGGAAAAACTGGACTGCATCTCTTTGACGTCATTCCCCTCCATTTCGGCCCCCCCTATTTACACAAACATTACTTTTTCCTGCACGTTTATAGAACCTGTTGAGCAAGAGACAAAACTAAAATCAATTCAACGTTGCATGACTGCATGGGGGTCGACAAATAAGCAGCACAATTGCCCCTGGCAGGTCTGTCGCGTCGCACCGACCTGTTTAGCCCCTATCTATCATCGCCTTACCACGCTTCGAACCAGATCGCGCGTATGGGCGGGGGCAAGGCCTGCGCCTTGGTCCACTGGATCCTTACCAAAACGATATGACAGGTTGCACCGCGCCGCAGGCAACAGGCAGACAACCCCCAATAGTTCCATGGCAATCGAAAGTGCCGCAGCAAAGCCCGCGTCCCGCCAGCGCTCTGTGGCCTGGATCAAAGCTGCCAGCGGCTCCAAAAAATCCTGCACCGGCGGGCGCAGGTCATCCGCAACTGCGGCCTGGCCCGGTCCATCAATCAAAACCCCTATCAGCAAAGCCGGGGCTGAGCGCTGCTTCAGGAAGAACCCTGACAGGGCCACAAAGACCCTCTCAATCTGCAGTTCAGCCTGTTCTGTCTCTTCCATCACGGCAAAAAGCAGCTGCACCAGCTCTTGGTTCAACTGATCCAGAACCGCGCGATAGAGCTGATCCTTGGTTTTGAAATGATGCAGCAAGGCCTGTTTGGAAACCCCCGACTCCGAGGAGATCCGGGCCAGGCTGGCGCCTTGATACCCCCGTTCAGCAAAGTGGCGTCTGGCGGCGCGCAACAGCTCGCTTTGTGTGTGCTGTGCAGATGACATGGGCTGACCTCTGATTAGGTAGCTCAAGCCTAGCACAGCCTCGCAAAACTTACCATTCGGTAAGCAGGGATACCTACCAAATGGTAAGTGATATGGAGGTTTCACGAACGCGACCCAAAAACGCCCATAGCCCCAAGCCACATCTGCGGCCTGGGGCTATGGTCATTCCATCCAGGCTCCCTGGAGAAAGCCTTGAACAGAAAGAAGTTAGGGGGCTGACCTTAGTTGATCGGCTGCGCGTCAGACTCAATCGCGGTCCGCTGCGGCCCGGTCGAGCTGATCTCAATCCGGCGTGGCTTTAGCGCTTCGGGCACCTCGCGGTGCAGATCGATATGCAGCATGCCATCAGCGTGGCTGGCGCCGGTGACCCGGACGTGATCCGCGAGGGTAAACTGGCGCTCAAAGGCACGGGTGGCGATGCCCCGGTGCAAAAAGCTGCGGCCCTCGGCCTCATCCGCCTTTCCGGCAGAAACCACCAGAGCGTTTTCCTTGACCTCAACGGTCAGGTCTTCTCCGCTGAACCCTGCGACCGCGATGGAAATCCGATAGCTGTCAGCAGCGGTTTTTTCGATATTGTAAGGGGGGTAGCTGGGCTGACCGACGTCATTGCTCAGGGCGCGGTCCATCAGATCAGCGATCTGGTCAAAACCAATAGTTGCACGGTTGAGTGGTGCAAAGTCAAATCTACGCATGTTTTATCCTCGAATATGAGCGACATTCTTGTGCCCTCCCGGATGGGACAGGCGGTGGACATCTGGGCCCCGGTAACCGGCGACCCCGACAAAACATGAAATATGCACGCGCTATCCGATTTCAAGACCTGACAGCACAGCCCCACGGCGCGGCGCATGGCGCTATCGCCTAGCCGCCCGGGCGCACAAATTTGGCTCCACCTGACGAACGGGCACCGCCAACCTGAACCCTGCCCACGCCTTCGGGCATGCGGCTGCCAATGCGCGTACTGGTGAGCTGCGCCCGCAGGATCTGCAGCTCTTTGGCAAGATCCGCCCCCAGGGACACCCGCTTGCCGTCAACCTCGGCCTTGGCCGAAACCACCGAAACGATGCGTGGCTTGCCCCCGGAAAATGAAAACACCGGCGCCCCGGACGAGCCAAAATCAACGTCACAGGACATAATCAGCACCCCCTCCTGACGCGCCATCACCGAACACAGTTCTTGGATTGACGGCGCTTCTGAGCGGTCATGGGCATAAGACACAACCCCCACATCCGCACCTTTGCGCGGGCGGTTGTCGGTCTGAAACGGAATAACGGTGGTATTGCGGATCGGCCGTTGCAATTGCAACAAGGCAATATCCCTGCGCACCCGGTCAGTCGAGACCTCTCCGTCAAAGATATAGTCGGGATGCACCACAGCCCGGGTGACAGTCCGGTAGGCCGAGGCACGGCCATTGCGCCAGCCCGCCAGGAATTCAATTGTTTTTGGCTGGATACGGACGCCGCTGCGGGCATCATACAGACAATGCGCTGCCGTCAGCACCAGATCCGGCGCGATCAGCGCCCCGGTGCAAAAGCCTTCACCATCGACATCCAACCGCCCCACGGCCTCCCAGCCGCGCCCGGCATCAGAGGTTTCCATGCGCTGCAGGCGGCTGTCAGCCGCCTGTGCCATCACCGGAAAAAGCCCTATAAGGCCGAACAGCCCGGCAAAGCCCTGTCCAATGAAACGCAAACCCAGCACATCAGTCTCCTCACCCGGTTGCTGGCATGTTTACCTGCAAGCTTCGGCAAAAATACGGCAACGCCGCAGGAAAGACAGCCCCAAAGGGAAAAAACTGCACGCCGCTATCAGGGCTGTAGCATCAACCAAGGCTCAGCGCAGGATCGGCACCTCATTTGCACGCTGAGATCCCCCTGCCATGGCAGGGGGTATTGGCCCACCCGTAGCCCAGTCCAGCAGCTCAACCGTATGCAGGATAGGTACTTCGGTCGCGGATCCTATCTGCATCATGCAGCCGATATTGCCTGCAGCAATCAGATCCGGGGATTTGGCCTCTAGGGTTTTGACCTTGCGCGCCTTCAACTGCCCCGAGATTTCCGGCTGCATCAGGTTATAGGTCCCTGCCGAGCCGCAGCACAGATGGCTGTCGGCGGGCTCCACCACCTTGAACCCGGCGCGTTTCAACAGGGTCTTGGGGTGGCTTTTGATCTGTTGACCATGCTGCAAGGAACAGGCCGCGTGATAGGCAACCGTCAGCTCTTTGTCAGCCCCGACGGGGAGATCCAACTGCATCAACAGCTCAGAGATATCCAGACAGCGTTCAGAAACACGCGCCGCATCCGCAGCCAGGGGATCATTGCGGAACATATGGCCGTAGTCCTTGACCGTGGTGCCGCAACCCGAAGTGTTGATGACAATGGCATCCAGCCCTTTGCCATCAATCTCGGCGCTCCAGGCACGGATATTCTTGGCAGCGGTGGCGTGGCTTTCGGTCTCGCGCCCCATGTGATGGGTCAACGCACCACAGCAGCCCGCGCCTTCCGCCACCACAACCTCGCAACCCAATCGGGTCAGCAGCCGGATGGTGGCATCATTGATATCGGTGTTCAGCGCCTTTTGCGCACAGCCGGTCATCAGCGCCACCCGTTTCTTCTGTGGCGCCTCCGCCGCAAAGCTCTGCGGGTCATCATTGCGACTGACCGGCGGGATTTGCTTTGGCGCCATCTCCAACATCGCCCTGAGCCGCGCATCCGGCACCAGGGTTTTGAACGGGCGCGCCATCTTCGCTCCCAACAGGGCCAGACGGAACCGCCCCGGATAGGGCAGAATCCGCGCCAGAACAGCCCGCAACAGGCGGTCCATCACGGGGCGTTGGTAATTTTTGTCGATATAGGCGCGGGCGTGATCCACCAGATGCATGTAATGCACCCCCGACGGGCAGGTGGTCATACAGGCCAGACAGCTGAGACACCGGTCGATATGTTTGACCGTCTTGACATCCGGCACCCGGTTGTTCTCCAGCATGTCCTTGATCAGATAGATCCGGCCGCGCGGGCTGTCGAGCTCATCGCCCAGCACCTGATAGGTCGGACAGGTCGCGGTACAAAAGCCGCAGTGCACGCAGGCGCGCAGGATTTCATTGGCACGTTGCGTCCCCGGGTCCTGCAGTTGTTCTTTGGTGAAATTTGTCTGCATATCAGACCTCCTGCGGCAGTTCTTCAGGGCGCGGTGAGCGCACAGTAGCGAGCAAATTGAGCAAGAAAGCTCCCCAGCGCTTTGCCTGTCGACGCTTATCCGACAAAATCATCCCATCACCCCCGGATTAAGCAGGCCTTTGGGGTCAAACCTCTGCCGCAGACCTTTTGCGATCGCTTCCAGCGGGGCAACCTGCGGCTGGAAGCGGCCCAACCGGGTCATTGTTTCGGCACTGCCGCGCACCAGGGTTGCATGGCCTGCGACCCCTGCCTGCGCCATTCTGGCCCGCAGGTCGGCACCCGCGTCACAGAGGGCCCAAATCAACCCACCACCCCAGTCAAACTGCAGCGCCTCCGCCTCCAACATCGGCGCCAGCAGGGGCGCATCCGACGGTCGGACCGAGATCCGCCAAACATCTCCCACCCGGCCGTGGAACCCGGCAACATCGCGGATCCCCTGCCACAGCACCTCAGAGCCCGGGTCGGTCGCAACCGTACCAAAACCAGCCAGTTCCGTGGCCAGTTTCTCCTGGCGATACGTGACCGAGCGGGCAAAGCCTTCCAGCCGCACATGGACAAGTCCGGTATCAGGGTCATAGGCCGCACCGCTCACATCATAGGGAGAGCCCAAAGCCGCCGACATCGCCCGCACCGCCACTGTCAGGTCAGCCACTGCAACACTGACGGTCACAACAGCCTCTGGGTTAGGCAACACTTTCAGCGACAGCTCGCTCAACACACCAAGAGTGCCATGCGCCCCCGCCATCAGTTTCACCAAATCATAGCCAGTGACATTCTTCATCACCCGGCCACCGTTCTTGATCACTTGACCGCTACCATCGACAAACCGCACCCCCAAAAGATAATCGCGCGCTGCCCCACCCTGAATGCGGCGCGGACCCGAGCTGTTGGTGGCAAAGACTCCCCCAATCGTCGCCACGCCACTGGTGCCCAACACCCCACGCATATCCATTGGTTCAAAGGCCATACGCTGCCCTTCTGCGGCCAAAATCTGTTCGATTTCCGCCACAGGCGTTCCCGCCTTGGCCACCAGGGTAAGGGATCCGGGCTCATAAACTTCAATGCCCGTCAGTCCAGACGTGCTCAGCACCTCCCCCGCCCCGCCAAAACCACGCGTACCGCCGCCTTCTATACAAAAGGGGGCGGGCGCCTCGGCAATCACTTCAGCCAGTTCAGCCTCATCCTGCGGATTATACATTTTCATCTTTCCAAAAAATACCTTGGGGGTTTGGGGGCAAAGCCCCCATCACACAGCTTCCCTCACTCAACGTCCGTCACTCAGCCGCCAGGACCGGCACCCGACGACCCTCGGTCACCGATAGCGGAAAAACCTTTGCCGGGTTCAGCAACCACTTGGGGTCAAAGACATCCTTGACCAAAAGCTGCGCCTCCAGGTCCACCGGCGCATATTGATACAGCATCAAATCACGTTTCTCGATGCCAACACCATGTTCCCCAGTGAGGCAGCCGCCGACATCCACACAGAGTTTCAGCACCTCAGCGCCAAACTGCTCACACAGCTCCAGATCTCCTGGTTTGTTGGCATCAAACAGGATCAACGGATGCATATTGCCGTCACCAGCGTGAAACACATTGGCCACGTCCAGCCCGTATTCCTGTGACAGCTCACCAATCCGGCGCAGCACCTGCGGTAAGGAGCCGACAGGGATGGTCCCATCCAGGCACATGTAGTCATTGATCTGTCCCATGGCGCCAAAGGCCGATTTGCGCCCCAACCAGATACGGGCTGCCTGATCCGCGTCCCCGGCCTCGCGCAGTTCTACCGGGTTATGGGTCCGGGCGATTTCGATAATCAGCTCCAGCTGATGGGCGATTTCCGCGTCACTGCCCTCCACCTCGATAATCAGCAAGGCCTCGCACATCGGATAGCCAGCCTTGGCGAATGCCTCGCAGGCCTCGATGCAGGGGCGGTCCATAAATTCGATCGCAACCGGCAAAACCCCTGCCTTGATGATATCGCTGACACAGGCGCCCGCGACTTCGTTGCTGTCATAGCCGATCAACACAGGACGAGCGCCTTCAGGTTTGCGCAGAATGCGCAGGGTCGCCTCGGTCACAACCCCAAGCTGCCCTTCGCTGCCGCAGATCACCCCCAGAAGGTCCAGCCCGCCGGCATCCAGGTGGGCGCCGCCGATCTCCACCACAGTGCCATCCATCATCACCAGGGTTACGCCCAGCAGGTTATTGGTGGTCACACCATATTTCAGACAATGCGCCCCGCCCGAGTTCATGGCGATATTGCCGGCAATGGCACAGGCCAGCTGGCTCGACGGATCCGGTGCATAGAAAAACTCTTCTTCCTCTACCGCGCCGGACACGCTGAGGTTGGTGCGCCCCGATTGCACCCGGATCACCCGGTTATCGTAATCCGTGTCCAGCACCTCGTTCATCCGCGCCACGCCCAGGATCACGCTGTCGGCCGTCGGCAAAGCGCCCCCCGCCAGCGAGGTGCCTGCCCCGCGCGGCACCACTGGCACGCCCTCTTCATGGCAGATCCGCAGGATATCCGAGACCTCCTGCGTGGTGCGCGGCAAGACAGCCAGCAACGGCGGGCAGCGATAGGCTGCCAAACCGTCGCACTCATAGGCGCGCGTTTCCATTTCATCCTGGATCACCGCATCACTTGGCAGCACCGCTGACAAACGGGCAGCAAGATGCGCCTTGCGGGCCAGAATGGTGGAATTGGGGACAGGCATCTCCATGGGGCTCTCCTTTGGCGGCGCGACATCTGGTAAAGTAATATTACCAATTACCCCATTCAAGCAAGCACGAAGTTGTCACAGCGGATAAACCAAGCAGGCAGACACGCCTTCGTGACTGTACCACCACCGCAGAAAGGCTAGGGTATATCCATGCAACGCCCTCTCCTCTCCCTCCTGCTTGCCTTCATGGCGCTGCCCGCTCTGGCCGACGGCCCAAAAATCGAAGCGGTCACTGCAGTGCCCTCTGGCACCACATGGCGCTTTGATGTCACCCTGTCCCACCCGGATACCGGCTGGGACCACTATGCCGATGGCTGGCGGGTGCTGGACATGCAGGGCAATGAGCTCGGGCTGCGAGTGCTGGCCCACCCCCATGTCCAGGAACAGCCCTTTACCAGATCCCTGTCCGGCGTGGTGATCCCTACGGGTACGACCCAGGTCCATATACAGGCGCGCTGCCTGGTCCACGGCTGGGCAGACGCGCTGTTTGTGGTTGACCTAAAGTAACACGCGCAGCCCTTTGTCCAACAGCAACGCCCGCCTCGTCCTTGCAGAAAGGGGCATCTTGTGACACAGGTCTGGCAATTCGCCACCTCCTCCTTTGCTACGGGACACCCCTGCCATGACAGCCTCAAAACGCGTCGTTCTTTCCAGCGATCACGCCGACATTCAGCTTCGCCAGACCATTGCCGATCACATCGCAAACCAAGGCTGGGAAGTCATTGATATCGGCCCCACCACATCGGACAGCACAGATTACCCCAAGCACGGGCGCGAAGCCGCCGAGCGCGTGGCCTCGGGTGACTGTGATCTGGGTGTTATCGTCTGTGGCACCGGTCAGGGCATCATGATGGCCGCAAACAAGGTCAAAGGCATTCGCTGCGGCGTCTGCGCCGATACCTTTTCCGCCCGCATGATCCGCCAACACAATGACGCCAATATGCTGTCAATCGGTGCGCGGGTTGTGGGCAAAGGCCTGGCGCTGGATATCGTCGACGCCTTCCTGTCCGCAGAATTTGAAGGCGGTCGCCATGCCACCCGCATGGAAATGATTGAACCCGCCGAAGACTAAACAAGACCGCGTGGCGCGGCCGAGCTGGTCCCGGCGCGCCTGTGCGCACTCAGCTTCTGTGATAGGGGCTGCCTGACAGGATGGTGGCTGCGCGGTAAATCTGCTCGGCCACCATCACCCGCACCAGCATATGCGGCCAGACCATTTTCCCAAATGACAGTGAGAAATCCGCCTCGGCGCGCAGACTGGGATCAATGCCGTCCGCGCCGCCAATGATCAGCGCCAGATCCTGGCGCCCGGAATCGCGCCAGCTGCCCAGACGGTCGGCAAAATCGGGCGAGCTGAGCAGCTTGCCCCGCTCATCCAGGGTGCAGATCACCGCCCCCTTGGGCAGGGCCTTGCGCAGCAAACCCGCCTCGGCGCCCATGCCGGCGTTTTTCTTGTCTTCGACCTCAACGATGCGGGCCGGACCCAGGCCCAGCGCCCGCCCGGTGCGGTCAAACCGTGTGAGATAGTCGTCGATGAGGGTCTTTTCAGGCCCAGCGCGCAGACGTCCAACCGCGCAGATATGTATACGCATCGGAAGGGCCCTCGCTGGGAATTACGGCATAAAGCGACCTGTCGCGTGTGACAGAGCAGAGACGGCACCCAAACAGGGCGCCACCTCCAGTGTCAAAACCACAGCTTAGGCGCCATCCTGACCAGGGGTCACACCGGGCTGCCAGAGCTTTTCGATCTGGTAGAACTCGCGCACTTCCGGGCGGAACAGATGCACGATCACATCGCCGGTATCAATCAAGACCCAATCGCCGGTGTCGCGACCTTCGACCTTGCTGAGAATACCATATTCCTGCTTCAGGCGATCGGTCAGCTTTTCCGCAATCCCTGCCACCTGACGGCTCGAACGACCCGTCGCAATGACCATGAAATCGGCGATCGCCGTCTTGCCGCGCAAATCAATCTGCACGACCTCTTCGGCTTTATCTTCATCCAGAGAGCTCAGGATCCGCTCCAACAATACAACATTGGATGGGCGGCTCTTGGCAGCACCCTCGGCTGCCTCGCTAGCAGCGGCAACAGCCGCTTGAGGTTCGGTCGACAGAACACTGTCCTCCATAAGGCGCGCCGACCCTCCCCCGGCGCTGGGGATATGCTAAAAATAGCAATTCCCGCGCCACATTTCAATAAATGCGGCAACGGGACTCGAATCATCGACACTCTCTGCCTGATCTGCCGCCGCACCGAAAGAGGGAACACATCATATTTACAAGGATTCAAAGGAAAGTTTGCCCAGATTACGGCGTTCTCGCCAAGCCAGCCCTTGATCGCCTGCCCGCCCCCCTGTATCTGACGCACATGACCCTCGTATTGGCCCAGACTATTGAGTTGCAAGATCGCGCCCGCCTGCGCGAGCGATTCTATGGTGCCGCCCGCACGGTCCTGGCGCGCCTATAATCGGCAGCCCACGCCCTACGCCAGCTACTCACAATTGAATATACGGGAGAGGACACATGTCCCCCAAAACGCTCTATGACAAGATCTGGGATGCGCATGTTGCGCATGAAGCAGAGGACGGCACCTGCCTTCTTTATATTGACCGCCACCTGGTCCACGAAGTGACCAGCCCGCAGGCCTTTGAAGGTCTGCGCCTGGCCGGCCGCACTGTGCATGCGCCGGACAAAACGATTGCAGTGCCGGATCACAACGTCCCCACCACTGAGGGCCGCGATGATCCTTCGCAAATGACGCCCGAAAGCCGCATCCAGGTCGAGGCGCTCGACAAGAACGCCCGCGAATTTGGCGTGCACTACTATCCGGTCTCTGACGTGCGCCAGGGCATCGTGCACATCGTCGGCCCGGAACAGGGCTGGACCCTGCCCGGCATGACCGTGGTCTGCGGCGACAGCCACACTGCCACCCACGGTGCCTTTGGCGCCCTGGCCCATGGTATCGGCACCTCCGAGGTGGAGCACGTGCTGGCCACCCAGACCTTGATTCAGAAAAAATCCCTGAACATGAAGGTTGAGATCACCGGCAAGCTCAACCCTGGCGTCACTGCCAAGGACATCACCCTGGCGGTGATCGGTGAAACCGGCACCGGCGGCGGTACCGGCTATGTCATCGAGTATTGTGGCGAAGCGATCCGTGATCTGTCGATGGAAGGTCGCATGACCGTCTGCAACATGGCAATCGAAGGCGGCGCCCGCGCCGGTCTGATTGCTCCGGATGAAACCACCTACGCCTATGTCAACGGTCGCCCCCACGCCCCCAAGGGCGCCCAGTGGGAAGCCGCGCTGAACTGGTGGAAGACGCTCTACACCGATGAGGGCGCGCATTTTGACAAGGTTGTCACCCTGCGCGGCGAAGATATCCAGCCGGTTGTGACCTGGGGCACCTCGCCCGAGGATGTGCTGCCGATCACTGGTGTAGTGCCTAACCCCGAAGATTTTGAGGGTGGCAAGGTTGAGGCCGCGCGCCGTTCGATCGAATACATGGGTCTGACCCCCGGTCAGAAACTGACCGACATCGAGATCGACACCGTCTTTATCGGCTCCTGCACCAATGGCCGCATCGAAGATTTCCGCGCCGTGGCCGAAGTGGTCAAAGGCAAGAAGATCAAAGACGGCATGCGGGCCATGATCGTTCCCGGCTCTGGCCTGGTTCGCGCCCAGGCCGAAGAAGAAGGTCTGGCGGATATCTTCCGCGAGGCAGGTTTTGAATGGCGTCTTGCGGGCTGTTCCATGTGTCTGGCGATGAACCCCGATCAGCTGTCCGAAGGTGAGCGCTGCGCCGCGACTTCGAACCGCAACTTTGAGGGACGTCAGGGCTACAAGGGCCGCACCCATCTGGTGTCGCCGGCCATGGCCGCCGCAGCTGCCCTCACCGGCAAGCTGACCGACATCCGTGATTTGATCTGAAGGAGCGAGACAGATGGATAAGTTTCAAAAACTCACCGGCATCGCCGCCCCTATGCCCCTGGTCAACATCGACACTGATATGATCATCCCCAAGGTGTTCCTGAAGTCGATTGCACGGACGGGCTTTGGCAAGAATCTGTTTGACGAGATGCGCTATAACCGCGACGGCAGCGAAATTGCTGATTTTGTGCTGAACAAACCCCAGTATCGCAACGCAGAGATCCTGGTGGCTGGCGACAACTTTGGCTGTGGCTCCTCGCGGGAACACGCGCCTTGGGCGATTGCTGATTTTGGCATCAAATGTGTGGTCTCGACCTCCTTTGCCGACATCTTCTTCAACAACTGCTTCAAGAACGGCATCCTGCCGGTTGTTCTGCCACAAGAGCAGGTCGACCTGTTGATGAAGGACGCGGAAAAGGGCGCAAACGCCCGTATGACCGTGGACCTTGAGGCCCAGGAAATCACCACCTCGGACGGGGAAGTGATCAAGTTCGAGGTTGATAGCTTTAAGAAGCAATGCCTGCTGGAAGGGCTGGATGACATCGGCCAGACCCTGCAAAAGCAGAGCGCGGTTCACACCTACGAAGACAAGATGGCGCAGGAACGTCCCTGGGTCTAACCACCGCGTTTCCAGCGCTGCGTGCCTGTTGGGCCGCGCGCAGATCGAAATTGAATACAGCCGCTCCAGAATTCTGGGGCGGCTGTATTCATCCGGGCAGCCACTTTTGGGGCGCAAAGCCCAGCCACCAAAAGCTGTGGCCACACCATTTGAGTGCAAATTAAGACAAATGCGCCACAAATGCGACACATTTCCACCCCCTTGGGCTTGCCCAATCCAGCTTCAAATCGGACTGGGGGTCTAACGCCCTGCAACCACAAGATCTGGTATAAGCTGGACAAGTTGCTGATAGGTTTGGCCAAAATTGATGCATTCGGGCATCAGCCCCCATAGCTTCCTTAAGGAAAATCACACTTCCGCAATTGGAAACTTGAGCCCAGCAGCCAATCCATGCAGAAATGGGGCAAAATTGAGGCGCGCATTCTGGGCAGTCCAGGATGCATCAAGTTGGAACAAGGGCACGGCAAAGTACCGTCCAGTCCAGTTTGAAGGGAAAAAAAGCAGTGATTGCTCGCATATCAGGCGCGGCAACTCGTAGTGTATTGGTTGCATTGCTGATCGCAATGCCATCGATGTTACTGCCGGTTTCTGCCACAGAATCTCCAGAGATCATCGTCCTGATGGCGATCCTTGGCGGAGCGTTGACCTTTGCCGAGTATTTCTCCAACTATCCCAGCTTTGTCGAATTTCGCGAGGCGCCACCGCTGAACCGAATGCGGTTTATCGCGGCCTTTGTTATGGTCGGTCTGCTCAGCCTGCTGACGCGTCATCCGCTGGACCCAACCGGTCTTACCGCACTGGTGCAGGGTCTGGGAACGCAGCTGGGCGAGGCCCTGGATTTTGCCTACTCTCCAGTGCAATTGACGGTTTTGATGCTGCCACTGGACACCCCCAGCGAAAGCCTTCAGCTGACCCGGAGCGCTGCCGGCATCGCCTATCTTGTCTCGGCACTGGCGACCCTGGGGTTTATTATCGCCATACGGATCGGCAACTGGCCTGTCGCCAATGGCGCCTTTAATGTCTGGGTGAACCTACCGCTGTTTGATCCCACCACCGGCGGCGATGTTGTCAGCCGGCTGCAGCGGGATGGCCGTATCAATATCGTCATCGGGGTGTTGCTGCCCTTTGCCATTCCCGCCATGATCAAACTCATGTCCGGCCTGATAGATGTCAGCCAGCTCACCTCCCCTCAGATGTTGGTTTGGGTGATAACGGCCTGGGCCTTTGTCCCGGCCTCGATGATCATGCGCGGGCTGGCGATGCTGCGGGTCGCCGATTTGATCGCGCAGAAAAGACGGGCCGTCTACGCCCATGCCGAAACCCTTCAGGCTGTATGATGCCTTGGGTGATATGGCGATATCTCTCCATGTTGCCGCGTACTCCTGTGCTGTTTTCAGTGCTGTTCACCTGCCTCGCCCCGCCGCTATTGGCGCAGGCGGAAACCCTACGCATCGCTACATTCAATACTGAGCTGTCCCGCAAGGGGCCGGGCCTGCTGCTGCGCGATATTACCCGCGGTGAGGACGCGCAAATTGCTGCGGTGATCACCGTCATCACCCAGGCACAGCCTGATATCCTGGTGTTGCAGGGTCTTGACTGGGACCACGACAATCTGGCGCTCAAGGCGCTGGCGCGGCAGCTGGCGCAGGAAGGCGCGACTTACCCGCATCTCTTTGCGGGTCAGCCCAATGCGGGCCTTGCCACCGATCTTGATCTGGATGGTGATGGCCGCCTGGGTGGCCCCGGCGATTCACAGGGCTTTGGTGACTACACCGGGCGCGGTGGCATGGCGGTATTGTCGCGCTACCCGCTGGTGGTAGAGGAGCTGATTGACCTTAGCCCGCTGGTGTGGCGCGACATCCCCGGCGCCGCCCTGCCCCAGCACCCGGATGGCAGCCCCTTTCCGTCAAAGCCCGCCCAGGCAATCCAACGCCTGTCCTCCACTGCCCATTGGGTCTTGCCGGTGGAGCTGGCAAACGGCTCCCGACTGACGCTGTTGTGTTTTCAGGCCGCGCCGCCGGTGTTCGACGGCATCGAAGACCGCAACGGGTTGCGCAATGCCGATGAGATCCGCCTTTGGCAGGTTTTTCTGGACGGGCTACTTGACGGGCTTCTTGACGGGCAGCTCCCGGCAGAATTCGCGCGCCCACCAACCCAACGGTTTGTTATCGCCGGTGGCGCAAACCTGGACCCCGACACTGGCGCGGGCCGACGCGAAACCATCGCCAGACTGTTACAGGACCCCAGGCTACAGGATCCGCGCCCCCTGTCACCGCAGGGGGGAGCTCAGACCGTGGATTGGGGCGAAGGCCGCCGCATGCGGGTGGACTACCTGCTGCCCTCGCAGGACTGGCACGTTGCGGCCTCCGGGGTGATCTGGCCTGACAGCGCCACCTCCGCCGCCGCAATTGCCAGCCGCCATAGGCTGGTTTGGCTGGATATCCTCCTCGACTAGGCCGCTAAGCCGCCGCTTCCCTCTGCCTTCAGCCTTCTGCCCGTTTGAGGGATCAACAGCGCCTCGGGCAGGCAATGTGGCAAAGCCTGTGCCACCGGGGTCACCTGAAAATCGGGCAAGAGCTGCTGTAGCAGATCCCCGCTCAGGCTATGTGGGGTATCCCACAGATACCGCATCTCCAACAGGCAGCGCCCCAAGGGCCAGAACGGACGAGCCAGCTGCAGGGGAAGCCAGGACATCTGGCTCAGTTTGGCCGGCTGGTGCAGATGCGCGTTTATTGCCGCCAGCAGCTCATGCCCGGTGAGGGTATAGCCCGCAAAGGGAACATCCAAAAAGCGCGGCAGTTCGGCGCGTTTTTCAGCCAGCCCCACCGCAGCCCGGGCCTTGTCCGGCAAATAGCCCCAGGCATGAGGAATATCCGCCCGCCCTGGGTAGATGAATTTGCCCCTGCCCAGCTTGGCTGTGATCATCTCATCAAACCAGTTCCCCGACGCCTCGGTATCCAGATAATCCCCCGAGCGCAGCACGATCACCCGCGCCTTGGAGGCACGATAGGCCGCCTCCATCTCCACTCGGATACGTCCCAGCGGGTTTTGCGCCGCATGGGGGCTCTGCTCAGACCATGGGAACGGGGTTTGGGGGCCAAAAACATAGACATTACCGGGCAGAATGACCGTCGCGCCACTCATTTCAGCGGCCCTAATCACCTGACGGTGTAGGCTTGGCACCTGTTTTGCCCAATCCGGATAGGCCGGGTTCCAGCTGTTCACGATCACATCGACCCCGACAGCGACCTGCGACAGGTTTTCCGTCCCGCGCTGAAAGCGCTTTACCTGCCATCCGGCCCGCTCAAAAGCAGCCGCTGCCGCGCGGCCAAACCGGCCCGAAGCACCGAGTATGAGAGCTGTCTGTGTCATAAAATCTTCTCCTATCCTGAACACTGGCCCCAGCCTCTCCTATTCAATTGACATATGGCATTGCCAAAATTTTTAGATCTGCCATTCATTAATGCATGAATGATGCACTGCTCACCGATTGGTCGCTCATCCAAAGCTTCCTGGCCGTCGCCGACTGCGGCTCGCTTTCGGCGGCGGCGCGGCAGTTAGACCGCAGCCAGCCCACCCTGGGCCGCCACATCCAAAGCCTGGAGGCCAGCCTCAACCAGCAACTGTTTGATCGCCACCCGCGCGGATTGCGCCTGTCGCAGGCCGGGACCGCGCTATTGCCCATGGCGCGGGAAATGCAGGCCCAGATGTATCGTTTGTCGCTTCAGGCCGCGGGCCAGTCCGAAGAGCTGGCCGGCACCGTCCGCATCACCGCCAGCGTTTTTGCCTCCCACTACCTGTTGCCCCCCATACTGGCCGATATTCGCCAGGCAGAACCGGGGATTGAGCTAGAACTGGTGCCAACAGATGAAAGCGAAAACCTGTTGTACCGGGCCGCCGATATTGCCCTGCGCATGTATCGCCCCAGCCAGCTGGATGTGATCACCCAACATATCGCCGATCTGCCGCTGGGTATTTTTGCCGCCCACACATACCTAGCGCGACGCGGCACTCCCCGCAGCGCAGCAGAACTGTGGCAGCATGACCTGGTGGGTTATGACAACAACGCGCTGATCCTCAACGCCATGCGGGCGATGGGATGGCAGGTTGATCGCAGCACCTTTGCCATGCGCTGTGACAATCAGGCGACCTACTGGCAACTGGTGCGGGCAGGATGCGGCATCGGCTTTTGCCAAAGCGATGTGGCGCGCGCCGATACCACCGTGGCAGAGCTGGATCTGGGCGTCGAAATTCCACCGCTGCCGGTCTGGCTCACCACCCATAGCGCCATGCGGGAAACGCCCCGCATCCGGCGGGTCTGGTCGCTGTTGGCAAAAGGCCTGAAAATGGCCAGTAAATCGCCACCTTCGCCCTTGAAATCAGGGGCCGTTGTTGACCCTGAGGCCCCAGAGGGGTAGGCCGTTGCCAACTGTTTTTAGGAGGCACATATGTCCAATCCATCGATTCTGATTCTGCCCGGCGACGGTATCGGCCCCGAGGTCATGACCGAGGTTCGTAAAGTCATCACCTGGTTTGGTGAAGCCCGCGACATTCAGTTCGATGTGAGCGAAGATCTGGTCGGCGGCGCCGCCTATGACAAACATGGCGTTCCCCTGGCGGATGAAACCATGGCCCGCGCACAAGAGGTGGACGCGGTTCTGCTCGGCGCGGTTGGCGGCCCAGCCTATGACGATCTGGACTTCTCGGTCAAACCAGAACGGGGCCTGCTGCGCCTGCGCAAGGAAATGGATCTCTATGCCAACCTGCGTCCCGCGCAGTGCTTTGACGCGCTGGCCGATTTTTCCTCGCTGAAGCGCGACATCGTGGCCGGCCTGGACATCATGATCCTGCGCGAGCTGACCTCGGGCGTCTATTTTGGCGAGCCGCGCGGCATCTTTGAAGAAGGCAACGAGCGCGTCGGCATCAACACCCAGCGCTACACCGAGTCTGAGATCGAACGCGCTGCCCGCTCGGCCTTTGAACTGGCGATGCGCCGCAACAAAAAGGTCTGCTCGATGGAGAAGGCCAATGTGATGGAAAGCGGTATCCTGTGGCGCGAAGTGGCCACCCGTGTGGGCAAGGAATACCCCGAGGTAGAGCTGTCGCACATGTATGCCGATAACGGCGCCATGCAGCTGGTGCGGGCGCCAAAACAGTTCGACGTCATCCTGACCGACAACCTGTTTGGCGACATCCTGTCCGATTGTGCCGCGATGCTGACCGGCTCGTTGGGCATGTTGCCCTCGGCCAGCCTTGGCGCGCCGATGGCCAATGGCCGCCCCAAAGCGATGTACGAACCGGTGCACGGCTCAGCCCCGGACATCGCAGGCCAGGGCAAGGCAAACCCGATCGCCTGTATCCTCAGCTTTGCCATGGCGCTGCGCTACAGCTTTGACATGGGGGCCGAGGCCGACCGTCTGGAAAAAGCCATCGAAACAGTGCTCTCGGACGGTGCCCGTACCGCAGATCTGCTGGGTGAAGACGGTGTTGATCCGATTTCGACCAGCGAAATGGGCGACGCCGTGGTCGCAGCCCTGCAGGCCAGCCTGTAATCCTATTACCAGTGGCGGGCCTCTGAGGGGCGCTGCCGCTGGACCCCATTGGTAACCTAAAAAAGAGGGCGAAAACGCCCTCTTTTCTTTTTTGAACAGATAGATTTGGCTAGGGCATCGCTCTGGCGACAGGCAGGGCCGCTCTGGTGACCTGACGATAGTGTTCCAACCTTTCGAGATGGTGCAGGCAACGGGTCAGCCAACGCATTGCATCGGTGTTGGAAAACACCTCGTTCAGATCAAATAGCCCGGCGTGTTCTCCCAACAGCAACCCACGGCGATGTCGGTCCTTGCGGTGATTGACCAAAACCGCAAGCCGCTGCAACCGGGCTTGTTCGGCATCAGAGCAACACCCCTCGATCAGCCGACGGAGCACCACCCCGGTGATCAGGGCTGGACGTCGCAACAGCGGATCCTCCTTCAGAACCGATATCCGCCCGGTCTGGCTCAACCGTTCCAGCAGCCGCAACAGATGGTCGGTCTGGTGCAGCAAGGCGGACAGCGCGACCTCCTGTCTTGCATGATCTGCCGTCAGGCGAATATCCGCAAGGAAGGCCTCGACCTCAGCCAGAGCGGCGCGACAGGGAGACAGCGCTGCTATCCCACGATAGTCCGCCGGCACCTGCAGGGCAGAGGCCATAGCCCCGTAGACCCGATGTTCCAGCAGCTCCAGCGCGGCCTGCACCGCCAAGAGCGCCGTGACCGGATCCGACAGCAAGGCCCGGTCCAGATCAACCAATCTTGTCTTAGGCGTCTCTGGCATCAGCCAGGTGATGAACCGCGCAAACTGCGCCGTGACCGGCAGGAACAGCATCGCGCCAACCACATTAAACCCGGTATGAAACACCAAAATCGCGGTCATCGGATTGGTCCGCACGGCCAGTTCCTGCAGCGCCCCCAACCCAAACAACAACACAGGCACCGCTATCAGGCTGGTCGCCACATTGAAAAGCAGATTGGCAACCGCAGTCTGCCGCATGGGCCGCGACCCGCCCAGCGAGGCCAGCAAGGCGGTGCAGGTGGTGCCGATATTCATCCCCGCCACAATCGCCACAGCCTGCGTCAGGCTGATGGCACCACTTTGGATCATGACCAGGGCCAGAGCCATGGCCGCCGAAGAGCTTTGCATGACAACCGTCAGCCCTGCGCCCAGGGCAGCAAGGGCCAGCAGACCAAGGACTGAACCAGACGGCAACATCTCGGGGCGCAGGATAGTGCCAGCATCCTTCATCCCTGCCTGCATCAGATCCAGGCCGATGAGCAAAAGGCAGAGCCCTGCCAACATGCGCCCGGCTCGTGCCCAACCACCCCGCGCCAAAAGGTCCAGCAGGCTGGCCGGAAACAGCAGCGCCATCGCCACAGTGCCCAGTTTGAGCTTGAAGCCCAGCAGGCTCACCAACCAGCCCGTCGCCGTGGTGCCAATATTGGCCCCGTAAATCACCCCAAGCGCCTGCGGCATGGTCAATAACCCCGCCCCGACAAAGCCAACCGTCATCACGGTTGTCGCACTGGAAGACTGGATCGCAGCGGTGGTCAGCCCGCCTGATAGGACGCCGGTAAAGGGAGTGGTGGTAAATCTGGTCAGGATGGCCTGTAACCCAGTGCCGGCTGCTTCGCGCAGGGCCTCGGTCATCACCTTCATCCCCATCAGGAACATGCCAATTCCACCAAGAACATAAAACAGTTGCTCTGTCATGTTTACCCCTTTTCGCCCTCCTATATGACCAGCAGACCAAACCTGCGCAAGGCAGAGCCAGAGCAGGGACAGACCTCAGAATGCTCAGCAAACAAGCCCATGAGCCAGCTTCGCCCCCCAGCGTGTCAAGGACCTGGAAGAGCGCACAGCAATTAGGGTTAGTGACTGCGCAGCCCCTGGTGATGTACTAGTGCACCCGCGCCGACCCTATTTGTAGAACCGGCCATTTTTGTAGAAGCTGTCTCATCGAATGCAACACTCCAAACCACGGCCTCTAATCTCTGTCATCATTCCCGTCTTTGATGTGGGTGACCATGTGGCGGATTGCCTGCGCAGTCTTCAGGCGCAGACCTGAGGTGATTTTGAAGCCCTAGGTTTCGACGACGGCTCAACTGACAACCGCCAGCCATTGCCGAAAAACAGAGGGGCTCTCGGAGCCCTGGCACCAGGCGCCCTTTATCAAATCCAGAATAGAGGACAACACCTAACAGGGCGCCGCTCCAGAGCTCCGACAATCCTCTCCGGGCCTCACCGCAGTACGGCTGCCTATTCGATAATGCGGCGGGTAATCGCGGCACCGTTTTGGATGGCCGCAGAGGGGTAAATCACCACCTGCTCGCCTTCGGTCAATCCACTGACCACCTGCGCCTGGATGCCATTGTTGTGGCTGATGTCGATCTGGCGCTGGGTGGCAACCCCGTCAACCATGACAAAAACAGACCAGCTCTCACCCACCCGGAACAAGGCGCTGGAGGGCACCCGCAGTACATCTTCTGCCCGCCAGACAATGATCCGTGTTTCAACCCGGTAGCCATGCCCCAACCCGGCGCGATCCTCTGCCGGAGAGGCCAGCGCGATCACCACCGGCACCCGCTGCTCTTCCACGCCCAGCGCCGAGACCTTGGTGATACCAAAGGGATCAATCCGCGCGACCTCTCCGTGCAGGGTGGCCGCCCCACCCCAATCCTCGATCAACACCGGGTCGCCGCGTGTAACCTGCACCGCATCCGATGAGATCAGATCCACCACAATTTCCAGATCCCCATCGATATCGCCGATCTCCATGATCGGCTCCCCCGCAGGCAGGGTTGTGGCGCTTTGATGCATGACCTGCAAAATTCGCCCCGTGGCCGGAGCATGCAGCGGGATTTCATTCTGGGTCTTGTCGCGCAGGGCGGCACCAAGACCCAGATCCTCAAAACCAATAAGCTGCGCCTGGGCATTGGCAAGATCCGCTTCGCGAGTGCCGATTGCCGCCTCGGCCATCTGCACCTGGGCTTCGGAGATGCGAAACCCGCGTTTGGCCCGATCATAGGCTGCAGGACTGGCAATATTGCGTTGCGCCAACTGCTCGGTGCGTTGCAACTCGGTCTCGGCCAGGTCCCGGCTGGCTTCGGCGGCGCTCAGATCGGCATGGGCACCGCGTAGGGCCGCCTCTGCTGATCGCACCGCTGCCTGCGCCTGCTCCCGGGTTCGCAGATCCAGCGCCACTGGGTTGGTCGGCAACATCGTCACAATGACCGTCTCTCCGCGTACCACCGGGTCACCGGGGTCGACCTCAACCCGCTGCAACCGCCCGGCAACCGGCGTCGACACCACATAGGGTTCACTCACCCGGGTGCGGCCTTCCTCGTCAATGGAGATCTGTAGCGCCCCGCGGCTGACCTCTTGCAGATCCACCATCAAGGGGCGGGGCCAAAAGGCGGCCACCAGCGCCGCTGCGAGCAGCCCGCCAACACCCAGCATCAACACCAGACGCGATCGTTTTTTTGCCTGTGCCATGGGTTACTCCCGTGTTTTTAATGCGTCGATCAAATCAGATCGGTCGAGATCGCGCTTGACCAACCAGCCGGAAATCACTGCAGCGATAACAACCACAAGGACCGCCTGGCCATAGCTCACCGGGTCAAAGACCGCCGGGATCTGATACAGATCCGTTGAAAAACCTGCCGCGATACCAAAAGAAAGATGGTAGCCCAGCATTGCCCCAACTGGCAGGGAGATCAATGTCACCACCGCCAGCTCTCCGAGCAGCACAAAAGCCGCCTCGCCTTTGCTGAAACCAATCACCCGCAGGCTGGCCAGATCGCGGGTGCGTTCCGCATAGGCGATGCGGGCGGCGTTGTAGACAATGCCAAAGGTAATAACAAAGGCGATAGCCCCCATCACATAGCGCATGGCCCCAGCGCCGGTATTCATCAACACCACAAAGGCCTCCAGAGCATCCTCTTTCAGGCTCAGCCCGGCAACCGTGGGCATGTCCTGCAGAGTCTGGTAGATACCATCGGACCGGGCCCCATCAATTGTCAGATAGGCCCCCGACACCCGTCCCGGTTCCCGCAGAACCTGGTTAAGCGCCGTCAGATCCATATAGGCCGGCGCCCCCAACAGCGTCTGAGCAACCGCAGAAACAGGGACCTGCAACTCCGGTTGCCGCCCCTCTCGCACCTCAACGGTCAGCATCTCCCCCGCCTTGATCTGCAGGATCTCGGCCAGAACACTGGACAGTACAACGCCGGTTTTTGGCATCTGGATTGGCGCCATGCTTTCATCCAGCGCCCGGTTCAGAATTGGCTTTTGCGGCAGGCCGGTGATGGCACTACGATAGCTATGCACCCCGTTGCGCAGCACCACCGGAACCTGGCGTACCGGCTCGACCTGCATCACCCCCTTGATGCGCCGCAGCTCAAACAGGGCCTTTTCGCCAACAGGCTGGGTGAAGGTCACGCTTACGTCGCTTCTGTCCACAACCGAAAACGTCAGATCAATGGTGCGATCAAACCCCGCGTAGATCGTGATCATCGCCACCGACAAGCCCATGCCGCAGGCAATGCCAACCATGGCCCCCACCATGCGAACTGGCTGTCGCGTCAGGCGGCGCAAAACCATACGACTGGGTTGATCCAGTAGCGCCGACAGGGTTTTGCCCAGCCTTTGAGTGCGACTGTAATCCGGCGGCGCGGGCGGGCGCATTGCGCTTGCTGGGGTCAGGGCAAAAACCTGCCGCAGCACCCAAAGCCCGCCCGCCGAGGCCGAAACCACACTCACCGTTACCCCCGTCACAAAGGAGGCCGGGTCGAGGCGAAAGACCAGAAAGGGAAACTTGAAATACAGCCCATACAGCCCGATCATCGCCCGGCCACTGGCAATTCCGGCCAAACATCCGGCCAGCGCACCGCCCAGCGCGATGGCCAGGATCATCTTGAAATAATGGCTCCCCACCTCAAAATCGGTATAGCCAAAGGCCTTCATCAGGCCGATTTGCTCGCGCTCGGATTGCACCATGCGACTGATAACGATGTAGAGCAGAAAAGCGGCCACCGCGAGAAAGATGGGGGGCACCCCCTTGGAGGCCGCCGCCATGCCAGAGATTTCCTCAGAGATGAAGCGGTTCGAAAACTGGTCCGCCAAGGGATAGCCACCGCTGCCCCCATAGGGCGCCATCAGGCGGTCGGCGCGATCAAGAACCGCCTCGACATTGGCGCCCCGCGTCACCCCAAGCAGAGCCTCATTAAACGCCCCCTCCAGATCATAGGCGGCGGCAAGCCCAGCGCGGTGCATCCAGATCACCCCAAAACGGGCATCATCAGGCACCAGCTCCCCCGGTGCCGTAACATAGAGAAACTCTGGGCTTTGCGCCAATCCGGCAATTTTGAACTGGCGTCGGCTGCCATTCATGGTGGCGGCCAGAGTATCCCCCGGCAGTAAATCATGGGCCTTGGCAAAACTCTGCAAAAGCACAATTTCTTCGGTCCGGCCCAAAGCCGGGAACCGCCCATGGGTGAGGTAGATATCATTCAACGCCGGGCGCCTGCGCTCTGGCAAGGACAGCGCCTGGGCCTGCACTGGCAGGCTTTGGTCTGGCAGATCAATCAGGGCCCGCCCGGTGACCCGTGTTTCAACGGCGGCAACCCCTGAGATCTGCGCCAGATGAGATGTCAGTCGTTCCGGCGCGCGTTTCACCGGCACAAAGGCATCGGCCAACCGGTAGCGTTGGTAATAGGCCGCCCGGGTTTCGCCAAGCGACGACACCAGCCCTGTCATCATCACCAGCATCATCACCCCAACAGAAATCACCATCCCAATCGCCAGGGCCTGCCCCTTGATGCGCCAAAGGTCGCGCAGCAGCTTATGATCCAGCGGTGTCACCAGTAGATCTCTGAAGGGCTGAGTTTTTCACTGTTCTCCACCACTTTGCGGATGCCGCCATCGGCAAAATAGATTACCCGATCCGCCATGGCGGCGGTATTGGCGTTATGGGTCACCATCAAAATGGTAGAGCCCATTTCGGCATTCACATCCCGTAGCACCTGTAATACTGCCCGCCCCGTCTCACTGTCGAGCGCCCCGGTTGGTTCATCACAAAACAGAACCTCAGGCCGTTTGGCGATGGCGCGGGCGATGGCCACCCGCTGCTGTTCCCCACCTGAGAGCTGCGCCGGGAAATGGTCCACCCGTTCGCGCAGCCCAACCAGGGCGAGGGCCTCATCGGGGTCCATCGGGTCTGCTGCAATTTCCGTCACCAGCTCGACGTTTTCACGCGCCGTCAGGCTGGGCATAAGATTATAGAACTGAAACACAAAACCCACATGATCGCGCCGATAGCGTGTCAGCTGCGCATCCGACATATCGCTAAGGCAGTGATCGCGGAAATAGACCTCACCCTTGGTGCCGCGGTCCAGACCGCCAATGATGTTCAGCAGGGTCGATTTCCCTGACCCCGACGGCCCCAACAGAACCACGATGTCACCAGAGGGAATTTCCAGGTCAACACCGCGTAAAGCATGCACCGCCGAATGGCCGCTGCCATAAACCTTGGTCAATCCGCTTGTACGGAAGGCTGTTGAACTCTGCATGGGTTTGCCTATTGCTTACGATTTTCCCATCATCGGCAATGTAGAGTGTAACGCCCTGCCCCCAACCCGCAACTGCCACAGGCTTTGAAAGGTGCGAAAACCCCAAAACAGTCCCAAGCGACGGCAGTTCTTATCCTACGGGCTCTGTAACGGGTATGGTTAGCTGCAAAATTGTAATCTGACCGCAGGCACAGCCCGGCGCGCGGTCAAACAGGGCGCAGGCACAGGGCTGATGCTAACCGTTTAGAACACGCACTTCAGCGGTCCAACCCATGTCCTGTATTTGCTGCCGAATTTCGTCTTCGTAGTTCGGATTCATGATGATCACGGTACCAACGCCACGGGACTTTGCCGTCTCTGGCGAAACGATCATGGTGCCGCTAATCGGCATGAAGCACCCCTGTTTGGCGACATTCAGGTCAATCACACAGTCAATGGGCGCGTCTTCGGCAGTGTTGAACAAGAGTGAAAATGTAACCCCTTTTGAGGCCCCGCCCCAAAGCGCAACGGGCGCGATCGCCCTGCGGCCTTCAAAGTACGTGGTCCATTCCGCCATCATCTGACGTTTGTTTTCCAGGTAGTTCAGTCCCAATTGTCCCGAGAGTTCCGCAGGCTTTGCTTGAACTGGTGTTTCTGGCATCCGCGCCGAAATCCACATGTATTGGCCATCATAGACCGGCTCTACGTCGCACTCCAAGCCCTGTTGAGCCAGGAGAAAACGGATGGAGTCTGGCGTGTAGATAGAACAATGCTCGTAGAAGAAATCCTGAAATGCAGTGTGCTCCAGGATCCAGTTCGCGTCTGGCGTTTCGATAAATAGTGTCCGCCCCGGCGCCAGAGCCGCCGCCAAGGCGGTTGCAAAGTTCTGGACGTCCGCCACATGTTCTATTGTGTGCCGGGAGCAAACCACATTGGCCTCGGCAGGAATCTGATCTGTGTTGTCAGGCGAGAAAAAGTTGCGATAGACCTTGGCCCCATCCGGCAACTTGTCTTCTCCGGTAAAGGAAGGATCAAACCCTGTCGCCGATTTCATCCGCCCACCAGCCCGTTGATGAACCAGGCTCAGAAAGTCGCCTTCGCCGCATCCAATTTCAACATAGTGGATATCTGCATCCTCAGGCACGGAGGCAATGACGCGATCGGCCATCGCATCCAGATGTGCCAAGTAATAGGCTGAGGAAGTGACGTCATTGTTGTAGGTTTCATCGTAGGAAATCTTGGCGGGATCAAAAGAGGCGTTCCACACAAAGCTGCAGTTGGCACAGCGGACCATAGTGATGGCACCTTGCGGAAATGCCAGCGCTTCGGCCGAGGTCTGGAGTGCCACATTTTGCAAAGACGGGATGTTAGGGCGCTCATCAAGCGTAAGGTTGCTCCCAGTGTTTGCACAAATAGGGCACGGACAGGCGCTAGCTGATATCATTTTGCACTCTTGTTTTTCTGATCACAGCGCTGTTATGGATGCACAGTCGGTGAATTTACTACAAATATTTTCTTGGCTTGAAACCGTTCACTTGAGCAGATTTGCATCAGGTTTACGCGGTCCGGTGCCCTTACTTATGCGAAAAATGAGAAATGTAAAATATGACGAAAGCGGTAATTTTAGCCGGCGGGCTGGGCACGCGGATCAGCGAAGAATCCCACATGCGCCCCAAGCCGATGATCGAAATTGGTGGGCGACCTATTTTGTGGCATATCATGAAGATATATTCGCACTTTGGCGTCAATGATTTTGTGATTTGCTGCGGCTATCGCGGTTATATGATTAAAGAGTATTTTGCGAATTATTTCCTGCACATGTCGGATGTTACCTTCGATATGTCAAACAATGAAATGCACGTGCATAATCAACGCACAGAACCCTGGAAAGTCACCCTGGTTGATACTGGTGAGCACACCCAGACTGGCGGTCGCGTAAAGCGAATTCGCGAGCATTTGGATGACACCTTCTGCCTGACCTACGGCGATGGCTTGAGCAACATCGACATTGCCGATCTGATCGCCTTTCACAAACGTGAGGGACGCATTGCCACCATCTCAGCCGTTCAGCCAGAAGGGCGTTTTGGATCCCTGGAAATCGAAGGCACAAAGATCAACCGTTTTCTGGAAAAGCCCAAAGGCGATGGCCGCTGGGTCAGCGGTGGCTTTATGGTTTGCGAGCCAGAAATGTTGGATCACATTGACGGGGATGCCACCATCCTGGAACAAGAACCCCTGATGGGTCTGGCCCACGAAGGCCAACTCTCTGTCCGCAAGCACGACGGGTTCTGGGCTGCGATGGATACCCTGCGAGACCGCAATGCGCTCGAAGCCATGTGGACCGACCAGAAAAACCCGCCCTGGCGTGTCTGGGCGTAAACATGTCTGATTTCTGGCAGGGCAAACGCGTTTTCCTAACCGGGCACACCGGCTTCAAAGGCAGCTGGATGGCGTTGTGGCTGTCCCAGATGGGGGCACAGGTCACGGGCTACGCCCTGCCCCCTGACACCGATCTGGCTTTGTTTGACCAATTCGACATTGCCGGCCGCACCCACAGTCAGTTTGGCGACATCAATTCATATGACGACCTGCGCGCGGCTGTGGAGGCCGCACAGCCTGACATCGTCTTTCACCTGGCTGCCCAGTCGTTGGTGCTGCGCGGCTACAGCGACACGCTGACCACATGGCAAACAAATGTCATGGGCACCGCAAACCTGTTCGAAGCCCTGCGCGTTCTGCAGCGCCCGGCAACCGTTGTCGCGGTCACCACAGACAAAGTGTATCGCAACAACGAAACAAAACATGCCTTCACCGAGGACGACCCGCTGGGCGGCATTGATCCATACAGCGCCTCCAAGGCTGGGTCTGAACTGGTCATTAACAGCTACAGGTCTGTCTTTTCACAAGAAAAACACCAGATCCGATTAGCATCAGCGCGCGCCGGCAACGTTATTGGCGGTGGGGATTGGTGTGAAAACCGCCTGGTCCCTGACATCGCCCGCGCATTGATTGCCAAGAAACCTTTGCTGACCCGCAATCCCCATGCCGTGCGCCCCTGGCAACATGTGCTAGAGCCCCTGGCAGGCTACATGCAGCTGGCGGAACTGTTGTATAGCGACCCACAGTTTGCCGATGCCTATAACTTTGGTCCAGACATCACAGACAACCGCACCGTTCAAGATGTCATCATCGAAGCGCTTAAATCCTGGCCGGGCAGCTACGCCCCCACAGATAACAGCGAGATGCCACATGAAGCCAATCTGCTGATGTTGAACATCGACAAAGCCAAGCAGAAATTGGGCTGGGCGCCTCGATGGGATTTTGAAACTGCCGTCTCCAAGACGATGCAGTGGTATCGCCAAACCCACGAAGGTGCTGCCCCCGTTGACCTGTCTTTGGCCCAAATTGCAGAGTTCACCCGCGCATGAAAATAACCCCTCTCTCGATCGCGGGCGCCTACCATATTGTGCCGGAAAAACGTGGGGACAACCGCGGCGCCTTTGCGCGGCTGTTTTGCTCAGACCACTTTGACGCGGCTGGGCTGAATACCCAATGGGTGCAGATGAATCTGTCCCGCAGCGCGCAACAAGGCACTCTGCGCGGCCTGCACTTTCAGCGCGCCCCTTTTAGCGAGATAAAGCTGGTGCGCGCGGTTACCGGCAAGGTCTATGATGTGGTGGTTGACCTGCGTGCGGGGTCAGAAACCTATGGGGCCCATTGTGGCGTGACTTTAGACAGTGACCAGATGGACACTCTCTATATCCCGCAGGGCTGCGCCCACGGATTTCAAACGCTGACCGATAATGTGGAATTGCACTATATGCATTCGGCCCCCTATGCACCTGATCACGAAGGCGGTGTGCGTTTTGATGATCCGACACTTGCCATTGCCTGGCCGCTACCCGTGACCGAAACATCGCCGCGCGATCGCGCGCTTCCTCTTCTTCCCGATATGAAGCCGTTAATCCTATGAAATGTCGCCATTGCCACACTGATTTGTCACTGAAATTCTTGGACCTGGGCTATGCCCCTCCCTCCAACGACTATCTGTCTGCCGATGACCTGAACAAGCCAGAGGTCAGCTATCCTTTGCGTGTCTTGACCTGCACCAAGTGCTGGCTGGTCCAGACCGAAGACTATGCCGCGCATGACGCCCTGTTTCGCGAGGACTATGCCTATTTCTCCTCGACCTCCAAGGGCTGGCTGGCGCACGCAGAACGCTACTGCGCGCAGATGACCAAACGACTGGGGCTGAACGAGACGAGTTTTGTGGTCGAGCTGGCCTCAAACGATGGCTACTTGCTGAAAAACTTTGTGGCCAGTGGCATCCCCTGTCTGGGGGTAGAGCCGACCCGATCGACCGCAGAAGCGGCTGAGGCATTGGGGGTCCCGGTGCTGCAAGAGTTCTTTGGTGCGGATTTAGGACGTCAACTCGCAAAAACAGGCCCGAAGGCGGATCTGATCTTAGGCAACAACGTCTATGCCCATGTCCCCGACATCAATGATTTCACCCGAGGTGTCGCTGAGCTGCTGGCCGAAGACGGCGTAGTTACCTTTGAATTCCCGCATCTTGGACAGCTGGTACAGCAAAACCAGTTCGACACCGTCTATCACGAGCATTTCTCCTATCTCGCCCTGCATCCTGTGATCAGCATTTTCAAAGCGGCCGGTCTGCGGGTCTTTGATGTGGAGGAGCTGTCAACGCATGGCGGCAGTCTGCGCGTCTTTGGCTGCCTGGACGGTGCGTCTCATGTCGCGACAGAGAATGTCACAAAGATCTTGGCTGCAGAAGTTGACGCAGGCCTTTTGAATGAAGACACCTATCGCGGTTTTCAAGACCGGGCTGAGAACGTCAAGAATGGCCTGTTGCGGTTTTTGCTGGACGCCAAAGCTGAAGGAAAAACAGTCGTCGGTTACGGGGCCGCAGCAAAGGGTAATACGCTGCTGAATTTCTGTGGTGTGGGGCCGGATTTGATCCCGTTCATCAGTGACGCTGCCCCCTCTAAGATCGGCAAATTCATGCCCGGAAGCCATATTCCGATCAAAGCTCCCGCCGCACTGACCGCAGCGCAGCCCGACTATATTCTAATTCTCCCCTGGAATATTGCGGATGAGGTTATGTCGCAAAACAAAGACTTGGCAAAAAATGGCAGCACCTTTGTGATTGCGGTGCCAGAGCTCAAGCTCACGTGACACCGCGCGTTCTCATAACCGGGGCGACAGGCTTTGTTGGTCGCCAGATCCTGGCGGCTTGTGTTGCCCGTGATGTGAACTTGCGTTTGCTGGTCCGGCCGGGATGGCAGGAAAAACTGGGCGACCTTCCAGAGACTTGCGAAATTGTAGAAGTAGAGGATATTTTTGCCCAGAGCGCCGATTGGTGGGCCGAAACCCTGACGGGGATCGACACCCTCATTCATTCCGCATGGTATACCGAGCCGGGAAAGTATCTGACCTCTCCCAAAAACACTGACTGCCTCATCGGTACGCTTCAAATGGCGCGCGGTGCCCTGCAGGCAGACCTGCGTCGGTTTGTGGGGGTTGGCACCTGTATCGAATACCAGTTGGGACCCGAAATCCTCACACCCGAAACCGTCCTGGCGCCCAGCACCCCCTATGGTCAGGCCAAAGCCGCTGCATTTCATGCGCTGAGCGGGTTGTTTAGCGAAACCAAGACTGAGTTCCTGTGGTGCCGGCTGTTCCAGCCCTATGGCGAAGGAGAGCATGAACAACGGTTGCACCCGTATTTGCACAGCCACTTGTCGGAAGGTAAACCCGTAACCCTGGGCTCGGGCCGAGAGGTGCGCGACTTTATTGACGTTAAAGTCGCCGGAGAAACCATTTCTGCAGCGGCGCTCGGGGCGGATGTCGGTGCAATCAACATCTGCACAGGCATCCCAAAATCGGTCCGCGCGTTTGCAACAGAAATCGCCGAAATATATGGTCGGACTGACCTGTTAAAATTTGGAACACTAGAAAGCAACGCAAGCGACTGGGATTATATAGTCGGTCAACCATGGGCCTGATCAATCGCTGCTGCGGATTTTCCCCCCGGTCGGCTGATCCCCGGGGCGGGCCCGGCGCTTCGGGTCCAGCTAATACGATCGGCGCTATCGCGCCCATCCCGATACCTGTGGCTATTCCGGCCCGCATGCAAAAAGGTGATACATGATGACACATAATTCAGAAGCCGCGCAAAAGAAGACCCGTGAAGTCTGTGAACTGGCCCCCATCATGCCAGTTCTGGTGGTACGGGATGTCGCCAATGCCGCTGCCCTGGCCAAGGCCTTGATCACTGGTGGACTGCCCGCGCTGGAGGTCACATTGCGCACGCCAGCAGCGCTGGATGTGATTGCAGAAATGTCCAAAGTCCCCGGCGGTGTTGTTGGCGCAGGCACACTGGTCACCCCCCAGGATGTGCGACAGGCCAAAGCCGCCGGTGCCATGTTTGGTGTCTCCCCTGGCGCCACCGACACCCTGATAGAGGCCTGCCTTGCAGAGGATCTGCCGCTGTTGCCCGGCGCCGCCACCGCAAGCGAAGCCATGCGCCTGCTTGAACGGGGGTTCACAACGCAGAAGTTTTTCCCAGCCGAGGCCTCTGGCGGCGCTCCCGCGCTCAAGGCGATTGGCGCGCCTTTGCCGCAGATCCATTTTTGCCCAACAGGCGGGATCAGCCTGTCGAACGCCCCTGACTATCTCAGTCTGTCCAATGTGCTCTGTGCAGGCGGCAGCTGGATCGCACCGGATGCTCTGGTCTCGGCCCAGGCCTGGGATGAGATTGAGGCATTGGCCCGCGAGGCAAAACAGCGCCTGACCGACTAGGCAGGCGCAGGTTCAGCACCGGTGTTCGCAAGCGGAGCAGCGAGCAGCGGCGCCACCGGCCCGACTGATCCCTCATAGTTTAGTCCCGGTGCGCCGGGGCCTGTTTTGAGGGGGCCAGATAGGGGCGGGTGACATCGCGCAGGCTGACCTCCAGTGTCTCTACTGCCAAACGGATGCTGCCATCCCCTGCCAGGGTCAGCCGCACATGGCCTGCGCCGTCCTCGCCGGGCTCAAAATGCACCGAGAGCAGCGAAAGAATGGTGTCTTTATCGCCGCGATCAATCCCCTGCGAGGCAACCCCCAGAACCCCGTCGATGACCAACAGGGACTGCACCCGCTCAAAAGGGCGGCCGCGTTTTTCAGCACTGGACAGATCCTCCCAGCGAAACCGATTAAGCAGCAGCGCAAAACGATGCTCCTTGGCGCGCCAGCTCATCTCGCTGATGGGGAAGACCGCGTCCTGTATCAGCGTCGACACCACTTGCAGATCCTCGGCGCTCAGCGCCCCGAGGTTCAGCGGCGCCTCGCGCCCGTCGTGAAAGCTCGCGTCTGACATCGGTCAGCTCCCCTTGATACGTTCGATTTGAGCGCCAACCCCTGAGAATTTACGCACCACCTGCTCGTAGCCGCGATCCAGGTGATAGACACGATTAACGATGGTTTCCCCCTCGGCGGCAAGACCGGCCAGGATCAACGAGACCGAGGCCCGCAGATCGGTGGCCATGACTGGCGCCCCCTTCAGGTGGTCAACTCCCGTCACCGTGGCGAGGCCGCCCTGTACATCGATCTTGGCCCCCATGCGGATCAGCTCGGGCGCATGCATAAAGCGATTCTCAAAGATTTTCTCTTCCAACACGCTGGTCCCCTCTGCGGTGCACATCAGGGCCATCATCTGCGCCTGCAAGTCGGTGGGGAAACCGGGAAAGGGTTCAGTGGTAACATTCACCGCTTTGACACGGTCACCGCGGCGCTTGACCTTCAGGCCCGCCTTGGTCTCGGTGACATCAACACCGGCTTCGTTCAGTTTCTCAACAAAGGCACCAACCAGATCAAGACGCCCGCCCAGCAGCTCGACCTCGCCGCCACAAATCGCAGGCGCCAGCATATAGGTGCCCAGCTCAATCCGGTCAGTGACCACCGGATGCGTCGCCCCATGCAGGCGGTCCACGCCCTGGATGGTGATGTCCGGGCTACCGGCGCCTTCCACCTGGGCGCCCATCTTGTTCAGGCAGTCTGCCAGGTCAACGATTTCAGGTTCGCGCGCGGCGTTTTTGATCACCGTGGTTCCCTTGGCCAGGGTGGCCGCCATCATAATGTTTTCCGTAGCCCCCACAGAGGCAAAGCTAAGCTGTATCACCGCGCCTTTTAGGCCACGTGGCGCCTTGGCATGCAGATAGCCGTCTTTCAGCTCAATTTCGGCACCCAGCGCTTCAAGCCCATGAATATGCAAATCCATCGGACGCGCGCCAATCGCGCAGCCGCCCGGCAGGGACACCACCGCCTGCCCAAGACGGGCCAGCATCGGCCCCAACACCAGGTTAGAGGCCCGCATCTTGCGAACGATCTCGTAGTCAGCGACATGGTTGTCGATTGTATGGCTCGAGAGCGCCTGAACCTGCCCCTCCTGCAAGCTGGAGACTTCGGCCCCCAAGGATTGCAACAACTCGGTCATTGTTGCGATATCGCTGAGCCGTGGCGCATTGGTTAGTGTCAGCGGCTCCTCGCTGAGCAGGGTCGCGGGCATCAGCGCAAGGCAGGCATTTTTTGCCCCGGCGATTGGAATCTGGCCGCTCAGGGGGCCGTTACCTTTTACCAAAATCGAATCCATCTGCCTCTACCTTTCCGACTCTTCGGTCGTTGTGTTCTGTTTCACTGCACGCGCCTTGGCCTGCGCCTTACGACGCGCCATATTGGCCTTTAACGAGGCTTTGAGCCGGTCCTCACGCTGGGAGGTCGCTTGACTCGATTTCTGCGGTTTTTTCTCTACCATGAACCTTCTGTAACTTAGTGGGAAAAAACCGTCCAGAAGCTCTTGCGCCCTCCTGCGTTTATCCCTAAAAGCCCCCTCACGGCGCTGCTGTAGCTCAGAGGTAGAGCACTCCCTTGGTAAGGGAGAGGTCGAGAGTTCGATTCTCTCCAGCAGCACCATGAAAATCTCAATAGATGTAGATAATTGCGCCAAAACAGCGCCTTACACTTGCAGACTCCGACACAGTGACCCTGACTATGCCCCGTCCTGTCAAAGAGCCAAAGAGTGGAATCTACTACATCCGCGTGCGCGTCTCGCTGACCTGACGGCGTCTTTCGGACGTACTGAGGTGCCGAAGTCCTTGCGAACACGAGAAACTGCGGAAGCAAAGGAACGCTTTGCGACCGAGTATGCGGCCATCCAACGCCGCTGGGCTGCCCTTCGGGCCAAACCTGAGCCGCTTCCCCTCAAACAGATCGTCAGCTTGGCAGGGCGTGTTTATCAGCGCCTGACGGCAACCTTGGAAGACGAACCTGGCGAATCGCCCATCTGGGAAAATTTAGGCCGCCTGAACAAAAGGGAGGCGGGCAATGAAAGTCGATTGGAAAGCTGGTAACCGAGATATGCTGAAGCCTCATTTGGCCCAGAATATCCCACAATGAAGTTACCCTCGGCCCAGAAGGGGGCAGCGCCCCCTGCTTTTGTTTCTCTTATTCTGTGTTCAAGGCGTCTAGCCGGGCGGTTACTGAAAGGCCATGAGCCTCCAAGCTTTCACTCTTTGCCAAGACTTCTGCCGCGGGACCAATGGCGCGCAAAGCAGCCGGTGTCATCTGGCTAAGTGTCGTGCGTTTGACAAAATCCATCACCGAAAGCCCAGAAGAAAACCGTGCTGAGCGCGCTGTTGGCAAGACGTGGTTGGGACCGCCAACATAGTCACCAATGGCTTCCGGGGTGTACTGGCCTAAGAAAATCGCCCCGGCGTGGATGGTTTTGAGGCTCAGCGCTTGTGGGTCGGCAACACAAAGCTCCAGGTGCTCAGGCGCAATCCGGTTGGAAAGTTCGGCTGCTTCATCCAGATCACGGACAGTGATCACGGCGCCAAAATCCTGCCAGCTAGCGCCTGCGATCTTGCGGCGGTCCAGGGTTTTTAGGCGATGCTCAACTGCCGTGGCGACGGCGCGACCAAAGTCAGCGTCATCGGTGATCAACAGCGATTGCGCGCTTTCATCGTGTTCTGCCTGGCTCAACAAATCCAGAGCGATCCAGTCGGGGGTATTGTTTTTGTCGGCGATGACCAAAATCTCGGAGGGGCCGGCGATCATGTCGATGCCAACCTTGCCAAACACACGTCTCTTGGCGGCGGCAACAAAGGCATTGCCCGGGCCGGTGATTTTGTCCACAGGCGCGATAGTTTGGGTGCCATAGGCCAGTGCCGCAATCGCCTGAGCGCCGCCAATTCGGTAAATCTCGGTGACGCCGGACAGCCGCGCGGCCAGCAGGACCAGTGGGTTCAGCACACCATCTGGTGCTGGCACAGTGATCGCCAGGCGCGCAACCCCGGCCACCTGCGCTGGAATTGCATTCATCAACACTGATGACGGATAGGACGCAAGCCCACCAGGAACATAAAGCCCTGCCGCCGAAACCGGTGACCAGCGCCAGCCCAAGGTAGCGCCTGAAGCATCTTCCCACTGAGCGTCTGTCGGCATTTGCTGGGCGTGATAGGCGCGAATGCGATCCGCTGCCAGTTCAAGCGCGGCACGTTCTTGCGGCGACACGCTGGCGATGGCGGCATCCACTTCCGCTTCCGAGATGGCCAGCTGGTCTGCTGTAAGATCCAAGCGATCAAATTTCGCCGTGAGCTCAAGCACTGCAGCATCGCCGCGGGCGCGTACATCAGCAATGATTTCAGCCACAGCGGCGTCTACATCCGGGCTGTCTTCGCGCTTGGCATTCAGCAACCTAACAAAGGCGGTTTCAAAATCTGCGTCAGAAGTGTCTAGAAAAACGGGCATATCGGTTCTCTCTGGCTGTTATGGCCGACATAACGTCCCATGGGCGCTGCGACAAGCGCTAGGACAGAACCAACAGCCGTTTATCTGTTCGCTGACCGGTGCGCACTTTCGGCGTTCAGCGTTCCACCACCAGACCAGTCGAGGAAGATGTCCGGATGGTTCTGTCGCAAACTTTTTCGGTGTTTCGTTCGTTGGCTGATTTTGCGACATGGTTATCAAGCAAGCAGCAGGGTGTATTGGATGTCGGCTGATTTCAAGGGAGCCCATTATCCTAAAAGCGTGATCCTATACGCGGTGTATTTCTATGTGCGATATGGCGTTTCCTATCGCGACCTGGAAGAAATCATGGCTGAACGTGGGACTGACGTTGACCATACGACATTGAACCGGTGGGTGATCAAGTTCTCGCCCATGATCGCCGCGAATGCCCAAGCACGGAAGCGGCCGATCGCCATATCTTGGCGCATGGATGAAACCTACATCAAGGTTAAGGGACGATGGACCTATTATTACAGAGCCGTTGACAAGACAGGCAAAACCCTTGATTTCATGCTCTCCGAGCGCCGCGACAAGGCTGCGGCGCGGCGCTCGGAGAGCGAGCAATTGGCACCAATGGCGTGCCGGTTCGGGTCGTTATCGACAAGAGCGGGGCCAATCTGGCGGGCCTGGAAAGCGTTAACGTCATCCTGAAGTTCTCGGGTTTTGGAAGCACGATCAAGATCCTCCAGGTCAAATACCTCAACAACATCGTGGAACAGGACCACCGTTTCATAAAACGGATCACGCGCCCCATGCTTGGCTTCAAGGCCTTCCATTCAGCCGACGCTACACTGGCTGGGATCGAGACAGCACACATAATCCGAAAGGGGCAACTCGAAACCAACGAGCGCACCGCATTCCAGCAGTTCGCGATGCTCGCAGCATAAGTGTGTCCACAGAATGCCACCCTCAATAGTCAAAAAAGTTTGCGACAGAACCACAATTTCAGACACGTATCTGATTAATTAGGGCACAGTGACACCATCCGAACCATCAAAAACCACCACATCGATGACATGAAACCGGGCGTCCAAGGCGAGATCGCCCTCGTCCACGAGATGCTCGGCCTCGCGGCGTAAGGCGGCAAAGACGCTGCCAGAAAGTGCCCTCATCGAACTAATGGAACAGTCCCTTCCTGACTGACATTAAAGATCCTCTGGCAGAACGCTGCCGGGGATATCCTGGTAGCAGACCGGGCGCAGGAAGCGGCGGATTGACAGAGTGCCAACCGAGGTGGCGCCGAAGTTGGTTGACGCCGGGTATGGGCCGCCATGAACCATGGCATCGCAGACCTCGACACCGGTGGGAAAGCCGTTGGCCAGAATGCGACCGGCCTTGCGCTCCAGCACTGGTAGCAGTCGACGTGCAAAGCTCGCGTCGCCGTCATCCATGTGCAGCGTTGCGGTCAGCTGTCCATCACAGCCACGGGCCAGCGCCAGCATCTCGTCTTCGTCGGACACCCGAACCACAAGGCCAAGCGGGCCAAAGACCTCTTCCCCCAGCGCTTTGTCCTGTAGATAGGCGGACGCGTCGGTTTCATAGAGGTTGGGCGCAACGGCGCGCCCGTCGCTGTCGGTTGCCAGCACCGACCGCACCGCGTTGCGTCCATCCATTCGGTCCTTGCCATCACGGTAGGCGCTGGCGATGCCGTCGGTCAGCATGGTCTGCGGGGCGCTTTGCTGCAGTGCCTCTGCCGCCGCCTTGACCAGCGCATCGCCTTCGGGACCTGATCTCACCACGGCGATGCCGGGGTTGGTGCAGAACTGTCCCGCGCCCATGGTCAGCGATGCCGCCCAGCCCGCACCGATTGCCTCACCGCGCGCGGCGGTGGCCTGCGGCAGCACGAACATCGGGTTGACGCTGCCCAGCTCGCCAAAGAAGGGGATCGGTTCGGGGCGCTGTGCGCATAGATCGAACAGCGCGCGACCGCCACCGAGCGATCCGGTAAAGCCGACCGCCTTGATCAGCGGATGCTGTACCAGCGCCTGACCAACGTCGCGCTTGCCGCCCTGAATGAGCGAGAACACCCCGGCGGGCATGTCACAGGCAGAGATCCCGGCGGCGATGGCTTCGGCGACGATCTCGCCGGTACCGGGGTGGGCCGAATGGCCCTTGACCACCACGGGGCAGCCAGCGGCCAGAGCAGAGGCGGTGTCACCGCCAGCGGTGGAAAACGCCAGCGGGAAGTTCGATGCGCCGAACACCGCCACCGGGCCGATGGGTCGCTGGATCATCCGCAGATCCGCGCGCGGCAGCGGCTGCCGGTCGGGCATCGCCGCGTCGTGGCGCCGGTCAAGATAGGCACCATCGCGGATATGGGTCGCAAACAGGCGCAGCTGGCCGGTGGTGCGCCCGCGTTCGCCGTTCAGGCGCGCTTCGGGCAGGCCGGTTTCCTGTGTCCCGATTTGTGTGATCGCGTTGGCCCGCGCCTCGATCTCGTCGGCGATACGGTCAAGGAAGGCCGCGCGCGCCTCGCGGGAGTTGTAGCCGTAGGTCTCAAAAGCGTTTTCAGCGGCTTCGCAGGCGCGGTTCACCAGATCCGGAGTGCCGACGCTAAAGGCATTGGCGTCACCCAAGACCGGGTTCGACAGAAATGTCTGCTCCGAACCGATCCAGTCACCGGCGATGAGGTGCTTGCCATGAGGGGCGAAGTGGGTGGTTGTTCCGTCCATTGGAAGGTCTCCTTTGTTCAGGGATGAAGAGTGGGGGGCCCGTGCTATAGCAGCAGCGTCACGATCCCAGGCCAGGCCAGCAATAAGCAAAGCGCCAGAAGCTGGAGGCAGATGAAGGGAAGGAAGCCCCGGAAGATATCCGTCAGTGAGATTTCGGGCGGGGCCACGGATTTCAGGTAGAAGGCTGCGGGGCCAAAGGGCGGCGACAGGAAACTGACCTGCATGTTCATACAGAACACCACCCCGAACCAGATTGCGACCATCGACGGATCAAGCGAGCCGATCAGGCCGATTTCCTCAACCGGCAGGGCGCGCACGATGGGCAGGAACACCGGCATCACCAGCAGCACGATGCCGATCCAGTCCATGAAGGCCCCAAGGAAGAGGAAAATTATCATCATCACAAGGATGACCATCATGCTTGGCAGTTCGGCCCCGGTAATCACACCGGCGATATAGGTCGGCCCGCCGACGATGGTGTAGGCCCCCGCAAGCGCGGTGGCGCCAATGGTGACCCACAGGATCGTCCCGGTGGACAACAAGGTGCGGACAAGACTGTCCCATACAAGGGTCAGCGTCAGTTCGCGGCGCAGCGCGGTCAGTACCATGACCGCCACAGCGCCCATGCCAGCCGCTTCGGTGATCCCGGTGATGCCACCGTAGATCGATCCAAGTACCACACCGATAACCACCAGCGGTGCGACCAGCCCGCGCCCCATGCTCCATGCGGTTGCGATGCGTCCCCGCCCCAGCACAAGCGTGCCGACAGCCAGCGCCAGCAGCACCAGTGGCATGGCCCCAAGCCCACCCGACACGATGCCCTGCACCGTCCAGAGCGCTGCGCAGACAGCCACCAGAATTGCGACGAAGACCCCGAACAGCAGGCGCTTTTCTCCCCCCGAAGGTTCGTCCGGCGACGGTTCGGGCAGCGGCGCCAGCGACGGGTTCATCCGCGTGCGCACAAGGATGTAGACCATGTAGAACATCGCGAGCATGAATCCCGGCAGGAAGGATGCGGTGAACAGCGCCTTGATCGAGGTCTCGGTAACAAGGCCGTACATGATAAGAACGATCGACGGCGGGATCATCGTGCCAAGGCTGCCGCTGGCACAGATCGTGCCGATGGCAAGGTTGCGATCATATCCCAGCCTCAACATCTGCGGCAGCGCGATAAGGCCCAGCAGGACCACCTCGCCGCCGACGATGCCAGACATTGCCGCCATGACAACCGCCATGATGGATGTCACCACCGCGATGCCGCCCCGGGTACGGTTCAGCCAGACCTGAAGCGAGCTGTACATTTCGGCGGCGATGCCGGATTTTTCCAGCAGGTTTGCCATGAATATGAACAACGGCACCGAAATCATCACGTAATCGGTGGTAATGCCGTAGATACGTTGCCCCAGAATGGACAGCGGCCCCATCCCGAAATTGCCGAACAGCAGATCAGGGCCAAATTTCATGATCAGCACCGCAGCGGCCAGCGCACCAGAGGCAAAGGCCAGCGGCATGCCGATCACCAGCAGCACCACCATGCCCAGCAGCAGTAGAAGGGAAAGCGTTCCGATATCCATTTAGCGGCCCCCCTCTTCGCCGGCGGTTCGCAGCGTGCCGATCAGTTCGTTCTCGGCGCTGCTCACGGCGCGTGCGAGGCGCGACCAGTCAGCCACAAGATTGACCACCGCCTGGACCGCGATCAGGATCACCACAAGGATGATCAGCGGCTTCAGCGTGGCGGGAATGGGCGGATCGAAGGCGGTGCCGAAGGTTTCCCAGCGGAAGAACTTGTCACGCGCTTCGTTGAAGGCACCCCACGTCAGACAGGCGGCAAACGCGACGATCAGCGCGGTGCTGACAATGTCGAAGACGCGGCGCAGCCAAGTGGGCACCGCGTCGTGCAGCAGGGTGATGGCGATATGGCTACGCTGCTGCATCGCATAGACGCCCGACAGCGCAAAGACGAAGCCTGCAAGCCACAGCGACAGTTCGTTGGCCCAAAGCGTCGGCCGCGCCAGCAGGTATCGCATGACCACCTCAATGAACATCACCGCGACCGTAAGCGCCACCAACATCATGCAGCCGCGCCCGATGAACAGGCCCAGCCGGTCAAAGACGTTGCGCGGGGCAACCTCGATGGGCCGTGGCTTCAGGCTTGCCAGCCCGCCGCCAAGGCAGATTATCGCCGCGATGACGGACAACCAGTCAATCGTTGTGGCGTTAGCGGTCTGGCGCGCCAGACCCTCGGTGCCAAGGCCCAGCGAAACCAGCATGCGCGGCATGTGCCAGACGGCCCATGCCATGGCGATCACAAAGCCCGCGGGCCAGGCAAGTTCCGGCAGCGTCACGGTATCTACCGTTCGCGCGCCGGGGTCATGTCCCGGTTTGGAAGTCATGTCGGTGTCCTCAAGAACTGGCGGTAAAAACAGGTTGGGAAAACAGGCGGAGTAGGCAGGACACAACAGCGCGCCCTGCCTGTCCGCTTGCGGGTCTGATCAGTTGGACTCGGGTTCGATCAGGCCGAGATCTGTCATGAACGACACGTGGCTGTCGACGATCTTGCGCGCGGCAGGTGATTTTTGCGCCCATTCTTCCCAAGTGGCGCGGGCCGCCTCGCGGAACGCACCGCGGTCGGCATCTGACCAGTTCTGAAGCTCAATGCCGTCGGCCTCAAGCTCTTTCGCGGCGGTCTCGTTGGCGACCATCATCGCCAGCGTGGTGCGCATGCCCAGCTTGTGCATGGCCACCGACATGATGCGCTGGTGCTCTTCGCTCAGGCCATCCCAGCGGTTCTTGTTGCAGGCAAGGTGGTCGGACGGCATGGAGTGAAAGCCTGGGAAGGTCGCATAACCCGCCACATCATAGAGCCCCAGCCCGACATTGTTTGCCAGCCCCGACGCATCAGCGCCGTCGATGATGCCGGTTTCGAGAGCAGTGAAGATCTCGTTGAAATCCATCACGATGGGCGATGCGCCAAGCTTGGCAAAGATTTCGGTTTCCATCCCCGGGGGCGACCGGAATTTCCAGTCTTTAAGGTCTTCGACACCCGCCAGCGACGTGGTCGAGCTCATGCTTTCGGGGCCATAAAGCCACCAGCCCACCAGCTGCATGTCGTATTCGTTGTACAGCTCGTTGGCGATTGCCAGCCCGTCCTGTTCATACAGCCAGGCGTATTGCTGCCAGGGTGTCTCATAGCCACCCATGATATCGCCAAGGAACTGAAACCCCGGATCCTTGCCGGTCTGGTAGCTGGCCTGCGTCATGTCGCAGTCGATGATGCCGTTGACCGAAGCGTCCCAGCCTTCGACGGATTTCACCACCGAAGACGAAAAGAACATCTCGATGGTCAGATCGCCGCCTGACATGGTGGCCACGTCGTCGACAAAGGCCTGGGCGTTGCGCCCCGAGATGGTCTCGGGTGCGATGTAGGTCTGGATGCGCAGCGTCTCGGCGCTGACCGCGCCCGCGCTGAACAGCGCGATGGCGGCGATGCCTCCCTTAAAGGTGTTGTTCATCTTTGGTTCCTCCTCCGTGGTGATGAACGTCAGCCGGTAACCGGCGTCCGTAGTTGTGCGCCTTGCAGGAAGGCGCGGATGTTGTCCCGTTGCAGGCGCGCCATGGCGGCGCGGGTCTCGGCGGTGGCCGAGCCTCCGTGGGGATAGAGCGCAACGGTTTCCAGCTGCGCAAAGGGTGCGCCCGGGGTTGGCTCGTGTTCGAAAACATCAAGCGCTGCACCGGCGATTGTCTGTTGTTCCAGCGCTCTTAGCAGCGCGGCCTCGTCCACGCAGGACCCGCGGGCGACATTGACCAGAACACCCCCCTGCCCCAGCGCTTCCAGCATCCGCGCGTCGACGATGTGCTTTGTGTCATCGCCGCCGACCACGGCAACCACAAGGATGTCGACAGCCTGTGCCAGCGTCTGCGGCGTAGCGTGGTGGGTCCAACCGGGGGTGTCCTTGGGTGCGCGCGACCAGTAATGCACCGGGCACTTGAAAGCGGCAAAGCGGTTGGCGATCTCGCGCCCGACGCGGCCCAGCCCAAGGATGCCCACCTTGCGGCCCGACATCTGTCGCGCCAGCGGCATGGCGCCGTCCTTCCACAGGCCAGAGCGCACCCAGCGGTCGCCCTCGGCCAGCCGTCGGAACTGTGCCAGCGTCAGCGCCAGCGCAAGGTCGGCCACGTCGTCATTCAGTACATCCGGGGTGTTGGTGACGGCAATGCCGCGCGCCTGCGCCGCGCCTACGTCGATGGCATCATACCCCACACCGAAATTGGCGATCAGTCCAAGGTCGGGAAAGCGGTCCATCTGTGCCCCGCCAAAGGGCGCGTGACCCTTAAAGGCGATGGCGGTGATGCCCTCGGGCGTGTCCACCGCGTCGAAATCAGGAACGTGGCGCGCCGACAGCTCATCCAGCAGGGCGCGGGATTCGTCATCGGAAAACGGTCCGATCGCGATGCAGTGCGGGGTCATGCGGGGTTCTCCATCCATCAGTGGCTGTCCTTGGCCACATAGGACCCGCGGCAGCCCTTCAGAAAACGCAGGTCAGCGCCGGTGTCGGCCCCTTCCACATGTTCCTGATGCAGCCACAGATAGCCCGACGCCGCCCTTTCGTGGGTAGCCTGCCAGCGCCCCAGCCGTTCGGCCAGTTCCGTGTCGGAAATATCCAGATGCAACCGGCGGTTCGGCACGTCCAGTTCGATCATGTCACCGCTTTGCACCACCGCAAGCGGGCCTCCGGCGGCGGCTTCGGGGGCGGTGTGCAGGATCACCGTGCCATAGGCGGTGCCTGACATGCGCGCATCCGAAATGCGGATCATGTCGGTGATGCCTTTGCGCAGCACTTTGGGCGGAAGGCCCATGTTGCCAACCTCGGCCATGCCGGGATAACCCTTGGGGCCGCAGTTGCGCAGCACCATCACGCAGGTCTCGTCAATGTCGAGATCCTCGTCGTCGATGCGCGCCTTGTAATCGTCGATGTCCTCGAACACCACGGCGCGGCCCGTGTGCACCATCAAATCCGGCGTCGCTGCTGACGGTTTAAGCACCGCGCCCTTGGGCGCAAGGTTGCCGGTCAGCACCGCGATGCCGCCCTGCGGGGTCAGCGCCTGATCCACGGGCAAAATGACATCCTCGTTGTGGTTTTCGGCCTGCGAAACTTCGTCACCGATGCCGCCGCCCGACACGGTAAGCGCGTCGCCGTGCAGCTGTCCGGCCTCAAACAGGCGGCGCAGCACCACCGGCAGACCACCGGCGTAGTAGAATTCTTCCATCAGGTATTTGCCCGACGGCATCAGGTTGACGATGCAGGGCACATCGCGCCCGCAGCGATCCCAGTCCGCAAGGGTCAGATCCACGCCCACGCGTCCCGCCATGGCAAGTAGGTGAACCACCGCGTTGGTCGATCCACCAATGGCGCCATTTGTACGGATGGCGTTTTCAAACGCCTCTTTCGTCATGACGTCCGACGGTTTCAGATCGTCCTTGACCATCTGCACGATACGGCGGCCCGATTCCATTGCCATCACCCGGCGGCGGCTGTCCACCGCAGGGATCGCCGCGTTACCCGACAGCGCCATGCCAAGCGCTTCGGCCATGCTGGCCATGGTCGATGCGGTGCCCATGGTGTTGCATGTCCCCGACGAGCGCGACATCGACTGTTCCGCTTCGAGGAATTCGTCCTGGTTCATCTCGCCCGCCTTTACCGCCTCGGAGAATTTCCACAGGTGGGTGCCGCTGCCGACCCGTTCGCCACGGAAATAGCCGTTCAGCATTGGCCCGCCGGTGACGACGATGGACGGAATATCAACTGACGCGGCGCCCATCAGCAGCGATGGCGTGGTCTTGTCGCAGCCCACCAACAGCACCGCGCCATCCATCGGCTGACCGCGCATCGCCTCTTCGACGGCCATCGCCGCGAGGTTGCGGAACATCATTGCCGTGGGACGGAAGGTGTTTTCGGACGCCGAGAATACCGGCACCTCGACGGGCAGGCCGCCCGCCTCCCAGATGCCCGCTTTCACCTTTTCGGCCAGCTCGCGCAGGTGGCCGTTGCAGGGGGTCAGTTCCGACCATGTGTTGAGGATGCCGATGACCGGCCGCCCGTCGAACACGTCATGCGGGTAGCCTTGGTTTTTCATCCAGCCACGATGATAGATCGCGTCGCGGGTGCTGCCACCATACCATTCCTGACTGCGCAGCTTGCGCGGCCATGCGGCGGGTTTGAATTTGCTTGCCTTCATGACTGCCTCACAATGCTGCGACGTTGACCGGACGCACGGCGGCGTCCTCTACCGCAAAGGTATTGACCAGCGGCAAACCGAAATCCGGCGCCGAGATTTCAAACGTGTCGCCGGGCTGGGTCTGCAGCCCTGCCCCACAGGACAGCGTCGCAGTGCCGAACATGTGCAGGTGCAAATCCCCCGGCTGGCGGAAGGTGGCGTATTTGAAATGGTGGTGTTCCAGATTGGCAATCGAATGCGACATGTTCTCTTCGCCCGACAGGAAGGGCTGATCAAAGATCGCTTTGCCATCGCGCAGGATGCGCGACCGCCCGCGGATGTCGCGGGGCAGATCTCCAAGGCGCAGCTCTGGTCCGAAAGAGGCAGGGCGCAATTTCGAATGGGCAAGGAAGAGGTAATTCAGCCGCTCGGTCACGTGGTCCGAGAATTCATTGCACAGCGAAAAGCCGACCCGCATCGGCGCCCCATCCGGGGCGATGACGTAAAAGCCCGCGATTTCGGGTTCTTCGCCGCCATCAAGCGCGAAGGCGGGCGAGGTCAGCGCGTCGCCGCAGGGCACCGCTGTGCTGCCATTGCCTTTGTAGAACCATTCCGGCTGGGCGCCGACTTCACCGGTCGCGGGCTTGCCGCCCTCAATGCCAAGGCGGAACATCTTCATGCTGTCGGTCACTGTTTCGGTCCCGCCGCCGTGCATCGCATCGCGGGTCGAGGCTGACCCAAGATGCGTCAGCCCGGTGCCGCACAGGTACATATGTGCCGCATCCGGGTGGCTCATGGGCAGGGCAAAGGCGCCTTCGCGGGCGACACGCTCCAGATCGACGGTCTCGCCGCGCGGCAGGTCTGCCAGCAGCGACGACAGGCTTCGCCGTTCGGACGCGGCCTGCATGGCCAGCGCATAGGACGATTCCACACCGGGCAGCGCGTGGGCGTCGACCCCGTCGCGCAGCACGACGATCAACGCGCCGCTGCGGTCTTTGACTTGAGATAGATGCATGGTGCCTCCCGATTTTCTCCCTGGGAAGCTGGATAAACCTTCGTGACATACCTCTCAAATGAGTTATTGTGCGAACTGCATACCAGAAATGATATAATGAGAAGGTCGCCATGCCCCCGTCTTTGACCAATGCCCTGCTTGGACAGGGCCTACAGATGCGCCACCTGCGGCTAGCGGCAGCGCTTCGCGACAGCGGGCAGGTCAGCATCGCCGCCGAGCAGATCGGCCTGACCCAGCCCGCCGCAAGCCGGATGCTGGGCGAACTGGAAAAGATCCTCGGGGTGCCGTTCTGCACCCGTGGCCCGCGAGGCATCCATCTGACCGCGGTGGGCGACGTCTTTGCCGAACGCGCGTGTCGCATCCTGATTGAACTGGATACCGCTGATGACGAACTCGGCCTTGTGGCGCGGGGGGAACAGGGGCGTGTGCGGGTGGGCGCGGTCACCGCTGCATCAATCTCGATCGTGTTGCCCGTGATTGAGGAGATGACCCAAAGCCACCCGGGCATACGCACCGAAATCAGCGTCGGCACCTCCGAGGCACTGGCCCAGCAGCTTATGGAGGGGGCCATCGACTTTGCCCTGTGCCGCATCCCCGACCGCATGGAGGCCCGACTGTTCGAGGCCCGCCAGCTCAAGCATGAACGGATTTCCATTATCGCCCATGCCGGGCACCCGCTGGCCGACCGCACAGTTCCCGAACGCGACCTTGCCGATGAACGGTGGGTGATGCAGCCTCAGGGCACACCGCTGCGCCGTGCAGTGGAACGGCATTTCATGGGACAGGGGCTTGAGCCGCCCAATGTGGTGACTGCGACCACATCGCTGCTGATCCACGTGGCGATGGTGACCCGCGCGCAGGCGATTGCGGCGGTGGCGTCGGATGTGAAGGATCTGCTGGTGACGGATCGGCTTGGTCCGCTGGGCATTCGCGATATCCAGCTTCCTGTTCATCCTATGGTATCACCCTTCTCTCTCTTGCGGCTGCGTCATCACAGGCTGCTGCCTGCCGCCGAGCGTGCATACCAAAAGGTGCACGCCCATGCGCTGGGACAGGCCGGAACGGGAACCACTGCAGGCTAGGTGCCATGCCGCCCCCGCCGGCAGCACCATGGCTGAGCTACTCCCATCTGTTGGACAGCATCTGGCGTGATTTAAGCTACTTTTTGCACCTGCTGATGGCTTTGTTGCACAAATCGTGACGGGGATTCACTGTATGAATCCAGCGTGATAGCTGGGATGCATGAGCAGTTGGGCCCCTACGAAGTATAAGACCACGAATTGGTCGTCTTCCAATGACGCGCTGAAGCAGCGTGGATCGTTGGCGATCTGGTTTGATCCCGAGATGGTTTGGACACCGCCACCGACCGGCAGGCGCGGTCGTCAATGCAAGTTCAGCGATGCCGCGATCCAGACCTGTCTGACCATGAAAGTCCTTTTCGGTATGCCACTGAGGCAGACGGCTGGGTTCGTTGAGAGTCTGTTGCGGCTGGTCGGACTGGATTGGTCCGTGCCCGATTTCAGTACGCTGTGGCGCCGCCAGAAGACGCTGAACGTGAGCTTGCCGTATTTCGGTGGGACTGGCCCACTGAACCTTCTGATCGATAGCACAGGCATCAAGGCAGAGGGCGAAGGTGAATGGAACGCCCGCAAGCATGGCGGCCCCAAGCGACGTATTTGGCGCAAGATACATATCGGGATTGATGAGGAAACGCTGGAGGTTCGCGCGGTAGAGGTCACCACCAGCAACATCGGTGATGCGCCCATGTTGCCTGAACTGCTCAACCAAATCCCACCAGATCAGGACCTTGGGTCAGTGACCGCCGATGGTGCCTACGACACGCGCAGATGCCATGACGTGATTGCAGCACGGGGCGCTCATGCAGTCATTCCGCCGCGCAAGAACGCCAAACCGTGGAAACCCACAAGCGCCGGAGCCATCGCAAGAAACGAAGCGGTCAATGCCTCACGATACCTAGGGCGCGCGCTGTGGCGACGATGGAGCGGATACCACCGCCGAAGCCGCGTTGAAACCAAGATGCACTGTGTGAAGCTGCTCGACCAATCGCTGATGGCCTGGGACTTCGACCGGCAGGTAGCGGAAATCCAAGTCCGCATCGCGGTCCTAAACCGCTACACCGCTCTTGGCATACCCGTCACAGAGCCCGTAGGGTAAATCCGTCCAGGGAAAGGGGAAATGCGCTCAGACCCCGATTTGTGCAACAAAGCCTGGTCAACGGATGCTTGCCGCCGAACGCCAAGTTGACTCCCTGCTTCGCGGCAGCTCTATCCGTCCGATATTGAATGCAGAGCAGCGCCGTGACCTATTCCATCGCTATGTTGAGCCGACACTGCATCGAGAATTGAAGCACAAAGGCGCGGCGGCCGGTGATGGCAGCTATTCTGCTGAATTGATCGGCTATCTTGAGTTTGGATAAATTTTCGCGAAATGCCGATAGCGATGCGAAAAAAGATGTCTACTGGCCAAGTCGACTTTCTACAATTCAAACCTAACAAAAGAACCAAACTGAACCACCCGAATTTCCATAATTTTCCTGTGACTGAATGTACCATAGTCTCTCTGCTCAACTTGAAAACGACCGTCAAAAAGGGTGGTGTGGGTTCTGACTACCCTCAGATTACCATATGAAAGGAGTATTGAAGATGGATTTCAAAGCGGACACCTGCCGGACACGGGACACGGGACACGGGATCAAAACGCATCAAATCGCCCGAGGGCGATTAGTGTATTGATATTGCTCAGAAATTATTGGTTGCGGGAGTAGGATTTGAACCTACGACCTTCAGGTTATGAGCCTGACGAGCTACCGGGCTGCTCCATCCCGCGACAGTTATGATGTCCTATCGCTTTTCTACTTGAGGACGATTTGTCCTAGTAGTTAGCGTTAATGTTATCGTTTTTGAGATTTTGGATTTTACTAGGTTTGGCAGTGACCTACTCTCCCACGCCTTAAGACGCAGTACCATTGGCGCAAAGGCACTTAACTTCCGGGTTCGGGATGGGACCGGGTGTTTTGCTCTCGCTATCGCCACCAAACCAAGAAAAATCCAAATCCGATATCTTTGCGAAGCAAAGTATCGCGCGGCAGGCAGCGGTTTTGATTTTAAAACCGCATTGCCGCACGTCAGTTATGTCACCTGGTGGTTTCACAACTGATATCGGAAGGAACAATCAACATTAAGTCCAAGTCCTGTGGTGCTTATTTGGTTCTTGGCTGTCTATTACTAGATCAGATCAAGCCAATCGGGCGATTAGTACCAGTCAACTGAACGTGTTACCACGCTTACATCTCTGGCCTATTGACGAGGTGGTCTACCTCGGCCCTCAGGGATACCTTGTTTTGAGGGGGGCTTCCCGCTTAGATGCCTTCAGCGGTTATCCTGTCCGAACATAGCTACCCAGCACTGCCGTTGGCACGACAACTGGTCCACCAGTGGTTCGTTCACCCCGGTCCTCTCGTACTAGGGGCAACTCCTCTCAAGTATCCTACACCCACGGCAGATAGGGACCGAACTGTCTCACGACGTTCTAAACCCAGCTCACGTACCTCTTTAAACGGCGAACAGCCGTACCCTTGGGACCTGCTCCAGCCCCAGGATGAGATGAGCCGACATCGAGGTGCCAAACACTGCCGTCGATATGGACTCTTGGGCAGTATCAGCCTGTTATCCCCGGCGTACCTTTTATCCGTTGAGCGATGGCCCTTCCACTCGGGACCACCGGATCACTATGGCCGACTTTCGTCTCTGCTCGACTTGTCAGTCTCGCAGTCAGGCTGGCTTTTGCCATTGCACTCAACGAGCGATTTCCGACCGCTCTGAGCCAACCTTCGCGCGCCTCCGTTACGCTTTAGGAGGCGACCGCCCCAGTCAAACTACCCGCCACGCAGGGTCCCGGATCCGGATAACGGACCGCGGTTAGACATCAAGAGTGCGAAGGGTGGTATCTCAAGGGAGGCTCCACCGAGACTAGCGTCTCGGTTTCGATGCCTACCACCTATCCTGCACGTCACAATCCTGATGCCAGTGCGAAGCTGTAGTAAAGGTGCACGGGGTCTTTCCGTCTAACCGCGGGAAGCCTGCATCTTGACAGGCAATTCAATTTCGCTGAGTCGATGTTGGAGACAGCGGGGAAGTCGTTACGCCATTCGTGCAGGTCGGAACTTACCCGACAAGGAATTTCGCTACCTTAGGACCGTTATAGTTACGGCCGCCGTTTACCTGGGCTTCAATTCAGAGCTCTCACCCCTCCTTTTAACCTTCAGGCACCGGGCAGGCGTCAGACCCTATACGTCGTCTTGCGACTTCGCAGAGCCCTGTGTTTTTAATAAACAGTCGCCACCCCCTGGTTTGTGCCCCCGGATTCCACTTGCGTAGGACCCGGGCCTCCTTCTCGCGAACTTACGGAGGTATTTTGCCGAGTTCCTTCAACATCGTTCTCTCAAGCGCCTTGGTATTCTCTACCAGTCCACCTGTGTCGGTTTAGGGTACGATCTTATAGAGGGGCTATTTCCAGGAACCGCTCAGCTGCTCATTCAATCCAATAAGGATGAACAACACCTGCGATCCGTCACCACCTCATGGCCCAGGAATATTAACCTGGTTCCCATCGACTACGCCTTTCGGCCTCGCCTTAGGGGTCGGCTTACCCTGCTCAGATTAGCTTTAAGCAGGAACCCTTGGACTTTCGGCGAGAGTGTCTCTCACACTCTTTGTCGCTACTCATGTCATCATTCTCGCTAGTGATCTCTCCACGGGATCGCTCACGCGCCCGCTTCATCGAAAGCTCCGTGTCTCCAATCCTACCGAAGTAGGTAAGGAGACATGGAACTATGTCACACTACGCTCTGCTACCATGCACTATGTGCATCCTCAGCTTCGGCTCATGGCTTGAGCCCCGTTACATCTTCGCCGCAGGACGTCTTAATTAGACCAGTGAGCTGTTACGCTATCTTTAAAAGATGGCTGCTTCTAAGCCAACTTCCTGGTTGTTTTGGACATCCCACCTGCTTTCCCACTTAGCCATGAATTAGGGGCCTTAGCTGGAGGTCAGGGTTGTTTCCCTCTCCACTACGGACGTTAGCATCCGCAGTGTGTCTGCCGTATAGTACTCCCGGGTATTCGGAGTTTGGTTAGGATCAGTAAGACGGTGAGTCCCCATTACCCATCCAGTGCTCTACCCCCCGGGGTATTCGTACGACGCTCTACCTAAATAGATTTCGCAGAGAACCAGCTATCTCCGAGTTTGATTGGCCTTTCACCCCTAGGCACAGCTCATCCCGATCTTTTTCAACAGATGTGGGTTCGGTCCTCCAGTGCATGTTACTGCACCTTCAACCTGGCCATGCCTAGATCACTCGGTTTCGGGTCTGATCCCACGAACTCATTCGCCCTATTAAGACTCGCTTTCGCTGCGCCTACACCTAACGGTTTAAGCTTGCTCGTGAGACCAAGTCGATGACCCATTATACAAAAGGTACGCTGTCAGGCCGCAAGGGCCCTCCAACTGATTGTAGGCGTTCGGTTTCAGGTACTGTTTCACTCCCCTCGTCGGGGTGCTTTTCACCTTTCCCTCACGGTACTGGTTCACTATCGGTCAGTAAGGAGTACTTAGCCTTCGAAGGTGGTCCTCCGATCTTCAGACAGAATTTCACGTGTTCCGCCCTACTTAATACGTCCTATCATGTTTCGAATACGGGACTATCACCCGCTATGGTCCTGCTTCCCAACAGGTTCTTCTCACACTCAAGGCTCGGCTGGTCCCCGTTCGCTCGCCGCTACTAGGGGAGTATCAATTGATTTCCTTTCCTCCGGGTACTTAGATGTTTCAGTTCCCCGGGTTTGCTCTTATAAACCTATGTATTCAGTTCATAAGTACCTGGTTAAGAACATTATTGGCTACCGAAGTAACAATAATGAACTTTCAGGTGGGTTGCCCCATTCAGAAATTCATGGATCAAAGCTTATTCTCAGCTCCCCATGACTTATCGCAGAGTATCACGTCTTTCATCGCCTCTTACTGCCAAGGCATTCACCAAACGCCCTTCTCGCGCTTGATCTGATCCAGAAATAGATAGCCTAAACCATCAGGATCCAGCCGCTGGTAAGTAGCCGGACCACAATCTCTGAACCAAAAAGCATACTTTCCCGCATTTATGATGCGAAAGTCGTTTCACTACTAAGGCTGTGATGTCGGTCGCAGCCCCTTCGCAAAACAAACATCATAAATACAATTGGTTCCAAAACCTTGCGGAATTAGAACCGGGTTAGTGTACTTGACTTGGACAACTCTGTCGTTTCAAACCGGCAGACCCATGGACGTCCGAGGAAACAGACGTGTTCATAAGCTCGCATCATAAACCCGAAGGTCTAATCAGCACCAATCTGAGATCATCCCCACACTCGGGGCGATCAACAGTGTTGTTGATTGTTTCTCTCTTTACGATATCAATTCGTCCAATTGGACGGTTAAGAACTGCGCACAGTGCTTAACGATCTAATTGTTTAATGGTGGAGCCTAGGAGGATCGAACTCCTGACCTCCTGAATGCAAATCAGGCGCTCTCCCAGCTGAGCTAAGGCCCCATCTTAATCCCGAAGGATGAGTGGTGGGTCGAGGAGGACTTGAACCTCCGACCTCACGCTTATCAGGCGTGCGCTCTAACCACCTGAGCTACCGACCCGGTTTTCGATTTGCAAAGCAAATCAAAACCCGTGTGCGACAGGGTATTGCAAAGCAATGCCCGAGAGCAGCACTCAGTGGTTATGTCACCAGGCAGCGCCAGATAACGGCTGCTGCCGCGACTTGTCTGAAGAGATATGAGGACGGCTCGGTCCAAAGGACATCCAGTAGATGCCCCGATGTTGAACAGTTTTGATTACTGTTCATTGCTAAGTGTATCACGAGGAAGAACAAGTTCTTCTTGCTAGATACATCCTTAGAAAGGAGGTGATCCAGCCGCAGGTTCCCCTACGGCTACCTTGTTACGACTTCACCCCAGTCGCTGAACCCACCGTGGTCCGCTGCCTCAAAAGTTAGCGCACGGCCTTCGGGTAGATCCAACTCCCATGGTGTGACGGGCGGTGTGTACAAGGCCCGGGAACGTATTCACCGCGTCATGCTGTTACGCGATTACTAGCGATTCCGACTTCATGGGGTCGAGTTGCAGACCCCAATCCGAACTGAGACATCTTTTGGGGATTAACCCATTGTTGATGCCATTGTAGCACGTGTGTAGCCCAACCCGTAAGGGCCATGAGGACTTGACGTCATCCACACCTTCCTCCCGCTTATCACGGGCAGTTTCCCTAGAGTGCCCAGCCGAACTGCTGGCAACTAAGGATGTGGGTTGCGCTCGTTGCCGGACTTAACCGAACATCTCACGACACGAGCTGACGACAGCCATGCAGCACCTGTCACTTGGTCTCTTGCGAGAAAGCTAGATCTCTCTAGCGGTCCAAGGATGTCAAGGGTTGGTAAGGTTCTGCGCGTTGCTTCGAATTAAACCACATGCTCCACCGCTTGTGCGGGCCCCCGTCAATTCCTTTGAGTTTTAATCTTGCGACCGTACTCCCCAGGCGGAATGCTTAATCCGTTAGGTGTGACACCAACAAGCATGCTTGCTGACGTCTGGCATTCATCGTTTACGGTGTGGACTACCAGGGTATCTAATCCTGTTTGCTCCCCACACTTTCGCACCTCAGCGTCAGTATCGAGCCAGTGAGCCGCCTTCGCCACTGGTGTTCCTCCGAATATCTACGAATTTCACCTCTACACTCGGAATTCCACTCACCTCTCTCGAACTCAAGACCAGGAGTTTACAAGGCAGTTCCAGGGTTGAGCCCTGGGATTTCACCCTATACTTTCTGATCCGCCTACGTGCGCTTTACGCCCAGTAATTCCGAACAACGCTAACCCCCTCCGTATTACCGCGGCTGCTGGCACGGAGTTAGCCGGGGTTTCTTTACCAGATACTGTCATTATCATCTCTGGCGAAAGAGCTTTACGACCCTAAGGCCTTCATCACTCACGCGGCATGGCTGGATCAGGCTTGCGCCCATTGTCCAAGATTCCCCACTGCTGCCTCCCGTAGGAGTCTGGGCCGTGTCTCAGTCCCAGTGTTGCTGATCATCCTCTAAAACCAGCTATAGATCGTAGACTTGGTAGGCCATTACCCCACCAACTATCTAATCTAACGCGGGCCGATCCTTCTCCGATAAATCTTTCCCCCGAAGGGCGTATAAGGTATTACTCACCGTTTCCAGTGGCTATTCCTTAGAGAAGGGCACGTTCCCACGCGTTACTAACCCGTCCGCCGCTCACTCCGAAGAGTGCGCTCGACTTGCATGTGTTAAGCCTGCCGCCAGCGTTCGTTCTGAGCCAGGATCAAACTCTCAAGTTGAAAGCATCTCGCGATGCTATCCTTGACGTTCGAACCTCTGCACATCTCCAATACTCAGGACCGCTTTTGGGGGCAGATCCCTATGTCCACCCGGCTAAGGATTGGACACGTATCGGAAGTCATCTGTTTGATTGTGCTTCAGTTTACAAAAGTAAACAAAAGTCCGTCAAACAGTGAAGCTGACACTAGATCATCGAACAGACCAAATGGCCCACCCTACTAGCGTTGATATACAGACGTTGATCCATCGAAACGAACCAAACCGCCCACATATCTCTTCAGTTATCATCAATGTCAAAGAGCAACACCTAAAGGCCAAAAACAAGGCCACCGCGCCAATTCCTTAGCGCAACCGCCTCATAACATCCTCCAGATGCCCCAGTCTCTCCTGAGCGTCCAGCAGCCTTTCCTGCCAGTCAGCGACCTCTCAGCCGCCCCACCGTGCCGCGTCTCCGCCGCCGGTAGAGGGGGTTCTAGTGTTAACTCAACAAACCCGCAACACCTAAATTACAAAAATATCATCTTTTTTGGAAAATCCCAAAAATAACGCAAAATCAAGGGGTTAATCCCAAAATCACCCGGCCAATCCAAAACCAAACACACAAACACCGCCCCAAACCACAATACTCAACACGCCCCAGCCAAGACTCACCCAAGACAACACATCAAAACCACGCCCCCGAACCAAACCACCCCCTCACCCTTCCAAAAACATCCAAACCAAAAACCGCGGCGATTAGACGAAGCGCTACACAGCGCGGGCGCGCACGGGGATTCCGTTAAAGGCAGCGTTGCCACTGATGGGGTCAATGCGACGATCATCGGTCAGATCGTTGATTGATACCGTCTGCACCCTGGTCGCCGCCGAAAGCTTGCCCTTTCGCTGCCCCCACCCCTGAGGGATCGACACAACACCAGGCGCAATCTCTTCGGTGATCTCAACCGGAAACCTTGCCGCTCCTACTGCGCTTTCGATCTCCACATCCTGGGCTTCGGTCAGGCCAAACCGTGCGGCGTCAGCCGGGTTGAGCTGCACCGTGCAACGATTGCGCCCCTTGACCAGACGCGGGCTGTTCTGAGTCCAACTGTTATGGCTGCGCACCTGCCGGCGACCAATCATCAGCAAGGGGAAATCGTCACAGACCGGGGGCTGGAAGTCCAGCAATCGCGGCAAGTCCGCCAGGAACACTTCGGGCGCCAGGTGCAACCGTGCATCCGGGGTCTCCAGCCGATCGGCCAGGTTTGAGACCAGCGGGCCCAGGTCAATGGCGCCACTGGGCGCGTTCAACATCGTCTCTACCGTGACAGTCCCGCTGTGGAACCCCTGCTGCAGCAGCATCTCCAGCATTTTGGTTGGGGAAGGGCCGATGCTGCTGGATCCTGATATCTTCGCCGCCAAGCGGGAGATTACCTCCCATTCCTGCGGGTTGCCATTGGGCGGAGCAAAGACTGGTTTGGCAAAGGCTGCGGTGTTGTGCACCGCAAAACTGTGGAAGACCATGTCATAGACCTCTTCCTCCAGCGCCACCGTGGCCGGCAGGATCAGATCTGCATGGCGGGTGGTGTCATTGATGTGGAGGTCAACCGACATCATAAAGTCGAGCGCCTCAAACGCACGGCCAATGCGCTGACCATTCGGAGCCGTCAGGACAGGGTTGCCAGCCACGGTGATCATCGCCTTGATCTGCCCCTCACCCGGCGTCTCCATCTCCTCTGCCATGACCGAAACCGGGAACTCACCATTATAGAGCGGCTGCTGGGACACCCGCGAGCGTCTCTCCGGGTAGCTGCGCCTCTTGCCTTTGCGGCTGTTCATGCCGACATTGTCCAGCGCCGGTGTGGTGAACATTGCGCCGCCGGGGCTGTCAAAATTGCCGGTAATGATATTGAGCGCATTATTGGCCCATTGGCACAGGGAGCCAAAGCTCTGGGTTGAGGCCCCCATACGCGCGTAACACACAGCCGATTTTGCAGAGGCAAAATCGCGGGCCAGATCGCGGATGGTCTGCGCCTCAATACCCGTCATCGCCGCAGCCTTGTCAGCGGTAAAGGGCTGCACCGCATCTTTCAGCACCTCGACCCCATCGGTGATGTCAGCCAGCGCGCCAAGATCTTCCAGCCCCTGGGCAAAGACCTCGTGGATCAGCGCCAGAAGTAACAGGGCATCGGTTTCGGGTTGGATGAACAGGTGCTCACCCGCGCGGGCCGCAGTTTCAGTGCGGCGCGGGTCGATCACCACCACGCGGCCACCGCGCGCCTTGATCTCATCCATGCGCTTGCCAAAGCCCGGCGCCGTCATCATCGACCCATTGGAAACCACGGGATTGCCGCCCAGGATCAGCATGAGATCCGTGCGCGCCACATCCGGCACGGGCATCAGCATCGGGTGACCCAGCATATGGATCGAGGCGACATGATGCGGGATCTGATCCGCTGTCGCCGAGGAATAGCGGTTGCTTGTGCCCAGCGCCTTGACCAGTCCCGGCAGGGTCAGGAGGTTGCCAAATTTATGGGCATTGGGATTGCCAAGATAGATGCCAACCCCGTCCTTGCCATGGGCCTGTTGCACTGCGGCCAGACGGTGCGCGGCAAACGCATAGGCCTCGTCCCAGCTGATTGGCACAAATTCACCGTCTACCTTTTTCAACGGCGTTGTCACCCGGTCCGGATCGGTGCGGAAATCCTGTAGCGCGATGGCCTTTGGGCAAATATGGCCGCGCGACAACGGATCCTTGGGGTTTGGCTTGATCGAATGCACCTCGGTATCGTCGTAGGTGACAATCAGCCCGCACATGGCCTCGCAGATATTGCAGGTTCGAAACTGGGTTTTCAGGTCGCTCATGGCTGCCTCCGGCTGGGATCATGCGTCGTTACAAGGATCTAAGACTAGACGAGGGATCCCCTGTTTTGCAGAGGGTTAATCCTGCGTCATAGCCGTTGGACCAAACGTCACTTTGACGGGCAAACACAAAAACGCCCCCATTGAAGCCGCCTTTTGCCGCGCAGTAAGTGACGTGGGGTTTCCAATTCACCGCACTAGACGACCGGTCTAATTCTTGTCATCTCATGCGCCATGACAACGCAAACCGATTCCACCCGCGACCATATTCTAACCACCGGCCGGGCCCTTGTGGCACAGCGTGGATTTACCGGTATGGGGCTCGCAGAGCTGCTCAAAACCGCTGCGGTGCCCAAAGGCTCCTTCTATCACTACTTTGCCTCAAAAGAGGATTTTGGCTGCAAACTGCTGGAACAGTATCTCAGCCAATATGGCGAGACGCTGACCGAGATACTGGAGGACAGTGCCCCAACGGCACGGGCCCGGCTGTTGGAGTATTGGTCACGCTGGGTGAGCAGTCAAAGCAGCCAAGAGGCCTGCAGCCAATGCCTGATCGTGAAACTGGGCGCAGAAGTCTCTGACATATCAAACGAGATGCGTCACCTTCTGGAGGCCGGAACACGTACCGTAAGCAGACGCCTGGCCAGGACCATTGCCGAGGGCCAGAAAGACGGCTCCATCGCCGCTTCGGTGCAACCCGACCTGGTTGGTCCTGCGCTCTATCAGATGTGGCTGGGTGCCAGCCTGATGGCCAAACTGTCCCGCAGCGCTGATCCGCTGTTGCAGGCGATGGAGGCCACTCTGGCGCTCTTGCCCGAACCACACCCCGAACCCGAACAAACATCCCCCAACACATAGGAAACCCAATGCCACAAACCGCCGATAAAAACCGCCAGATCGTTCTGAAGAACCGCCCGGTTGGCAAACCGGATGACACCACTCTCGCTCTGGAAACCGCCGATCTGCCCGTCGCAGGCAAGGGGGAAATGCTGTTGCGGGTCGAATACCTGTCGCTGGACCCCTACATGCGTGGCCGCATGAACGACGCCAAATCCTATGCCGATCCGGTTGCCATTGGCGATCCGATGGTCGGCGGCACCGTGGCACAGGTTGTGACTTCGGATGTGGAGGGCTTTGCCCCCGGCGACTGGGTGCTCAGCTTTAGCGGCTGGCAGGACTATGCCATTTCAGACGGGGTGGGCGTCACCAATATGGGGGCCGATCCGGCACAGCCGTCATGGGCGCTTGGCATTATGGGCATGCCCGGTTTCACCGCCTATTGCGGATTGCTCTATATCGGCGAGCCCAAGGCGGGTGAAACCGTCGTCACCGCAGCGGCCACCGGTCCTGTGGGGGCAACTGTTGGCCAGATTGCCAAAATCAAAGGCTGTCGTGCTGTCGGCATCGCGGGTGGGCCTGAAAAATGCGCCTATGCGGTAAACGAGCTGGGCTTTGATGCCTGTATCGACCGCAACGCTGCGGATTTTGCCCAGCAGCTCAAGGCCGCCTGCCCTGATGGCATTGATGTCTATTTTGAAAACGTCGGTGGCGCTGTGTTTGATGCCGTGCTGCCACTGCTGAACCCCAATGCGCGGGTGCCCCTGTGCGGATTGATCTCGCAGTATAACGCCACCAGCCTGCCCGATGGCCCCGATCGCATGGGCGCCTTGATGGGAGCCTTGCTGGTGAAAAAGATCAAGATGCAGGGCTTTATCATCTTTGACGACTTCCCGCATCACTACCCCGAGTTTTCCAAGGAAATGATCGGCTGGATCAAAAGCGGTCAGATCAAATACCGCGAGCAACTGGTTGAAGGTCTGGAGAAGGCGCCTGCAGCCTTCAACGATCTGCTTGAGGGCCGGAACTTTGGCAAGATGGTCGTGAAGACCGGCACGGCCTAAACAAAGCTGACCTAAACAAACAGTCTCGCCCGGTTCGCAGGGCGAGACTACTCAATGCCTGTCACCGCAGCAAATCCGCGCAAAGCAGCCCGCTTGGTTTTGCGCACCGGGTGACGCTACTTCTTCGGCTTATCGCGGGCCGCTTTTTCTTCTTTGGTCATTTTGTTGTTCCAGACATTGTTACTCAGACCGAGCTCGCTTGGCATCGGTTTGGTCTTGCCAACATTGACTTTGCCACCCTTGTTCAGAAATTCCTGAATAAGGGCGTCATCGGTGGTTTCTTTGGGGACATGTTTCATGCGGTCAATTCTTTCCTTCATCCCGTAGGCGGGCAACAAGAGCGATACAGATCCGGCAGTGGCACGAGACAAACAGCCACATAATTTTCCTATCTGATTCCCCTGCGCTTCACCAGCTTCCCCATTCAGGTGCTGTTGAACCCTGGACACTGCAGGGGTGAAAAAGAAAAACCCCGCCCCTTTTGCAAAGGGCAGGGCAGCAATGGGCTCGGGTCTTGGGTCTTAGTCGTTGCGACGCACCCGGGCGGCGCTTTTGTCAGCAAAGGCCGCAAGCCGTGCGCGGGCATCGGGTTGGGTGTTGACCACACCCGCCACCACAGCCTCGGCGTAGGCGGCATCCATCGCTGACATGTTCTGCATATGGCTAACAGCAGAGCAAATGGCAAAGTTCGACAGCGGCAGGTTCTCAGCGGTGCGGCGCGCCAGTTCCAGCGCCTTGTCAAAACTGGAACCTTCGACAATATACTGTGCCAGCCCCAGATCGCAGGCCTCCTGCCCCTGATAGACACGGCCCGTCAGCATCATGTCGATCATGCGGGATTTACCCACCAGATCAGTCACCCGGATGGTGGCACCACCGCCGGTGAACAACCCGCGCTGCCCCTCGGGCAGGGCAAAATAGGTGCTCTGATCCATCACCCGCACATGGGCCGAACTGGCCAGTTCCAGCCCGCCCCCAACAACCGCGCCCTGCAGAGCGGCGATGACCGGAACGCCGCCGTATTCCATCTTGTTAAAGGCCTCGTGCCAGCGCAGGCAGACATGCATGAAATCCGCCGGGCTGCGGTCTTCGTCGTGGTGTTCAATCAGATCAAGCCCAGCGCAGAAGTGATCCCCAGCCCCCGCCAGAACCACCGCCTTGACGCCAGCGCGCGGCGCGGTGGAGAAGAAATCAACCAGCTCTTCGATGGTATCGATATCCAGTGCGTTGCGTTTGGTCGGGCGGTTCAGGGTGACAACCCAGACACCATCCTCATGGGCCTGAAGGTCGAGGTTCTTGAAGCGGGAGATGTCAATTTCGACAGTCATGGTACGGTCCTTATAAGCATGTGAGGAGAAGCGGGCGCCGGGGCAGGCGCCGCCCTAAAAGAAGATTTATGTGGTGCGGTTACAGCAGTGCCGCCGCGAGGCTTTCAGCGCCGGAAACGCAGCGGCTGCGCTGCACCTCGGTCTCACACAACACGTGATCAGCATAGAACCGGGCCGAGGCCACCTTGGCCGTCAAAAACTCCGGGTCTTCGCCGCGCGCCAGGGCCGCTTCTGCGGCCAGCAGGCCACGCGCCATCTGCCAGCCAGAGACCAAATTCCCGGCCAGCATCAGATAGGGCACACCAGCGCCAAAGGCGGCAGGCATTTCCGCCTTATCCAGGCTGAGCAAATGCGCGACCACCTCTTCAAAGGCCTGCCGCGCAACTGCCAGGCGTGGCGCAACGGCCTGGGCCGCAGCTGAGCCTGCCGCCAGCTCTGCTTCTGTCTCAGCAATCCGTGCGGCCAGGGCACGGGCCGTTTTACCGCCATCGCGCAGCGTTTTGCGCCCCACCAGATCATTGGCCTGAATGGCGGTGGTGCCTTCATAGATTGGCAGAATGCGGGCATCGCGGTAATGCTGCGCCGCGCCGGTTTCTTCAATAAAGCCCATGCCACCATGTACCTGGACACCCAAGGACGCCACCTCGACACCATTTTCGGTGCTGAAGCCTTTGACCAGCGGCGTGAGGAATTCTGACAGTGCCTTGGCCTCTGCCTGCGCTTCGGGCGACACGGCATTGCGGGCCAGATCCTGACAACCAGCGGCAAAGGCGGCCATGCCGCGCGCCCCTTCGGTCAGCACCCGCATCCGCATCAGCATGCGGCGCACGTCCGGGTGATGGACAATGGTCACCGCGTCGCGGCTGGAGCCATCCACCGGCGCGCTTTGGACCCGTTCCTTGGCAAAGGTCAGCGCCTGCTGATAGGCGCGCTCACCCACGGCGATCCCCTGCAGACCCACCGCATAGCGGGCCGAATTCATCATCTCGAACATATAGGTGAGGCCTGCGTTTTCTTCACCGATCAAAAACCCGGTGGCGCCTTCGAACTGCAGCACGGCCGTCGGGCTGGCCTTGATGCCCAGTTTATGCTCGACACTTTGACAGTGAACCGCGTTGCGCGCGCCCAGTGCACCATCGTCTCCGACCATGAATTTTGGCACCAAAAACAGGCTGATGCCTTTGACACCCGCCGGGGCATCCGGGGTGCGTGCCAGCACCAGATGCACGATGTTTTCCGACATGTCGTGTTCACCATAGGTGATAAAGATCTTGGTGCCGCTGACCTTGTAGGTGCCATCCGCCTGGGGTTCGGCGCGGCTGCGTACCAGCGCCAGATCGCTGCCGGCCTGGGGCTCGGTCAGGTTCATGGTGCCGGTCCATTTGCCGCTGACCAGATTATCCAGATAGGTCGCCTTGGTGGCGTCAGATCCGGCGGTGAGCAGCGCCTCAATAGCGCCGTCTGTCAGCAGCGGACACAGCGCAAAGCTGAGATTGGCCGCGTTCAGCATCTCGGTGGCAGAGGCCGCCACAGCGCGGGGCAGGTCCTGGCCACCAAAGGCGCTGGGATGGGGCAGACTTTGCCAGCCCATTTCAACAAATTTCTGATAGGCCTGCGCAAAGCCGCCAGCCAGCTGAACCTTGCCGTCCTGAAAATGGGATGCATCGGCATCGCCAGAGGCGTTCAGCGGCGCAATTTCCTCGGCACAAAAGCGGCCAAACTCTTCCAACACGGCGCCCGCGTCACTCAGCTCAAGGCCGTCGTATTTGTCCAGCCCGGCAACCTCGGACCAGCGAGAAAGGTGTTCAATGTTGAAAAGCATGTCTTTTACGGGTGCATCAAAACTCACGGGCGGTCGCCTCCACTGGGATATCTGTCTGATCTGCCGCTCAATCGGGCTTGCTTAATATGCCAGATAGAGACGGTAAATTGTCGGAACAATCTCCGCAGTGGACGAAAACCTTGCAAAAAGTGACAAAGCCTCGCAAAAACCCCCTATGATATTTGACCCCAGCCCAGACTTTCTGCCCACCGTATCCCGCGCCTTTCTGGAAGACTGGTTGCAGGTCCTGCGTCAACATTGCCCGCCGCAGCAGCTGGCCGGATTTCTGGATCAGATCGGTTTGGTCGGGTCCGCCCAGCCCGGTGGGCGTGTGACCCATGATCAGATCGTCCGCCTGTATCAGCTGGTCGCGCAGGAGACCGGTGATGAAATGATGGGCCTGTGGAGCCGCCCTATTCGCACCGGCACCCTGAAACATCTCTGCGCCTCTATGCGGGGGGCTTCTTCGCTTTCGGCGGCGCTGTTTCGATTTACCTCCTTCTGGAACCTCCTGTTGGATGATTTCCAACTGGTGCTCGAGACAGAGGCCGGACAAATCTGCATCCTGTTGGCGCCACGTGGGCAGCACAGGCCTCAGCGGTTTGGCCATATGTTCTTGCTGAAACTTGCCCACGGGGTCTCCTCCTGGCTTACCGGGCGTGAACTGCCGCTGACTGAAGTCGGCTTTGCCTTTGAGCGCCCCGAATTTGCCGAAGACTACCCGGTGTTGTTTCCGGCGCCGATCCTGTTTGGCCAGGGGCAGTCCAGGATTGTTTTTGGCAGCCAGCCCGATGACCTGCCTGTCGCCCGCAGCGAGTTGGAAATGCAGGAATTCCTGCTGCGCGCCCCCCGAGACTGGATCTTTACCAGCTATCGCACCCATGCTCTGCCCCTGCGGTTACGGGACCTTTTGTTGCTCTCGGACAGGCTGGATTATCATCTCAAAGACGCGGCCAAGGACCTGAACCTGACCCCCCGCACCCTGATCCGGCGGTTGGGCGGCGAAGGCACCTCCTTTCAGGCGATCAAAGACGGCCTGCGCCGCGATATTGCCATACGTGATCTGTCGCGCGGTCTCAAAAGCATTGAGGAGATCTCGCAGGATATCGGCTTTGCCTCTGCTGCAAATTTCCATCGCGCCTTCCGGCGCTGGACCAATGCCACCCCAGGCGCCTATCGCCAACGAGAGACCAACAGCGCCGGGCCTTTGCACAGTGGTTTGGGCTCGGCGGGTGGCTGATCTGTTTAGCCGATCTGTTTAACGGTGCTGGTTCAGATCATGTTTCTGAATAGGCAGACACAGCCGGAATGTGGGCGGGCATCCACAGTCACCCGAGCATCAGTCATCCAAGCATCGCACGGGCGCATTTTTCACCGATAACCATTGTGGGCGCATTTGTGTTGCCACCGATCAGCGTCGGCATGATCGAAGCATCGGCAACCCGCAGGTTCTGCAAGCCGCGCACCCGCATCGACACCGGATCAACCACCGCCGTGGGATCGGTGCCCATCTTTGCGGTGCCAACCGGATGATAAACGGTCAAAGCTTCGGCACGCAGGTAGGCCTCGATCTCATCATCGCTTTGCACCGCTGGGCCGGGGAGAATCTCTTTACCGCCGAGCCCCGCCATCGGCGCAGCCGCAAAGATTTGGCGCGCGGTTTTGATCCCTTCGATCAGGGTATCGAGATCGCGGCGGTCTGAGAAAAACCGGTAATCAATCAGCGGCACCGGCGCGCCATTCTCATACCCCAGCCGGATTTCCCCAACCGAGCCGGGCCGCAACACGCAGGTATGAACCGCAAGCCCATGGCCCCATTCCAGCAACCGTCCCCCCGCCTCGACCACCAGCACCCGATGGGCAGGGTTGGCCGACAGGCGGTTTGCCAGAACACAGCCCGCAGACCCTGCGCCGATCACGATATAGTAGAACTCAACTTTGCTCTCAGCTTTATGCACGGTCTGCCTCATTGGTTAAAGGCCGCGTCAGCGGGACAGGTAAATGAGTAGTTGCGAAATCGCTGATTAGGCAGGGGCTAAACGCCACGAAAAAATCCCCTGCGGTTTGCGCCAATAACTCTAAATTCCTTTGGAGTTCTAGATAGATATAGCTTTCACCGGGCAAGCCGCATTTTCCTGCCATCCGCTGACGGTCACACAGCACCTGCGGGTTTACATCGTTCAGAGCTTAATTTTTAATCACAAACGCCGCGCGGAGAATGATGTCCCACGTCATCACTGGCTAAGCTGCCGTGGACAGGATAGATCGTTGCTTCCGGCCAAGCTCCCCTTGATACTTCGGTAGCGGCGCGGGATCCGGCGATGCCTATCGCCCCGCCCGGCACGGTTTAAACCGCACGCGCCGACCATCAGGAAACGAGGCTAACACCATGCCTATCAGATACACTTTGCGGCAGATTGAGTACTTTGTGGCCGTCGGCGAAACCGGCAGTATCACGGCAGCGTCTCACTTGCTCAATGTCTCCTCCCCGTCCATCTCGGCAAGCGTGTCGCAGCTTGAGGAGGAGCTGGGGGTGATGCTTTTTGTGCGACATCACGCACAGGGGCTGACACCCACGCCGGCGGGTCACGCAATGCTTGATCATGCAAAGGGCGTGCTGCAACAGGCGTCGGGTCTTGCCGATCTCGCCGCGTCGCTTGCTGGGTCGATCCGCGGACCGCTGTCGATTGGTTGTCTCAGCACCTTTGCCCAGGTTGTGCTGCCGGGCCTGCGCCGTAGTTTTACCGACCAATACAGCGAGGTCCGCATCAGCCAGATCGAAGCCAACCAATCAGAACTTTTCATTCTGCTGCGCCAGGCCAAGATAGATGTGGCGCTGACCTATGATCTGGACCTGCCTCGCGACCTGAGCTTTCACCCGATGGTGACCCTGCCGCCGCTGGTGGCGCTCAGCGAAACCCATCCCCTGGCCGATCAACACTCCGTCGCGATAGAAGACCTGGCGGACTATCCCATGGTTCTTTTGGATCTGCCCCATAGTGCGGACTATTTTCTGTCGTTTTTTACCCGCGCAGGGCTGCACGTAAACATCGCCGAGCGGACACAGGATATGGCGGTGATGCGGGGACTGGTCGCAAACGGCTTTGGCTATTCGATCGTAAACATCCGTCCGCTGCATGATCTGGCGCCAGATGGTAAGCCCATGCGGTTCCTGCCACTGACGGGCAACCACCGCCCCATGAAGCTGGGCCTGCTGTCCATCGCCAGCAGTGCCCGGATCCAGCTGCATGACGCCTTTCTGACCCATGCAAATGACTGGATCTCCACACATGTGCCCCAGCTTCTCAACTCGCGTTAAGTCAGGTCAGCTTAGCTCGGCCAGGAGGCGGTCCATCATCTCGTCACAGGCGGCCAGCTGCGCCTCTTCCAGGTATTCATCCGCCTTGTGCCCCTGCCCGGCCATGTCGCCGGGGCCACATACCACTGTCGGGATACCAAGCTCCGTAAAAAAGCCTGCCTCGGTGCCAAAGGCAACCTTGATCGCAGCCTTGCTGCCGCAAAGCGCTGCAACCCGCGCCACCTCTGGTGCATCTGGCGATACCTCCAGGCCTGGGTAAGTATTGGTGCAGGTGATCTCAATCCCGGTGGTATTGCCAATTTTCCTGGCAAGCCTGGTTTCAAACGCCTCACGCTGGTCAGTCGGCAAATGGCGCAGCTCGAACGCGATCTCGGCGTGGTCCGGCACAATGTTGAGCGCGGTACCGCCCTGCATTGTTCCGGCATGTACGGTGGAATAGGCAATGTCATAGGCCGCGTCCTGCGAGCCTGAGCTGGCGTATTCATCCTGCAGGGCGCGCAAGGCAGTCAAGACGTCTGCGGCAAGATGCAGCGCGTTCACAAACCGTGGGGCAAGCGCCGAATGGCCCGCCTCGCCATGGCATATGGCACGAAACGCCGCCTTGCCCTTATGACCGATGGCCGGATGCATCGACGTTGGCTCGCCGACGATGCACAGGTCCGGGCGCCAGCCAAGCGCCTCAATCCCCGGTATCATCTTGCGAATGCCCTGGCATCCCACCTCCTCATCATAGGAGATCGCCAGCATCAAAGGCTGGGCCAGGGGCGCCTCCCCGGCGCGCTCTGCCAGCGACAGGGCGGAGGCCAGAAACCCCTTCATGTCGGTGCTACCGCGCCCATAGATCCGCCCATCCGCGCGCGTCATGTCAAACGGCGGGTGGGTCCAGTCCTGCCCCTCACCAGGAATCACATCGCTGTGGGCCGACAGCATCACGCCGCCCGGACCCTTGGGACCGATGCGCGCCATCAGCCCCGCCTTTGGGAGCTCGGGGTCAGCAAGCCGGCAGGTCTCGAACCCTGCGGTTTTGAGCAGGTCTTCGACATAGTCGATCAGCGCCAGATTGCTATCCGCGCTGACTGTTGGAAAACTAATGAGCTGGGCGAGAATGTCGCCGGTGCGGGCCTTGGGCACCGCCGCGCTCATTGCGGCGCCAGTTCGGTGATTTCCCGGCGGAATGGCAGATCGTCACCGATGTCAGCCTCATCCAATTCCCGCGCATTGCGATGCCCGGCATAGGTTGCCCAGGCAATCGGGCCAGCGGCCTCGGCATCGCCAAACAGCTTGACCGAGCGAATACCCGCATCGGCCCAGTCCGCCTGCCGCGCTTTCAGTCCCTGGAACAGCTGATCATTGCCACTACGCGATGCAACCATGACAACCGCGTCACAGGGGTAGCTGCGGGTTTTGCCGGTATAGACGCAGTTCGAGATCACGTGATCGCGGGCCACTTCGGTGACGCCGCGGTTCAGCACAATATCGACACCCATTTCGTCCAGCCGGGCATGGATCGTCGCCTGCTCCAATGTGTTGTTGGTCCAGTCAGAGACATAGGCCGATGGGGTGATCAGGGTCACTCTCGCGCACTGCTTCACCAAAAGCTCAGCCAGAACGCCGCCCATATAGTAGTGATCATCGTCATAAATCACCACGGTGCCGCCGGGCACGATCCCATCCATCAGATCATCAGGCGTATAGACCTTTTCGGCCGCGGCAGACGGATCGCGGTAACCCCCACCGTTGCAATGGGGCACCTGATAAAAGCGGTTCTTGGCCGTGACCGGGCCGATCTGCATCGGTTCAAACAGAATATCGTAGCGGGAATCGCGCATTCTCGTCTCCTAAACGGCAATCATTCACCTCTCTCGCGCGCCTGTCAGAGCCGCGCCGGGCGATCAGGATTTGTATTTGATCCAGGTGGTCTTGAGGGCGGAGTATTTGTCCAGCGAATGCAGCGATAAATCACGCCCAAACCCCGACTGTTTCATTCCGCCAAACGGCGTCTGCGCCGACAGGGCATCAACCGTGTTCACCGAAACCGTACCCACATGCAGCCGATCAGACACCCGACAGGCGCGGGACAGATTGTCGGTCCAGACCGAGGCCGCCAGACCATAGATTGAATCATTGGCCATGGTGACGGCCTCGTCTTCGGTGTCAAAGGGGATCACCGACAACACAGGACCAAAGATTTCATCGCGGGCAAGCGCGTCGTCATGGGACACCTCGGAAAAGATCGTAGGTTGTACAAAACAGCCCCTTCCATTCACCTGCACCCTTGCGCCGCCAGTCACCAGATCGGCAGTCTGTTTGCCAGCTTCGACAAAGCGCATGATGCCTTGGGTCTGTTCTTCATCGACGATTGCGCCCATTTTTGTCGCTGGCTCCAGCGGAACGCCCGGTTGCATGCCTTCGGCCCGCGCAATCAGCTTTTCCACCAGCGCGTCTTTGATTGACCGTTCCACATAAAGCCGCGAATTGGCCGAGCAAACTTCCCCCTGATTGAAGAAGATACCAAAGGCCGCCATGTCAGCCGCCGCCTCCAGATCCTCGCAATCGGCAAAGACGAGGTTGGGGCTTTTGCCGCCGGTTTCTGGCCATACCTGTTTCAGGTTCGATTGCCCGGAGTATTCCATAAAACGCTTGCCGGTTGCGGTTGACCCGATAAAGGCCAGACAATCCACATCCATATGCAGGCCCAGCGCGCGGCCCGCTTTGGCACCAAATCCGGGCACCACATTGAACACCCCGTCAGGCACCCCGGCCTCAGCAGCCAGTTCCGCCAGTCGAAGCGCCGACAGCGGCGATTGCTCGGCAGGTTTCAACACCACGGAATTGCCCGCCGCCAGTGCCGCGGCCGATTTCCATGTCGCCATATCCAGCGGGAAGTTCCAAGGCACAACCGCCCCCACGACGCCCAAAGGCACCCGGCGCACCAGCGCCAGATCACCGGGGCCTGTTGGGGCGACCTCGTCATAAATCTTGTCGATCGCCTCAGCGTACCATTGGAAAAACTGGGCCGAGCCCGGGGCATCGACGGTCATCGCATCGGTGATGGGTTTGCCCATATCCAGACAGTCAAGCAGCGCCATTTCTTCCAGATTGGCGCGGATCAGATCAGCCAGTTTCAGCAAAACCGCCTTGCGGTCCCCCGGCGCCATGCGCGACCAGCGGCCATCGTCAAAGGCCCGGCGCCCGGCGGCCACAGCCAAATCCACATCCGCTGCATCGCATTCCGCCACCGGTGCCAGAACGGCGCCATCGGCTGGGTTTACGCTATCAAAGGTCTTGCCTGAGATGGCATCGGTGAATTTGCCGTCGATAAACGCCTGGCGACGGATGTCCAGCGCAGCGGCCTTGGCCCGCCAGTCCTGAAGGGTGAAATCCCGCATCCCTGTTCCTTCCTGTTCTATTCGTCGCCCGGCACGCCGTAGGACGGCGCCTCGCGCGGGTCGAGCGCGCGCTGGGTATAGGCGTCAAGCTGCGGCTTGTAGACCTCCCAGGCGGTGGCGATGTTTTCAATCGGGCAACCCTGGGTCCAGTCGCAGCGCAGCTCAGCCACCGGCCAGGCGACCTTATCGACAATCATCATTCCGGCGGAATGTACTGGCCCGGCTTCACCTCCGGCGGAGAGGCCTGCGCGCATCGCAGCAATCAGGCGGTCACCGATATGGCCCTTGGCCCCCGTGAATCCCGCCACAATGGCCTGCGGGACGCTGTCATTGGCAAGAAGGTTCCCCCCCGAGGCCACATTTTCCGCCTCTGCCTGGGTCCAGATACCCAGGCTTTTGGGGCCGGAATGGATCGCCGTGCGGCCCTGCCCGTCTACCGCCAGCACTTGCCGGTATTCCATGAACTGGCCACGGGCCTGCACCTCGGCAATGGCCTCAGGCGCGGACATACCGCCTTGCATCAGGTCAAGCGTAAGCGGCCCCAGCGAGGGATCGGTCACGTTCTGCGAGGCCACCGCGCCCACGCCTGCGCGGGCAAAAGCACAGCGCGCAGCGACAGCCGGTGACGAGGAGGAAATTGCCATGCCAAACATGCCGGTTTCGGCGCAGCGCGCTACAAGAGAAAAGGTCATGCGCTCAATCCGGGATCACGGCAGTGCCGTCGATCTCAACCAGCCAATCGGGCCGCGCCAACGCCTGCACCACAAGCCCGGTCGAAACCGGATGCACGCCTTTGATATATTCGCCCATGGTGCGATAGACCGCCTCGCGGTGGCGCACGTCGGTGATATAGACCACCACCTTGACCAAGTGGCTCATGTCGCCGCCGGCCTCTTCGATCAGCTGGCGAATATTCTGCATCACCTTATGGGTCTGCTCCACCGGATCATGGCTGTCGATGTTTTTGGCATCATCAAGGCTCTGTGGGCATTGCCCCCGCAGCCAAACGGTCTTGCCGCCCTGCGTGACCACGGCCTGGCACAGATCATTGTCGAGGTTCTGCTCGGGGTAAGTGTCACCGGTGTTGAATTTGCGAATACGGGTATGTGCCATATGGGCGCTCCTGTCAGGTTTATTCTGCGGCGGCCGACACAATCGCCGCCTCGCCGTCATAAGCCATGTAGGCTCGCTGGATTTCAATTTGATCGGCGACATGTTTGGCGTCGTGCCACACGCCCCACAGGAAAGACGACCCCCGCCGCGACTGCCAGGGCAGCCCAAGGAAATACACCCCCGGCTCTGTGGACAGTCCGCGTTGGTGGATTGGCGCGCCACGCTCATCAAAAGCGTCAACCTTGAGCCAGTCAAAGTCCTGCCGAAAGCCGGTGGCCCAAATGATTGTGCCCACGTTCTCTTGTTTCAGGTCGATGGCGTTCAGCGGCTGGCTCAGACAGTCCGGGTCGGGGAAGGCCTGCCGCGCCTGCGGGTCCATGGGCAGATCAAGGCCTGTGCGCGCGACATAGGCATCCGCCATATCAAGCAACTCGGCGTAATCTGCATCGCCCTTTGCCACGTTGGCCTGCAGATCGACAGCAAAGCGCAGCACGCCGTCCTCATAGCCCGCAGTCAAACCGGTCAGCACCACGCCCTCCCCCGCGAGGCGACGGAAATCCATGGTCTGCCCGCCATAGGCTCCGCTGACTGAGATGGTCACATGCTCTGTGCCGGGCGCGGGTGCGGCCATGTCCCACAGGCCCAGCACCCCTAGCCACCAGACAAAGTCACGCCCCCGATAGCGACGTGGTGGACGGCCATGCGAGCCCACCGACAGGAACACTTTGCGACCCGCGCGGTTCAGTTCGTCTGCAATCTGCGCCCCGGATGCCCCGGCACCGACCACCATAACCGCCCCATCGGGGAGTTGATCGGGGTTTTTGTAGTGAAACGAATGAAGCTGGGTGACCGGCGCGGTTTCCGGAACGATGGGTGGAATCACCGGATGCTGAAACGCGCCGGTCGCCGCCACGATGCGGTCGGCCTCAATCTCGCCCGCGCTGGTTTTAACCAGGAACCGGCCAGTGCCGGGCTGACGCCGGGCTTCCAGCACCTCGACCCCTTCACGGATCGGCGCCTGTACCATTGCGGCGTAGTCCACCAGGTAATCAGCCACACGATCCTTGGAAACAAAGGCATCAGGTGCCTCGCCCTCGAAATTCATATTTGGGAAACGGTCATGCCACACTGGCCCGTTGGTCACCAGCGCATCCCAGCGCCCGGTGCGCCAGGCTTCGGCCGTGCGGTTTTTTTCCAGCACCAGATGCGGCACTCCGGCCCGGCCAAGGTGCTCACTCATGGCGATGCCAGCCTGTCCGCCCCCGACGATCAATGTATCAGTCTTTTCCACGGGCATGTCCGCCTTCCCCTGCTTTTAAAGGTGCTTTTGGCCCGATGTCGGGCGATCCTTTCCAAGCTAAAGGAGAAGACAATGCCCTAAAACTACGATTTCTCGCAGCACTGCTTAGGTTGTCCCTAAACAGTGTCACACCGCGTATCACATGAGGCGGTTCATGCGCCGGTCGCGCGGATCAGAACCGCCGACTGCAGCGATATGGATGAATTGTCCCAGAGCGCAGCGGCATCACGACGTTTCAAGCCGATATTTCCTAAAAACCTCACCGTCATATTCGATCTCTTTGGTAAACTTGGCCCCGGCGCGGACAAGCGCCCCCAAATTCCTGCGAGAGGGCGGCAGCAGGACCGTCACGAATTCAATGCGTGGATCTGCCTTCGCAAATGCAATGGCTTTTCTTGAGATGAGCATCCCCAGACCAAAATTGCCCGGCGTGAGGACCAGGCCAAAGTCCCACTCTGTGCCTTCTTTTTGAAACCCACCCCATCCAACATAGGCTTCATCGCTCAAGACCGCCCAATGGCCCAGACCATCGCGCTGCCAGTACTCTTCCTTCGCAGCAACAAACTGTCTGGCATCATCTAGGGTCCATTTCGCCCCCAAGAGCGGCATGTGTTCCGCAACGCGCGGGGTATTCATATGCAAAACGATGTCTTCCAATGCGACATCCGTGAGCCGCACAAACCGTATCTTCGGTGGATGTTTCAAGTCACATTTACCCGCTTGAGATGCCTACATACGCCACCGTATATGATGCCCCTTGGAATTGTAAATACGGCAGCGTATATTTTGACGATGAACAAAACCAAATTCCCATCAGAGACCTGGTTGGCCGCCGGCTTTCGTGCTCTTACATCCGATGGCCCAACCGCAATCAGGGTCGAAGCCCTGGCGCGAAATCTTGGAGCCACCAAAGGATCGTTCTATTGGAACTTCGACGACCTTCCCTCCTTCAAACGCGAGATGCTGGCGCTCTGGCGCAATAGGGTTGCTGAGGAAATTGAAAGCGTCAGCGCAGTGGATGCATCACTGCGTTTGGAACGGTTGATTGCGCAGGCGTCAGGATCAGCCCCCGACAGATTTGGCGGGCGGCGGGTTGAACCCGCAATGCGGTCATGGGCATTAACGGATCCAGACGCCTTAGCGGTGGTCAACGACGTTGATCACATCAGGCTGGCGTTCCTGGCAGAGCTGCTAGCTGATATTGGGCAACATGATCCCGCTGTCGTTCACCTAGTCTACGGCGCCTATATTGGGTTGACCGATCTAGCAGCCAAGGGAGCCGTCGATATTGGCGTCGCCCTGGATGCACTATTAAAGAGTGTTTCGAGCCCCTAACCGGACAAACATATGCCGCCCCAACAGGCGGCATATGCAGAGCGACAAGCCAAAGGATCAGTCTTACAGGCCGCCAATATGGAGCGCTTTTGTTTCCAGGTACTCTTCGATCCCCTCCTGCGCGCCTTCACGGCCCAGGCCAGAGGATTTCACCCCACCAAACGGCGCTTCGGCATTGCTCACCGCCCCAGTGTTGAGCCCAACCAAGCCAAATTCGAGCGCCTCGCCAAACCGGAACGCGCGGGCGATGTCCTGGGTATAGAAATAGGCAGCCAATCCAAAGGGGGTGCCATTTGCGATCTCGAGCGCCTCGTCTTCGGTTTCAAATCGAAAGATCGGCGCAACCGGCCCAAAGGTTTCTTCCGACGCCAACTGCATCTCGGTTGTGGCATCGCGCAACACCAGGGGATCCGCAAATTGCGCGCTGAGCTGACGTTGCCGCGTGGTGCGGGTGGCGCCCTTTGCCACTGCGTCTTGAACATGGGTATTGATCTTTTCAAGCGCGGCGGCGTTGATCATGGGGCCAATATCAACTCCTGCGTGATCCCCCTGCCCCACGGTCAGTGCATCTACCCGCGCGGTTAGCTTTTCCACAAAGGCATCATAGATTTCCGATTGCACCAAAATCCGGTTGGCGCAGACGCAGGTCTGGCCACCGTTGCGGAATTTCGACAGCATCGCGCCCTCAACAGCGGCGTCAATATTGGCGTCATCAAAGACAACAAAGGGCGCGTTGCCGCCCAGCTCGAGGCTCAGTTTCTTCAAGCTCGGCGCGCATTGTTCTGCCAACAAGGCCCCAACGCGGGTCGAGCCAGTGAAGGATAGTTTGCGCACAACCGGGCTAGAGGTCAGGGCCTTGCCGATCTCTGTGGGCAGACCTGTGACGACATTGATGACACCCTTGGGTATGCCGGCTCGCTCTGCCAGAACAGCAAGCGCCAAGGCTGAATATGGGGTAAAGTCAGAGGGTTTGATCACAACGGTACAGCCGGCCGCCAAGGCGGGCGCGACCTTGCGGGTGATCATCGCATTGGGGAAATTCCAGGGCGTGATGATCGCCGCAACCCCAACGGGCTCTTTCAAGGCAAGCAATTTTTTACCAGGAACCGGGATGACCTTCCCATTGATCCGGCGGGCTTCTTCGGCGAACCACCGCACAAAACTTGCCCCATAGTCAATTTCACCTTCGGCCTCAGCCAGGGGTTTACCCTGTTCAGCGCTGAGAATACGACCCAGATCCTGTTTGTGGGTCAACATCAGGTCATGCCAGGCCATCAAAAGATTCGCCCGCTCTGCATTGGAACGTGCGCGCCAGGCGACCATTGCCGTCTCAGCTGCCGCGATGGCGGCCTCGGTCTCGGCCCCGGTGCAATCCGGAACCTTGCCGATCACAGATCCGGTCGCAGGGTTGGTCACTGACATGTCAGGGCGTTCCAGCCATTCGCCGTTGATAAATGCGGCGTGGCGCAACAATTTGGGGTCTTGTAGGTTCATGATCAAAGCTCCAGTTCTGCGATGATTGCTGCGGTGATGATAGCAGTCGCGTGTTTGCCGGGATGGGTGCCAATGCCTTTTTCAGTCGCCACTTCGATCGCCGACAGCACAGCGGAGGCGGCCTCTGCTTCGCCCAGATGATCCAGCATCATGGCGGCAGACCAGATGGCGGCGATGGGGTTTGCGATGTCTTGTCCCGCGATGTCAGGGGCCGAGCCATGCACCGGCTCAAACATGGATGGGCCGCTATGATCTGGGCAGATATTGGCGGAGGCCGCAAAGCCAAGCCCGCCCTGAATGGCCGCGCCGAGATCTGTCAGAATGTCGCCAAACAGGTTTGAAGCCACGATCACATCCAGGTCCTGCGGCGCCATCACCATTTTTGCCGCCATGGCGTCGATGTGCATTTGGCTAACCGTGACATCTGGATATTCTGCCGCCAGTTCGCGGGTGACCTCGTCCCAGAACACCATCGAATATTTTTGCGCATTGGATTTGGTGACCGACGTCAAATGCCCACGTCTGGCGCGGGCCTGTTCAAACCCATATCGGAGAATGCGTTCGACACCGGTGCGGGTGAAAACCGAGGTCTCCACCGCCACTTCATCAGCGGTGCCTTGATGCACACGTCCCCCCGCCCCAGAGTATTCACCTTCGGTGTTTTCGCGAATGCAGAGAATGTCAAAAGCGTCGGCGACCAAGGGTCCTTGGACCCCGGGCAACAGCCGGTGCGGCCGGACATTAGCGTATTGTTTGAACGCTTTGCGGATCGGCAGAAGCAGCCCATGTAAAGACACTGAATCTGCCACGGTTTCAGGCCAACCCACAGCGCCAAGAAAGATCGCATCAAAGGCGCGAAGGGTTTCAATCCCGTCCTTTGGCATCATGGTGCCATGCTTCAGGTACCATTCACAGGACCAGGGGAATTCTGTGTTATTCAGCTGAAAGCCGAATTTTTGGGCCGCAGCCTCCAGAACCTGAACCGTTGCATCCGTCACGTCGACGCCAATGCCATCACCGGGGATCAAAGCGATCTGGTAAGATTTCATATTAAGAGCTTTCTTTTAGTGTCACAGATCAATCAGCACGGATTTGCTGCGGCGGTTGGCAAGAAAGGCTTCGCGCCCCAGGTCCTTGCCCAGGCCGCTCGCCTTCCAGCCCCCTGTGGGCAAGATGTGATCCTGCGAACGCCCATAGCGATTAACCCAGACAGTGCCCGCTTCCAGCGACTTGGTGACACGCAGCGCCCGTGAAAGATCACGGGTATAAACACCGGCACAAAGCCCATAGGTCGGATGATTGCCCAGGGTTAGAGCCTCTTCCTCGCTTGCAAAGGTCTGCAAGGTGACGACGGGGCCAAAGATTTCTTCGGTCACCGCAGGGTTGCTGTCAGTGACACCGGCGATGATCGTTGGCTGATAGAAACTGCCCTTCCGATCAAAGGCTTTGCCGCCACACAGCAGCTCTGCGCCCTCGGATTTGGCGGCCTGGACGATGCTGTCGATCCGCTGCAGCTGCTGCGACGAAATAATAGGTGAAAACCCGGCAGGATCCTCCCAGGTCGCGGCTGGTTTTTCCTGAGCAAAGGCCAGGATGAGCTTTTGCGCCAGCGCATCCGCAATATCGCGATGAACAATCAAACGCGTCCCCGCAACACAGGTCTGCCCTGCATTGGGCAGAATGCCACGGGCAAGACAATCGGCCACCAGCTCCAGGTCCGCATCCGCAAAAACGATCTGCGGCGACTTGCCGCCCAGTTCTAGGGTCATCGGCTTGACCCCCGTCTTGGCGATGTTTTCCATGATCGCTCCGCCTGCGCGGGTTGAGCCGGTGAAACTGACCTTGGCAATATCTGGGTGGCCGGTGATGGCCGCGCCGGTGGTTTGGCCGTCGCCCAGAACGATATTGATCAACCCGGCAGGAATACCCGCACACACAGCCAGTTCAGCCATGTACAGGGTCGAAAATGGCGTCATCTCGGAAGGTTTCAAAACCACCGCGTTTCCGGCGGCCAAAGCCGGGGCCAGCTTCCAGCCCGCCATTGAAATCGGATAGTTCCAGGGGGTGATTGCCCCAACAACCCCATAGGGTTCATGGGAGATAAAGCCCAGCTGCCCGGCAGAGGTCGGGGCCAGATCGCCCCCTTCCTTGTCGGCAAATTCGGCAAAAAACCTGATCTGTGTTGCGGTGATCAAGACATCACCCACGGCTGCTTGTCCCACAGGCCGGGTGGAACAGACCGCTTCCAGTTTGGCCAGTGTTTCGGCTTCGGCCTCAATAAGGTCAGCCCAGGCCTGCAGCGCGCGAAGACGGTCGCGCGGGGCACATGTCGCCCAACCCGAGGTGCGCAGCGCTTGTTTTGCCGTCTCAACAGCCTGATCGACGATGGCGGCATCCGCCCTGGCGATGCCTGCCAGGCTGCGGCCATCGGAGGGAGCTGTCACCGCAATCTCTGCCGCTGCCGGGACATAGGCGTTTCCGATGTAGTGCCCTGTGGGCAGGGTCAATGTGCTGGGATCAAATGAACGTTTCATGGGCGCCGATCGTGATTGGATTTGTGCTCAATCTAAGCCTTGGGGTTCGGCAAGAAGGGCCGAAATCCCGCAAAATGCGGCACAATATTTTCCTTACTGCGGGTCTTTCACGCTTTCGCTCTGGAGAGCGGCTGAAACCGGTAGCGGGCGCAGCGGCGGTTGCGCCCGCAAGCGCCCGATTTTTGCAGGCCCCACCTGGCCCATTTCTGCAAGAATGCGCCCCGCAGCAAACTGGCAATAGCGCCCCTGACAGCGCCCCATGCCAATCCGACACTGGGATTTGACCCGATTGATTTCTGGCCCAACCCGCCGCGCCGCAGCCTGAATGTCGCCAAGCTCCACCCCTTCGCATCGGCAAATCACCGTATCAGACGGCAGTTGTGAAATAAGCTCCTGTGGCACCTGAAAAGCCTGCGCCAGACCAGCGGCAAACCGTTGCATCCGGGCATAGCGTCGGTGCACGCGCTTGCGCGGGTTGCAGGCACGCCCCATGTCCTCCAGACAGGCGGTTGCGGCGATCTGTCCGGCACATTCTGCGGCATCAGCCCCCAGAATGCGCAGCCCGTCCCCAGCCAGATAGACGCCATTGCCAAGGCGCCCGGCAGGATCACTTGCCGGCAGCCACTGTGACCATTCAGGTGACCAGCAGAAATTTGCCCCAGCCAGATCCGCAAGCTGTGTATCGGCCATAAGGTGCCAGCCCAGCCCCACCCCGTCGCAGGCTGTTCTACGGTCCTGACCTCTGTGATCTTGCCAGCCGATTTGGGTCGGTCCGGCCTCATTTGTTGTGATCTGCAAGTTGCGCACGCCGGCCTGGTAGCGTCGCCCCAGTATTGCCCGCAGGTAGGCCCCGCGGAGCGTCACGATGGGGCGCGCCCTGGCCATAGCCCAGGCTCCCTTAACCTGTTGTCGCATCGGGGCCGTATCCAACACCGCTGCCACCTCGGCCCCCGCCCGGATCAGTTGCGCCGCCACCAAGGTCAGCAATGGGCCGGTGCCGGCCAGAACCAGCCGCCGCCCCAGGGCGATCTCTTGTGTTTTTAGGGCAATTTGCATGGCCCCCAAGGAAAACACACCAGCCGATTGCCATCCCGGAACCGGCAGCAAACGGTCGCCCGCGCCGGTGCACAAAATAAGGTTCTCATAGCCTATGACCTTGATACCATCCTGTGTCAGGACTTGCGCAGACTGATGGGCGATGGCTGTGACCGAGCTTTGGGACAGATGGGTCACCTGTCCATGTGACACCATCTGGTCAAAGCAGTTATGCAGTGCCAATGCCTTACCCGCTTCCGACCCATACCGGTCCTTGGCACTGCGCGACGCTGTGCTAGCAGGGCGTCGGTAAATTTGCCCCCCCGCCTGGCTGGCCTCGTCCACCACTATCGGATGCAAACCTGCGGCTACGCAGGTTTGCGCCGCGCGAATTCCGGCAGGCCCAGCGCCTACGATGAGAACACCAGTGCTTAACGCCTCTGTCATGACAGCCATCCATCAGGGGCTTTTGACCTCAGCCGCAAGCCCGCGTGCAGTTGAGTTGAGCAGGCCCGCAAGCGGGCTCCCTCTTCTCGCCAGACCCAGCAGTCCTGGCAGGCCCCCATCAGGCAAAACCCGGCACGTTGTTCTGGCCCGAACTCAGCCGCGCGCAACGCGCCCCTGTTGGACAATATCGCGGTGAGGATGGTATCCCCCTGCTGGCCGGACAGCGGCTGCCCATCGAACAGAAACTCGATTTTAGGCCGTGTGATCGCTGTCAGACGTTGCACGCGGGCCGTCATGCGTCACCCGGCTGTGTATCTCGTGCCAGCAGTGCCGCAAGTTCAGGGAAACGCGTGCAAATCTCGCCCAGCGCCGCCTCTACCCCCTCGGCGCCCTTGCGGTCTGTCATCCGCGCAAAGACCTCGGTTTTGGTGAAGAACCGCCAGTGAATAGGCAGTTTGCCCAGGGTCGTGTTCAAGACCTCATAGGCGGCATCGCTCCACTGGGTCTCATAGGCGGTCCGCTCCGCTCCATAGTCGAACATGCTGTCCCGCAACGGGCGTTTCTTACGCAGGGCCTGTGTCTGTTTCTGATCAACGATACCATTGTCGATGACGACACCGTAGTCATGGGCCGCCGCCTCTTGCGAGACATAGCCACAGGCGACATCGCGCGCCACGCGCTCAGGGGCGCGCAGGTATGGATCACCTCGTCCGCCACCGCCGGCAGAGCGGATCATCAATACGTCACCGGGTTGCAGCACGGCTGTATCACGGTTGCCCAGATCCGTTTCTGCAGGCTGACCGGGGTTCAATACCATATGCGCCAGGCCCGCAGATTGCCCGCCCAGGGTGCCCCATGGCCGGAACTTTGAACGATCCCGATTGCGCGCTGTAATCCGGGTGTCGGGCGCAAAGACGCGAAACGAGAGCTCCGTCGCCAGCCCGCCGCGCCATTGCCCTGCCCCGCCGGTATCCTGCGCGAGACCATAGCGTAGCACCTCTACGGGGACCTCGGTTTCGGTTATCTCGATCGGTGTGTTCTTGAGATAGGCCGCATCCGCGCCAGACCCGTTGGTCCCATCGCGATGAGGCATCCCGCCACCGCCGCCCACAACCGGGTTCACCGCTGCAATCACCGTTTTTTGGTGACGCTCGTCCCGTGTCATCACATTCACGATGCAATTGTTGCCTGCAGGGGCTGCGGGCATTTTATCGGGAATGGCCTGGGCAAAGGCTCCAAAAATGACCGACCGCAGCCGGGCACAGGTCAGGGACCGCATCCCTACCGCAGCCGGCGCAACCGGATTCAGCACCGAGCCTTTGGGGGTGATGCAGGTAAAGGCGCGGGTCAGGCCCGTGTTCAACAAAATCTGCGGGTTCAGGGTGTACAGCACATAATAGACCCCCACCAACAGTATCGTATGACGAGGATCCCCACCTGAGGGTACGTTCAAAGACGAGCCCAGCTGCGGATCGGAACCGGAGAAATCGAGAACCGCCTGATCCCCCTGGATGCAGAGTTTCAGGTGCAAGCGGCATGGATTGCCCGCATCGCTGTCTTCGTCGGCGTAGTCCGCAAAGATGTATTCCCCGTCCGGCGTCGCCCGTAGAATGGCCCGCGCTTCGGCTTCGGCCTGGTCCATCAACTGCGACACCCCATCGACAAAGCCGGTTTTGCCAAACCTTTGGATCATCGCCTGCACCTTGCGTTCACCGGTGTTCAAAGCCCCGACAAGCGCCTTGATGTCGCCAATGTTCAGCCCTGGCTTACGCACATTGGTTTCCATGATCCGCATCACCGTCTCATCAAACTGGCCTTCTTGCACCAGCTTCATCGGGGGGAAGCGCAGACCTTCCTGGTGGACCTCTGTCAGCGACCGGCTAAGGGAGGCAGGCACAGCGCCCCCCATGTCGGTGTTGTGAATATGCCCCCCCGTCCAGGCAACGATTTCACCGTCGCTGAACACCGGCTTCCAAAGATGGGTGTCGGGGGCATGTGTTGCGACGTGGCCGGAATAGGGATCATTGGTAAAGGCGACATCGCCCGGTCGATAGTCCGACACCATATCAATCGCACGGCCATAGGTCAGACCCGGATACCAGGTCGCCCCCAGGTCCATTGGCACAGCAAAGGTATCCCCGCGCCGATCCATCAGCATGACGGTAAAGTCCTGCGTTTCTTTTACAAATGCCGAATGCGCTGTGCGGTGCAGGGTATGCGCCATGTTTTCAGCGGCGGCGCGGGCATGGTTCGCCAAAACCCGCAGTGTCATTTTATCAGTCATGAGCAGAGCCCTCGATATGCACAACGATGTTCGAAGCAAAATCCACCTCGGCCGTGCACTCCTGTGGAATGATCAGCGTCGTGTCTTCTTGTGAAACAATTGCTGGCCCGCGCAGCTGGGTGCCAGGGGACAAGGTCTCGCGCCGATACAGCGGAACATCGCGGTAGCTGCCGGTGTAGACCAAGACGGTTTTTTCTGACTCTGCCGTGCTGGCACTGACGGTTTGCGCCGGAATTTCAGGATTTGGGCCTGCGCCAACAATTGCCAGCCGCAGGTTCACAACCTCGATCAGCCCGTCTGGATCCGCAAAGTCATAGATACGGGCGTGGGTTTTGTGGAAAGCGTCAGCGATGTCACAGGCACTCTCCAGCCACTCTGGTTTGAGCGCAACTTCGATCTCAAAGCTTTGACCTGAATACCGCATGTCGGCGGTCAGCTGCAGTTCAGCGGGTCCATCATGGCCCTGCCTGCTCAGCCACGCATGGCCCTCTTGCGCAAGCTCTGTGAACTGCGCCTGTAAAGCAGGGACAAGTTTATCATCAAGCCCCGCAAAGACGGTGCGGATGAAATCCCCCCTCAGGTCAGCCACCAATCCACCAAGCGCTGACACAACACCGGGGCGTCGGGGGGCAAGAACCCGTGTCATACCCAGATCCCTTGCAAGGAAAGCCCCCAGCATCGGCCCGCCGCCGCCAAAGGGCAGCAATGTGAATTCCCTCAGATCGACACCTTCGCGTGACGCGAGCTTTTCGACCTCGACGAACATTTCGGACAGCGCAATGTTCAAGATCGCCTGAGCCGTTTCTTCGGTGCTGCGCTCTAGCTGCGCGGCCAACACAGCCACGGCCTGAATCGCCAGATCCCGATCCATCCGGAGCTGCCCATAGGCCAGATCACTATGCCCCAGCCAGCCGCAGACAGCCATTGCATCTGTCACCGTCGCCTCGGTGCCACCGCGCCCATAGCAGGCAGGCCCCGGGGTGGATCCAGCAGACCCCGGTCCCACCCGCAGGACACCATGGTCATCAACTGACGCAATGGAGCCGCCACCGATGGCAATTGAGCTGACAGAAACCGAAGGAATATACAGCGGGAAATCACCAATCATTTCCCCGGTGCCAAAATTCGCCGCGCCATCAATGATCAGGGCGATATCGGCAGAGGTGCCGCCAATATCCAGGGTCAGGATGCGGTCTTCTCCGGCCTGACGTGCCAGCCAGGCAGCGCCCGTCACACCAGATGCCGAGCCTGACAACAGCATGGAAACGCAGTTCTCTCGCCCGTCGCCTGCGCTCATCACACCGCCGTTTGATTTGGTGAGCAAAGCCTTTGCCGGGATATTCTTGCTGGCCAAACGCGTCTCTAGCGCGTCGAGATAACCGGCAACACGCGGGTGCACATAGCCATTCATAATCGCTGTACATCCGCGTTCATACTCGCGGATCACCGGCCAGACTTCGGAGGAGGTGAAGGCAAAAACCCCCGGTGCCATGTCCAATATCATGTCTTTCACCCGCCGCTCATGCGCGTCATTGCGCCAGCTGTGCAAGAAAGAAACGATAATGCCCTCAGCACCCGCCAAAAGCGCCTTTTGGATGGCTTCTGCAACAGAGCCTTCCTCCAGTGCGGTGGTTTCTTCCCCCTGTGCATTCAGCCGGGCAGTCACACCAAAGATATGATCACGCGAAATCAGCGGCGCAGCGCGGTGGCAAAACAGGGAATACATCTCGGGCATGCGCAGGCGCGCCAACTCAAGCACATCTTCAAAGCCGGCGTTGGTAATCATCGCCAGCTTGGCGCCTTTGCGCTGCAACACCGTGTTAATTCCCACGGTGGTCCCATGCACAAACCGCGTCACTGTCTCGGGCAAAAGCTGGTCCCGCTCTTCCAGCAGTGACAACCCTGTGGTCAGTTCCGCACCCGGATCATCGGGAGTTGTCAGAACTTTCAAAGTTGCCAAACGGCCGGAATTCACTTCCAGCGCACAGAAGTCCATGAAGGTGCCGCCAATATCGACGCCGATCTTCCAGTCTTCACGATGAGGTCTAGTCCCATCCATAATTTGCGTCCCTTTCAATCTGTTGTCCCTAAGGGAACAGATTGAGCGAAGACCGTCCAAGACGCTTACGGTGCAAATCCATAAGCCACACTTATGGCTATTCCGTGTCGTCCCTTTCACAGATCGCCCGCAGCTCTGCGGACATGATCTGATCGGCCTGGGACAATGGCCTGTCCTTTAGCGTCAACAAAGATAGGGGCAATTTGGGACTGTTGGCCAAGGGACGCACCACCACACCCTGAAATTGATGCCAAGGCAGCAGGGCATCCACCAAGGCGACACCCAACCCGGCCTGAACAAATCCAACCGCTGTAATTGAGGAATCAATTTCCAAATCGGGTTGAAACCCCAGCCCCTGCGCCTGCGCCGCCTGTTGCAATTCATCTCTGGGACGGGTCTGCGCCCGGTATGAAATAACGGTGCGATCCGCCAACATATCAAAACTGATTTCCGAGGCGCTGACCAGATCAGACTGTGCCGACATCAAGCAGCAGAAGGATGTCCTATCAATGACGTCTGCGCATATGTCTGGCGGCATTTGATCATCTAACGCCAGCGCCAATGTGGCGTCCCCTGCCCGCAACATGGATATCAAGGTGTTGATCGGGGCCACATGCGCGCGCAATTGAATGTTCGGGTGTTTTTGCCGCAGCATGGCCAATGCATTGGGTAAAACCGACATTGACGGCGGTGCCGACGCGGCAATACGGACAAGCCCCGACCGCCCCTTTCGCAGATCTGTCGATTTGCGGCGCAGACCTTCGAGCCCGGCAAAAAGGCGTTCGGCATCGGGATAAAGCTCTAGCGCCTCGGGGGTGGGATGCAGGCGCCCCTTTTCGCGACTAAACAGCAAAAACCCAAGCTCGTCTTCGGTGTGACGCAAGACCTGGCTGAGGGCCGGTTGCGAAATATTCAGCATACGGGCAGCACCTGTCACGGTGCCGATCCGCATGACGGCTGTAAACACTTCCAATTGGCGCGCGCGCATGACAACTCCATAGGCTATCCTTATAGGTGTCACAGAAAGCCGTCTTTGACGCAAGCGGTCGTTGCCTCTTTGATGGATGCAGGGGGTATTGTGCTGTGCATGTGATGATCTTAGGCGGCGGTCTTATGGGAACCGCCACGGCGTATTTTCTAACCCAACGCGGAGTCCGCGTGACGCTGATTGAGCGCGGCCATATTGGTGCCGGTGCAACCGTGGCCTCCTTTGGGAATATCAGACGGTCGGGGCGGTATCTGCCGCAGATGCCCCTGGCCAATCGCTCACTGGGGCTGTGGTCAAAACTGGAAACCTGGCTGGGTATGGATGTCGAATTCCGGGCAACCGGGCATTTGCGGCTTATCTTTGACCACGATGGCCTGGCCCTGATGCAGCAATTTCGCAAAGACGCGCTGGATTGGGGGTTGGAACTGGAGGTTCTGGAGCCAAAGGACATTCGCAAGCGGTTTCCGGGGCTGGGCCCCGATGCAATTGCGGCGTCTTTTTCGCCGGATGATGGCTCTGCCAACCCGCGCCTCATCAGCCCCGCCTTTGCAGGTGCTGCGGCGCGCGGCGGCGCCACCATTCACGAGCAGGCCCATGTTTCTGAAATCAGCAAAACGGCCAGCGGCTTTGAAGTGGTGACCTCAGCTGGTACATTTTCTGCCGACCTGCTTGTGAATTGCGCCGGCGCCTGGGGGCCTGACATCGCGCGCCGCTTTGGCGAAGAGGTTCCTATCACTTTGGCAGGGCCACAAATGGGGGTCACAGAGCCCCTGCCCCATCGCATTTTACCTGTGGTCGGGGTTTGGTCAAAACAACACGGGGCCTATTTGCGCCAAGTCGAGCGCGGCAATGTGGTCTTTGGCGGCGCGGTTGCGCGCACCCAGGTTGGGGCAGACGGATTTGCCAAGATTGATCCACACAACCTGTCAAAGCAGTTGCAAGAGGTTGTGAAACTGGTGCCCGCCCTGCGCCAGGCGACCATTATTCGGCAGTGGTCTGGTGTCGAGGGCTATGTCGAAGACATGCTGCCCGTGATGGGGCCTTCCGGCACCACCCAAGGTCTTTTTCATGCCTTTGGCTTTTGTGGACATGGCTTCCAGCTGGGGCCGGGCGTGGGTGATGCCATGGCGGAACTTATCACAACGGGGAGCTGCACCACGCCGCTGGCGCCTTTTGACATCGCGCGGTTCAGCGCATGAGGTCAGAACTCAGAAACTTTGCCCCATTGGCTCTTTGCAAAACGGGACAGTTTGTATTGTCCCGTTTCAGTAACCGGTGTCCGCCCCAACACCATATCCGCCATCAGGTGGCCGACACCGGGGCCAATACCAAACCCATGCCCGGACAGACCCGCCGCCAGAGCCAGCCCCGGCATTCCGATATCGCTGTCAATGACCGGAACGCCGTCTGGAGTGCTGTCGATATACCCGGCCCAGGAGGCCTGCAAAGGCACATTCTGCAAAGCCGGAAACAACTGGCGCCCCTGGGCCAGGGTTTTTACAATTGTGGGCGCATCCGGGCGCGGGTCCAATATACGCATGTGCTCCATCGGCGTCGGCTGATCCAGCTTCCACTTTTTCAAACCGTCAAAATTGCACCGCCAGGCCTGCGGCCCGCCAGGGGCCAGCGAGCGCCAGCGGCGCAGAAACATCGGCAGAAAGTGTTTAGATCCGCGCAGCATACGCGGGGTGGGATCGACCTTTGCCAGGCCCGAGATGGCCAACGTATAGCCGCCATCGCCGCGCCGGGTGACAGAGACCTCTTTGGTATGCACCGCATCTGGCAGGCCCTGCGCCCCGGGTGCCACCGAAAGGATCGAGCTGCGCACCGAGGACTGCGGGAAGAAAATACCCAGCTGATGCAGGAAACTGCCGGCCCAGGCGCCGCCAGAAAGCACAACTTGTTTGGTCTGGATCACCCCTTTTTCGGTGACCACGGCGCTGACCGCTCCGCCGCTGGTTTCAAGTCCGCGCGCCGCGCAGCCCTGCAGGACAATTCCGCCGTGTTTCACGATCCCCTGCGCAATCATCGGCGCCGCCGCCGCAGGGTCGGCAATACCATCCGTCGGAGACCAGACCCCGCCCTTCCAGGCCTGCCCAGTGGCCGCCCCGTGTTCGGCAGCTTCTGTAGCGGTCAACATACGGGTATCAACGCCCTCACCACGGGCAAAATGACCCCACCGGGCCCAGCCTTCGATTTCGGCCTCATCGTTGGAAAGATAGATCAAACCACAGCGGCGAAACCCAATTTCAGCGCCGCAATCCTGCATCATCTCTTCCCACAGAGACAGGCTCACACGCGACAAGGGCAATTCACGGGCATCCCGGTTTTGCTGCCGGCACCAGCCCCAGTTTCGGCTGGATTGCTCAGCTCCGATACGGCCCTTTTCCAGCAGCACCACTTTTTGCCCGGCCCGCGCCAGCCAGTAGGCGGTGCTGACGCCAACAATACCTCCGCCAATAACCACTGTATCCGCGTGTTGCGGACAATCGGTTGCGGACAAAATGTGCAAGAGCGGAGCAGTCATCAAAAAATCCCAAATCTTTTCTTAGGAAGTAACTTGAAACAAGCGATGCGAACTACCGGATTGGGTGGAAATTCAGCATATTCTGTTAAAGAGCCACCCAGCGAATGGTTACAGGACCAGCAAATAGTATGCTCTTATGAAGAACGCACAGCCATTCACGTGGAATTTTGAATGACCCAGACCTACAAACTCGACCGTATCGATGTGAACATACTGGCTGCTCTGCAAGAAAATGGGCGGATTACCAATGTTGAGCTCTCGGAGATTGTCAACCTGTCGCCCTCTCCCTGCCTGATGCGGGTGAAAAAGCTTCAGAAGGCTGGCTATATCTCCGGATACACCGCTTTGATTGATGTCGCGAAACTGGGTGAGACGCTGACGGTGTTTACGGAATTCACTCTCAAAAACCACCGCCAAATCGACTTTGCGCGCTTTCAAGAGACCCTGGAAAAAATCGACAGCTGCGTTGAATGTCACCTCGTTTCAGGCGGTTATGACTACCTTGCCAAATTTGTAACCGCCGGCATTTCGGACTATCAAAATATTGTCGAAGCCCTGATCGACAAGGATGTTGGCATCGACAAATACTTCAGCTTTGTCGTGATGAAGACGCCCTTTGTGAAAAACCATCTTCCACTCGGGCGTCTGTTTGGGGATCGGGTTCACGACCAGAGCTAACGGCCCTGCATGGCTTTTGCCAGCTCTGGGTTGTGTTCGAGGTTGGCCAGCCAGTCTGGATCCAGCTTGGGCACCGATGAGATCAAAAGCCGTGAATAGGGATGTTCCGCGCTTTCGTTCATCTGTGCTGCGGGCAAGGATTCGACGAGCTCCCCTTTCAGCATGACAAGAACATCATCGCAGATCGCTTCGACCGTCGAAAGATCATGGCTAATGAACATATAGCTGAGCCCTAGGTCCCGTTGCAGGTCCTTGAGCAAATCCAGCATGGCCGCAGCTACTACCGTGTCCAAAGCCGATGTGATTTCATCGCAAAGGATCAGGTCTGGTTCCGCCGCAAGCGCCCTGGCAAAATTCACCCGCTGTTTTTGCCCGCCCGACAGCTCCCCCGGGAGCCGGTGCCGCATTGCCGCTGGCAGCTGCACCATATCCAACAGTTCAATCACACGCCGCTCACGTGCCTTGCCAGTCATACCGTGATAGAACTTCAGCGGTCGGGACAGAATTGAGTCAATCGGCTGGGCTGGATTCAAAGCCGTATCTGCCAACTGAAACACAATTTGAAGCCGCCGCAGTTGATCTTTGGAGCGGTCTTTCAGATCTGGCGAAAGAGCCTCACCCTGCGAAAATACGTCGCCCTTGTAGCGGGGCAAAATGCCGGCAACCGCCCGAGCAAGCGTCGATTTTCCCGACCCGCTTTCCCCGATGACCCCGAGGTTTGTGCCTCTTTCCATCTGAAAGTTGATGTTATCCAGAACTTTGAACTCTGCCTCGCCCGAACGTGTCGGCCCGTAGCCCGCAGAGAGGTTGTTGACCTCAAGAATGGGGGCTTCGGCCTTGGCCACGGCAGCTTTGACCGAGGCAAAAGGCACCGGTTTGAAGGCGGCTAACAATTCTTGGGTATAGGGGTGTTGCGGCGCATCCAAGATGTCTCGTGTCATCCCGACTTCCTGAATTTGCCCTTCTTTCAGAACAATAATGCGATCCGCAACCTGCGCCACCACTGCCAGATCATGGCTGACATAGACACCGGCCATGCCGCTCCCCTGCATCACCGATCGAAACGCCCTGAGAACCTCAATCTGCGTGGTGACATCCAGCGCCGTCGTGGGCTCGTCAAAGATGACAAGCTGCGGATCGCCGATCAGCGCCATCGCCGCCGACAACCGTTGCAGCTGCCCACCCGAGACCTGATGGGGATAGCGTTGCCCAATGCTGTCAGGCTCAAGAAGCGCCAGCGCGCGGAACAGCTCAACCGCCTTGGCTTCAGCTTCGGGACGGGGCATCAAATTATGAATGTCGGTAATTTCGATGACCTGATCCATGATCCGTTGCGACGGGTTAAAGGCCGCCGCAGCGGACTGCGGAATGTAGGAAACTTCTGTCCCACGCAACCGGGCGCGTTGGGGTTCTGTCAGTTTGGTAACATCCTGCGCGCCCAACTGAATAGAGCCGCCATTGATGGAACAGCCCGGGCGACAATGGCCCATCAGCGACAGGGCGATCGTTGTCTTGCCCGATCCGCTTTCGCCAATCAGTGCAACGATCTCACCCGGTTGGATGTCAAAACTGACATGGCGAATAATCTCGACCTCGCGGCCAGAATCCGTCACCGCGCCGATCACAAGATCTCGAACAGACACAAGGGGTTGGCTCATCAGTTGCTCCTGTCGCGGATTTTTTGTGGAAGGTTATCGATGAACATATTCACCGAAATAGTCAGGGAGGCGATTGCGATACAGGGGAAGATCACCGCAGGCGCCCCAAGGCTAAGGCCCTCGATGTTTTCACGTACCAACCCGCCCCAGTCAGCATGGGGCGGTTGCACACCAATGCCGAGGAAGGACAGTCCCGACAAAACCAAAACGATAAAGACAAAGCGCAGACCAAGGTCCGCCAGCACCGGCCCCAGGATGTTGGGAAAGATCTCGGTGCGAATAAGATATCCCGTTTGCTCACCGCGGGCACGGGCCACGGTGACAAAATCCATCGTGTTCACATTCACCGCCAAAGCCCGCGCAAAACGGTAGCTTCCGGGCAGGTAAATCGCGGCCAGCGTCAGAACCAGCACAGGGATGGACGAGCCAACGGCGGCAACAACAACCAGGCCAAACAACAAGGAGGGAATGCCGTTAAACGCATCCAGCAGGCGTGACAGGATCGTATCAAGCCATCCGCCAATCACAGCCGCGACCATGCCCAGAACAATACCGCCGCTACAGGCCAGGGTGACGCCGGCCAGTGATATGCCGACGGTATATCTTGCCCCCATCAAAACCCGGCTCAGGATGTCCCGACCCAGATAATCCGTGCCCATCCAATAGCTTTCGCTGATTGGGCCAAAGTAGTCCCAATCCACAATTTTGCCCGGCGGATAGGGAATAATCCAGGGGGCGATTATAGCGATCACAGCCCAGAACAGGATTATGGTCAGGCCAATTCGTCCCGCCATATTAAAGGAATAGCCATGACCAGTGATTGAGAATTTGCGTTCGGAGCCTTGAGTATCTTGCATCATTTCCGCAGCCTTGGGTTGGACAGAGTGGCGATCACATCAGCCAAGGTGATCAAAGAAAGATAGCTCACACAGAACACCATCGCGCAGGACTGGATGAGCGGCAGGTCACGCGTTGCAACGGCATCCACCATCAGTTTGGCCACCCCCGGATAGTTGAAAACGGTCTCGACGATGATGACGCCACCGACGAGATAGGACAGCGACAGCGCCACCGCATTGGCGATAGGGCCCAGCGCATTGGGCAAGGCATGATGTAGAACCATGCGTCGACGGCTTGCCCCTTTCAGAAGGGCCATTTCGACATAGGGTGTTTTGATTGTCTCGATCACCGCAGCGCGGGTCATGCGGATCATCTGCGCCGACACAACACAGGTCAAGGTGATGACAGGCATCGCATAGGCTTTGAGCAGCGCGGCAAAATTGCTGGCATCCGCCCCGTAGCTCAGGGCTGGCAGCCAATCCAGCCAGACCGCAAACACCAGAACCGCCAGTGTGGCGACCATAAATTCCGGAATGGAGATCACCGAAATCGTCAGGATCGACACAAACCGATCTAGCAGGGAATCCTGCCACATGGCTGCAGCGATACCGCAGGTCAGGGCAAAGGGGACGCAGATCACGGTGACAACCCCTGCCAGCCGCAGGGAGTTGGAGAGCCGGCGTCCAATCAAATCAGCGACACTGATGTCGTTGACATAAGAGCGCCCCATATCGCCAGTGGCGAGCCCGCCCAGCCAGGACAGGAACCGCGATAATGCGGGTTCGTTCAACCCCATGGCATCCCGCAACCCGGCGACAGCATCGGGGGTTGCCGCCTGCCCCAATAGGATCTCAGCGACATCACCGGGCAACAGTTCGGTGGCGAAAAATACCGCAAAAGAAACAATGATTAATGTTATCAATGCGATGCCAAGTCGGTGTGCGACAAGCAGCCAGGTATGAGACGATCTATGCAACGCGGGCTCTCCGGATCTGGGTCTTAAAAATGCGCGTTCCCTGCGCCGGGAAACCCAGCGCAGGGACATACTGATTTAAGTCTGTTAGGCGTCGAGCCAGACGTATTCGGCAAATGCATAGCCCATTTGGCCGCCCAACGGGTTTGAGCGCAGACCTTTCACAGAGGTGGACAGTGCATCCACGTTTGCCAAATAGGCCGGAATGACCGTGCCCGCGTCATTGGCAACCATGTCCTGCATTTCCCAATAGATTTCCTTGCGGAGATCCTCATTCAAGGCACCACGTGCTTCGATCAGCATCTTGTCGAACTTTTCGGATTTAAACTGGCTCTCGTTCCACTTGGCATCCGAGCTGTAGAGCAGCGAGAACAGAATATCCGGTGTGGGACGTGGGTTGATATTGCCAAAGTGAATGGGCGCTTTCAGCCAGTATTTGGACCAGTAGCCATCAGACGGTACCCGCTGAACGTCAAAGTTCATGCCGATTTCCGACCCTGCCTGCTGAACCACCGTCGCCATATCAACAGAGGCCGTTGCCGCATCAGAGGCAACGATTGGAACCGACTCGCCCAGCAGGCCGGACTTGGCGAACAGTGCTTTGGCCTTCTCCGGATCATAGGCTTTGGGGGCCAGCTCAGAGTTGTGATAGCGGTTTGCTGCAGACACTGGCTGGTCGTTGCCGACGGTCGCCATACCGCGCAGAACCGATTTTTCGATTACTTCGCGATTGATCAGATGCTTCATCCCTTCGATGAAGCCCGCTTTGGCACCGGGTTCCATGTCCAGACGGATGTTCAGGTTAGTATAATTGCCGGAGCTGGTAACAGATGACCAAACGTGGTCCTGGCCTTCCAACATGCGGCGCGAACGACCCTTGATGGAGGCACCCATATGAATGTCACCGGACAGAACCGCATTTACACGCGCGTTGTTGTCGGTGATGGCAAAATACTCAAAGCTGTCCAGATAGGGACCATCCTTAAAGTAATTCGGGTTCTTCACCGCGATGGATTTCACACCCGGTTCAAAGGTCTCCATCATAAAGGCGCCGGTGCCGTTGCCCTTTGAGAAATCAGTCGTGCCATCCGCCACAATCATAAAGTGGTGCAACGACAGGATCGTGGGCAGGTCGGCGTTGGATTCCTCGAGAACAATTTCAACGGTCAGATCATCAACCGCCTTAATCGCGGTCATCTGCTTGGCGATGGAATTGACCTTGGACCCAACCGCCGGATCCAGGTGGCGGTTCATGGAAAACACCACATCCGCCGCGGTAAAGGGCTTACCATCATGGAAGGTAACGCCGGATTTCAGCTTAACGGTCCAGGTTTTGGCATCGGCAGAATCAATGCTATCGGCCAGTTCCATTTGCACCTGACCAAATTCATCCAAGAAGGTCAGTCGGTTGTAAACCGCGCAGCAGCGGACGTAATCAGTGGACAAAGAGGCCTTTGCCGGGTCAAGCGTATCGGCGGTGGATGACGACCAGCCCGCCGCTTTCAAATGGCCACCAAAGACCGGTGTTTCAGCCACCGCGCCTGTTGCGCCCAGCAGCAAAGACGATCCTGCGCCGACAGCAACCCCCGAAGCAGCCAGCATCTTCAGCAAGTCGCGCCGCGTTGCACCACGCCGGATCGCATTTTCGACCATTTTATCGTCGCGACCGGTCCAATTTGTTGGTTTATTATTGGTCATGTTCAATCCCTGTTTGTTGTGGGGCCCGCGCAACCGCACAGGCAAGAAGCATTCTTGAAGAGTGACAGCCTTCGTCTGGTCAGCGACAGATTGCGTCGCAAGACGGTGAGACCCGTTCCTCTGGTGAAACCAGAAGAGAGGTAGACCCCAGTGCCACAGCACTTCCTGAACTCATCATCCGCCAGTAAACCTGCGCATATTGTTTGATATCCGGGCCTCCTGCGGCAGAATCTTCCAAGTTGGTGAAGTCCGCAGAACATCTGATTGCCGACCTTCGCCACCCGCGCCTTTCAATAGCCATTGGTTTGATCCACCAAACCCGGTGGAATTTCCCCACGTTTCAGGGCCTGGATAACATTCAGCGCGTGGTGCGCCCCTTCATATGCGTCGGTCTGCGCCGCAATATGCGGCGTGATGATCACCTGCGGATGTGCCCAGGCCCAATGGCCTTTGGCAAGCGGCTCGGGGTTGGTGACATCCAACATGGCAGAGGTCAGATCCCCGCTGTCCAAGGCATCCCGCAGATCATCCATATGCAGGTGCGCACCGCGCCCGGCATGGACCAAATGGGCACCTTTGGGCAGCGCGGCAAAGGTTTTTGCGTTCAGAATGCCCTTGGTTTCCTGGGTCAGAGGCAGCAGACAGACCAAGATGTCAGCCTGTGCCAGCACCGCCGACAAGGCCTCGGCGCCATAGATTTCAACCCCGTCAACAGGCCGCCCAGAGCGCGACCAGCCAACAACCGGAAAGCCCAAAGCGGTCAAGCTTTGGGCCACCAGTCGGCCGATCCGCCCCATGCCCAGCACGCCAACCCGGCGCGTGGTCGTGGCCCTGGTGTCCCGACTGTTCCACGCCCCTGTGCGGGCCTGCTGCAGATACGCGGGCATATCCCGATGCATCATCAAACAGGCCATGGTCACCCAGTCGCGCACCTGCGTTTCAATCCCCGGCGCCGCAGACCGGCACAGCATGATATGCTGAGGCAAAGCAGGCATCTGATCCACCCCAGCCCCAACGGACAAAACCAGTTTCAGGTTTTGGTATACCGTCAAATCAGATGGCGGCTGCCAGCAGGCCAATGCCGTGACGTCTTTGGCCTCCGCCCCCGAAGGAGCCTGGGTGAAAAGAGGCTCTCCTGCGGCGGCAAAGACCTCACTCCAGACCTTGGCCCGCGCAGGAAAGCTTTGAAGCAGTAGAGTCATCCGCGCAGCACGGCTCTGATTTCCGGATCTTCCAGGGTGAGATCAAGCACCTGTTTGGTTCGATCAACGATGGCGTCGATTTCATCAGCAGTACAACACAGCGGCGGCGCAAATCCAAACACGCCCTGCGGAAAGGCGCGAATGATCAGGCCGTTATTCCATGCACGATCAAACAGACGTGTCGCGGCCTGGAGCTCGGCGGGCACCGGGGTTTTCTTGTCCTTATCCGTGACCAGTTCAATTGCCGCTAGCATCCCCCGGCCCCGCACATCCCCAACAAGGGGGTGATCTGACAATCCGGCCAGACCCTTTTGCAGACGGTCCCCCATCTTGATGCCGTTTTCAAACAACCCGCCCTCATAAAGCTTCAGCACTTCCAGCGCCACAACCGCACTGACCGGATGCGCTGAATAGGTAAAGCCGTGGCCAACGGCCTTTGGCCCCGCCCCTTCGGCAATTGTTTGGTAGACGTGATCTGACAGGAACACGGCCCCCATTGGCGAATAGCCAGAGGTCAGCCCCTTTGCCGTTGTCATCATGTCGGGCACGATGCCTTCTTCTTCGCAGGCAAACATTGGGCCAGTGCGCCCGAACCCGGTGATAACCTCATCCGCGATAAAAAGGATGTCCAGCTCGGCGCAGGTGTCGCGCATTGCCTTGATCCAGCCTTTTGGCGGCACCAAGACGCCAGATGAGCCCTGGATCGGCTCTACATAGAAGGCGGCAACGCGTTCTTGCCCCAGCTCTGCAACCTTTGCCCTTAGGGCGGCAACCGATGCGGCAATAACGGTCGCAGGATCGCTTCCCACCGGGTTGCGATACAGGTAATGCGACGGGATTTTATGCTGCCAATTGAACGGCACACCAAACCCGTCGTGAAACGTCGGCAGCGCTGTCAGGCCCGCGCCTGCAGAGGTAGAGCCGTGATAGCCCTGTTCAACCGAGATATACTGGTCTTTCTGGGGCTGGCCTTTGGAATGCCAATAGTAGCGCACAAAACGAATGGTGCTATCCACCGCGTCAGAGCCGCCAAGCGTAAAGAAGATGTGGTTCAGATCCCCTGGCGCGCGGTCCGCCAGCTCAGCCGCCAATTTGATAGGGGCCTCAGAGCCGAGATCAAAATACCCCGTCGCATAGGGCAGACGGCGCATTTGCTCGGCCGCCGCCTCAACAACGCTTTCATGGCCATAGCCGGCGTTCACACACCACAGACCGGCAAAACCATCCAAAAGCTGGCGACCCTCAGAATCAGTAACGGTGGCCCCTTTTGCGCTTTTCAGGATGCGAACACCCCGTGCTTCGTGTCCCTGCCAGGACGAGACCGGATGCACAAAATGCTGACGGTCCAATTCGTGTAACGCGTTTGAATGCAATTGAGTGTTCATTGTTTACCCCAAAGCCTGAGAAACCAGACCATAGGTCTGAAAGGTGTTGCCATAGGTGGCCTGCTGCGGCTGAAGCACCATGCAGGTGCCGCCGCCGACGGGTTCCAGACCCAGCTCCTGCGCAAATGTGCCCAGTTCTGGAACCGGCGTATCAAGGCGCAGAAAAGAGCCGTTTTCTGTGTGCGCCGCTGTCGCCAGCAAACTGCGGGCCGTTTCCAGATTTTGCGCGACAATCGGGCCAAGCACCTTGCCACGGCCAAAATCGCGCAGCATGGCAAAGCCCTGGTCGGTGTAAAACACCTGCCCCTGCTCTGAGATCTGCTTCAACAGATCGCCGCGCTCCAGGCCAGAGGCGGCCCTATCCATCGCGACCATACGGTCCAGATCGTAGCCATCGGTGTTCACCCCATCGGCGGGTGGAGCGGCCCGAACCAGCCCTTGGAACTGCGCGACGTCACCGATCGCTTTGAACCCCAGCTTTTCATAGAGCGGCAGCCCGTCCTGGGTTGCAATCAGCCGCATTTCCCGTGCACCAGCATACGCAATAACCGCATCCATCAGACGACGTCCCAGGCGGCGACCGCGCAGGCGCTCATCAACGATGATCATATTAAGGGTGGCAACATCGCCAAAAACCGAGGCAAGCGCCGTGCCTACAACTTCGCCCTCTTGTAGCGCGACAACCCCTGTGGAGTGCGAAAGCGTCAGCGCCCAATCCTGTGTCCGGTGTGGCCATCCCGCCTCTTGGCTGAGCCGCACCGCTCCGGGCAAGTGATCTGCGGAGAAATCCACCAATTGGATCCTGTCCAAAGTTGTCGTCATAATTTCAATTCCATGATTACTTGCCCCCAGCCTACCGGCTTTGACATACGCGTTGCGCTGCGTTTGAGGTGGGGAAAGCAGCAAAGAAACTGCATCGAGAGTGTTTGCAGCACAAAATGCTACGCAGCTAGTTTGCCAGGTGCTGGCCCAGCTTACAGATCATGTCCCGCGTTGCCTCCAGCTCTGCGCGGGTCAGATACTCTTCTGGTTTATGCGCCCGCGAGATGTCCCCCGGACCGCAGATGATCGAAGGGATTCCAGCCTGCTGAAACAGCCCTGCTTCGGTGCCAAAACTGACAGCCCCAAGGGGTGGTTTTCCAGAGAGTTCGCTCATGAGCCGGCTCAGGTCGGACTCTGTCGGTAATGCCAGCGCCGGGTAGGAGGAAATCCAGTCAACCTCCAGCGAAGATCCGGCCTGTGCGATAATCGGCGCCATCAGCTGCCGGGGATCGACACCGGCAATGGCCCGTGTTTCGATCAGTGCTTCGGCGTGATCCGGTATGATGTTGACCGCTTGCCCGCCCTGCACAACACCAATCTGAAGGGTCGAATAGGACGGCGCAAAACGCGCATCCTGCGATTGGGTCTTTAAGGCCTCAGCCTGCGCCGCAGCCGCACTAAGCGCCGGAAGCAAAGCGTGAATAGCATTTTGCCCCTGATCAGGGCGCGAGCTGTGACCGGACAAACCTTTGGCCCGCAGCCGCAGCGCCGCTTTCCCCTTGTGGGCCAACACGGGCTGCAATCCCGTTGGCTCCCCAACGATGCAGCCCAACGGCCTGGCACAAAGGTTTGGCAGCTCCGCAATCATATGGGGCACCCCTTTGCAGCCGGCCTCTTCATCATAGGACAGTGCAATATGAACCGGGGCAGACAGCGACAGGGCTGCCAGATCTGGCACCGCCGCCAGGACAGCGGCATCAAAGCCTTTCATATCGCAGGTTCCGCGCCCAATCAGGCGGTCCCCATCGCGGCGCATTTTGAAAGGATCCCCTTTCCATTCAGGCTCACCGGCGGGCACAACATCCACGTGCCCAGACAGGATGTACCCAGGAACTGAGGGATCGCCAATGGTGGCAAACAGATTGGCACGGTCACCTTCCGGCCCGGTCAAAACATGAACCTGGGCTCCGTAGCTCTCAAGGTAATCAGCAATAAACTGTATCAGGTTGAGGTTTGCGTGGCCCACAACGGTGGGATACCCCACCAGCCTGCCTAACAGGTCTTCGGCGGTTAAAATTGTCATCTGCTGCCCCATTTTCTAACGTCACCTTATCTGCAGACAGTCTGCACCGGCTTCACAAGGCGCATCGGTTAAGCCCGCCGGTCAGATGGCAGGCTCTGCTGTTGTGCATTTGTATTTCAGAATTTCCTGCCTTGGTTTTGGCAAACCCGGCATCTGGCGCGCCTTGGAAAGCGACAAGATGGTCTCGACGAAACACTGGAGAGCTCGGATGACCTTCCGCCCTAAATACATCACCTTTGACTGCCACGGCACCATGATTAACTTTGATATGGCCGGTGCGGCGACGGATCACTACAGCAACATTCTGTCCGCAGAGGCACTGGCAAAATTCATCCAGGATTTTTCAGCCTATCGCCTCGATGAAGTTCTGGGGGCCTGGAAGCCATATGCTGAGATCGTTTACAACGCGCTTGAACGGGCTTGCAAACGGAACAATCTGGCCTTTGATCCTGCGATTGCGAAAGAAATCTACCACCGCGTCCCAACCTGGGGACCCCATGCCGATGTGCCCGCTGGGCTGGCCAACGTGGCCCATGAAATACCACTGGTGGCGCTGACCAACTCGATGAACGCGCAAATCCCCCACAATATCGAAAAACTGGGCTCGCCCATCGCGCATGTGTTCACAGCCGAAGACGCGCAGGCCTACAAGCCGCAAATGCGGGCGTTTGAGTATATGTTTGATCAGCTTGGGTGCGGACCAGAAGACGTCCTGCATGTATCGTCGTCTTTCCGCTACGATCTGATGACAGCCCATGATCTGGGGATCACCAATAAGGTCTGGATCAACCGCGGCCATGAGCCGGCAAACCCATACTACGGCTACACAGAACTCCCCGATCTTTCCGGTCTGGCAAAAGTGGTTGGTTTGTAATGCAGTTTGCCTCCTATTGGCATGAAACAGCTGCCCCGTTCGAGGCGGCATGCCCTGCCCCGGTAAGCGGTCACTTTGATGTTGCCATCATCGGGGCCGGCTTTACCGGGCTCAGCGCCGCACATCGCCTTGCCAAGGCGGGGGTGTCTGTGGCGATCCTGGAGGCAGAACACGTTGGCGCCGGGGCCTCTGGACGAAACGGTGGCCATCTGAACAACGGCCTGGCCCATGATTTTGCCTCTGCCAAATCCCACTTGGGCGCGACACGCGCCCAGGCGCTGTATCAGGCCTACGATCACTCTATTGATGTTATCGAGGAACTTATTGAGGCTGAGGGCATTCAATGTGATTTTCGCCGCTCAGGTAAACTGAAACTGGCCTCTAAGCCGTCTCATGTTACGGCTATGAAAGCGAATTTTGAGCTGCTGAACAAAGAGGTCGACCCAGAGACCCGCTGGCTCGACCGCTCTGAGCTGAAGGATGAGGTTGGCAGTGATCGCTTTCATGGTGCGATCCTTTATGGAAAGTCTGCCATGATGCATATGGGGCGCTATGTCTGCGGCCTGGCGCAGGCGGCACAGCGGCACGGGGCCACGATTTGGGAAAACGCTCCAGTTACTGCGCGATCCAAAACCGCAAAGGGCTGGCAGCTTGACACCATGCGCGGCAGCCTGACCGCAGATCGTGTGATCGCCGCCACCGGGGCCTATTCTGCGCAGGTTAAAACCGCCCCCCTGGGGTTCTTTCGCAGGCGCATCATTCCTGTTGGCTCCTTCATCGTGGCCACCCGTCCGTTGTCCCAAATCGAAGTCGCGGAGGTCATGCCGGGGAATCGCACCTGTGTAACCTCGCTGAACATCGGGAACTACTTTCGCCTGTCCCCGGATAACCGGCTGATCTTTGGCGGGCGGGCGCGGTTTTCTGCGGATAGCAATCAGCGCTCAGACGCAAAGTCGGGCGCCATTTTGCGCAAATCCATGACCGAAATCTTTCCGCAGACCCAAAACATCGACATCGACTACTGCTGGGGAGGTCTTGTTGGCATGACCAAAGATCGCTTTCCCCGGGCGGGCGAAGCTGATGGCATGATCTATGGCATGGGCTATTCCGGCCATGGGGCGCAGTTTTCAACATTGCTGGGGCAAAAACTGGCGAACAAAGCTATGGGCGTCAAGGAAGACACGCCTCTGGATGGGTTGAATTGGCCGACAATTCCCGCCCATTCCGGCCAGCCCTGGTTTCTTCCGCTAGTGGGCCTGTGGTTTGGTCTCAAAGACCGCCTGTCGTAACCCTGGGGCAGGCCCCTTACCCCAGGGAGTGCGCAGCCAATCCATACAACACAGCGCCCGTTGTGGCGCGCCGCTGGTTGCCTAGGTACATTTCTGTCACGGTGTCATACAAGCCCAGCCCGGCAGCTGACAGAAACTCGGTCAATTCGCCTTCCTCCACCGGGGTATCCAGGCGCAGAAAGGTCCCTGCGCGTTTCTGAATCAACGGCGCGATCAATTGTATCGCCAGCGCGTCACTGTCTGCCACCACCGGTCCAATCACCTGACCTCGGCCAAAGTTGCGGATCATCGCATATCCCGCAATCTGTCCTGCGCGTTCTGCGACAACACAGTCAGACTTGGCCTGCAGCGCCTGAAGAATGGTTTGGCGGTCGGCGCCATAGGCACCTGTGTCCAGCTCCAGCAGCTCTGGCCAGTCTCTCTCTTCAACAGCGCGCACATCGGTATGAGCCAGTGGCAGCGGCGCAATCGCCCGCGCGATGCCCTGTTGCTGCCGGATCGTTGCCACCGGTTGGAAGCCCGCATTTTTATACAAACGGTAGCCCGCACGCGTTGCGCTCAGACGGAGATCCCGCGCGCCACAGTCCTCCATGATTTGCGCCAACATCCAGCGCCCCGTCCCCCGTGTCTGCAAACGCGGAGCGGTGATCATCATGCCCAACATCGCAAATTCCGAGCCCATTTCGAACTTCATCGCAGAACTCAAAGGGCGGCCAATTTCATCTAAAGCAAGGTATCCCTGCCCCAGCTGTATCAGCATTTCGAGATCCCGGTCGCGATGTGGCCAAAAGACACCGACAATCAGTTCCTGAAGCAAGGACAGATCTGTTAATGAAATCTCACGCGTCGCAGCTTGGAAAACATCAACTTTCAGATGGGAATCCGATCTTACCTGTTGCGGCGACGAAACCTTAAGCTCTCTAAGGGACTCATCCTGCTCACCCAGATCTTTTGCCGTCATATGCCCCCCCTACAACATCAGGCCTCGTGCCCACACGTGTGTTCAGTATGTAGTTTACCCGAATAGCGCAGTCGATTCTTTTGAAGTCATCGTTCTTACGACAGATTATTTCAGAACAGTCAGAGACAGTTCATCAGGGTGGGCCCAGAAGGCCCTTAACCTCAATTAAAGTGCCCCCCGTTTTCTAGGCCCAGGAGACAAACGATGGGACCTACGGCGAAACTGTTGTAACGGAACGCAAATCCGCTTTAGAGAAAGCTGAGGGTCGACTAAGGACCTGCAGCGGGGTACTCGGCAGGCCCCGTTTCAATGTCAAAGCCCAAAGGCTGCGAGACCCGCAAAGGCCACCACACCAACCACCATCGTGGCAATAACGTGATTGGTTAGAACTGCCGCTCCGAGTGCCGCGCCGGCTGCAACCCATGTCTGCAATGGTTGACCCGCAAGCGATGCTGCAACCAGACTGACAACGATCAAACCCGGTAAATCGTCTAACACCCACGCATGGCGTGAGCCACGGATGCGTCCGCCTGCAATCAAACCGAGAATGCGAATGGAGAACGCGGCAAGAGCTAAAATGCCGATGACCCCCCAGTGCGCGACGCTCATGCGACCACTCCGCTGGCACGATGCAAGATCAAGGACATCGCCAGACCGGCAACCGTCCCAGCGACGATTGCATAGGCCTTCGGCAATCCAAGAGACACGACCGCGATGGTTACGGTGGCGGCGACCACCCAGGGCAACATCTGTGGCCTTCCACGCCAAAGCCCTCGTGCCATTGCAATGAATGCGGCTGTAAATGCGAACCCCAATCCAAAGCGTTCAAGGTCGGGCAGCACCGCCCCAATCACTGCTCCAACCGTTGTTGAAACTGTCCAGACAGCGATCATCACAAGGCCTGATCCCATGAGGAAGGCCGCCCCAACATCTGGCGATTTGGCGCGTTCCGCCATCGTCAACGCCCAGTTTTCGTCGCCCGTGATGTGGATCGCCAAGAGTTTGGCCCTCAACGATAGACCTGCCAACACATCCGACAGCGATGCGACAATCCCTATATAGCGCAGATTCAGCGCAGCCCCTGCCAGGGCAGCACCGGCGACCGTTTGCGTGGAGGCAAACTGTTCCACCGCGACGATCTGAGACGACCCTGCATGAACGGTGGCGCTCATCAGTCCAACGCCCCACCATGGGAAACCAACTTGGGCAGCAAGAAGACCGAACGCAAAGCCATAGATAGCAGCGCCAAGAGCGAGAGGGAGGATAGCAATAGCACCGTGTTTCATGAGGACATGAATAGACAGGTTGCTCGATGCGATATATACCTACATCAGGATATATGCGATGCGATCGCATCACAATCTTGCAAAAATGGGAACTTTTAAGTCATGGACGCAACAGATCGAAAGCTGCTCGATCTTTTTCAAAAAGATGCCAAAACTTCCGTGCAATCATTTGCAGATGCCACAGGCATTTCGAAAGCTTCAGTGCAGAGACGGATTCGGGCGCTGCGGGACGCGGGTGTGATCAAAAGCGAGGTCGCAATTCTTGACCCAAAATCTCTCGGCCTTGGCATTACTGCCATCGTGTCGGTAGAACTGGAACGTGATCGGCTTGATCAGATTGATGCATTCAAGCGTAAAGCGCGTGAAGATCGGCAAGTAACGCACTTCTATTGTATCGCGGGCGAGGCAGATTTCATCCTCGTCGTGATGGCAAAAGATATCGCAGGCTACGAAGCCTTCACACATCGGTTCTTCTTTTCTGATAGGAATGTTCGCAAATTTCGGACATCCATCGTAGTCTCGACCGAGAAAGCAACTTCGGAGTTGCCAATCTCCTAGCAGACATTACAGCCGTCACCACGAACGGCAGCAGTGGTCGCGCTCTGCGTGTTCCGCCATCGCTGAATTTTTCGTTTGGGCGCAGGTCAAATCCGGCTGATAGTGCTGACAGCATAGACGGTGTATTCTCTGTGTTTTTGCATATGAAGATTGGTTTAGAAAGAGGATGGGCACTGTGTTTCACGCGCTGCCTGCTCCCGATCTGCTTCCAGAGTGCTTCCAGAGCCCGCAGAAGACGCCTCGCCAACTTAGCTGCTGTTTGCTGCGCGGCGTAGCACCGGGCGTAGCGCACCAACGCGTAAAGCCACCCTGAGGTGGCGTTAAGTGTCTTATTTCATGTATTAAATTTGGTTGCGGGAGTAGGATTTGAACCTACGACCTTCAGGTTATGAGCCTGACGAGCTACCGGGCTGCTCCATCCCGCGACAGTTATGATGTCCTATCGCTTTTCTACTTGAGGACGATTTGTCCTAGTAGTTAGCGTTAATGTTATCGTTTTTGAGATTTTGGATTTTACTAGGTTTGGCAGTGACCTACTCTCCCACGCCTTAAGACGCAGTACCATTGGCGCAAAGGCACTTAACTTCCGGGTTCGGGATGGGACCGGGTGTTTTGCTCTCGCTATCGCCACCAAACCAAGAAAAATCCAAATCCGATATCTTTGCGAAGCAAAGTATCGCGCGGCAGGCAGCGGTTTTGATTTTAAAACCGCATTGCCGCACGTCAGTTATGTCACCTGGTGGTTTCACAACTGATATCGGAAGAAACAATCAACATTAAGTCCAAGTCCTGTGGTGCTTATTTGGTTCTTGGCTGTCTATTACTAGATCAGATCAAGCCAATCGGGCGATTAGTACCAGTCAACTGAACGTGTTACCACGCTTACATCTCTGGCCTATTGACGAGGTGGTCTACCTCGGCCCTCAGGGATACCTTGTTTTGAGGGGGGCTTCCCGCTTAGATGCCTTCAGCGGTTATCCTGTCCGAACATAGCTACCCAGCACTGCCGTTGGCACGACAACTGGTCCACCAGTGGTTCGTTCACCCCGGTCCTCTCGTACTAGGGGCAACTCCTCTCAAGTATCCTACACCCACGGCAGATAGGGACCGAACTGTCTCACGACGTTCTAAACCCAGCTCACGTACCTCTTTAAACGGCGAACAGCCGTACCCTTGGGACCTGCTCCAGCCCCAGGATGAGATGAGCCGACATCGAGGTGCCAAACACTGCCGTCGATATGGACTCTTGGGCAGTATCAGCCTGTTATCCCCGGCGTACCTTTTATCCGTTGAGCGATGGCCCTTCCACTCGGGACCACCGGATCACTATGGCCGACTTTCGTCTCTGCTCGACTTGTCAGTCTCGCAGTCAGGCTGGCTTTTGCCATTGCACTCAACGAGCGATTTCCGACCGCTCTGAGCCAACCTTCGCGCGCCTCCGTTACGCTTTAGGAGGCGACCGCCCCAGTCAAACTACCCGCCACGCAGGGTCCCGGATCCGGATAACGGACCGCGGTTAGACATCAAGAGTGCGAAGGGTGGTATCTCAAGGGAGGCTCCACCGAGACTAGCGTCTCGGTTTCGATGCCTACCACCTATCCTGCACGTCACAATCCTGATGCCAGTGCGAAGCTGTAGTAAAGGTGCACGGGGTCTTTCCGTCTAACCGCGGGAAGCCTGCATCTTGACAGGCAATTCAATTTCGCTGAGTCGATGTTGGAGACAGCGGGGAAGTCGTTACGCCATTCGTGCAGGTCGGAACTTACCCGACAAGGAATTTCGCTACCTTAGGACCGTTATAGTTACGGCCGCCGTTTACCTGGGCTTCAATTCAGAGCTCTCACCCCTCCTTTTAACCTTCAGGCACCGGGCAGGCGTCAGACCCTATACGTCGTCTTGCGACTTCGCAGAGCCCTGTGTTTTTAATAAACAGTCGCCACCCCCTGGTTTGTGCCCCCGGATTCCACTTGCGTAGGACCCGGGCCTCCTTCTCGCGAACTTACGGAGGTATTTTGCCGAGTTCCTTCAACATCGTTCTCTCAAGCGCCTTGGTATTCTCTACCAGTCCACCTGTGTCGGTTTAGGGTACGATCTTATAGAGGGGCTATTTCCAGGAACCGCTCAGCTGCTCATTCAATCCAATAAGGATGAACAACACCTGCGATCCGTCACCACCTCATGGCCCAGGAATATTAACCTGGTTCCCATCGACTACGCCTTTCGGCCTCGCCTTAGGGGTCGGCTTACCCTGCTCAGATTAGCTTTAAGCAGGAACCCTTGGACTTTCGGCGAGAGTGTCTCTCACACTCTTTGTCGCTACTCATGTCATCATTCTCGCTAGTGATCTCTCCACGGGATCGCTCACGCGCCCGCTTCATCGAAAGCTCCGTGTCTCCAATCCTACCGAAGTAGGTAAGGAGACATGGAACTATGTCACACTACGCTCTGCTACCATGCACTATGTGCATCCTCAGCTTCGGCTCATGGCTTGAGCCCCGTTACATCTTCGCCGCAGGACGTCTTAATTAGACCAGTGAGCTGTTACGCTATCTTTAAAAGATGGCTGCTTCTAAGCCAACTTCCTGGTTGTTTTGGACATCCCACCTGCTTTCCCACTTAGCCATGAATTAGGGGCCTTAGCTGGAGGTCAGGGTTGTTTCCCTCTCCACTACGGACGTTAGCATCCGCAGTGTGTCTGCCGTATAGTACTCCCGGGTATTCGGAGTTTGGTTAGGATCAGTAAGACGGTGAGTCCCCATTACCCATCCAGTGCTCTACCCCCCGGGGTATTCGTACGACGCTCTACCTAAATAGATTTCGCAGAGAACCAGCTATCTCCGAGTTTGATTGGCCTTTCACCCCTAGGCACAGCTCATCCCGATCTTTTTCAACAGATGTGGGTTCGGTCCTCCAGTGCATGTTACTGCACCTTCAACCTGGCCATGCCTAGATCACTCGGTTTCGGGTCTGATCCCACGAACTCATTCGCCCTATTAAGACTCGCTTTCGCTGCGCCTACACCTAACGGTTTAAGCTTGCTCGTGAGACCAAGTCGATGACCCATTATACAAAAGGTACGCTGTCAGGCCGCAAGGGCCCTCCAACTGATTGTAGGCGTTCGGTTTCAGGTACTGTTTCACTCCCCTCGTCGGGGTGCTTTTCACCTTTCCCTCACGGTACTGGTTCACTATCGGTCAGTAAGGAGTACTTAGCCTTCGAAGGTGGTCCTCCGATCTTCAGACAGAATTTCACGTGTTCCGCCCTACTTAATACGTCCTATCATGTTTCGAATACGGGACTATCACCCGCTATGGTCCTGCTTCCCAACAGGTTCTTCTCACACTCAAGGCTCGGCTGGTCCCCGTTCGCTCGCCGCTACTAGGGGAGTATCAATTGATTTCCTTTCCTCCGGGTACTTAGATGTTTCAGTTCCCCGGGTTTGCTCTTATAAACCTATGTATTCAGTTCATAAGTACCTGGTTAAGAACATTATTGGCTACCGAAGTAACAATAATGAACTTTCAGGTGGGTTGCCCCATTCAGAAATTCATGGATCAAAGCTTATTCTCAGCTCCCCATGACTTATCGCAGAGTATCACGTCTTTCATCGCCTCTTACTGCCAAGGCATTCACCAAACGCCCTTCTCGCGCTTGATCTGATCCAGAAATAGATAGCCTAAACCATCAGGATCCAGCCGCTGGTAAGTAGCCGGACCACAATCTCTGAACCAAAAAGCATACTTTCCCGCATTTATGATGCGAAAGTCGTTTCACTACTAAGGCTGTGATGTCGGTCGCAGCCCCTTCGCAAAACAAACATCATAAATACAATTGGTTCCAAAACCTTGCGGAATTAGAACCGGGTTAGTGTACTTGACTTGGACAACTCTGTCGTTTCAAACCGGCAGACCCATGGACGTCCGAGGAAACAGACGTGTTCATAAGCTCGCATCATAAACCCGAAGGTCTAATCAGCACCAATCTGAGATCATCCCCACACTCGGGGCGATCAACAGTGTTGTTGATTGTTTCTCTCTTTACGATATCAATTCGTCCAATTGGACGGTTAAGAACTGCGCACAGTGCTTAACGATCTAATTGTTTAATGGTGGAGCCTAGGAGGATCGAACTCCTGACCTCCTGAATGCAAATCAGGCGCTCTCCCAGCTGAGCTAAGGCCCCATCTTAATCCCGAAGGATGAGTGGTGGGTCGAGGAGGACTTGAACCTCCGACCTCACGCTTATCAGGCGTGCGCTCTAACCACCTGAGCTACCGACCCGGTTTTCGATTTGCAAAGCAAATCAAAACCCGTGTGCGACAGGGTATTGCAAAGCAATGCCCGAGAGCAGCACTCAGTGGTTATGTCACCAGGCAGCGCCAGATAACGGCTGCTGCCGCGACTTGTCTGAAGAGATATGAGGACGGCTCGGTCCAAAGGACATCCAGTAGATGCCCCGATGTTGAACAGTTTTGATTACTGTTCATTGCTAAGTGTATCACGAGGAAGAACAAGTTCTTCTTGCTAGATACATCCTTAGAAAGGAGGTGATCCAGCCGCAGGTTCCCCTACGGCTACCTTGTTACGACTTCACCCCAGTCGCTGAACCCACCGTGGTCCGCTGCCTCAAAAGTTAGCGCACGGCCTTCGGGTAGATCCAACTCCCATGGTGTGACGGGCGGTGTGTACAAGGCCCGGGAACGTATTCACCGCGTCATGCTGTTACGCGATTACTAGCGATTCCGACTTCATGGGGTCGAGTTGCAGACCCCAATCCGAACTGAGACATCTTTTGGGGATTAACCCATTGTTGATGCCATTGTAGCACGTGTGTAGCCCAACCCGTAAGGGCCATGAGGACTTGACGTCATCCACACCTTCCTCCCGCTTATCACGGGCAGTTTCCCTAGAGTGCCCAGCCGAACTGCTGGCAACTAAGGATGTGGGTTGCGCTCGTTGCCGGACTTAACCGAACATCTCACGACACGAGCTGACGACAGCCATGCAGCACCTGTCACTTGGTCTCTTGCGAGAAAGCTAGATCTCTCTAGCGGTCCAAGGATGTCAAGGGTTGGTAAGGTTCTGCGCGTTGCTTCGAATTAAACCACATGCTCCACCGCTTGTGCGGGCCCCCGTCAATTCCTTTGAGTTTTAATCTTGCGACCGTACTCCCCAGGCGGAATGCTTAATCCGTTAGGTGTGACACCAACAAGCATGCTTGCTGACGTCTGGCATTCATCGTTTACGGTGTGGACTACCAGGGTATCTAATCCTGTTTGCTCCCCACACTTTCGCACCTCAGCGTCAGTATCGAGCCAGTGAGCCGCCTTCGCCACTGGTGTTCCTCCGAATATCTACGAATTTCACCTCTACACTCGGAATTCCACTCACCTCTCTCGAACTCAAGACCAGGAGTTTACAAGGCAGTTCCAGGGTTGAGCCCTGGGATTTCACCCTATACTTTCTGATCCGCCTACGTGCGCTTTACGCCCAGTAATTCCGAACAACGCTAACCCCCTCCGTATTACCGCGGCTGCTGGCACGGAGTTAGCCGGGGTTTCTTTACCAGATACTGTCATTATCATCTCTGGCGAAAGAGCTTTACGACCCTAAGGCCTTCATCACTCACGCGGCATGGCTGGATCAGGCTTGCGCCCATTGTCCAAGATTCCCCACTGCTGCCTCCCGTAGGAGTCTGGGCCGTGTCTCAGTCCCAGTGTTGCTGATCATCCTCTAAAACCAGCTATAGATCGTAGACTTGGTAGGCCATTACCCCACCAACTATCTAATCTAACGCGGGCCGATCCTTCTCCGATAAATCTTTCCCCCGAAGGGCGTATAAGGTATTACTCACCGTTTCCAGTGGCTATTCCTTAGAGAAGGGCACGTTCCCACGCGTTACTAACCCGTCCGCCGCTCACTCCGAAGAGTGCGCTCGACTTGCATGTGTTAAGCCTGCCGCCAGCGTTCGTTCTGAGCCAGGATCAAACTCTCAAGTTGAAAGCATCTCGCGATGCTATCCTTGACGTTCGAACCTCTGCACATCTCCAATACTCAGGACCGCTTTTGGGGGCAGATCCCTATGTCCACCCGGCTAAGGATTGGACACGTATCGGAAGTCATCTGTTTGATTGTGCTTCAGTTTACAAAAGTAAACAAAAGTCCGTCAAACAGTGAAGCTGACACTAGATCATCGAACAGACCAAATGGCCCACCCTACTAGCGTTGATATACAGACGTTGATCCATCGAAACGAACCAAACCGCCCACATATCTCTTCAGTTATCATCAATGTCAAAGAGCAACACCTAAAGGCCAAAAACAAGGCCACCGCGCCAATTCCTTAGCGCAACCGCCTCATAACATCCTCCAGATGCCCCAGTCTCTCCTGAGCGTCCAGCAGCCTTTCCTGCCAGTCAGCGACCTCTCAGCCGCCCCACCGTGCCGCGTCTCCGCCGCCGGTAGAGGGGGTTCTAGTGTTAACTCAACAAACCCGCAACACCTAAATTACAAAAATATCATCTTTTTTGGAAAATCCCAAAAATAACGCAAAATCACGGAGTTAATCCCAAAATCACCCAGCCAATCCAAAACCAAACACCCAAACACCGCCCCAAGCCACAACACTCAACACGCCCCAGCCAAGACTCACCCAAGGCAACACATCAAAACCACGCCCGCGAACCAAACAGCCCACTCAGCCTTCCAAAAACATCCAAACCAAAACCACTAAACCCGCAAAACAACAAAACTGCGGACAACAAACCCAAACAAACGAAGCGCCAGCAAAACCACAATCACCGTCAAATAGATCAAGGGCTCGATCTGAAATCCTTTCACCAGCATCACGTAGTGTAGGCCGCCCAGGAAAGCAGCGGGATAGGTGAGCAGATGAAGACGTTTCCATTTGCGGCCAAGGCGTTTGACAGAGGCATCATTCGAGGTGAGCGCAAGCGGCACCATGAGAACAAAGCCCGCCATGCCAATGGAGATATAGGGTCGCTTGGCGATGTCAGCGAGGATCTGACTGACAACTTGCACATCCAGCAGCAACCAGACCAGCAGATGCAGAGCCACATAGGTAAAGGTCAGCACGCCCAGCGCCCGACGGAACCTGATCAAATTCACCCCGACAAAGCGGCGCAACGGCGTGACCGCCAACCCCAAGATCAATAGCTGCAGGGCGCGCTCCCCCAACTCATGCTCCAACGCCTTGACCGGATCAGCCCCCAGCCCCCCGGTCATTCCTAAATAGAGCAGCCAGACAGGATAAAGAGACCCAAGCAAATACAGAACCCAAGTAGGAAGTCTGCGCAGAGCAGTATTTATGGCGTCGATCATCTGGCGAAACGTCCTCATCCGTCGTTCTGGCGCGTTCTAACGCGGGTAACTCCACCCTCTTGAATACGAGGCCATGAGGCCTCCAGCGAGGAGACCCCAATATACGCTGCCCCGCCACAATGGGTCCTGTCGCTCAGGGCCCAACCGGGCACCAGAGCGGAGCGCTAGAAGAACTTGGCCAGATCCATTCCCTCATACAGTGATGCAACCTCATCGCCGTAGCCATTGAACATCAGCGTGTCCCGACGGCTGGCAAACAACCCGCCGCCCAGGCGACGCTCAGAGGCCTGGCTCCACCGTGGATGCGAGACCTCCGGGTTCACATTGCTGTAGAAGCCGTACTCTCGCGCGTTTGCCATGTTCCAGCTGGTCTGGGGTTCTTTATCCGTCAGGGTAATCCGCACAATGGATTTGATTGATTTGAAGCCGTATTTCCATGGCACAACCAATCGCAAAGGCGCGCCGTTCTGGTTTGGCAGGTCTTTGCCAAAGATACCGGTCGCCATCAGGGTCAGCGGGTGCATGGCCTCATCCAGGCGCAGACCTTCGCGGTACGGCCAATCCAGCACCCGGTACGCGGTGCCGGGCATTTCAGAGGGACGATAGAGCGTTTCAAAGGCCACGTATTTGGCCTCTGACTTTACACCGGCCAGGGCCAGCAAGTCGGCCAATTCAAACCCGGTCCAGGGCACCACCATCGACCAGGCCTCGACACAGCGGAAGCGGTAGATCCGTTCTTCCAGGGTCATCTCGCCCAGGATCTGCTGGAAATCATAGTCGCCGGGGCGCTCCACCATCCCGTCAATCTTGACGCTCCAGGGCGCGGTGGTCAGCTGACCGGCATATTTGGCAGGGTCGCCCTTGCCGGTGCCAAACTCATAATAGTTGCAATAGTTGGTCACATCTTCCCAGGAGTTTGGCTCCAGAGTTTCTGCCTGTGCTGGCCCTGGCAACCCGCCAAGCCCAGCCAGCCCCGCCATACCGCCAAGCCCCGCCATGATCTGGCGGCGGTTCATAAATGTAGCTTTCGGCGTCACATCTGCGGCAGTCAGAGTATTGGTCCAGCGACGGGCCATGAGGGCGTCTCCTAAAATGTATCAGTCCCAACTGACCTAACCCAGCACGCCGCGCCGGCCAAAACATATCCTGTCACGTCTGCGCGACGGCACTGTAACTTGGCATGATTTCATTCATCGGACGGGAGTGACCATCCTCCTGCATGATGCGCACATGACGGCGGCGCAGCTTGCGCGGTTCAGTCACCCCAACCGAATGCGCGATGGTTTCAACCTCATGGATGATCTCGGTGGCATAGCGCGCCACGCGTTTGTATTTATCTTCGACAACCAGGCCTTTCTGAAACCGAGGATCATGGGTGGTAATGCCAGTAGGGCAGGTGTTTTTGTTACATTTCAGCGCCTGAATACAGCCCAGCGAAAACATGAAACCACGCGCCGAGGTGACAAAATCCGCGCCCGCCGCCAGCGCCCAGGCCACATCGCCAGGATTGACCAGCTTGCCGCTGGAAATCAGCCGGATACGATCGCGAAAGCCGTATTCATCCCGCAGATTACAGACCAGCGGCAGGGCTTCGCGCACCGACATGCCCACCAGATCAATCAGCGGCATCGGCGCCGCCCCGGTGCCACCTTCGCCGCCATCAATGGTGATGAAATCCGGCGCCGCCTTGGGACGCGAGGCAATCACCATGAACATTTCCCGCATCACCACTTCCGAGCCAACCACGGTTTTGATGCCAACCGGTTTGCCCGTCACCTCCCGCACATGAGAGATCATGTCCAGCAAATCATCAAAATCCCGCATCTCGGGGTGCCGGTTGGGCGAGATGCTGGCCTGCCCCTCGGCTATGCCGCGAATGGCGGCGATCTCGGCGCTGACCTTTGCCGCCGGCAGGATGCCACCTTTGCCCGGTTTGGCCCCCTGGGACAGCTTCAGCTCAAACATCCGCACCGTGGGGTTGGCAGCAATCTCGCGCAGCTTGGTGTCGCTCAACCCACCCTCGGGGTTGCGCACACCATATTTGGCGGTGCCAATCTGAAAGACAATATCGCAGCCGCCCTCCAGGTGAAACGGGCTGAGCCCGCCCTCCCCGGTGTTCAACCAGACACCGGCCTCGCGTGCGCCCCGGCTCAGGGCCCGCACCGCCGGCTGCGACAGCGCTCCATAGCTCATGCCCGAGATATTAAAGAAAGAGGGCGCCATGTAGGGCACCCGTGCATCCGCGCCAATACACAGGGGTTCGGTACTGGCATATTGATCATCCAGCGGCGGAAAGGGCGCGTTTACAAAAATGGGTGTGCCCGGCACGGTAATGTTGCGGGTTGATCCAAAAGCAACGGTATTTCCCACCCCTTCGGCAGCGCGGCCAACCCATTCGCGTTGAGCCCGATTAAAGGGCATCTCTTCCCGGTCCATGGCAAAGAAATATTGACGGAAAAACTCTCCCATGGTGCTGAACAAATGGCGAAATCTACCAACAACAGGGTAGTTCCTGCGGATCGCATCCTGGGTCTGCAGCCGGTCCACAACAAACAAAAGCAAGCCCACCAGCACCAGAGCGCCAAGAAAGAAAACAAATCCAAGTGCAAGAAACTCTATAGCCTTTGCCGCGAAACCCATGCAAAAACTCCTATATATAAATGCAACAGGCGACCCTGTGCTGCCTGTCTCTATCTCCCTAAAATGAGGGGGATGCCCACAATGGGCAAGGTACTGCTGTTCACATTGGGAGAAGTCAGATGAAATATTTCACCGTCGCCGCCAGTTTTGCCATGAACACGCTGTTGTTCACCCCAGCACAAGCCGACGACATGGTCAGCTACACCACCGGGTTGGACTATGGGGATGTGACCTTTGGTCTGGAAAGCGCCATAACCGACCGTGGCTTTGTGGTCGACCACATCAGCCACGTGGGCGAGATGTTGGAGCGCACCCGCGCCGATGTTGGATCCGATGTGGTTCTGTTTCAGCAGGCTGACGTCTATTCCTTCTGCTCCGCCACACTGTCACGTCAGGTGATGGAAGCCGACCCGATGAACATCACCTTCTGCCCCTATGACATCTTTGTCGCCCAGCGCCCCGGCGAAGACAGCGTCACCGTGGGTTTTCGCAGCTTCCCAGAGGGGGCGATGCAGGTGATCCAGACCCTATTAGATGAGATCGTACAGGAAGCCATTGAGGAATAACCTCACCCGCAGCCCGTTGCCCCAACACAGGTCTCTAATAACAAAAGCCCGCCAAAACTGGCGGGCTTTCTCATGTTCAGCGTACAAACCGCGTGTCAGTGCACCACGGCGTCATCCGGTTTTGGCCGCTCAGTGGTGCCAAGGCGATCGCCGATGATCAGCCCATCGCCACCTGCCGAAACGGGGATGGTATCGCCGTCTTTGACTTCACCGCTCAGCAGCAGTTCCGCCAGGGCGTTCTGCAAGGCCCGTTGGATCACCCGCTTGAGCGGGCGCGCCCCAAAGACCGGGTCATAGCCTTCATCCGCCAGCCAGGTCTTAGCGCCCTCGTCCAAAGACAGGGTGATCTTGCGCGCGGCCAGACGTTTGGCCAGGCGGGCGATCTGGATATCAACGATACCGTCCATATCCTTGCGCGCCAGACGGTCAAAGATGATGGTCTCATCCAGACGGTTGAGGAATTCCGGTCGGAAATGCGCCCGCACCGCATCCATCACGTCCCGTTTGGCATCCGAGGCATCCGCCCCTTCGGGCAACTGGCTCAGCGCCTGGGCGCCAAGGTTCGAGGTCAGGATGATCAGCGTCTGCTTGAAATCAACCGTGCGCCCCTGACCATCGGTGAGCATGCCGTCGTCCAGAACCTGCAACAGCACGTTAAAGACATCCGGGTGCGCTTTTTCCACCTCGTCAAACAGCACCACCTGATAAGGGCGCCGACGCACTGCCTCGGTCAAGGCGCCACCTTCGTCATAGCCCACATAGCCGGGAGGTGCCCCGATCAGACGGGCAACGCTGTGCTTTTCCATGTATTCTGACATGTCGATCCGCACCATGGCGTTGTCGTCGTCAAACAGGAAGTTCGCCACCGCCTTGGTCAGCTCAGTTTTCCCTACCCCAGTTGGCCCCAGGAACAGGAAAGAGCCCAAGGGGCGGTTTTCATCGTTGAGCCCAGCCCGTGCCCGGCGCACTGCATTGGCCACCGCCGTCACCGGTGCGTTCTGGCCAATGACACGGGAATGCAGCGCGTCTTCCATGCGCAGCAGTTTGTCGCGCTCGCCCTCCAGCATTTTGGAGGTCGGGATACCGGTCCAACGTTCCACCACCCCGGCGATTTGCTCGGGTCGCACCGCCTCTTCGACCAGCACATCCTGCTCTTCGCGGCTTTCGGCCGCGACCAACTGCTTTTCCAGATCCGGGATAACGCCATAGGACAGCTCCCCGGCGCGGGCCAGATTGGCCTCACGCTTGGCGATTTCCAGATCAGCACGGGCGCGGTCCAACTGTTCCTTGATGTCGCGGGCGCCGGCCAGTTTATCCCGTTCGGCCTGCCACTGGGCGGTCATCTCAGAGGACTGTTCCTGCAGATCCGACAATTCCTTTTGCAGGGTTTCCAGCCGATCCTTGGAGGCGGCATCGTCTTCGACCTTCAGCGCCTCTTCCTCGATCTGCATCTGCAGGATCTGACGGTCCAGCGCATCCAGTTCTTCTGGTTTGCTGTCCACCTGCATGCGCAAACGGCTGGCGGCCTCATCCACCAGATCAATGGCCTTATCCGGCAGGAAACGGTCAGTGATATAGCGGTTCGACAGGGTTGCCGCCGCGACCAGGGCGGCATCGGCAATCCGTACCCCGTGGTGCAGCTCATACTTTTCCTTGATGCCACGCAGAATCGACACGGTGTCTTCTACCGTGGGTTCCTGCACCACAACGGGCTGGAACCGACGGGCCAGGGCCGCGTCTTTTTCCACATATTTGCGGTATTCATCCAGGGTGGTGGCCCCGATACAGTGCAGCTCACCGCGCGCCAGCGCAGGTTTGATCAGGTTGGCCGCATCCATGGCGCCATCGGATTTGCCCGCGCCCACCAGGGTGTGCATCTCGTCAATGAACAGAATGATCTCACCCGCAGCCTCGGTGACTTCGGTCAGAACCGCCTTCAGGCGCTCTTCGAATTCGCCACGATATTTTGCCCCGGCAATCAGCGCGCCCATGTCCAGGGACAACAGCTGCTTATCGCGCAGAGATTCGGGCACATCCCCGTTGACGATGCGCAGGGCCATGCCTTCGGCGATGGCGGTTTTACCCACGCCTGGCTCACCAATCAGAACCGGATTATTCTTGGTACGGCGCGACAGCACCTGCATGGCGCGGCGGATTTCCTCATCGCGGCCAATAATAGGGTCAATCTTGCCTTCGCGCGCTGCCTCGGTCAGGTCACGGGCGTATTTCTTTAGCGCGTCATAGCCTTCTTCGGCGGTGGCGCTGTCCGCTGTGCGGCCTTTACGAATATCGTTGACGGCTTCATTCAGCTTCTGCGCTGTGACGTCACCTGCCTCCAGCGCGTCTTTGGCTTTGGATTTCACCATGCACAGCGCCATCAGCACCCGCTCGACGGGCACAAAGCTGTCGCCGGCCTTCTCGGCGATCTTGCTGGCTTCATCCAGAACCTTGGCAGTCTGGCCGTCCAGATAGACCTGCGCGGCGTCGCCGCTGACTTTGGGCAGCTTGCCCACGGCAATATCGACAGCCACAACCACCTGGGCGGCATTGCCACCGGATTTACCAATCAGATTGCTCGCCAGCCCCTGATCGTCATCCATCAATGCTTTGAGTAGATGTTCCGGCATCATCCGCTGATGCTCTTCGCGCATCGCAATGGTCTGCGCCGCCTGCACGAAACCCCGTGCCCGCTCGGTGAACTTGTTCAAGTCCATGTCTTTCTCCTTTTACAAGCGCCCGAATAGATGTGGTTGCGCCCGCTTTGCGGCACGCCCCGGTCCGGGCCTCACAGATCAATTTGGGAGGTCTTAGCGCCTCTTCAAGATCATACTGTGGCAAAATTCCTGAAAAATCCCTGATATGTATCAATGCCAAGGAAAGACTCCCCCTTTTGGGGCTTTCCCCACTCTCAGCAGCGCAGTAGGAAAGCGCCAATCCCTCAGCCCTGATACTCAGCCCAGATTTCCGGAGAAGCCTCATGTCCCAGACCACAGCCGACGACCGCCTGATTGTTGCCATGGATGTTCCCGATGCCTTGGCCGGGTTGAAGCTGGCCGAACAGCTGGGCGATGCAGTTTCCTTCTACAAGATCGGCCTTGGCATGCTGACAGGCGGCGGGTTGGCGCTGGCCAATGAGCTAAAGCAGGAGCTGGGCAAGCGGATCTTTCTCGACATGAAGCTGTTTGACATCGGCGCCACCGTTGAAAGCGCCGTGCGCGGCCTGGCGCAGTTCGACCTGGATTTTCTCACCGTGCATGGCGACCCCTATGTGGTGAAAGCCGCCAAAGAGGGCGCTGCAGGCAAAGACATGAAGATCCTCGCCGTGACCATTCTGACCTCGCTGGATCGCGGTGATCTGGATGGCGCCCTGATCAAACCCGGAGAGATCCGCCATTTGGTGCAGGAACGCGCCGGCAATGCCTTTGCCGCTGGTGCCGATGGGGTGATTGCCAGCCCACAAGAGGCGGCGCTCATTCGCGCCCTGCCCGAGGCCGCAGGCAAGCTGATTGTCACCCCAGGCGTGCGCCCGGTGGGGGCAGATCTGGGGGATCAAAAGCGTGTGGCAACTCCGGCCAGTGCCATTGCCGATGGCGCCGATCACATTGTGGTAGGACGCCCCATCTGGCAAGCCACTGATCCACGGGCAGCAGCCCTAGCGATTCTAGACGAGCTCCGCGCGGCCTGAGCCGTAAAAAACCAGTCAGCGTGGATCGCATCCGCTCCCTTTGGCGATCAAGAGGGAGCGGTAAGTGTTGCGGCACTTTTTTGGCGCATTACCTGATCGTTTGCCACTGAAAAGAGTTGCAAACCCCGATCAATGCCACGTCTGCCCAAAAATGCATCAAACAAATTACTTTGGGATCGCCTTCCCAGCGACGAAGGCTTGATACGCAATCTCGCAGCTTACCCTACGTCAACACCCTGTATTCAAGTGACAATTCCATCCCACGCGCCTTGCTGTGCCAAATTGCCACGTGACACGAAAGCCACATCGAACGGTTGCGCACCAATACGCACACACGATGAAATTTGCGTAACGCTCCGCTATGGGCGATTCTGATCCCGAGACACTCCCCTGACGAGCTCCTCTTCCTGAGGCTCGTCTTCCTGCCCCCGCCTGAGAGCGGGGGAATTTTTTGCCCAGATCATAGAAAAACCACGGTGCGCTCTTGCAGCGCCGCGACCCAGCCCATCGGTGTAGACTGCGGCTCAGCCCGCCAGGTAGCTTTGCAACTGTTCGGCAAAATGCGGCACCGCCAGGGCGTGGCTGCAATAACTCTGCGGCGCCATCAGGCGCCAGCATTGCCCTTCAGACCCCAGCCGGACCTGTTTCACCAGCTCCGCCGGTTGATGGCTGGCAAAGAACCAAACAGTGCCACGTGGACGCTGGTAACTTTGGGACCAGGTCAGATCTGACGCAGGGATCGACAGGCCGACTTCTTCCAGGGTTTCGCGCAGCACACAGGCCTCGGGGCTTTCCCCGTCTTCGCGCCCGCCTCCGGGCAGATCCCAATAGCCCGGATAGGGAATCTCCGGCTTGTCATCGCGCTTGATCACCAACAGATCGCGCCCCAGAAACAGGGCCAGTTTTGCACCGGAAAAAGACATGTTCTTCACTTGTAAGCTGATAGTCCTACAGACAAGCCGAAACAGCCGGGGTAAAATGCTGTATCGCTCCACACAGAGATAAAGCCTCCACTGCGCCATGCAAGCCCTATGCCGTGATTGCCTCAGCCAGATCGCTCCGACGCGACGCTGCCCAAACTGTGGCAGCCCGCGCATCAAACAGCATGATGAGCTATTCTCTTTGACCATCGCCCATATGGACTGCGACGCCTTTTACGCCAGTGTTGAAAAACGCGACAATCCCGAGCTCGCCAGCAAACCGGTGATCATCGGCGGCGGCAAGCGCGGGGTTGTGTCCACCGCCTGTTATGTGGCGCGCATCCGCGGCGTTCGCTCTGCCATGCCGATGTTTCAGGCGCTGAAACTCTGCCCCGATGCGGTGGCAATCAAACCGCGCATGTCCGCCTATGTCGAGGTCAGCCGGGCGGTGCGCGCGATGATGGATGAGCTCACCCCAGAAGTGGAGCCCCTGTCGCTGGATGAGGCCTTTATGGATTTGTCTGGCACCGAGAAGCTGCACGGCCGCCCCCCCGCAGTGATGCTGGCGCGATTGGTCAAACGGATGAAAGACGAGCTGGGGATCACCGGGTCCATCGGGTTGTCGCACAATAAGTTCCTGGCCAAGGTCGCCTCTGATCTGGATAAACCGCGCGGATTTTCGGTGATCGGCAAGGGCGAGACCGCCGATTTCCTGCGCGACAAACCGGTGCGGCTGATCTGGGGAATTGGCCCGGCGGCGCAGGCCTCTTTGGACAAGGCCGGTATTCGCAGTTTTTCTGATCTGCTGCGCTGGGAGCAACAGGATCTTGTCGCCCGCTTTGGTGGCACCGGGGAGCGGCTGTGGCATCTGGCCCGCGGCGAAGACCGCCGCCGTGTGTCGGCAAACGCCCCGGTGAAATCAATCTCAAAAGAGACCACCTTTATGGAGGACACCGCCAGCCTGGATGTGCTGGACGGGCATCTGTGGCGGCTGGCAGAACAGGTGGCCGATCGCGCCAAGGCCAAATCCATGGCCGGCCGGGTGGTGACTCTCAAACTCAAGCGGGCCAATCATTCGGCTCTGACCCGGCGGATATCGCTGCACAGCCCAACCCAATTGGCCGATGTGATCTATCGCCAATCCCGCGCCTTGCTGGATCAAGTTGGCGCCCAGGGCCCGTACCGGCTGCTTGGCTGTGGCATCTCGGATCTGACCCCCGAGTCGCAGGCCGATTCCAGTGGCGATTTGCTGGACCCACAGGCAGGAAAGCGCGCCCAGGCAGAGCGCGCCACGGATGCGATTCGAAAACGATTTGGCGACAGCGCCATTCTGAAAGGGCGCGCCCTGCGCTAAGGCGCCTGGATCCGCCCTCCGTTCGCCGCCGGTCTATTCGGCCGCCAGCGGCATGTTACTATCCTCTGGTTTTATCGCGGCAATTTCCCCCGCGACCCGCCCCAACAGCTCGCGGAAGGCCGCGAAATTTTCATTCGGGCGCACCTCGGCCTCATTCATATAAAGAGAGCGATCAATCTCGATCTGCACCGCATGCTGCCCCCGCGATGGGCGTCCATAGGTGCGGGTAATATAGGCGCCGGCAAAGGGCGCATTGCGCGCCACCCGCAATCCCGCCCCAACAAAGGCTGATTCGACCTGGTCCATCACCGCCGCCCCGGCGGAAGAGCCAAACCGATCGCCCAGCACCACCTCGGGCGGGACAGCCCCCCGCGCGGGCAGAGTTGCAACGGCCTCGTGGGGCATGGAATGGCAATCAATAAGAATGGAATGGCCAAACCGGCCCTGTGCCTGTCGCATCAACCCTTGAAGGGCGGTGTGGTAGGGGTGCCAATAGTCCTGAATGCGCCGCTGCGCCTCTTGCTGGTGCATTTTACCCCGGTAAATCGCCCGACCATTTGCCACCACACGGGGAATCACCCCAAGGCCCGAAGCAACCCGAGGATTCTGCCCCCGGCGCGACACCCCCTGAATCAGGGCTGGGTCCAGTTCGTCTGTGGCGCGATTGAGATCCAGAAAGGCGCGGGGCTTTTGCGCCGTAAGCAAAGGTGCCCCGAATCTGGTCACATCCGCAAAAAGCTGATCCACAAAGGCATCTTCCGAGCTGCGAATCTGCTGGGCATCCAAAATTGAACTCTGCAAAAAGGCAGAATCGTAATCAGATCCGCTATGAGGTGAGGCAAAAACCACCGATGACGTCAGTTCAACCGGCGAAAAAACGGAAAATGCTTGCTTTGACATAGGTGCTTCTGCCCTTGGTTTCTTGAAATCACCATAGAGCGAAAATTCTAGCATCAAAAGCTCTTGCGCCCCTTCGCGACTCTGATTATAGACCCCTTCACCGGCGCGGTTCTCCGCGTCCCATTTATTTTGGGACAGGGGGTCGCAAGGGTTTCATGGGCGCTTAGCTCAGCGGTAGAGCACTTCGTTGACATCGAAGGGGTCACAAGTTCGAACCTTGTAGTGCCCACCATGAATTCACTGTTCTGGCCATTCGGTCGGGACATCCGCAAACCCAGGCGCTGGTTCGCGCCGCAGAACAGGAGAATGACTATGAAAGTCAAGAATTCGCTCCGCTCGCTCAAGAACCGGCACCGTGATTGCCGCATTGTGCGTCGCAAGGGCCGCGTCTACGTGATCAACAAGACACAGCCGCGCTTCAAAGCACGCCAGGGCTGAGACTAAGATCTCGCTCTAATCGGAAGAACCGCATCCTTGGATGCGGTTTTTTTGTGTTTGGACACTGCCCAGTCTGCCCTTGATCCAGTGCGTCCTTGATCCGGACTTCCCTTGTTTCCTTTCCCCACCCCGATGGGGCTTTCATCCGCAGCTGCGGGTCCGTCAGGGATTTTTTCTGATGGTTTTTGTCAGTTTTCATTTCCCTTCTCCGGTTTTTTCTATAATTGACAAAATCAGTCGGAAACGCCGCAGACCCAACGCGGACTATTTGTAGATCGGAATCGCTATGTTGAAAGCCACAACCATTCTTGCAGGCGCTCTTGCAGCCGCCGTTGCAACCTCTGCCGCTGCCGAAGGTGAGTTGAACCTCTATTCCTCACGCCACTATGACACCGACGAGCGCCTCTATTCCGATTTTGAGGAGGCCACCGGCATCACCATCAACCGGATCGAAGGCAAAGCAGACGAGTTGATCGCCCGCATGTCCGCCGAAGGCGCCAATTCTCCTGCCGATATCCTGCTGACCGTGGACACCTCGCGGCTGGCCCGCGCCAAAAACGCAGGCATCTTGCAGCCCGTCGACAGCGCGGTTCTGGAAGCCAAGGTTCCCAGCTACATCCAGGACAGCGACAACCAGTGGTTTGGCTTCTCACAGCGCGCCCGGATCATCTTTTATGACAAAAACGATGTCGCCACCCCACCGCGCACCTATCTGGAACTTGCCGATCCGGCCTACAAAGGTCAGATCTGCATTCGCTCTTCCAGCAACACCTATAACCAGACTTTGCTAGCCTCTATCGTCACCCACCACGGCGTGGAAAAGGCTGCGGACTGGGCCAAAGGCGTTGTCGCCAATATGGCCCGCGCGCCCCAGGGCGGTGATACCGACCAAATGCGCGGCATCGTTTCCGGCGAATGCGAAATTGCCGTTGGCAACAGCTACTATTTTGCCCGCTCGATCCGCAAGAACGTCAAAGGCCTGTCCGACAGCCGTGACATGATCGGCTGGGTCTTCCCCTCGCAGGATGCCGAAGGCGCCCACATGAACCTTTCTGGTGCCGGCGTTGCCGCCAATGCGCCCAACCGCGACAATGCGGTGAAGTTCCTGGAATATCTCGCCTCGGATCAGGCGCAGCAGTATTTCTCGGCGGGCAACGACGAATACCCCGGCGTGCCCGGTGTTGGTCTGGCCCCAAGCATTGCCGCCCTGGGCTTCTTCAAGCCTGACGATGTGAACCTGTCTGAGGTCGCCAAGAACATCCCCGAAGCGCAGAAAATCTTTGATCAGGCCGGCTGGGAATAAACGCCCTCCCCTGACCGCAAATCCACCCGGAGCAGAAATTCTGCTCCGGGTGTTTTTTTCTTGCGCGAATCTCATATATGGGAAATATTCCCTCATGATAGAGGGGTGACACAGATGCAAAACTTTAACAGCCGTCTGGCCAACCGGCTGGCGACACTCAGACAGGACAGGGGCTGGTCACTGGACCAGTTGGCGCAGGCAAGCGGCATCAGCCGGGCCAGCCTGTCACGTTTGGAAAAGGGTGAGGTCAGCCCCACTGCTGAAAGCCTCGGCCAGCTGTGTGCTGCCTATGCGCTGCCAATGTCGCGGCTGATGATGCAGGTAGAAGACACCCACGCGCCGCTGATAGCCGCCGCTGACCAACAAATCTGGCGGGATCCAACCACCGGGTTTGAGCGACGGCAGGTCTCGCCCCCCGCGCCGACCTTGGCTGGCGAGGTCATTGCCGGCTATTTGCCACCTGATCAGACCATCACCTATGATTCCCCGTCGCGCCCTGGTCTGGAACACCATCTGATCCTGCAACAGGGGGCGCTGCAGCTGACCCTCTCCGGGACAACCCATGCGCTGCAAGTCGGTGATTGCCTGCGCTATCATCTGACCGGATCCTCACAATTTTCATCAGGGCCTCAAGGGGCCCGCTACATCCTGGTACTGATATGACACTCGACATACGCCCTGTGACTGCCACTGAACTGCATGGCCTGACCGACGCGCTGGCCGAGATTCTATGGGCCTGCGTTCAGGCCGGTGCCAGTGTCAGCTTTGTCCTGCCCTTTTCCCCCCAAGATGCCGCCCGGTTCTGGAGCGATCAGATCTTTCCCGCAGTGCAACGCGGCGACACCATACTGTTTGGCGCCTTTGTTGACGGTGAGCTGCAAGGCACCGCGCAATTGGTGGTTTCACAGCCTCCCAACCAACAACACCGCGCGGATGTGGCCAAACTGCTGGTTCACCCAAAGGCCCGCCGCGGCGGGATGGGCCGGACATTGATGCAGGCCCTAGAAGCGCAGGCGCGGCACCAGCGCAAAACACTATTGGTTCTGGACACCCGCTCTGGCGATCCCTCGCAGCATCTGTATGAAAGCCTCGGCTATCAGGTTGCCGGCACAATCCCCGGATATTGCCGCAGCCCCAGCGCGGATGTTTTTGAAGCCACCACCTATCTGTTCAAGCCCCTCCTGCCCGTGGATCAGGCCCCCTAGACCCGGTCCTGTCTGCTGGCCTATAGCTGCAGCAATACTAGGGACAGGCAGGAGGCCCAAATGGTTCAGATCACGGCAGCATCCCGGCGGCATAATCTCTCGCGAGGCGCGTTATGACCCGCCTGCCTGTCACCGTTCTCAGCGGCTATCTGGGTGCGGGGAAAACCACCCTGATCAATCGCCTGCTGGCCGAAGACCACGGGTTGCGGCTGATGGTTGTGGTCAATGATTTTGGTGCGGTAAACATTGATGACGCCCTGATCCAGGCCGAAGAGGGCGAGACCCTGGCGCTGACCAATGGCTGTGTTTGCTGCAGTATGGATCAGGATCTGCAGATGGCGCTGCGCAGAATCGCAATTCAGGCCGACCGCCCGGATCATATCCTGATCGAGGCCAGCGGCGTGTCAGATCCGTCTGCGATTGCGGCCACCATCCAAAACATCCCAGACCTGATCTATGGCGGTATCGTCTCCTTGGTGGATGGCACAAACACCCCGGAGCTGTTGGCCGACCCGGCAGTGGCCGACCTGGTGCGTCAGCAAATCAGCAGCGCCGATCTGGTGCTGGTGAGCAAAACCACCGCGCTGGATACGGATCTGCAGGCGCAGCTTTCCCAGATCGGTGCCCGTGGCTTGCGCCTGTTGGATGCGACGCCATTGGCTGACCTGCTGTTTGATGTGCTGCCGCTGCCGCAAAACCGCAGCAGGATCACAGCGCATCCGGCCTTTACCACCTGGCAATTTGACAGCGAAACACCCCTTGATCGCCGTGAACTTGGCGACAAGCTGGCAGCGCGGCCACAGGGGCTTTACCGGATGAAGGGATTTGTGCTGACCACCGGCGGCGCCTATGCGCTGCATATTGTCGGCCAGAACGTCGAGGCCAAGCGCTGCGACGCGACCCAGACCCAACTGGTGGCTCTGGGGCCAAAGGACCAGATCAGCCGGGATCAGATTGAGGATTGGTGGAACGGTTGAGCGGCGACAGCAGCGCTTGCCTAGCGCCGTCCTACCTGACGACAGATAAGGATCACCGGCAACAGCCCAAGTGCTACGATGACCAATGACGGCACCGCCGCGCCTTCCAGCCGCTCATCCGAGGCCAATCGGTAGGCCTGCACCGCCAGGGTGTCATAGTTGAAGGGGCGCATGATCAGAGTGGCCGGCAGTTCCTTCATCACATCGACAAAGACTATCAGTAGGGCGGTCAGCAAACTGGGGGTAAGCATTGGCAGGTGCACGCGCCGCAACATTCCCAGGGGCCCCTGCCCCAATGACCGCGCGGCCGCATCCATATTGGCATGCACCGTGGACTGCCCGCTTTCATAGGCGCCAAGCGCCGCCGCCAGAAAGCGCACCATATAGGCCGCCACCAACAGCCAGATCGAGCCGGAAATCAACAGCCCGGTACGGATCTCAAAATTGGCCCGCATCCAGGCGTCCAGGGCATTGTCAAAGGCGGCAAAAGGCACCATCAGCCCCACCGCAATAACCCCACCGGGCACCGCATATCCCAACCGGGACATATAGGCCGCCGTCGAGGACGTCCGCCCGGGGCGCAGCCGCTGATAAAAGCCAAGGCAGACCGCCGCCAGCACCGTCAGCAGGGCAGCCAGTGTCGCCAGGGTAAGGGAGTTTTGCAAAAAGCCAATATAGCGGCGGCTTAGCAGGTTTTGTTCGGACTGCAGCCCCATATTGAACAGGATAATCACCGGCAGCAAAAAGCCCAGACAGACCGGCAGCGCACAAAGCACCCAGGCGCCGCCAGATTGCCAGCCTTTGAGCTCAGCCGGTGGCATCGCCGCGTGCTGTTTACCCGCCTGATGATAGCGCGCCTTGCCACGGGTCGAACGTTCCACCACGGCCAGCGCCAGCGCAAAACTCAGCAAGCACAGCGCCAGTTGTGCGGCCCCCGCCCGATCCCCCATGGAGAACCAGCTGGTGTAGATCCCGGTGGCAAAGGTCTGTACGCCAAAGTAGGACACGGTGCCAAAATCCGCGATCGTCTCCATCACTGCCAGCAACACGCCCGAGGCAATTGCAGGACGTGCCATTGGCAGGCTGACCAGCCAAAAGGCCTGAAAGGCGTTTTTCCCCAGCGCCCGCGCCGCCAGAAAGGCACCGCCGCTTTGCTGCAAAAAGGCAGCCCGCGCCAACAGATAGACATAGGGATACAGCACCAGCACCAGCATCACCGCCGCGCCCCCCAGGGACCGGATCTCGGGGAACCAGTAATCGCGCGGCCCCCAACCGGTCACCTGGCGCAAACTGCTCTGCACAATGCCGGGGTGGTCCAACACAAAGGTATAGGCATAGGCCAGAACATAGGCCGGAAAGGCCAGCGGCAGGACCAGGGCGATTTCAAACAAACGCACGCCGGGAAACCGTGTCATGGTCACCAGCCAGGCAGCACCAACACCAATTCCCAGGGTGCCCACAGACACCAGAGCCACCAAAGCAAAGGTGGTCAGCGCATAGCCGGTTAGCACGGTATCGACCAGATGCCGGATTGTCTCTGTGCCGCCGGTCAGCGCCGCCAGAGCCACCGCAACCATCGGCAAGATACAAGCCAGCGCAACAGCCCAGGCCAGGAAGGAGAACACCCCGGTTCCCGACCGTCGCCCACGGCGGTTGCCCTTTGGGGCGTATTCATCTGTCTCGCTCACGGCGGTCATGTATCTGGCTCTTGGCTGTCTAGTTGGCTTTTCCCCTTATTCGATCATTTTGGTCAGAAACTCCAGCAGGAAACCCAACGCGGCTGTTTTTGCAGCGCAGGCTTTTGTAGCTGAGCAAAAGCTAGGGTCAGAAAAGGCCTACCCAAATCCGCTGACACCTATACACTGACACTCACCCCACGGTGCCACAGCCTGTGTGGGTCTTTGTGCATCTGGCTTGGCCTATGCAAGACATCCAATCCCCCCAATTACAGTGAGGCCCTGAAAGATGATTTCAGCCGACTATTGCCGTCTCCTGGCACGCTACAACAGCTGGCAAAATACCTGCCTTGTTGCTGCAGCCGATGGATTGACCGATTCCGAACGCTGGCAGGATCGGGGCGCGTTTTTTAAATCCATAGCTGCAACATTGAACCATCTCTATTGGGCAGACGCCCTCATGCTTGAGCGCATCAAAGGCAACCAACGCCCGCAGGATTCGATCAAACATGCGCTGACCAGCCCCTCAGATTGGGCTGAGTTCAAGCACCTCCGCACAGGTCGGAATGCAGAAATCGAAGACTGGGCAGCCAGCCTGACCAACGCAGAGCTCAATGGCACGACCAGCTGGTATCCGCCTGACGGTGCTGCCAGGATCAAAATGGCAAAAGCGATCTGCGTCGTTCAGCTGTTCAACCACCAAACCCACCACCGGGGGCAGATACATGCCATGCTCACAGCGGCGGGTGCTGAATCTGCGCCAACGGACATTCCGGCGATGCCATAAGCATGTTCGCGCATGGCCCCGGTCGGCGTTGTGCCCCATCCCTCCCATATAAAAATCCCCCCGACAGCCGCCAGGCAGATCGGAGGGAAAGGACACCGACAAGCAGTGCGGGGATACGAGAGCCCGGCATCAGACTGCCGGGCCTAGGAGTGTTTAATCGTAGCTGCGCTGATCCTCGATCACCAAGCCATCCTTGGGCAGGGCACCCGGGGCGACCACTTCGATCTTAGCCTTCATCTTCAGCACTTCGATTACCGATTTACCAAAGGTGATCTCATCGCCGGCATTGGCTTCGATCTGCACCGTCATGGTGTCCATCTCGCCATCACGGGCGGCAATCACACGGGCCTTGACGATCTCATCATGCTTTTCAACCAGCGCCGCGACCTGTTCAGGACGAACAAACATGCCCTTGATCTTGGTGGTCTGATCCGCGCGCCCCATCCAGCCCTTGATCCGCAGGTTGGTCCGCCCGCAGGGGGAGGTGCCCGGCAGGATGGCCGACAGATCACCCGTGGCAAAACGGATCAGCGGATAGTCTGGGTTGAGCGTTGTCACCACCACCTCGCCCACTTCACCGGGTGCAACAGGTGTGCCAGTGCCAGGGGTGACGATCTCGACGATGACGTTTTCATCAACGATCATGCCCTCCATCGCAGCGCTCTCATAGGCGATACTGCCAAGATCCGCTGTGGCGTAGCTTTGCAGGCAGGTAATACCGCGATCCGCATATTCCTGACGCAGCGAGGGAAACAGCGCACCGCCGCCAACCGCCGCCTTGGTAAAGCCCAGCTTTACGCCCATGGTTTCGGCCTTGTCGAGAATGACCTTCAGGTAGTCAGGCGTGCCGGCATAGGCCGTGGCACCCACATCCCGTGCCGCTGTCACCTGCAACTCGGTCTGGCCGGTGCCAGCCGGTAGCACCGCAGCACCGACGGCGCGGGCGCCGTTTTCAAAGATCATGCCAGCAGGGGTCAGATGGTAGCCAAAGCAGTTCTGCACCACATCACCAGCGCCGATGCCAACCGCATGCAGGAAGCGCCCCATGCGCCACCAATCGTGATCAACGCCGCCCGGTTCATAGATCGGGCCTGGGGATTGGAAAATATGGGCAAACCCAGAGGCCGGTTTCACAGTGAAACCACCAAAAGGCGCATTGCCGCCCTGAGCCTTACTGAGGTCAGACTTGCGCAGTACCGGCAGTGCCGCCAGATCCGCAGCCGACGTTATACTACTGGCTTCAATCCCGCTCAGGCTGTCGGCATAACCGGCAGCCGTTTGGGCCAAAGCAATCTGTTTGGGCAGCGCCGCGGCCAGATCACTGGCGCGCTGGTCGTCGGACCGCGTTTCTAGGGTATCATAATAGGTCATAGGTTCACCATCACTCCCTTAGCTCAACCACCGCTTACGACGGCGATAGGAACGCACATCGCGGAAGCTCTTGCGTCCATCATCGGACATGCCAAGGTAGAACTCTTTTACATCAGGGTTTTCGCGCAGCTCTGCTGCGGGACCATCCATCACCACCCGGCCGGATTCCAGAATATAGCCATAATGGGCATAGCGCAGCGCCACATTGGTGTTCTGTTCCGCCAGAAGGAAGGTCACGCCTTCCTGTTCGTTGATGGTTTTGACGATCTCGAAGATCTGTTCCACCAGCTGGGGTGCCAGCCCCATCGAGGGTTCATCCAGCAGGATGGTTTCAGGGCGGCTCATCAAAGCACGGCCCATGGCCACCATCTGCTGTTCCCCACCCGAAGTATAGCCCGCCTGGCTTTTGCGGCGTTCTTTCAGACGTGGGAAATAGGTATAAACCATTTCAAGATCTTGCTGGATCTTCGCACCCCGGTCAGCTCGGGTATAGGCGCCAGTCAGCAGGTTTTCTTCGACTGTCAGGTGCTCAAAGCAGTGGCGGCCTTCCATCACCTGGATGACGCCGTTGCGCACCAGTTCGGCAGGGTCTGCATCGTGAACATTCTTGCCACGGTATTTCACCGATCCCTTGGTCACCTCGCCGCGCTCAGAGCGCAGCAGGTTCGAGATCGCCTTGAGCGTTGTGGTCTTACCGGCACCATTGCCGCCCAAAAGCGCTGTAATGCCGCCTTTTGGAACATTGAGGCTGACGCCTTTCAGCACCAGGATCACGTGATTGTAGATCACCTCGATATTGTTGACCTCTAGCAGGGTCTCGGCCTGCACATCAGTGGTGTTGGCTGCATCCAGCATCAAAGCTTGTCCTCATACGGTCCAGGGCGCTGTTTTTGGCGCATCCGGGTCTGGTCGGTGTGGCGCGGCAGGATGAAGCCGCCGCGCCGGATTAAGGCCCGACCCCACACAAATGTGGGATCGGATTAGTCTTTAGTTACACTGGGATTCGATGTTGTTTTCAGTCGCATAAGACGCAGAGTCTGCATCGATCAGCGGCTTGATCACATCCGTGTCGGTCTTTTGGAAATCGGACACCAGGCTCCAGGTTTTGGACTCAGCGTCCCACTGGGTCATACCAACGAGGCCAGGGCCACCGTGGTTTTCACAGGACACGTTGAAGGAGGGGCCAAAGTAGGGCATGCCAAGCGAGGACATCCGGGCTTCGGGCATTTCCAGAGCTTCCATGCCATCGCGCATCATCGCAGGGGTGATGTCAGCTGTGCCGTGGATTTCCTGAGCGGTTTTGGCGGCTTCAACTGCCAGCATCGCCGCATAGAGACCACGGTTATACAGCACGTTGCCGATTTGATCGCCAGCGCCAGCTGCCTTACCTGTGTCAACAACATATTTCTGGATGTCGTCAAATACAGGGAAGTCACGGCCAACATTGTGGAACGTCACAGCTTTGTAGCCATCAGCAGCAGCGCCCGCGGACAGAACGTCATGCTCAGCACCGGACCACCAAACACCAATGAAGTTTTCCATTGGGAAACGGATGTTTGCGGCTTCCTGAACAGCAACCTGGTTCATCACGCCCCAGCCCCACATCACGACAAAGTCAGGACGCTCGCGGCGGATTTGCAGCCACTGGGATTTCTGCTCCTGACCAGGGTGGTCAACAGGCAGAGCGGTCAGTTCAAAACCGTGCTTTGCAGCGAGCTCTTCCAGGGTGCGGATAGGCTCCTTACCGTAGGCAGAGTTGTGGTAAACCAGAGCAATTTTCTTGCCCTTCAGGTCGCCACCGTTTTCGTCCAGTAGGTAGTTGATGATGCCAGATGCGCCATCCCAGTAGTTGGCCGGGTAGTTGAAGACATTGCCAAAGACATCGCCATTGGCAGCTGAGGTCCGGCCATAGCCCATGGTGTGGAGTGGGATGCCGTCAGCAGCGGTTTTTGGGATCAGCTGATAGGTAATACCAGTGGAGAGCGGTTGATACACCAGGGCACCTTCGCCTTTGGTGGATTCGTAGCATTCCACACCTTTTTCGGTGTTATAGCCGGTCTCGCACTCGATCAGCCGTGCCTTGACACCACCGATACCGCCATCACGCTCGTTTACGAGGGTGAAATAGTCAGCATAGCCATCCGCAAACGGGATACCGCCCGCAGCATAGGGGCCGGTACGATAGCTCAGCGATGGGAACACCAGGTCCGCCATTGCCGGACCCGCAGCCATCATGGCGCCCAGCGCCAAAGTGGTAAGTTTCATTTTCATCGGTATTCATCCTCCCTTGGTCTCATCCGATAGTCGTCTTGGGTAGGCGGGGCTGAAATATTGCTCTTGTCCCCGCCGCTCTTCTCATACCTTGCCGCGTTAGTGCGGGAAGGGCCATAGCCTCAGTTTCTCTTTTGCAACGCGCCAAAGCTGCGCCAGCCCATGTGGTTCCACAATCAGGAAAAACACGATCAGTGCCCCGACGATCACCAGCTGGAAATGGGCCACGATATCTGTGGGCCAACCCAGCACATCCACGCCAACCACCTTCAGGATCACCGGCAGCAGGACCAGAAAGGCCGCGCCAGCAAAGGAGCCAAAGATCGAGCCCAGGCCACCAATGATCACCATGAACAAAACCTGGAACGACTTGGTGATGCCAAAGGCCTCGCCGACTTCTACAGCACCAAGGTACAGCGCAAAGAACAGCGCCCCAGAGATGCCGATAAAAAAGCCAGAAACTGCAAAGGCCGTCAGTTTCGCCTTCAGCGGGTTTACCCCGATGATTTCCGCCGCGATATCCATGTCGCGGATCGCCATCCAGCTGCGGCCAACGGTGCCACGGGTCAGGTTACGGGCCACCAAAGCAGAGAGCGTCAGGAAGGCCAGGCAGAACAGATAGGTTGCCCAGGCGGGTGCGTTGGGGCCGGTGATCAGGATGCCAAAGACATCACGCTCAGGCGCGTTGATCTGGCCAGAGGCAGAATAGTTGTAGAACCATGGCACCCGGTTGAACAACCAGACCAGGAAGAACTGCGCCGCCAGTGTCGCCACCGCCAGGTAAAAGCCCTTGATGCGCAGGCTTGGCAGGCCAAACAGCACACAGACTAGGCCGGTAACGCCGCCCGCCAGCAATACATGGATAAACATGCTCACTTCGGGGAAAGCCGTCATCAGCTTGTAACAGGCATAGGCGCCCACAGCCATAAAACCACCAGTCCCAAGGCTCACCTGACCGGCATAGCCAACCAGAACATTGAGGCCGATCGCAGCGATCGAATAGATCAGAAACGGCAGCAAAATGGCGCTGGCCCAGTAGTCATTGATAAGGAACGGAATGACCAGAAAGGCGATGAGCAGCACAAAGTAATACCGATAGCGATCAAACTTGATCGGGAAGGTCTGGCTGTCCTGTTCATAAGAGACTTTGAAGTCTCCGGCTTCGCGATAGAACATGGGTTAGATGCTCCCCTGTTGGTGCGCGCGATTACGATCCGCTGCGCTCATTTGATTGGATTTTTTTGCATATCCGCTCGACTCAGCAGAACGGGCCAGGCGCAGATAAGCAATGATGCCGGTAAAGAGACCCCCAGCCGCCAGCAGCGCCGCGGTGACAATCTGAGCTTCGGAAAATCCATTGGCGCTGATGGCCAGGTATCCAAAGGCCCAGAAACCGGACCAGGCAATCACGTTGATGATGGCGATAAGCTTCATCCTAAATGGTCTCCTAGTTTACGGTGCGCACACACATGGCGCAGGCTGCGAGGGGTTCTTGATGCCTCCCCATCCGGAACGGAGCGGGAAGGCCAGTCTTGCTTTGGGGGATCAGACCCTCTCGATGATCTTTTCGCCAAACAGGCCCTGCGGTCTGAACACCAGGAACAAGAGCGCCAACACATAGGCAAACCAGTTCTCGGTAGCACCGCCCACCATGGGGCCGATGGCAAATTCAAACATCTTTTCGCCGACGCCGATGATCAAGCCACCAACAATGGCGCCGGGGATGGAGGTAAAGCCGCCCAGCATCAGAACCGGCAAGGCCTTGAGCGCAATCAGGGACAGCGAGAACTGCACCCCCGACTTGGTGCCCCAGACGATACCGGCCACCAGGGCAACAAAGCCCGCAACCGACCAGACCAGAACCCAGATGAAGTTCAGCGAGATACCAACCGACAGTGCCGCCTGGTGGTCATCCGCCACAGCCCGCATGGCGCGGCCCTGTTTGGTATACTGGGCAAAGAGTACCAGCCCGACCACCAGAAGCGCCGCAATCACAGTCGCCACGATGTCCAGTTGGTCGATGAAGAAGCCGTAGAAATTGTCAGAGCCAAGACCTGCGGTCATGTCTTCGATCCAGAACGAGCCACCCTGGGGCAGACCCACATCCAGCTTCTTGATCTCGGACCCCCACATCAGATCGGAAAATCCTTCGAGGAAATACGCCAGGCCAATGGTTGCCATGAACAGGATGATCGGCTCCTGGCCCACCAGATGGCGCATCACAATGCGCTGCACCAGCCAGGCAAAAATCACCATCACCCCAACCGTCAGCAAGATGGCCAGCAGCGCCGGCACATGCCAGCCAAAGTGGTGCACCTCGGTGCCAAACATCGCGTTGATGATATGGCTGAACGGCACCTGCCCCTGCATGATGCCCACCAGGGTCATCGCCGCAAACAGCGCCATAACACCCTGGGCGTAGTTGAAAATGCCGGAGGCCTTGTAGATCAGGACAAAGCCCAGCGCCACCAGTGCATAGAGCACCCCGGCCATCAGCCCGTTGAAGAAGACTTCGGTTGCAAAAAGAAACTGGTCAGACATCAGTCGCTCTCCTCATATCTGTCAGAACTTTAGTCATGTGCCACCCCCAGATAGGCGTCGATCACATCCTGGTTGTTGCGCACTTCGTCCGGTGTGCCGTCGCCAATTTTTTTGCCGTAATCCATCACCACCACGCGGTCCGACAGATCCATCACCACGCCCATGTCATGTTCGATCAGGGCGATGGTGGTGCCAAATTCGTCGTTCACATCAAGAATAAAGCGGGACATGTCCTCTTTTTCCTCGACGTTCATCCCCGCCATCGGTTCGTCCAGCAGCAGCAGCTTTGGCTCTGCCGCCAGGGCCCGCGCCAGTTCCACCCGCTTTTTCAAACCATACGGCAGACGGGAAACAGGTGTTTTGCGAATGTGCTGAATTTCAAGAAAGTCGATAACCTTTTCAACCACTTCACGGTTGGCGGTCTCTTCCTTCTCAGCCTTGCCCTTCCACAATGCTTGCTGAAGCAAGTTGGTTTTCATGTGGTTCAGGCGGCCCGTCATAACATTGTCCAGAACGCTCATGCCTTCAAACAGCGCGATGTTCTGGAAGGTCCGGGCGATGCCCTGCTGTGCCACCTCATAGGGGCGCATCTGCGGGCGCGGCTTGCCATGAAACTCCACCGTGCCTTCTTGCGGCACATAGAAGCCCGAGATGACGTTCAACATCGACGATTTGCCGGCGCCGTTGGGGCCGATGATGGCGCGAATTTCGCCTTCGCGGATATCAAAAGAGATATCCTTGATCGCCACCACACCGCCAAAGCGCAGGGTGATGTTTTTCATTTCCATCACCACACCGCCGATGGTGCGACCGTCTGCGGTGACATAGCTATCGGATTGGTCAAGCATATGCGACGTCTCCATTTTTTCGCCACACTAAAATGTTAACCAAATCAGCGGACACTTGAGAAAGATGAGCAGCAAGGAGATCCCTGCAATGTTTAGCGAGTTCGAGCACAGTTGCCTGTTGGACATGGCGCTTGAGTGCAGACGCAACGGCCTGTCCCCATCCGAAAGCCGCGCCAGTCTCAGACGCAGAACCCGTGAGTTCAGCGCGCCGCTTATGATCCGCCAGGTGGTGCATACCGCCTTTCATCCCGAACACTGCCCCGACCTCGTTTGAGATCAGGCCAAGTGGTTTGAGACGGGCGCTAAGCCTGTCTGAGTATTGCGTACTCATTCTGCGGCCACCCGCTGTTGGACCGTTGCGGACAGATCCGCGTCAATAATGGTCAGCGTAGCGCTGATCGATCCCTTGCGACCGTCTTCATAGGTAACTTCGGTGGTGGTCGAAATCTCACCCGCCCCGTCATACAGCGCGCCAATGATGTCAGCGAATTTTTCTTCGACGATCCGACGACGTACCTTGCGGGTCCGGGTCATCTCACCATCATCCGCATCCAGTTCCTTGTGCAGAACCACAAATCGGTGCACCTGACAGCCCGACAGCATCGGATCCGCAGCCACTGATTTGTTCACCTCCGAGACATGCTCCTGGATCGACTGAAGCACCTTGGGGTGACCCGCCAATTCCTGATAGGAGGCATAGGCGATATTGTTGCGTTCTGCCCAGTTACCCACCGCCGAAAGGTCGATGTTGATGAAGGCAACGCAACGATCTTTTTCATTGCCAAACAGCACCGCCTCCAGAATGTCGGGATAGAACTTCAGTTTGTTCTCGACAAATTTGGGGGCAAACATGCTGCCATCAGCCATTTTGCCAACGTCCTTGGCCCGGTCGATGATGCGCAGATGGCCGGAGTCTGCCTCAAAGAAGCCCGCGTCACCTGTGGCAACCCAACCTTCGGGATCCTTGGTATCTGCGGTGCTTTCGGGGTTTTTGTAGTATTCCACAAAAGTACCCGGGCTCCGGTAGAAGATCTCGCCATTGTCGGAGATGCGGATTTCCACATCTGGCGCTGGTACGCCAACGGTATCCGCCCGCACTTCGCCATCTGGCTGCACGGTGATGAAAACAGTGGCTTCGGTCTGACCATAAAGCTGTTTGAGGTTAATCCCCAGCGAGCGGTAGAACTCAAAAATCTCCGGGCCGATGGCTTCACCGGCGGTATAGCCGACGCGGACATTGCCAAAACCCAGCGTGTCTTTCAGCGGACCATAGACCAGCAGATCGCCCAGCTTGTATTTCAGCCGGTCCATCATGCCAACGGGCTTGCCGTCTAGAATATCAGGACCAACCCTTTTGGCATGGGCCATAAAGTGGTGGAACATGTTGCGTTTGAAATTACCCGCGTCTTCCATGCGGATCATCACATTGGTCAGCTGGGTTTCAAACACACGTGGCGGTGCAAAGTAGTAGCTGGGGCCGATCTCACGCAGATCGGTCATCATGGTCTCAGGGCTTTCCGGGCAGTTCACGCAGAACCCGCTCCAATAGGCCTGACCAATCGAGAAGATGAAGTCCCCAACCCAGGCCATCGGCAGATAGGCCAGGATCTGGTCTGTCTGTTTCAGCTTATCAAATTCGCAAGCGTTCTTGGCGCTCTCGATGATGTTGCGGTTGGACAGCACCACGCCCTTCGGTTTGCCGGTGGTGCCCGAGGTATACAACATCACGCAGGTGCTGTCGTAGGTCAGCTTGGCACGACGGTCGTTCAGATCGGTGATCCACTCGTCATAGGCGGCGCGACCCTGGTTCTGAACATGGGAATATTCATGCAGCGCGTGGTGGTCGTATTTGCGCAGGCCCCGTGGATCCAGGTAGATCAGGTGCTCAAACTGGTGCAATTGATCCTGCACCTCGATCACCTTGTCGACCTGTTCCTGGTCAGCGGCGATCACAAAGCGTGCGCCACAGTGGTCCAGCACATAGGCCATCTCTTCTGCGTTGGCGTCCTGGTACAGCGGCACCGGGATGGCGCCCACGGATTGGGCTGCAACCATCGACCAGTACATATAGGGGCGGTTGCCGCCAATGATGGCGATAAAGTCGCCTTCATTCACACCAAGATTGATAAGACCAAGCGCCAATGCCTCGATCTCCTTGGCGGTTTCCGCCCAGGTCCAGCACTGCCAAATGCCAAATTCTTTTTCCCGGTAAGCCGGCTGATCACCGAATTCCGCTACGTTGCGTTCAAGCAGCGCCGGCAGGGAGAGTTTCCCCGCAGCGCCTGACTGCATCTGAGCCAATGTCTTTCTCCTCCCATTCCGGCCTTCCCCGACCGGCAGATCGCTGTCACACGATTCTGGTCCCGACTAGGGACTGCAACATGCTAGCCGGTCAACTTTTTCGTGAAGTTTTCACAAATCTAACGAATTGTAACAGCCGTTCTCAGACTGCCTAATTTTTAGATGTCGGCAAAAAACTATGGGGCTGGAAATCACAACACTTGCCAAGATGGGCTACGGTCCGCCAACATTGCTGCCATGGAATTTGGTGCTTTGCGGGGAATATGATGAGACGTTTTCTGGCTCTGGTTCTGACCGTCTTTCTCGCCTCGCAGGCATCTGCGGCACGGCATGCCTTTATTTTGGGAAACTCCGACTACGCAGAACTGGGAGATCTAGCCAACACCCATGCCGACGCTGAAGCCTATGCTAAAGCACTAAAAGGTCTGGGTTTTGCGGTTACCTTGACCAAGGACCTCAACAGACGCCAGACCCTGCACGCCTTTTACAGCTTCCTCAATCAGGTCGCCCCCGGCGATGATGTTGCCTTTATCTATTCCGGGCATGGCTGGAGCAATGGCCGGGTCAACTATATTGTTCCAACCGAGGTGCAGCGCCCGCAGCCCGAGTTCCAAAAGCTTCTGGAAGACGCAACCATTCCGCTGCAGAACGGCCATAACGGCCTGCTGGATGAGCTGGAAGCCAGAGGTGTCGCGCTGACCATCGCGGTGATTGACGCCTGTCGCGACAGCCCGTTTTTGCAAAGTCCCGGCACAAAATCCATTGGTGTGACACGCGGGTTGACGCCAGTTCTGCCCAGCACCGGCACCTTTATTGTCTATTCCGCCGGCAAGGGGCAGCAGGCCCTGGATCATCTGCCAACAGACAGCCCGGATCAAAAGCTCTCTGTCTTTACCCGCAATTTTGTCCAGCACCTGAAACCGGGCACCTATCTTCAGGACGCCATTCTGGACGCCCGCAGGCAGACCACCCGACAGGCCGCCTCCTATGGCGGGCACCAGCAGCTGCCTGCCTATTATGACCAGACAACCGAACGTATTTGTCTTGCCGGGCAATGTGGCGTCCAGCCACCCTCCACCTCTGACGAAACCGAAGCAGAGACCTCGGAACTGGATCAATGCAGCGCCTTGTTCCAAGTCGCCCAGCAGGCCGACCAGTGTTATGCGTATTCTGCCTATCAGACCACTTGTTCGGATCATGTCTTTGCGCCCATCGCCGAGGCCTATTTGCGACTGCGCTGTGACCCCGCAGCGGTCTCTCCCTCGACCACTACGCAAACCCGAGCGCAGACATCCCCAGCCCCCCAGCCCCCCGCGGCGGTGACACCCACGCAGCCAGATCCTGCGGCAGAGGCCCCCAGCCAGGTGGACCAATCGGCAGCAAATCCAGCCGCAGACCAGTTTGCGGCGCTGCTGTCCAAAGGAAAGGGCAATCGACCAACGGTCGCAGTCACCCCCCCTGTCTCTGCAGCCGCATCTGTTGCGCCCAGTTCGCCCTCGCCTGCTGCTCTCTCACCAGCAGTGGCGACGCCGACGTTCTCGGCCCAGCAGGCAGCCCTGCGGTCCTGCGCCGATGCCGCCGGGCATCCGCGCCACCCGCAGCTGATCAGCCAGCGCATCCAGTCTTCTGGGGTGGACTGGAAAGAACTGAACGCATTCTCTGCGATCCCGGCCTGCAAACGGGCGGCAAATCTCAACCCTGACACCCCTGCGGTGCAGGCGTTTTTGGCCCGGGCCTATGACAAGGCCGAAGATCTGCAGCAGGCCCTGTCCCATTACCGCACTGCGGCGGCGGCGCAGGATCCTATGGCGCAAACCAATCTGGCACTGATGTACCGCAAGGGTCAGGGCGTGACCCAGGACGATCAGATCGCCGTAAGCCTGCTTAAACGCGCCGCAGACCAAGGCTATCCCATTGCCGAAACCCAGCTTGGCTGGATGTATGAAAAAGGCCGCGCCGTGCCACAGGATGATGCCCTGGCCCTGTCCTGGTATCGTAGGGCCGCCAACAGGGATCACCCCCGCGCCCAGTATAATCTGGCCTGGATGTATGAAAAGGGTCGCGGCGTCAGCCAAAGCTATTCTCGCGCCTTCAGCTGGTATCAAAAGGCGGCACAGGCAGAGCATCTGAACGCATTGTACAAGCTTGGCATCTTTTACCGCGAAGGGCATGGCGTGTCCCAGAACGACATCGAAGCGGTGCGCTGGTTCCGCAGGGCTGCCAATCGTGACCTGGCAAAGGCCCAGACCTCGCTGGGGTGGATGTATGAAAAGGGCCGGGGCGTTCAGAAAAGCTACAGCCAGGCCCTGGAGTGGTACCACAAGGCGGCGGCGCAGGGACATGCGACCGCGACCGTCAACATCGGTGTCCAGTACGAGCTGGGGCGTGGGGTTTCGCAAAACGACCAGCGCGCGGTGTCCTATTACATCGACGGTCTGAAACTGGGCAGCGAGACCCCGTTGGGCTGGTCCAGCGATTCCTGGCGCCAAAGCACCCTGATGGCGATGCAACGCAGGCTGCGCGATATGGGGCTGTATTCGGGGGCGATCGACGGCAAGGTCGGCCCCGGCACCCGCTCTGCCATGCGCGCGCTCATAAACGGGTAACTCTTCCCCGCGTCAGCGCGCCGCCCTTGCTCTTTTGGGTCAGGATGGTACCCCATGCCCGGGGAGGCACCATGAATACATCCGACAAAACACGCGCCGCGATGACCACTGCCGGGCTGAACCTGATTGCCCAGGCGATCTCGATCTATGACAGTGAGCTGCGGCTGGCGGTTTGTAACAACCGGTTTCAGGAAATGTTCAACCTCCCCAATGATCTGGTCAGCCCCGGAGCGCATTTTGAGGACACCATTCGCCATATCGCCGCCAGCGGTGAATATGGGCCAATGGAGGATATCGAGGAATTTGTCAGCGCCCGGGTGGAACAGGCGCTGGATTTTGAACCCCACTATATCGAACGCACCCGCGCCAATGGTCAGATGATCTCAATCGAAGGCGCACCGCTGCCCCAGGGCGGTTGGGTTGCGGTCTACACCGATATCAGCCGCACCAAACGGGTGGAGCAGTTGTTGCGGGCCAAATCTGAGGAAATGTCAGACCGGTTGATCTCTCACACCGAAGAGCTCTCGGCGACCAACCGCAAGCTGGCCGCCACCATCACCGCCCTAGAAGAGGCAAAACGCCAGCTCACCGAAATCGAGGGCCGCACCCGGCTCACCACCGAGATGATGCCAGCCCATATCGCCCATGTCGACGGCGATGGCTATTACACCTATACCAACAGGCGGCTGAGCTCGGTGTTTCCCAGCCGCCCCTCTGAAATTCTGGAAATGCATATCTCCGAGGCGCTGGGGCCACAGGCATTTGCCAAGATCGAGCCGCATCTGATGGCAGCCTACAAGGGCGGTAGTCCGGTGTTTGAATTCACCGAAGCCCATGACAGCCGCCGCATCCGGGTGGCCTTTACCCCCGACAAAAGCGGCGGCGTCTATATTTTGTCGATGGATGTCACCGAGGAAACCCAGGCCCGCGTTGCCCTGCAACAGGCGCGCAGGCGCGAAATGGCAGCGCAGATGACTTCGGGGCTGGCGCATGATTTCTCCAATCTCTTGACCATCATCCTTGGCATGCAGGGCAAGCTCGACAAGATGCAGCTGCCGCCCCAGGCCCAGGACATGATACGCGGCACCCTGGCCGCGGCGCGGCGCGGTGGCCGATTGCTGAATCGGATTGCCGAGATGACCGGCCAGCGCAGCCTGCGCCCACAGGCCACCAATATGCACGCGCTGCTGTCCGAGCTGAAAATTCTCGCCACCCCTTCGTTGCCGCAGGGCATGGGGTTGAGCGTGCTGGACAATACCCCCGATGTCTTGTTGCTGCTGGATGCCGGCAAACTGCAGGACGCGCTTCTGAACCTGATCCTCAACGCCCGTGACGCCTGCGGCATCAACGGGCAGATCACCGTAAGCGCCCATGTGGTGGGTCAAATCTGGCTGGAAATCAGCGTCACGGACACCGGCCCTGGCTTCTCTAGCGAGGCGCTCAAAAACGCTCTCAACCCGTTTTTCACCACCAAGGGCAGTGAAGGGTCAGGTCTGGGTCTGCCCATGGTCTATGACATGGCAAAATCCGCAGGCGGCGACATGCGGGTGGGCAACACGGTGTCCGGGGCCAGCATCACCCTGCGCTTGCCCTATCGGGTGGCCCCCGATGCCAAAGGCGGCCTGGCGCTTTTGGTCGAAGACAGCGAAGAGCTGCGCGCCACCTTCCGCGATATGCTGATTGATCTTGGCTATTCAGTGATCGAGGCCACCAGCGTCGACGAGGCCTCAGCCCTGGCCGCCGACCTGCCGGATATCGCATTGGTGCTGTCAGATGTGCGGCTAGAGGGGGAGGCAACCGGCATTGATCTGGCGCAACGCCTGAAAGGCACCCATCTGCCTATTGTATTGATGACCTCTTTGCCGCCCAGTGATCCGCAGTACCGCATGGCTCTCAAGTCTGGACCGGTGCTGCAAAAACCCTTTACGACCCAGCAACTGTCGGCCCTCATCACTCCGGAGACACCAGCATGACCGCGCCCCTCGTCACCATTCTGGACGATGAACCCGAAATTCGCCAGATTCTCACCGATTGCCTGCAGGACGCCGGGTTTCGCACCCAAAGCTTTGCCCGCGCCCGCGAGTTTGAGGCCTCCCTCAAACGGGTGACACCGGATGTCTGCCTGGTTGACCTGTCGTTGCCGGATGTGGATGGGCTTGCCCTGGTGCATCGCCTAGCGCTGGAACAGGGCGCTGCCGTCATCATCATTTCGGGCCGCGCCCAGGTGCAGGATCGCGTCACCGGGCTGGAACTGGGAGCCGATGACTATATCACCAAACCCTTTGATCCCGCCGAGGTGGTTGCCCGCATTCGCGCCCGCCTGCGCGCTGGCCCCCGCAGCCAGCCAGTCAGTGGCAACGCCGCCGAGTTTGCCGGCTGGACCGCATATTTTGACCGCTATCTGCTCGAAGATGACAAAGGCGTCGAAGTGCCGTTCTCCCATGCCGAGGGAGAGGTACTGCGGCTGTTTCTCGACAGTCCAAAGCGGCTGATTTCGCGGGCGCAGATGCAAGAAAGCCTTGGCGGTGGTGCTGGTGACAGCTTTGACCGGGCCATGGATGTGCGGGTGTCCCGCCTGCGGACCAAACTGCGCGAAGATCCCAAAAACCCGCGCCTGATCAAAACCATCTACGGGGCGGGATATATTTTCCTTGGGGATGTGACCTGGCGCTAACAGGCACTAAGCCAGAACTGGCCCGGGGACAAACAACCAAGGGTGACGCGGTGCCAGCCTCTCACGGGTGCGGCGGGAAATCCTGACAGACCGCTCTTGCCGCAACGATTCGCTCTGGTATAGAATCACCCTATGGCCACCTGTCTGCTTTATTGCCAAACCCAAAACCGCCGCTCCCGGTTCTACCGGATCGAGCTGGCGTTGAACCTGTTTTCCGAGGTTTCCGTCCTCCGGGAGTGGGGCGTTGCAGGCCGCAATGGCCAAAGCACCATCAACATCTATGACAACCTGCGCGAGGCCTCGCTGGCGGCGGACAAACACCGCAACCGCATGCTGAAACGGGGCTACGCCCGCGACTGACCCGAGCCAAAGGCTTGGCTCACAAAGACAATGCCGCCTGGTTCAGAACTTCCAGCCCCTTTACCAGGTCCGCCTCTTTGGTGTCCTCATCAAACGCGTGGCTGATGCCGCCAATCGAGGGAACAAAGAGCATTGCACTGGGCATTACCTGAGACACATTGGCCGCGTCATGCAACGCGCCTGACGGCAGGTCCAGCCATTTTCCTGGCGCCAGATCCTCTGCTGCGGTGCGCAGCGCCTGTTTGAGGCGCGAATCCATCGCCGCGGGTTCAATACCGCCAACCTCCCCCAGTTCGATCTTGACCCTTTGCGCGCGGGCAACCTCTGCCGCCACCTCACGCATGATCTTTTCCATATGGATCAAACGTTCCCGATCCCCATCGCGCCACTGCAATGCGAACCGCGCCAGACCTGGAACAACAGAGGAGGCATTCGGGCTCAGCTCCGCATGGCCCAGCGTCCAGACGGTTTCAGGCGTCGCCACCGCCGAGAACCGCTCGTTGATCCGCTGGTTAAAAGTGGACAGCGCCTGAAACGCATCCTGACGCAGCGCCATCGGCGTGGTGCCTGCGTGGTTCTGGCGACCCGTTATTGTGACTCGAACCTCGCGAATGCCAACAATGTCGCTGACCACGCCAATCTGATCCCCCGAGACATCCATGCCCGGCCCCTGTTCGATATGCATCTCGATAAAGCCGGTGAACATGTCATGGGGCAAAAACTCGCGGGTCCGACCGGCCATACGCGAGCGGGCCACGCTCAGCGTCAGGCCATCTGTGTCTGTCAGGGCATCCGCCTCTGCCAGCGAGATTTTTCCAGTCCAGACATCAGAGCCGGTGAGAATGCCAAACCGCCCCTCTTCGTCCTGAAAATTCACCACGGAAATAGCCGGGCCACCTGCCTCTTTGGCAGCGCGGGCGATTTCCAGCCCTGCCACCACCCCCAGCGCCCCATCGAGCCAGCCACCTTCAGGCTGACTGTCACTGTGAGAGCCGATCAACAGAGATTTTTCTCCGTTCAACCCGAAGAGATTGCCAACGGGATCAAGATGGGTTTTCAGACCTGCCTCCTGCATCCGAGAGGCCAACCAGCGGCGCGCCGCGATATCCACTGCGGTAAAGGCCGGGCGGACAACGCCCTTTCCCTGTCCCGAAGCACCAAAGGACCGCAACCGGTGCAGATCCTCGAGAAAGCGATCAGGGTTCAGGGTCATGGGCGTACCTCTGTTGGGGATTGTCAGGCGTCGAGCGCCGGGCGTCAGTCTTGTCGCATTCTGCGATACCTTGACTAATTCATGGCTTTGCCCCCAGTGCAATGGTCAAGACGTGGATCTGCAACATTTACATCTAATTGCGGCGAAATAGCCAAATCGAACATTTTCAGGCTCAAACCGGCCTAACAGGGGTGAACTTTTTCCATCCCATCAAAAAGCTGCACCCATCCCAAACACGCTCTTCCATGTCGCTGCTGGCTCACCTATGAAATTGAGGAACAGAAATAGGATCCGTCGCATGACACATATCACCCTGGTCCGCCACGGGCAGGCCAACACCGAGGCCCGCGATGAAGTCAGCTATGACCGGCTGAGCGAGCTGGGGCACCAGCAGGCGGCCTGGTTGGGGCGCTATCTGGATGCCAGCGGCAGCCATCACCCCCGCGTCTATTGCGGCACCCTGACCCGCCATATTGAAACCGCTGCGGGCATGGGCTGCGCCGAGGTCATTCAGGATGCCCGCCTCAACGAGATGGAGTATTTCACCATGGCCCAGGCCATGGAGGTCCAGCAAGGGCTGGCCGTTCCGCAGGAACGCGAAGGCTTTATCGCGCATCTGCCAAAGGTGTTCAAAGCCTGGTCAGCCGGAGAGATAAAAAATCCTCCCGAAAGCTGGGAAGACTTTGAAAACCGGACCCAATCGGTTCTGACCGAGATTGCTGCCGGGGATGGTCCCGCCCTGGTGGTCACCTCGGGTGGCTTTATCTCAATGGCGATGCGTCAGGCCATGGGGCTTGATACCGACGGGATGGCCCGTATGGCCCTGGCAATCATGAATACCTCGATGCACCGGCTGTTTCCCATCGGCGGTCATCTGAGCCCGGTCCTGTTCAACGCGGTGCCGCATCTGGACACTGCGGATCGGCTCTACGCGCAGACCCACCTTTGACGCGCGGCCCGCGCTCTGCCCCACCCTAGCCCCAACAGGAGATCTGACATGCAACTCTATTACGCCCCGGGGACCATTTCGATTGCGGTCGCCATCGCGCTGGAAGAGGCTGGTCTCGACTATGAGGCCATCAAGATTGATTTTGCCAGCAAGGAACAGACCAGCCCCGCCTATGCCCAGATCAACCCCAAATCACGGGTGCCTGCCCTGGCGGTGGACGGCGGCATCCTGACCGAAACCGGTGCGCTGCTGGACTATATTGCCGATATTGCCCCTGATGCAGACCTGCGCCCCACTGATCCGGTTCTGTTGGCCCGGATGCGGGAGGTGATGTATTACCTCGCCTCGACCATGCATGTGAACCACGCCCACAAGATGCGCGGCAGCCGCTGGGCTAGCAAGACCTCCAGCTACAAGGACATGCAGGCCAAGGTGCCACAGACCATGGCCGACAGCTGCGCTCACCTGAGCCAATACGGGCTGCGCGGTCCCTTTGTTCTGGGGGACAGGCTCAGCCTTGCCGATTGCTATCTCTACGTGGTCTGCACCTGGCTGCAAGGCGATGGCGTGACCCTTGCAGATTTTCCCAAAATACAGTCCTTCATGGCGGCAATGGAACAGCGCGACTCCGTGCGCGCAGTCTCTGCCAAGGACATGCTCTAAAGGATCCCACAATGACACATCTCTGGGTACGGGCCGAACAGCGCCCCAATGAAGACCGCGTTGGCCTGACGCCCGAAGGCGCCAAGGCGCTCATGTCAGGCGGCATCAAAGTCACGGTGGAGGAGAGCGCGGTACGCGCAATCCCTCTGCAAGGCTACATCGATGCCGGCTGTGAGATCGCAGCCGAAAACTCCTGGCCCAGTGCCCCGGCGGATGCCATCATCTTTGGCCTCAAGGAACTGCCCGAGGATGGTACCCCACTGCCCCATCGCCACATCATGTTTGGTCATGCCTTCAAGGGCCAGCATTCGGGCAAGGCGCTGCTGGACCGGTTTGCCGCTGGCGGCGGCACGCTGTATGATCTGGAATATCTGGTGGACGAGGCAGGCCGACGGGTTGCCGCCTTTGGCTATTGGGCCGGCTATGCGGGCGCTGCCGTCACCCTGAAAAGCTGGTGTGCCCAGCAGCGCGGCGACATCTGCGGCCCCGTGGGTGTCTACCCCGGCAAGGATGCCCTGCTGGCGGAATTGAACGCCGAGTTGAAAGCTGTGCAGGCAGATGTGCCCACCGCCATTGTCATCGGCGCCATGGGTCGCGTCGGCACCGGCGCTGCGGATCTATGCGAGGCAATGGGGATCACCGTCACCAAATGGGATATGGCAGAGACTGCAAGCGGCGGCCCCTTCCCCGAGATCCTGCAGCACGATCTGTTTCTCAACTGCATCTTTGCCCGCCCCGGCACCCCTGTCTTTGTGCCTGCCGAGGCGCTCTCGGCGGCGCGTAAACTGACGGCGATTGGCGATGTCGCCTGTGATCCCGACAGCGATTACAATCCGGTGCCGATCTATGATCAGGCCACCAGCTGGGAGGCCCCGGCGCTGCGCGTTGCCAGTGATCCGGTGATGGATGTGATGGCGATCGACAACCTGCCGTCAATGCTGCCCGTCGAAAGCTCCCATGACTACGCCGGACAGCTGCTGCCCTCGCTGCTGACGCTGGCTGATCTGAAATCCGGCGTCTGGGGCCGGGCAGAGGCCACATTCCGCGAATTTGTACCCGCCTGATGGAGCTGTATGTGGGATATCTCGCGGCCTTTATGGGGACCATCTGCTGGTTGCCTCAGGCTTGGAAGGCCTGGGCCAGCCGGGATACATCTGGTCTGTCTCTGGCCGCAAACTTGATGTTTCTGCTCACCGTCAGCCTGTGGTTTTTATACGGGATCATGGTCAACGACTGGCCGATCATGATCGCCAATATCTGTGCCATTCTCATTGTGGTGAGCATTGTCGCCGCCAAACTGCGTTATAAATAAGGGAGAACTCTCATGACTATTCATTGGTGCGGCACCGGCCTCTCCGCCATTCCCGGCCTGCGTCGCCTGCTTGAGGCGGGCCACGATGTTGCCGTCTGGAACCGCACGGCCGACAAGGCCCGCGCGGCGGTCGGCGATCTGACCTCCAATATCCATGCCTTTGACATCAACAACCTGGGCGAGATGCTGAGCCCGGCGGATGTTGTTGTCTCGATGCTGCCCGGCGACTGGCATGTAGCGCTGGCAGAGCTGGCGATCTCAAAAGGCGCCCATTTTGTGTCGTCCTCCTACATCGCGCCTGAAATGCGTGCGCTGGATGGCAAGGCCAAAGACGCCGGTGTGGCACTGGTCAACGAGGTGGGGCTTGACCCTGGCATCGACCACCTGATGGCCCATGCGCTGGTGGATGAGTACAAGGCCTCTGCCGCCTTTGATCCGGCCAATGAGGTGAGCTTTCTGTCCTATTGCGGCGGCATCCCAAAGACCCCCAACCCCTTCCGCTACAAATTCAGCTGGTCGCCCCTGGGCGTGCTGAAAGCGCTGCGCTCACCCTCGAAATCAATTCGTGATTTCAAAGAGCTGGACGTCGCCCGCCCCTGGGACGCGATCTCTACCTTTGACGCGCCTCTGCCCACACCAGAGAGCTTTGAAGTTTACCCCAACCGCGATTCCCTGCCCTTTATCGGCCAGTATGAGTTTGGCGCTGACTGGAAAGTAAAAGAGTTCGTCCGCGGCACCCTGCGTCTGAATGGCTGGGCGCAGGCCTGGGACGCTGTGTTCAAAGAAGTAGAAACCCTGGAAGGCGAAGCCGGCGATGCCCGGCTGAAGGAAATGTCGGATCAGTTCTGGGAAGAGAACTCCTATGATGAGGGCGAGCCCGACCGGGTTGTGCTCTGCGTGGATCTGAAGGCGGAAAAGGCAGGCGAGACCGTCTGGCACAAAACCTATGTGATGGATGCCTGGGGGGACGAACGTGGCACCGCCATGGCGCGTCTGGTCTCTTATCCGGTGTCCTATGCTATTGAGGCGGTGATGAACGGTAAGATCGCCCCCGGCGTACACGCCGCCCCCAGCGATGCTGGGCTGGTCGCAGACTGGATGGGCAAGATCGGCACATTGGCGCAGCACCTGGAGGTCACCGACCGCCTCGCCTGAGACCTCGGATAGTCGACATTTAAAGGGCCTGCGCAAGCGGGCCCTTTTTTGGTTCTCCCCCTTTTTTGATACGTCCCAAGTCTCGCTGGACTGCGACTTGGATGTCGCTTGCACTTGCCAGCCTGCTGGTGTCGGGTAGACCCAGTTCTGTTAGGAGTGGCCCTGATGAAGATCGGTAGAAAATTCTCGGCCCCAAAGGGCACCACGCTGTTCAGCCCTGGACAGGAGTGCCCCGGATTTCTGGTCCTGAAACAGGGCTGTATCAAGGTCACCCTGACTGGCAGCAGCGGCCGCGAGGTGGTGCTATACCGGGTACACCCCGGTGAGGTCTGCCTGCAGACCTTTACCTGCCTGATCGAGGATCAAACCTATGCCGCCGAGGGTGTGGTCGAAGAAAATCTGCACGGAGATCTGATCCCGGCAGGCCAGTTTCGACAGGTGATCGAACAGGATGAGGCCTTTCGCAATGACGTGCTGACCTCCGTTGCGCTGCGGTTCAGCGAATACCAGCAACTGATCGAAGACGTCGCGCTGACAGGGTTTGACGCCCGCCTCGCCAAGGTTTTGCTGCGTCTTGTCGATGCTACCGGGATCGTGCCTGTCACCCACACCGCGCTGGCGGCTGAAACTGCCTCGGGGCGCGCATATGTGTCGCGTCGCCTGGCAGAGTTTGCCCGCCGTGGCCTGGTCGAACAGCTCTCGGACGGTATTCACATCTGCAATGCACCTGAGCTGGCGCAGATTGCCGAACAAAAATAGATTTCTTGGCCAATCTGGTGACTCTGTCACCGCCCCTCACATCTTGGTTTTGCTATACTCTTCTCAACACCGCAAAAGGAGATCTTCCCATGACCAAGAACGAAGGCAAAATCGACCGCATCCTGCGCGTCATCGCCGGTATCGTCCTGCTCTCGCTTGTCTTTATCGGCCCCCAGTCGCTTTGGGGCTTGATCGGGATCGTGCCTCTGGCCACTGGCCTGCTGGGCAACTGCCCGCTCTACACAATCCTGGGTATCAACACCTGCCCGCTGAAAAGCTGACGGCAGAAGGCGTATAATTTGGCGGAATTATGCGCCCTTTGGCCAGCCTGTTTCACTGGGCTGGCCTTTGCAGATGCGCACCTCTTTGCGCTAGATCATATTTTTCTGTCCCGGCCCGTTCTATAGGCGCGCTTCCCCATTCCTGGTGAAGAGACCTAGCCTATGACCCGCGCCGCAACATCACCTATGAAACGCTCCGAGCTTTTGATGCCCGCAGGCAACCTGCGCAAGCTCAAGCTGGCCATTTTATACGGGGCTGATGCGGTCTATCTCGGCACCCCGGATATGTCCCTGCGCACCAAATCCGAGTTCTCGCTGGAGGAGGTGATCGAGGGTGTAGCCTTCTGTCACGCCCATGGGCGGCGCGCCTATCTGACCCTGAACCTGTTTTCCCACAACAAAGACATCGACAAGCTGGACGAATATATCGACACCGTCCGCAAGGTGCGCCCCGATGGTTTGATCATCGCAGACCCCGGCGTCTTTCAATACGTCAAGGACCGCGCCCCCGAGCTACCGCTGCATATCTCAACCCAAAGCAATATCTGCTCCTGGCTGTCGGTCAAATTCTGGCAGGATCAGGGGGCTGATCTCTGCGTTCTGGCCCGCGAAGTTTCGTTTTCTGAGCTGAAAGAGATCCGCGAAAAATGCCCGGATATCAAGCTGGAGGCCTTTGTACATGGGGCCATGTGCATGACCTATTCCGGCCGCTGCTTGCTGTCGAACTTTATGGCCGAACGCGGTGCCAATCAGGGCAATTGCGCCAATTCCTGCCGCTGGAACTATAGCTTCCGCATGCGCCTAAAGGACGGCACCGTGCAGGATCTTCAGATCACCGATGACAACGCCGATATGTTCGAATTCCTGCTGGAAGAGGGCTGCCGCCCCGGTGAGCTGATGCCGATTGAGGAAGACGCGCGCGGCTCCTACATCCTCAATTCCAAAGATCTCTGCATCATGCCAAAGCTGAACGAATACCTGGAAATCGGCGTTGACAGTCTCAAGGTTGAGGGACGCGGCAAGTCTGAATACTACTGCGCCATCGTCGCCCGCGCCTACCGCATGGCGATTGATGACTACTACGCAGACCCGGAAAACTGGGACCCCAAACCCTATATGCGCGAGCTGGAGGCGGTGGGCAATCGCGGCTACACCCTGGCCTTCCACGAGGGTCGGTTGACCAATTACGCCCATAATTACGAACACACCGCCTCCCTGGCGCAGTGGGAATATGCTGGCGTCGTCACCGAGGTGGCAGAGGATGCCTTTCTGGTGGAGGTGAAGAACAAGCTGGTTGCCGGTGAGGTTCTGGAGTTTGTCTCTCCCATCGCCCGCGAGACAGTGCTGTTGCGAGTCTACGAGTTTGAAAACGCCACCACTGGCCAAAGGACAGAGGTCGTGCAGGGTAGCACCAAGACGGTGATCCGCCTGCCCTTCACCCTGTTCGACCACGAAGACATCGACGCGCTAAAGCTGCGGTTCCCGCAGTATTCGGTGATGCGCAAGGAACGCGCCCTAACCGAGGAACAATGGAACCGGGTGCGGTTTGACAAGCTCACCCAGGGGTTGGAGATCAGCGGCAAGGAAAACCCCGCCGCCTATGCCAAGCGTCGCGACGCCCTGACCAAAAGCATCGAGGAAGACGGCAATACCCGCCGCTTAAAAACCAATCGTGTTGGTGTCGAGGGCTGTTGCGGCAAGGGTTGCAACGGCTGCATGATCTTCTGGCAGGATGACCAATACGCCCGCGCCCGCGACGTGCTGCTCAAGCGTAAACAGGGCCAACAGCTCAGCCGCGCCGAAGCCGCTGAGCTGAAACAGGTAGTCCCGCAGCTGTAAATGATCTGCCCGCGAATGCCCCTGCTTCAGGGGGCACAGGGTCCGGGGCCTCAGGTTACACGACCTCGAATTTCGGGGGCTTTGGCCACTGGGTTCTGGCCCTCATCAGATCGGCCTAACGGCCGATCACATCGTCCTCGACATCCTGCACATCGACGCCCAGCGCATCCAGACCAGCCTCTATGTTGTCGGCCAGATGTGGGGTGCCAATCAGATAGTCAGCCGTCGGGGTAGAGGCCTCAGATTTGGCTGTTGCAATGGCTTCGGCCAGTTCTTCCGGCTCAAAACTGCCCCGGCCAACCCACATGATTGCGGTGAGTTCCGCCTGCTCATCCATGCCCAGGCGGTCGATAAAGGCGCGCAGCTCGCCTTCTGCCCGTCCCAGCTCCCGTGCCATCAGGGCCACCTGTGCAATCTTGCGTGTGGAAATCTCCAGCATTGTTCGTCTCCTTCTGTTCGCCGTTAAGAACATCAGACAGCAGCACAACCCGAGGGTCTTTGATCTGGGGCAAGAAACCAGCGATAGAGCAATGGCCCGGCGCGCTTAGCCCTCCAGTGCCCCACGTCCGAAGATTTCGACCCCGCTGCTGCGCCCGCGCAAGTGCTCCGCCGGCAGCGCAGACCAGCCCTCGCGCGCGGGCTCGCTTCCTGCCGCCTGCAGCACCGCCGCCGAGGCAATCACATCCACGCCTGCCGATTTGGTCAGCTCTTCCAGACGCGCCGCCGTGTTCACCGTATCGCCAAAGACCGAATACTCCAAACGCTGGGCATCGCCGACCACACCGGAAAAAACCTCGCCCAGATGCAGACCAATCCCTACACGCACCGGTTCGCGCCCCTCAGCCTGACGCTCTCTGCCCCAGTCCTTCAGCTCCACCAGCAGGTCATCAACACAGGCTAGGGACCGGGCCGCAGCGCTCTCGCCTTCAAACAGGATCATTGCAGCATCGCCGATGAACTTGTCGATCATACCCTGGTTCTGTCCCACCGCACGCTGCACGCGGCGGCGAAACTCGCTGATATAGGCGCCGACTTCTTCTGGTGCCCGGCCCTCGGACCACTGGGTAAAGCCGCGAATATCGACAAACATCACCACCATTTCCTGCTGGCGCCCTTTGCGCAGCTCGCTCAGCTCACCCGCCGCCAGCCGGTCCGCCATTTGCGCCGGCAGATAACGGGTAAGATTGGCGCGGGCGCGGGCATCCGTGATCGAACTATGCAACAGCTGCCGCGCCCGGTAAGCGGCCACAATCAACACCAATCCGCCCAGGGCAATCATCACAATCCGCACCATATTTGGGGGCAACAACAGCATGAACTCGGCACGCGCAGCCAGGTCAGGTGTGATTTCTTCGGGTTGCCAGAGCGTCAGATAGAACAAACCTCCCACCGTCAGCACCACACAATAGGCCTGCAGATAAGGATTAAACCGCAACACCGCAAAGGCCAGAATAACCGGCACCAGCCAGGTGGGCGGCAACAAAAAGGTCAGCTCCCCGGGAAAGCCGGTATTGCTCAGTCCCGCCCATGTGTTCACCAGCATGAACAGACAATCCAGCGTCACCGCTGGCCAGACCATCCAGCGCCGAAACCGCCCCGAGGTGGCCAGCCAATAAGAGATCGCCCCCAGGACAAAATACGACAGCAGCGTGAGCAGCGCCAATAGCCACTGGATCCTCAGATAAGACTGGTCTGCGCCCTCTCCCTTTACCAGGATCAAAAAGGCGGCCAATAAACAACCAGCCACGGCGACACGCAGAACGGCCACCATCCGCTCAACCTTCACCTCCGCCTGACGCAGTAGTTTTGTATCCAGAGGTTCGCTTTTCATTATGGGGTCTGCTCCAGGGGCGCAATAGTGCCAGCGACATCGCCGGCGATCTCTTCAAAATCAAAATTATCCAAACGCTTGGCCCGTTTTCCGGCCTTTTCAGCGCTGACTTGGATCTCGGCTATATCCTTGGCGGCTTGGCCAAAATGGCGGTCCAGATTGCCCACCCGTTCCCCTAAGCGTTCCATATCCCGGTACAAAAGCCCCAATTCAGACCGTATCGCCCCGGCCTGTTCGCGCATCCGCGCATCCTTGAGGATCGCGCGCATGGTATTCAGTGTCGCCATGCAGGTGGTGGGGGAGACAATCCAGACCTTGGCGGCAAAGCCTTCCCGCACCACGGCGGTGAAATTGGCGTGCAGCTCTGCATAAACCGCCTCTGAGGGCAGAAACATCAACGCGCCTTCGGCGGTTTCACCATCAATAATGTATTTTTCCGAGATCGCAGTGATATGGGCCCGCAGCGCCGCTTTCATTTGCCGAATGGCATAGGCTTTCTCGTCGCGGCTCTCGGCCCGGTGCAGCGCCTCATAGGGCTCCAGCGGGAATTTACTGTCGATGACAATTGGCCCCGGCGGGTTGGGCAGATGCACCAGGCAATCGGCGCGTTTGCCGTTGCTCAGGGTCGCCTGCATTGTGTAGCTGCCCGCCGGCAGCGCCTTGGAGACGATGTCAAACAGCTGAATTTCCCCAAAGGCGCCGCGAGTTTGCTTGTTGGACAAAATATCCTGCAGCCCCAGCACATCCCCCGACAGTTTGGTGATATTGTCCTGTGCCTTGTCGATCACCGCCAGACGTTCCTGCAACTGAGTGAGCGAGGTTACCGTGCGTTTGCTGCTGCCATGCAGGCTTTCCTGCATGCGCTCCTGCATCTGCGCCATGGACTGCGCCTGGCGCAGGGCATTGTCCGCCAGCCGGTCATTCATATGCTGCTGCACCGCAGTCAGGCGCGCCTCGACCGTCTGCACCATCTGCACCTGTGCGCTCGCCTGGGTGTCGGACACATGCTGCAAACCGCCCTGCAATTGATGCACAGATTGGCCCAGCTGGCCGATCTGCCCCGTGAGCGGCCCCATGGCCCGCGCCACCCGCGCCGAGGCCCGCAGCGACAGGACGAGCAGCAACACCAGCAGGGCAGCAAACCCGCCCGCCAGAAGGATCAGCAGCCCGACCTCATTCATTGCCTGAACTGCCTCCTCCATGCCCTCCATCAGCTGCGCCCAAACAGCCGTTCGATATCGGCAAGCTTCAGCTCCACATAGGTGGGGCGACCATGGTTGCATTGGCCGGAATGCGGTGTTGCCTCCATTTCGCGCAGCAGCGCATTCATCTCTTCACCGCGCATGCGCCGACCGGACCGGATCGACCCGTGGCAGGCAACCCTGGACAGGATCGCCTCCAGCCGCGCCTGCACCAGCTGGCTTTCGCCCTGGTCGTCCAGCTCATCCAGAATATCTTTTACCATGGCCTCTGCGTTCACCTCTCCCAGCAATGCGGGGGTTTCACGCACGGCGAGGGCATTTCCGCCGAAAGCTTCCAACCCGAGGCCAAATTTCTTCAGCGCCTCCGCATGGGCCAAGATGCGCGCGCAGTCATTGCTGCCCAACTCAACAATCTCGGGGATCAACAAGGCCTGGGCCGCGACGCCATTCTCCGCCATCTGCTGCTTCAGCTTTTCATAGACCAGCCGCTCATGGGCCGCATGTTGATCGACGATCACCATACCGTCAGCGGTCTGGGCGATGATGTAGTTTTCATGCACCTGCCCGCGTGCCGCCCCAAGCGGCAATTGCTCGGCCCCGGGGGCGGTGGTTTCGGGCGCATCCGACACGGGCCCCGGGGCCTCGGTTAGGCGGCCACTGTATTCTCCTTGCAGCTCGGCAAAGCCTTCGGTCTCCGGCGCGCCATATGTCAACGGCGGTGCTGGGGAAAACGCGGGGTGTTGCCCGGCATAGGACGCCGTCCGCGCCCCCATGGAGGGGCGATCCATCTGATAGACCCGTGCCGCGCCGCTGGCGGTTGGCGCCTCTGGCCGCATTGCTCCCAATGTGGCGCCGGCCACCGTGGTCGAGGCCCGATGCCCGGCCTCGGCCAGGGCGTGTCGCAGTGCCGAAACAATCAGCCCACGCGCAAGCCCAGGATCGCGAAAACGCACTTCGGACTTCGCCGGATGTACATTCACATCCACCAGGGTAGGGTCACAGTCGATAAACAGCGCCGCCGCCGGATGGCGATCACGGCTGAGAAAATCAAAATAGGCCCCCCGCAGGGCTCCGGTCAGCATCTTGTCCTTGACCGGCCGCGAATTCACAAACAGGAACTGCGCCACCGCAGCCCCGCGCGAATAGGTCGGCAGGGCGGCATAGCCAAACAGGCGAATACCCTCGCGGGTGGCATCTATACGCAGCGCGTTTTCCGCAAATTCCCGCCCTAGCACCGAGGCCAGGCGCCCATGCAGCGCGTCAAACAAATCGCCAGTCAACGGATCTGCCCGAAAAGTCACCCGACCTTCACCGCCGCCAGAAACATCGCGCAGGGTGAACCCCACCGAAGGCTCTGCCATGGCGAGCCGTTTCACCACATCGCCAATCGCCTGGGATTCCGCCCGGTCCGTGCGCATGAACTTCAACCGTGCCGGGGTGGCATAAAACAAGTCGCTCAGCTCGACGATGGTGCCGGAGCGCAGGGCCGCAGGGCGCACCGGTTCCATCTTGCCCCCCGCCACCCGGATCTGCGCCGCATCATGGCCTTCGGCCCGGCTGGTTATGGTCAACCGCCCCACAGCACCCAGACTTGGCAGCGCCTCGCCGCGAAAGCCAAAGGTATGGATATTCAGCAGATCGGTGCCATCAATTTTTGAGGTCGCATGGCGCGACAACGCCAGCGGCAGATCGCGGGAGGTCATGCCACAGCCATCATCCGTCACCCGGATCAGGGTCTTGCCGCCATCTGCGATCTCGATGGTTATACGCTGCGCGCCGGCATCAATGGCGTTTTCCACCAGTTCCTTGACGGCCGAGGCCGGGCGTTCCACCACCTCGCCAGCGGCGATCCGGTTGATTGCACTGTCATCAAGCTGACGAATGGTCGGGCGATCATGATCGCTGATATGGGGGTCTTGGCTGCTCATACCGCTAAATTTAGCAGCTTCCCACGATTCTACCACAGGGTCTGGTGCAAAAAACGAACAAGAGGGGAACAAAAATATGCTCCCCACTCTGTGGTCTAACCTGTCAGCCTGCTGCGGTCTGCGTCAGACGCCCACCGGCGCGCCGGACCGGCCACGACAGGGACCAAAACGGGCGGCAATGGCCAGGATCACCCCAGAAACCGTGGCAATCATGCCCGCAGCGCTAACAGCATCTGCCGCCCCCAGCCACAGCGGCCCAAACCCTGCAAAGATATAGCCCAGCACCGCCGAAAGCACCGCAAAGAGAACACTCCAGGCAATCTGCGCTTCCAACCGGTTGGTCATCATGCGCGCCGCCGCGGGCGGGCAGATAAACATGGCGATCACGATGATCGAGCCCACCGCATCAAAAGCCGCCACAGCGGCGACAGCGGCGGTAATCACCAGTCCCAGCCCCAACAGATTGGTGCGGATCCCCATGGTGCGGGCAAAGCCTTCATCAAAGGTGGAGATTTTCAACGCCCGCCAGAACAGTGCAATGAACAGACAAACCCCGACCAGCGTCAGCGCCATACGCGGCAGCTCAGCCGGGATATAGCGCAGCGCCTCCGGGTCCAGCAGCGAGGCCCAGCCGGTGGCATCCAGCCAGATCAGGCTTTCCAGGTTGCCATAAAGCGCATGTTCCACATCCAGATGCACCGCTGAGGTATCACTTTGTTCCAGCAACAACACCCCGGCGGCAAACATGGAGGTAAACACCACGCCCATGGCTGCGCCCGGCTCAATCCGACCCAGACGGCGGATTGCTTCGATCATCACCACGGCAAAAACTGCTGCCGCCGCCGCGCCCAGCATCATCGGCCAGGCGGCGATCATCCCGGTCACCAAAAAGGCCACAACAATGCCCGGCAGCACCACATGGCTGATGGCATCGCCGATCAGGGCCTGTCGCCGCAACAACAGGAAGTTCCCCGGCAAGGCACAGGCCACGGCGGCAAAAATGCCAATCAGCATTGGCGTCAGCGACAGGGGCACAAACTCTTCACCGCTCATGACATCACCTCGCGTGGGCCACCGATCTGGCGGTCGATTTCCTGAATTTGATCCTGCGTCAGCACCGTTTCAATGTCGCGTAGCCCATCATATAGCGCCGCTGCCGCCTCATGGGTGATATCACTGCGCACCACTTGCCAGCGGCGCTCGTCGCGCAGCGCCTTGGCAGCGCGGGCGCGGCCCCTGGCGGTTGCCACCCCATCGGCGCGAGTCAGTCCTGCGCGGCGCAACAATCGCAGAGTGAGGCTCTCGTAGATTGCCTGGCCCTGCGCCAGCGCCAACAGCCCCTGACGCAGATGCACCCGGCGCTGGAACCGCAGATGGCGCAGCACTGCCGCCAGTACACCGCGATTGGGTGCCAGAAACAGGGACAGCACAAAGAAGGCAAAACTAACCAGAACAATCAGCGGCCCCGTCGGCAGGTTGGGCGCCGAGGCGGACAGGGCCGCCCCCAGATAGGCAGCCACACCGCCAAACAGGCCGGCAAGAAAGACCACATGGTCGGATCGTTCCGACCAGAACCGCGCGGTAACAGCGGGAATGATCAGCAGCGCCACGATCAGGATCAGTCCGACAATTTTCAACCCCACAACAGTGACCGCCATGACCAGCCCCATCATCAGCATGTCGATACGATCTACCGGCAGGCCACGGGCGGCGGCATATTCGGGATCAAAAGCCACCAGGGTCATCGGCCTGCGCATCAGCAAAACCAGCAACAGCGTCACAGCCCCGCCTGCCGCAATCACCACCGCATCACTATACAGCATGCCCGCAGTAGAGCCGAGCAGGAAGCCCTCCAGCCCCGCCTGACGTCCGACACCAAGCGTTTGAATAACCGTCAGCAATACAATGCCAAGGCCAAAGAACACCGACAGAACCGCACCAATAGCGGCGTCCTCGGCCAGGCGTGTGTTGCGGGTCAGCCAGTTCATGCACCACAGGCCAATCGCAGCAGAAACCGCCGAGCCCAGCAAAAGCCCCGCCAGATTGCGGCCATCCCCCCCGGCGAAGGCCATCACCAGAAAGGCGATGCAGACACCGGGCAAGGTGGCGTGACTGACCGCGTCCGAGACCAGCGCGCGTTTGCGCAGAAACAAAAAGGTGCCCGTGATCCCCGCCGAGGTGCCCAAAAGCGCGGCCCCCAGGGCAACAAGCGTGGCATTATAGCCGAGCTGAAGCAGCAGAGCGTCCAGTAGCATAGGGGTGCTCCTCTCAGACCTTGGCCAGTTGATCAATTTGCGAGGTTGCCAGCCGCCCGCCATAGGCCGCCTGCAGGGTCTCTTCGGTAAAGGCCTGGGCCACCGGGCCTTCGGCAATGCTGCGGGTGTTGATCAGGAAGACATTGTCGAAATACTCGGTGACGGTGGCCAGATCGTGATGCACCACCACCACGGTTTTCCCGGCCTCACGCAGGGATTTCAAAACCGCGATAATCGCCTTTTCAGTGGCTGCATCCACCCCGGCAAAGGGTTCGTCCAGCAGATACAGGTCCGCCCCCTGGGCCAGAGCACGGGCCAGAAACACCCGCTGCTGCTGACCACCCGAAAGCTGGCCAATCTGGCGGCTCGCAAAATCCGCCATGCCAACACGGGCAAGACAGTCCAAGGCTTTGGCGCGATGGGCGCGTTTGACCCGCCCCAACAGGCCCAGTTCGCGGTACAGCCCCATCAGAACCACATCGATCACCCGTGTCGGGAAATCCCAATCAACGCTGGCGCGCTGCGGCACATAGGCGATCCGGGCGCGTTGCTCTGCCAAAGAGCGGCCAAAAACTGTCACCCGGCCAGAGACAGGTGGAACAATGCCCAAGGCCGCTTTGAGCAGGGTTGATTTCCCCGCCCCATTGGGGCCGATGATCGCTGTCATCTGTCCCGGTTCAACGGTCATATCTACCGAGAATACCGCCGGTTTTTCACCGTAAGTTACGGTAAGGCCGCGAATGGCAAGGGGGCTTTGGGCGATCTTTGCATTCTGCGCCGCGCCGCTGTCCATATGGGCCGCAACCGGTGTTTCTACAATTTCTACTGTCACAGTCATAATCCCGCCGAAAGCTTTCCATCCATGCCGCGGGCCGGGGTTTCTACCGCCCCAAGCGCCCTGGCAATGCTTGTCATATTATGATCCAGCATCCCGAGGTATGTGCCCTCATAGGTGCCGTCAGCGCCCATCGCATCCGAAAACAGCTCCCCGCCGATAGAGACCTCATGCCCCTGGGCAGCCGCCCCTTCGATCAGGGCCCGCATGGAGCGATCAGAGACCGAGCTTTCGACAAAAACCGCTTTGATATCGCGTGAGACCAGCAGATCAACCAGCTCGCCAATCCGGTTCAACCCGGCCTCTGACTGGGTGGAAATGCCCTGAATGCCCAGCACCTCAAATCCAAAGTCACGGCCAAAATAGCCAAAGGCATCATGGGCGGTCAGCAGGACGCGGTTGTTTTCCGGCACCTGAGACAGGACATCTGTCCCATAGGTGATCAGCCGGTCCAGGTCTGCCAGATGCCTCGCGGCATTGGCGGCAAAAACCTCTGCCGACTCGGGGCGCGCCGTGGTCAGGGCCTCTTGCACCTCTGCGACAACCAGTTTCCACAGCACGGGGGTCATCCAGACATGGGGGTCATATTTGTCGGCATAGTCATCATGGCCCCGCAGCAGATCCTTTGGCAGCCCTTCCGCCACCGCCACCACTGGTCGCTTGCGTTCCAGATCATGGAAAAAATCCTGCATCTGCGCCTCAAGGTACAGACCATGCCACAGCACCAGATCAGCCCGGGTCATGGCCACAATGTCCGAGCGCGTCTGACGATAGCCATGGGGATCCACCCCCGGTCCCATCAGGGCCTGGACCTTTACCGCATCGCCACCAATCTGACGCGCCGCATCTGCGATCATTCCAGTGGTCGCCACCACTTTGAGCGGCGCCTCGGCCAGCACCCGGCCTGCGGTCATCGGCAAAGCCAGAAGCATCATCAGGCCCAGATAGGCAAAGTGTCTCATACGCATGGGCCGGAGCCTCCTGTTTGTAGCGGGTGGGTTGAATATGAGAATGATTCTCAACTTAGTCAATGAAATTGCGACTTATTCGCAAGAAACTTCTCTGACGTTTGTCCAAAAGGTCAAAATCGGACCCGCCTCCTGCGTGGTTTACTTGCCAAGATGCCGCACCCGTGCGACTTTTGCGCAGAACTCTGTTGAGGATCCCCGGAATGGAAAGCCAAACCTTGCAAGATACAAAACCGCTAGCACTGGCCCAGGAGCCCCGCAACCCGGGCATGGACCTGGATCTGGACTGGGTCGCAGGCGTGCAGGCCAATACTTCTGCGATCGAACGTCGCTGCGCCACGCTGCCTGCACGGCGCAGCGTCAAAAAGGACTATCAGGCCGCCTGGTTGCTCAAGGCGGTGACCTGCATCGACCTGACCACCCTGTCCGGGGATGATACCGAAGAGCGCGTGCGCAGGCTCTGCGCCAAGGCGCGTCAGCCGGTGCGCGGGGATATCCTGCAGGCGCTCGACATGCCGCCACTCACCACCGGGGCGGTCTGCGTCTATCACGAAATGGTCGCAGCAGCGGTTCAGGCACTGAAAGGCACCGACATTCCCGTCGCGGCGGTCTCCACCGGCTTTCCTGCCGGGCTGTCGCCCTTTCACCTGCGGGTCGCCGAGATCGAGGAAAGCGTCAAGGCGGGCGCCAAGGAGATCGACATCGTGATCTCGCGCCGCCATGTTCTGGCGGGCAATTGGCAGGCGCTGTATGATGAAATGCAGGCCTTTCGCGCGGCCTGCGGCGAGGCCCATGTCAAGGCGATCCTCGCCACCGGAGAGCTGGGGTCGTTGCGCAATGTGGCGCGGGCCTCGCTGATCTGCATGATGGCCGGGGCGGATTTCATCAAGACCTCCACCGGCAAGGAGAGCGTCAACGCCACCCTGCCTGTCAGCCTGGTGATGATCCGCGCCATCCGCGACTATTACGACCGCACCGGCTTCCGCGTTGGCTACAAACCCGCCGGAGGTATTTCCAAGGCCAAGGATGCGCTGATCTATCTGTCGTTGATCAAGGAAGAGCTGGGAGATCGCTGGCTCCAGCCCGATCTGTTCCGCTTTGGCGCCTCCTCCCTGCTGAACGACATTGAACGTCAGCTGGAACACCACACCAGCGGTGCCTACTCTGCCAGCTACCGCCATGCGATGGCCTGAGCAGATGCTGGAGCTGAGACCAAATTGTGAGTGCTGCGACCGCGATCTGCCGCCGCAGAGCCCAGAGGCCCGTATCTGCACCTTTGAGTGCACCTTCTGCGCCGATTGCGCCGACAACATCCTCAAAGGCACCTGCCCAAACTGCGGCGGCAATCTTGTGCCGCGCCCTCTTCGTCCCGCAGCGGCCCTGCTGCGCCATCCTGCCTCCAGCCAACGGGTGCTCAAACCCCAGGGCTGCACGGCTAAGGAGCCGATACAATGACCATCAAAGAGAAGTTCGACGCCATGGATTACGGCCCTGCCCCCGAAAATGCCGCCGAGGCCTTGGCTTGGCTGATTGATCAGGGCGATCGTTTTGGCCATTTCATCAACGGTGCCTTCACCGCGCCCCAGGATGGGTTTGACAGCCGCAATCCCGCAACGGGTGAGGTACTGGCCACCCTGAGCCAGGCTACCCAGGACGATGTTGATGCGGCGGTAAAATCCGCGCGCACAGCGCAGCCAAAATGGGAAAAGCTCGGCGGACCGGGACGCGCCCGTTTCCTCTATGCCATTGCCCGGCTGCTGCAGAAACACGCCCGCCTGTTTGCGGTGCTGGAAACGCTCGACAATGGCAAACCAATTCGCGAAAGCCGTGATATTGATATCCCGCTGGCGCAGCGCCATTTCTACTATCACGCCGGCATGGCCCAGCTGATGGAAAGCGAACTGCCCGAGGCCCAGGCGCTTGGGGTCTGTGGCCAGATCATCCCCTGGAACTTCCCGCTCTTGATGCTGGCCTGGAAGGTCGCGCCTGCGATTGCCATGGGCAATACCGTGGTGCTGAAACCGGCAGAATATACCTCGCTCACCGCGCTGCTGTTTGCGGATATCTGTCAACAGGCCGGCCTGCCCAAGGGCGTGGTCAATATTGTCACCGGCGATGGCGCCGTTGGTGAAATGATCGTCGCCGCAGAGTTGGACAAAATCGCCTTTACCGGCTCCACCTCTGTGGGGCGCCGCATCCGCGAAGCCACCGCAGGCACCGGCAAGGCGCTGACCCTCGAGCTGGGGGGGAAATCGCCCTATATCGTGTTTGACGATGCCGATCTGGACTCCGCTGTGGAAGGCCTGGTCGATGCCATCTGGTTCAACCAGGGGCAAGTCTGCTGCGCCGGCTCGCGGCTGTTGGTGCAGGAAAGCATTGCCGATCGGTTCTATACCAAGCTCAAAGCCCGCATGGACAAGCTGCGCATCGGCAACCCGCTGGACAAATCCATCGACATCGGCGCGGTGGTGGATCCGGTGCAGCTGGACACAATCACCACGCTGGTTGCCGGCAATCAGGCCGGGGAAACCTATCAGCCCAGCCTGCGTCTGCCGCCCCAGGGCAGCTTCTTCCCACCCACCCTGATCCAGGGTCTGGCCCCGTCGGATCCGCTGATGCAGGAAGAGATCTTTGGCCCGGTGCTGGTCTCCTGCACCTTCCGCACCCCCGCCGAGGCGGTGGAGCTGGCCAATAGCAGCCGCTACGGGTTGGCGGCCACCGTCTGGAGCGAGAATATAAATCTAGCGCTGGATCTGGCGCCAAAACTGGTGGCCGGCGTGGTCTGGATCAATGGCACCAATATGTTTGATGCCGCAGCCGGGTTTGGCGGTGTCCGTGAAAGCGGATTTGGCCGCGAAGGCGGCTGGGAAGGGCTCAGCGCCTATACCCGCCCCAAAGGCAAAACCAAACCGCTGGCGCCTGTCGCGGCCTTTGCCGGCAAACAGGATAGCCACAGCGCCGATCCGGTGGACCGCACCGCCAAGATGTATATCGGTGGCAAGCAAGCGCGACCCGACAGTGGCTATTCAAAGCCCGTCTTCAACAGTCACGGCGGGCTTTTGGGTCATGTGGGCATGGGCAGCCGCAAAGACGTCCGCAACGCAGTCGAGGCCGCCGCCGGAGCCAAGGCCTGGTCCAAGACCACCGGCCATCTGCGGGCGCAAATTCTGTATTACATCGGCGAGAACCTGTCAGCGCGGGCGGATGAATTTGCCCATCGCATTGATGCTATGACTGGTAAAAAGGCAGGAGCCAAAGAGGTTGAGACCGCGATTGAACGGCTGTTCACCGCTGCCGCCTGGGCCGACAAATACGACGGTCAGGCCCATGGTGTGCCCATGCGGGCGGTTGCCCTGGCCATGAAAGAACCCGTCGGGGTGATTGGCGCGCTCTGCGCCGATGAGGCGCCGCTGTTGGGGCTTGTCTCGGTCATGGCGCCTGCCCTGGCCATGGGCAACCGGGTGGTGCTTGCCGCCTCGGGTCCCTTCCCGCTGGCCGCCACTGATTTCTATCAGGTGCTGGAAACCTCGGATGTGCCCGCCGGCGTGGTCAATATTCTGACCGGCGAGGCTGCGGAGCTGGCACAGCCCCTGGCCGCCCATATGAATGTGGATGCGGTCTGGAGCTTTTCTTCAACCGATCTGGCGCAGACCATCGAAGAGGCCTCGGCGCTCAACCTCAAACGGACCTGGGTCGCCCATGCCGCGTCGCTCGACTGGAGCCACGATCACAGCCGCAAGTTCCTGTTGGAAGCCACCGAAGTGAAAAACATCTGGGTGCCCTACGGCGAATAGGGAAAACCCCCAGATTCAGGCCCGGCGAAAGCGCGGGTGCAAAACAACAGGGCCGGGGAAATCCCCGGCCCTGAACGCTATGCTGTGTCGCCTTTTGTTGGCCCTACGCCTGAGCGCTTGACCCGTCAGGGGCTGGCGATCAGCCCCTCAGGTCGGCCAACCACAACAAAATGTAGCGCCTCGGGCAGCAGAATTTCACTGGCCACCTGATTGATCTCCTCCAGGGTGACCGCGTTAACCTTATCATTGCGGGTCTGGACATAGTCGATGGGCAGGTCATCTATCTGCATCCCCACCAGGATTGAGGCAATCCGGCCATTGCCGTCAAAGCGCAGCGGATAGGCCCCGGTGAGATAGGTCTTGGCGTCTGTCAGCTCTTTCTCGGTGACGCCATCGCTGGCAAGCCGCTGCCATTCGCCCTGAATTACCTCCACCGCTTCGGCCATTTTGCCATTCGCAGAGCCCAGCTGCCCCATATAGACAGAGGCCAGATCCTGCGGCACCAGATAAGAATAGACCCCATAGGTCAGGCCGCGCTTTTCGCGCACCTCTGTCATCAGGCGACTGTCAAAGGAGCCACCGCCAAGGATCTGATTCATGATATAGGCGGCAAAGAATCGGGGATCATCCCGGGTGATCCCCATATGACCAAACAGCGCCACCGATTGCGGCGTGTCGTAATCAACAATGCTGATGCCGCCAGAAATCGTCACCTCGGCCGGGCCGGGCAATGGCGCGCCCGTAGGCGCCATGTCCCCCAGAAGCCGGTCCAACAGCGCGCCCAGCTCATCAGGGGTGATATCACCGACAGCACTGACATAAAGTCTGTCGCGGGCAAAAACGGCCTCATGGGCGGCAAAGATATCCTGACGGGTCAGCGCGGAAACACTGTCTATGGTGCCCTTGCCAGAGCTGCCATAGGGGTGATCGCCATAGGCCATTTCGGCAAAGGCCCGACTGGCGATCTTGTTGGGGTCTTTCAGATCCGACCGCAGCCCGGCCAGCACCTGCGCCCGCACCCGGTCAAGCGCATCCTGATCAAAGCGCGGCTCTTGCAGGGTTTGGCGCAGCAAACCCACAGCCGCATCGCGGTTTTCACTGAGAAACCGCGCCGAGACCGACAGGCTGTCCCGGTCCGCGTCATAGCCAAAGCTGGCCGCCAGATTTTCAACCGCACGGGCATAGGCCTGCGCCCGCATCTCGCCAGAGCCCTCTTCGAGCAATCCAGCCATCATATAAGTGGCGCCACGTTTGCCCGGCGCATCCAGCGAGGTGCCGCCGCGAAAGCGCAATTCAAGTGCAGTAAAGGGGATCGAGTGGTCCTCGACCAGCCAGGCGGTAATCCCGCCGGGAGAGGTCACTTCGTTGATTTTAATCTCGGCCTGCGCGGGCAGGACCAACAGGGAAACCCAGGCAAAAACTGCCATCGTCAAAGCTGTAAGACGCATCATTCGCCCTCCTCCTGCCGCATCATCCAGCCCGTCACCGAGGCTTCGGGGCGGAGCAAGTTTTGCGCTGCGGCAATGATTTCATCCGAGGTGACAGACTGCAGTATCTGCGGCCAGTCCTGTACATCCTGCACCGTCAAGCCCGAGGTCAGCGCCCGGCCATAGCGATTTGCAATCCCGTCCACATTATCGCGGGCATAAATCTCCGACGCCCGCAGCTGCAGCTTGATCCGCTCCAGCTGTTCGGCATCGACGCCCTCGGCCAGGAAGGCACTCACGGTGGCATCCAGCGCCGCTTCGGCCTGGTCCAGGCTGACGCCCTCGGCAGGTACAATCAGAAAGTCAAAACTGGTCTTGTCCAATGACACACCCGAATAAAACGCCCCGGTATAGACCGCGACCTGCTGGTCAAATTGCAGCGCATTGGACAGGTAGGAGGTGGACCCACCCCCCAACAGCTCTGCCAGCAGATAAAGCGCTGCCGCCTCTTCCTGGGCTCCGGCGTTGCGCTCGGTTGCCAGATAGGAGCGCTGAACATAGGGCTGGGCCACGCGGGGATCGCGAAAGATCAGCCGCCGCTCGGCGTTTTGCGGCGGCTCTTTGCTGCGGGCCCGCACCTTTGGCAGATCAGGGTTGGCCGGAAGGCTGCCATAATAAGTCTCGGCCAGGGATTTGACCTCTGCGGGGTCAACGTCCCCTGAAACCACCAGAATGGCGTTATTGGGCGCATAGAATGTGCCGTAAAAGGACAGGGCATCGTCGATGTCCAGGGATTCCATCTCGTGGCGCCAGCCAATCACCGGCTGACCGTAACGATGGTTGAGATACTGCGCCGCGTTCAGCTGCTCGCCAAACAGGGCGCGGGGACTGTTATCGGTGCGCTGGTTGCGCTCTTCCAGAATGACTTCCCGCTCGGTGACAATCTCTTCTTCGGAAAGACGCAGATTGACCATGCGGTCACTCTCCATCCGCATCATCAGCTCTAGCCGATCTGAGGCAACGCGCTGGTAATAGGCGGTGTAATCGTAGCTGGTAAAGGCATTGTCGCGGCCACCATTGGCCGCCACGGTCGCCGAGAGCTCACCAGGGGCAAGGGTATCGGTGCCCTTGAACAGAAGATGTTCCAGAAAATGCGCCACCCCGGATTGACCAATGGGTTCATCCGCGGAGCCGGCGCGATACCAGACCATATGCTGCACCACCGGCACCCGGTGATCCTCTACGACGACAACTTCCATGCCATTGTCCAAGGCAAAACTGGTCACCATATCATCCGGTCCCGCAGCGCCATCCTGCGTGTCGGCCAGAGCCGCCGTCAGGCTAAAGCTTAGCACGGTGGCCGCCAAAGCAATCCTTGGGAACATTCGGCACTCTCCTCATTGTTGACCTTGCGGCCCTTGGGCCAGGCCCCATATTTGGGGCAGCCCTGTACTCTATTCAACCTACGCCCCTGACATCTGGGCGCAAGCGACACTCTCGCAAAGGTGAATACTGGCAGAGCCTCTTGCCCCAGCCCATTTCCAGCCCAATTTCCGTCGTCATGACGGTAGCAAGACCGGGTGAATCATAGATGAAACACCGGGAAATGAAGCAGCCGAGACAGCAGCGCCAGACAGACCCGCTAACGCATACGGGGCCGCGCAAGCAGCCCCATCAAGCCAGGTCAATCAAACCCATTTCAGTAGAGAAAACGCCGTTATTCTTCGTTCCGGGGCGGTGCCGAAGGTGTTGCAACCCCAGCCCGGCGAAAGGCTTCATTGGCCGCAAAGGGATCAAGCGTTTGTTTGGAATAGATCTGTTCGTAGCGATCAACAGGCGCAATCTTGATCCGCCCACCGCGACGTCTGCGTTTGAGGAAAGCTGCGTCCTCGCTGGCCAGCACCTGGCGCACATCCGCAGACACGCCATAGCGGCTGGAGGCGGTGACCAGACCAGAATCGCTGGCAGGGATCGCGTTGCCGGGCAGCAGGGCAGCAGGTTTGCCTCCCAAGGCAACAACAGCCTCGGCCTGCGGGTTCACATCACTGCGGTTTTGCCCACCCGGGGTTGGGGTTGGCAGGGCAGTATAGTTCTCAGGGGCGCTCAAAGGTTTGGGCGGCAAGACAAGGAACTCATCCGGTCCGGTGCCGGTACTGCGGATATCCCGCAGCTCTTTTCGGCCGCAGCCAGATACAGCCACAGCACAAATCAGACCGATAATCGCCAGAGGAATTCGCATTTCCCCAATACTCCCGACAGTTTCAACGCGGTTTTAGCCTATTTCCCAATGGAGGTCACGCAGGCTTTTTGATGCGCCCCTCAAACAGGATCAAACCCGCTGCTCCGGCAAAGATGAACACATCCGCCAGATTAAAGACATAGGGATTGTTCAGCCCACAACAGGACATGTTGAGAAAGTCGAGCACATAGCCATAAAGCAGACGATCGGCGACATTGCCAAGCGCACCGCCAATGACCAGCCCCGCCGAGACCTGCATCAGGGCGCCCTTGTCGCGCCCGCGCCCAATCCAAAGCACCAGCGCCAGGCAAATCGCCAGCGACAGAGCAATCAAAATCCAACGGGCACTCTCGGTGCCATCGCCAAACAAGCCAAAATTAATGCCGGTGTTTTCGCCATAGCGAAAATTCAGCAGGGGCGGCAGCACATCAATGCTGAGACGCCGTGACAGGCCCATCCAGTGGATGACCAGGTATTTGCTGGCCTGATCCAACAGAAAGGCCCAGAAGGCGCCCCAAAATATCATACGTGCTGCTGCCATGTTTTGCTCGTGTCTGGTTTAGTGACGGAAGTGGCGCATGCCGGTAAAGACCATGGCGATGCCCTGGGCATTGGCTGCCGCGATCACCTCATCGTCGCGCATCGAGCCACCGGGCTGGATCACGCAGGTCGCGCCTGCAGCCGCCGCTTCCAGCAGGCCATCCGCAAAGGGGAAGAAGGCGTCTGAAGCCACAGCCGATCCTTTGGCGAGGCTTTCGTCCAGGCCCAGCTCATCCGCCATGCGCTGCGCCTTGGAAGCGGCCACATTGGCACTGTCCAGGCGGCTCATCTGGCCGGCACCGACGCCAACGGTGGCATTGCCTTTGACATAGACGATGGCGTTGGATTTGACGTGTTTGGCAACCTTCCAGGCAAAGAGCAGATCCTGCATCTGTTCCTCGGTCGGTGCTTTTTCGGTGACAACCTTCAGATCATCCAGCCCGACATAGCCCACGTCCTTGTCCTGCACCAAAACACCGCCGCCAACCTGTTTGTAGGCGGTTTGGGCCACGCGGGTGTCTGGCAGACCATCGGTCAGCAGCAGGCGCAGGTTTTTCTTGGCGGCAAAGATCGCCTTGGCCTCATCCGAGGCACCGGGGGCAATCACCACCTCGGTGAAGATCTCGACGATTTTGGTGGCGGTTTCTGCGTCCAACGGCTGGTTCAACGCCACAATGCCACCAAAGGCAGAGGTGCGGTCGCAATCAAAGGCCTTTTGATAGGCCTCTGTCAGCGTGGCGCCCTTGGCCACACCGCAGGGGTTGGCGTGCTTGATGATGGCCACGGCGGCGGTTTCAGCCGGGTCGAACTCGGCAACCAGCTCATAGGCGGCGTCGGTGTCGTTGATATTGTTGTAGGAGAGCTCCTTGCCCTGCAACTGCTGCGCGGTGGCAACGCCGGGGCGGTCGGTGCCATCGGTGTAAAAGGCCGCTTTCTGGTGGCTGTTCTCACCATAGCGCAGGGTCTGTTTCAGCTCACCGGCAAAGGCACGGCGACGGGGCGCTTCCAGCTCCAGCGCGCCAGCCAGCCAGGTGGATACAGCCGCGTCATAGGCCGCGGTGCGGGCATAGGCGATTTGCGCCAGCTTACGGCGGTATGCGGGGTCGGTGGCCCCGTTGTTCTGGTCCATGTCAGCCAGGACCGCATCATAGTCGGCCACATCCACCACCACGGTCACATCACCATGATTTTTTGCAGCGGCGCGAATCATCGCCGGGCCGCCGATGTCGATGTTTTCGATGCAGGTGTCATAGTCGGCACCCTTGGCGACGGTTTCCTCAAACGGGTAGAGGTTCACCACCAACAGGTCGATGGGGCCAATGCCGTGCTCGTCCATGGCTTTGACGTGATCGGCATTGTCGCGCAGCGCCAGCAGCCCGCCATGCACCATCGGGTGCAGAGTTTTCACCCGGCCATCCATCATTTCAGGAAAGCCGGTGATATCGGCCACATCTTTGACCGTGAGGCCCGCCTCGCGCAGGGTCTTGGCAGACCCACCGGTGGACAAAAGCTCAACGCCGCGGGCGCTCAGCGCCTTGCCCAGGTCGATGAGACCGGTCTTGTCGGATACGGAAAGCAGGGCGCGGCGGATGGGGGTCTGGTCGGTCATGGCAGGGCGGTCCTTTACAGGCTCATTAGGCTCAGTCAAAAATTTCGGGCTCATCCCGATTCAGGTCGCGCACGGCAATCGCAGTCTCCTGCGCCTTGCTGAGCGTCCACCGGACGCGTGTCGCATACTCGATTGCGCGACCAGATAAAACGATCTGCTTTGACGCACGAGGCTTTAATCGCGTTTTTTCCAGATAAACACTGGGTTCCAGCTTCAAATCGCAGCTGCCGTCGTGGCGAAACACCCAAATCTCGCCGCTCTTCAGTGCCATCGACACCGCCGAGCCCCCCAGATCCAGCGCAGAATCCACCTCAGGGTGGAGATGCAAGCGCAGCTCAAACCCGACGCCCTTGGCGCCCGAGTGATCAAGCACCTTGGAAAAGACCCGTTTGGCCGGATCTTCGATGGCCACCAACAGATCTTCGCCAGACAGGCTGCGACCATCATCCGACAGCTCCAGAGTGCGGGCATGGGTCAGGCCAAAGCCTCGCAGATAGCCGTCATGCCCGCCCTGAAAGCGATGACCTTCGGCCTGCTCATCCAAAGCGACCTGCACCTCGCCGGGGCCTTCCACCAGCAGTTCCTGGCCAGTGGTGCGATCCGGAGCCGCCAGCCGGGCGCTGGAATGCCCTGCCAGACACAGGGTTGAATGCGACGGCGTTGCCCGTCCGGCGCGACGCCATTCCAGACCAAAGGTCTCTCCCGAGCCGCAGTTGACAATCAAAGGCCGCCGCCCCGAAGTCAGTTCAAACGCCAGTGTCGATGCATGGCCATTGCTGGAGGCCGCACCCTGTGGGGGCACCGCAGCATCAATCACCACAGAGGTTCTGCGCGCCGCCAGACGAGCATACCCCATAGCCAGCCCGTCACGGTGATCTCCTGTCACGTGGCTGGCCGCCAGGGCATGATCCAGCCAGCCTTCCAAGCCACGCCCGCCACCATGAAACCGCGCCAGCCCGCCATCCGCATGACGCAGCGTGCGCAGTGCCGGGGCAATCCGCTCGATCGCCGCTGTCTGTGCCGCAGGCACCGTGCGACCGGCCTCATGCAGGGCGGCGGCGGCCCAGGTCAACAGGGTAAAGACTTCCAGCAGCTCTTCGGGATTGCGCGTCGGCACGCCGCCCTCGGCATCTATCTGGCGCTCGCATTCCGCCGCCAGGGCCCGGATCGCCGGATCCGCCAGCTCTTCGCGGCCCTGCAGCGCCAAACCGGCATAGATCAGACCTGTCAGGGCCTCAAACCGGGGCAATCCCGGCGAGGCTCCCTGCCAGCGCTGGGACAGAAACCAAGTCTGCTGCGACAGGGACTGATAGAACACTTCGGTCTCGGCGCGGTCTTTGCTGCTGAGCAGGAACAGAGCATGGTTGATCCAGCGGATCACCCGGCGGCCGGTCAGATCCGGCGACCAGGCCAAAGCCGCCCCTCGCCCATTGCCTGCGCCATGGGTTTCGATCCAGCCCCAGACCCATTTCTGCGCCTTGACCCGTGCCTTGATATCGCCAACCGCCGCCAGATCATCAAGCCAACCAAAGCCCTGACGTTCCGCCTCAAAGGCCGCATCCGGTGCGTTGACGTCCCACAGGCCGGTGGTTTCTGATTCGACCAGATAGCCGGCAAACAGCAGATTGCCCGCCACCAGCTGACGGCCACGGGCAAAACTGCCAATGGTGCGAGGTTCGGGTTGCGAGACAAACCCGGTGGCTGCTGGCTGCTTGCGGGCGCGCCAGGCGTATAGCCTATTCATCATGCGAGTCCCGCGACCCGCTACTCTGTCGTATCTGGACATGCTCTCTGCCTCACGCCTGTGTGCCTGTGATTGGCCGACGTTTTGGCAAAAGGATAGCCGCCTTGGCGCATCAAGTCACCGATGAAAGCGACCTCACGGTGCAGCCCTAGGCAGATTTGCGCAAAAGCGCCATGTAAAACCCGTCTATCCCGCCCTGCTGGGGCCAATAGTCTGGCCGCAGACGCAAGCCACCTTCTTCGGTGATCCAGGCCGGATCAATCCCCAGCGGCGGCAGCACATCGCGGTCTACGGTCATATCCGGGAACATCTCCAGCGCCTCCTCAACTTGGCACTCGCCCTCATCCGGCAGCAACGAACAGGTGCAAAACACCATGCGCCCACCGGGTTTTACCAGGCTCCAGGCATGGGCCAGCATCTGCGCCTGCAACTCGATCAGCGCACCAAAGGCGCTGCCGTCTTTGGCATGGGGGAGGTCCGGGTGGCGGCGAATAGTGCCGGTTGCCGAACAAGGCGCATCCAGCAACACCGCATCAAACTGCCCGTCCTGCTCCAGCGCATCCCCCACAACCAGATCAGCTGTCAGCCCGGTCCGGGTGAGGTTTTCCTGCAACCGTTCCATCCTGGCGGCCGAGGTATCAACAGCCGTCACGCTGGCACCGCTGGCCGCCATCTGCATGGTCTTGCCCCCAGGAGCAGCACAGAGATCCAGCACCCGCTCGCCCGCTTTGGCCTGCAACATCTGGGCGGGCAAGGCGGCGGCAGCATCCTGCACCCACCAGTCACCTGCACCATAGCCGGCCAGGGCCGAAACCTGACCGGCCTCTTGCAACCGGAGTGATCCTGTCGCCAGGGCAGTCCCGCCCAACGGCGTCAGATCCGCGCCCGGCTTGCCGGTGATATCCAGGGGCGCCCCGGCATAGTGCGCCGCCTCGATCTCCAGCATCGCCTCAGCCCCCCAGGCCTCCGCCAGGGGCTTGCGCAGCCATTTGGGCAGGCGCGGCACCCGCAGCTTTGCCCATTCCGCCGGGCCTTGCTCCGCCACTTTGCGCAAAACCGCGTTGACCAGGCCTTTCAGCTGTCCATGGCGGCGATGCTTAGAGATAATTGCCACCATATCGTTCACCACGCCATGCGCCGCCGCCCCGTGGCACAGCTCAACCGCGCCCAGACGCAGCGCATTCTGTACGGTCAGCGGTGTCGATTTCTTCAGGTGTTTTTGCAGCACCCGATCGGCGCGTTCCAGGCTGCGCAGGGTTTGCAGGGTCAACCGCTGGGTCCGGGCGCGATCCTCAGGCGTCAGACGCTCCAAGGCGCCCGCCGCATAACACTCCGCCAGAAGGCGCCCTTCACCCAGAACCTGATCCAAAAGATAGATCACCGTACGGCGGGCCTGAGTTCCATCGGACATTGCTGCTCTCCTTGGCATAGACGCGCGCCCCGCTTGCCACAGCGCCGACGCCAGAGGTGGCTTGTCCCCACCAAAAAGGGGCGTATATCATGGCCACAGCATAAAGGAACCCGCCATGAGCGCCGAAACCCCGCCCGCCAAACAGGCTGAACCAACCATTGATCCCGATCTGCCCGCCGCCGCCCAGCGCGCCCTGGCAGAAGCCGCCGAACGGCGCAAAGCCGCAGAGGCCAAAGCCAAGCCACCGGTAGAGCTGGGCGGGCGCGACGGCCTGGACCCGGCCCGCTACGGCGACTGGGAGAAAAAAGGCATCGCCATCGACTTTTGATGCCCTGTTTTTGCAAGGATCACCGCTGATGATTCTGGAAATCCGCCGCTACACCCTGCACCCAGGCCAGCGCGAGACCTCTATTAAGGTCTTTGAAGAGATGAACCGCGCCGCTCTGCGCGAGGCCGGCATGTTGGTCTTTGGCCCACTGCGCGACCTCGACGATCCAGACAAAGTCCATTGGATGCGCGCCTTTCAAAACCTTGAACACCGCGATGCAATCAAACAGGCCTTCTACGACGGTCCGGTCTGGGCGCAAGACGTCGAACCCTTGGTGATGCCACTCATTGCCCATTATGAGGCCTCAGTGGTGGAAACCACCCAGGGTTTTGAGGGATTTAACGAGACCGCCTCACTCTGATCCCGGCGACAAAGCCCATATCCAGATCAATAGACTAGGGCTTTCATCTTTCTAAAAATACCTCCGCCGGAGGCAGCGGCCTGCAAAGGCCGCCCCTGCAACCTGGCCTGTCAAAGCCCCAGAACATCCAGCATGTCATATTCGCCCGGTGCCTTATCCTGGCCCCACAACGCGGCTTTCAAAGCGCCACGGGCAAAGATCGCCCGGTCAGTGGCCATGTGGCGCAATACGATGCGCTCCCCAGCGGCGGCAAACAGCACGTCATGCTCCCCGACGATGTCACCACCCCGGATAGCGCTGAACCCGATATCGCCGCGCTTGCGCGCGCCCGTAATGCCATCACGCCCAGAGTCCGAGACATCCGCCAGGGTCACACCGCGCCCCTCGGCGGCGGCCTCGCCCAGCATCAGCGCGGTGCCCGAGGGCGCGTCGACCTTGTGATGGTGATGGGCCTCGATCACCTCAATATCAAAATCCTCATCCAGGGCTGCGGCGACCTTTTTGGTCAGCTGTACCAAAAGATTGACCCCCAGGCTCATATTGCCGGCCCGCACCAGAACCGCATGGCGTGCTGCGGGTTCCAGCTGGGCGATCTGCGCCTCGGACATGCCGGTGGTGCCAATCACATGCACCGCCCTTGCCTGCGCCGCCAGTTTGGAGAAGGCAAGCGTCGCCTCCGGTGAGGTGAAATCAATCACCGCCTGGGCCTTTGAAAAGGCCTCCAGCGGATCATCGGTGACCACGACACCAATGGCGCTGCCCCCCATGGCAAGCCCCAGATCCTGACCAACCCAGGCATGGCCCGCGCGTTCCACTGCCCCAACAAGCCGTGCCTTGTCGCTGTCCAGAACCGTCTTGATCAACATCTGCCCCATACGGCCAGAAGCCCCTGTAATCACGATGCCTGGTGTCTCGGTCATTGCTGTGGTCCTCGCCCTTGGATGGATGGATCGTAGAAAAACTCTGCTGGTTTTCTCCTACCCGCTTGGCGATGACTTGGCAAAGGGGTGGTTTCGGCTTAGATCCAAGATATGGCAAAGAACAAATCTCCCGAGGGGCGCGCCCCCTCCCAACGGCAGCTGCGCGTCGGCGAGCTGATCCGCCGGACCCTGTCCGAAGTCCTGTCCCGTGGCGAGCTGCACGATCCCGAGCTGAATCGCATGTCGATCACCGTTGGCGAGGTCCGGGTGACCCCGGATCTGCGTATCGCCACCGCCTATGTGCTGCCTCTGGGCGGCAAGGGGCAGGAGGATCTGCTCAAGCTGCTGGCCCGCAACAAATGGGAGTTGCGCACCCTAGCGGGTAAGAAGCTGGGGATGAAATACACACCCGATCTGCGGTTCCAGCTGGATCTTACCTATGATCAGATGGATGCCACCCGGCGGATGCTGGAACAAGACGCGGTGCGCCGCGATCTTGAGGATTGATCCTTAGGGCTCTCATACTGCTGGCGGCCCTCTGGGTCTTGCCAGTGGTCGGGCCTATCGTTGGGCCGGCAAACGCCGGCGACAGCAGCGCGGTCAGCTGCAGCGATCTCAGCTACGAAGGCAATCGCTATACGATCTGCGACGTTGATGCGACCCGGGCCCAGCTGAAACTGTTCCTGCGCGACGACAAAGACCAGGTGTTTGGCCATTTCTCCAACATCGCAAAGGCGCTGAAATCGGAAGGCAAAGAGCTGGTCTTTGCCACCAATGCCGGGATGTATCACGCCAATCGCGCCCCTGTTGGCCTGTATATCGAAGACGGCAAGCAAGAAATGCGGCTGATCCCCAATGCCGGCCCTGGCAACTTTGGCCTGCTGCCCAATGGGGTGTTCTGCCTGCGCCAGGGGCGCGCCGATGTGTTTGAAACCCTGGCTTTTCGCGATGCCGGCATCAGCTGCAGATCAGCCACCCAATCGGGTCCAATGCTGGTGATCGACGGCGAGCTGCACCCGCGGTTTCTGCCCAATTCGACCTCTGCCTACATCCGCAACGGCGTTGGCACCTCAGCCGATGGCAGCCGCGTGGTTTTTGCCATTTCACGCAACGCGGTGACCTTTCACCAGTTTGGCAGCCTGTTTCGCGACCACCTGCAGCTGCCCAGCGCGCTTTATTTTGATGGCAATATCTCGCGGCTGCATGCGCCGCAGATCGGACGCAGTGATGCGGGTTTCATGATGGGGCCCATTGTGGGCGTGGTTGAGTAGACCACCAGCGCCCAGGGGAGGCCTGCCCAGTCAGCGACAGCAGAATTGACAGGGCTTCTTCCTTGGGATAGGCCGCGCGCCTCACTAGAATTTAGGGAACAGGCATGGCACGCAAACGCAAAGGCCGCGATATTTCGGGTTGGCTGGTGGTGGATAAACCCGCCGGGCTGACTTCCACCGCCGTGGTGAACAAGGTGCGCTGGGCGCTGGAGGCCAAGAAGGCCGGCCATGCAGGCACTCTGGATCCCGAAGCCACCGGCGTGTTGGCCATTGCCCTGGGGGAAGCCACCAAGACCGTTCCCTATATTACCGATGCGCTAAAGGCCTATAGCTTTACCGTGCGGCTGGGTCAGGCCACCAATACCGATGACGCCGAGGGCGAAGTCATTGCCTCTAGCGAAGCACGGCCCAGTGACGATGAAATCAAAGAGGCCCTGTCGCAGTTCATTGGCGATATTCAGCAAATCCCGCCCAAGTTTTCTGCCGTCAAAATCGACGGTCAGCGCGCCTATAAACTGGCCCGCGACGGCGATGAGGATTTTGAAATCGCCGCCCGGCCCCTGTGGGTCGAAGAGCTGGTGCTGGTGGATCGCCCCGACGCCGATCACGTGGTGCTGGAAATGACCTGTGGCAAAGGCGGCTATGTGCGCTCCATCGCCCGTGATCTGGGCGCCGCGCTGGGCTGCCATGGCCATGTAAAAGTGCTGCGCCGCATCTGGTCCGGCCCCTTTGAGGCCGCCGATGGGCTGACCCTGGACGAGGTATTGCGCATGGAGCGCACCCCAGAGCTGGACAGCCATCTGCGCCCATTGGAAGAGGGACTGGCCGAGTTGCCCGAGCTGAAATGCACCCCCGAAGGCGCCACCCGTCTGCGCAATGGCAACCCCGGCATGGTGCTGGCCTCAGACCTGGAATACGGCGATGAAGCCTGGGCCTCGCTGGATGGCAAGGCCGTCGCCGTGGGCATCTACAAGGCGGGCGAGCTGCATCCCTCCAGGGTGTTCGTACAGCCCGACTGAAGCCGCCCCGGGCAAGCCCGCTCTTAACGGCTGGGCTTGCCTCGCGACGACGGGACTGGCAGGACAGCGCCATGATCACCCGCAGCCATACCAAGGGCGACGCGCCCTCTACCGCCGTCTATTCCGATTGCGAGACCTTTCGCTACAGCCTCACCCGTGTCTGGGACCCGGCGGGGCAGCGGGTGATGTTTGTCATGCTGAACCCCTCCAAGGCGACCGAAGTGCAGAACGACCCCACCATCGAGCGCTGCGAACGGCGCGCCCGCGCCCTGGGCTTTGGTGGGTTTCAGGCCACCAATATCTTTGCCATCCGCGCCACTGATCCAAAGGTGATGCGCAGCGCCGCTGATCCGGAAGGCCCCGACAACAGGGCGGCGATCCTCAAGGGGCTGGACTGGGCCGATATGGTGATCTGCGCCTGGGGCACCCACGGCGTCCACCGCGACCAGGGCGCCGAGATCGAGACCCTACTGCGCGCCAGTGGCAGACCGTTGCACCACCTGGGTCTCAGCAAGCATGGCCACCCCAAACACCCGCTCTATATTGCCTATAGCCAGCGCCCCCTGCGCTGGGATTAATGCATTTTTAACGGTGGCTCTATCACCGGTATTTCGCCAAGCCATTGAAGTCTGGCGAAAAGTGACATTAACCGATGTGCTCCATTTGTTTGGATACAATTAGGGAAAATATGGCAAACTGATCACAAATGAACGGTCTGGTTGCGCTCTGCCCTGGCCGGTTTTGGAGAGATGCCATGTTGTGGATTGCAGGCTTGTTGGGTCTCATGGGAATCGGCGGTGCCGCCCTGCTGGATTTTGGTGACGACGGGCCAACGGATGACGCCGACGAGGCCCAAACCACTGGCGGCGGCTCTGATCCCAATTACCCCGACGATGTCCCAACCATCCCTGCAGATGAATTTCTTGATGGTGAAACCAGCGGCACCGACGAGGGGCTTGAGATCTGCGATTTTATCGACACGGGAAGTGGCGATTCAACCGATCCTGATGACACTGGCGACACCGGCAGCGATACAGGACGGCGACTGATCTATGATGGTGACCAGCTCACCGGTTCCGAGATTGCGGATATCCTTGGCGGCAGCGACTTCGACGACGAGCTCCTCGGAGAAGACGGCGATGACCAGATTAACGGCTATGGCGGCAGTGATTCCATTGACGGCGGCGCCGACGACGACAGGCTGCACGGCGGGACGGGCGACGACACGCTGATGGGCGGCAGCGGCGCTGACCTGCTGCACGGCGAATACGGTGATGACAGCCTGGCAGGCGGCGCAGGCAGCGACAGCCTGTTTGGCCATTTTGGTGCCGATACGCTGATAGGCGGCGGTGGCGATGATCAGGGCCATGGCGGCCAAGGGGATGATTCGCTTAACGGTGAGGACGGCAACGACGCCCTTCACGGCAATGACGGCAACGACAGTCTGCAAGGCGGCGCCGGTCAGGACAGCCTGTTTGGTGGCGTGGGAAATGATTTTGTCTGGGGCGCCGATGATGGCACCGACGTGGATTACCTCAATGGCGGCGATGGCGACGATACACTGGTTGCCGGAGCAGGCGATATCGTCACTGGCGGCGACGGAGCCGATGAGATCTGGGCCGAAGATCTGGCTGGCAGCGGCGAAGCTGTCCAGCTGATGGATTTTGACAGCGCTGAGGATCAGCTGGTGGTGTTCTGGAACCCGGACAGCGAACCCGAGCCCGAGATTTCGATTGAGCCAGACAGTGACGACCCCGACCAGCAGATCATTCGCGTCAACGGAGCAGAGGTTTTGCGCCTCACCGGGGCCGAAGGGCTGAGCGTTGGGGATATTGCTTTGGTGGATGCCCAGCTTGGCCTCACAGTCTAGACTGGTCGGGCCGCATGGCAGATAGGTAAGGCCGGATGATCTAGCCCGGAAAAGGCAGGTGTTTTGGCTGCAATTGCAGTTCTGCTTTGCCTTTTCTTACAGTTCCGCCTATACGCCCGCATCTGCCTCGGCTTCCCAAGGGATTCGCGGCGGTTTCTACTCCATGGGCCTGCGCTGGACGACATCCCGGCCTGTGCCATCACTCTAACCTTTTAAAGGAGACCCCGATGTCGATCACAGCTGAAGAAAAAGCACGCCTGATGAAAGAATTCGCAACCAAAGAAGGCGACACCGGTTCGCCCGAAGTCCAGGTTGCTATCCTTACCTCGCGCATCAACACCCTGACCGAGCACTTCAAAACCCACAAGAAAGACAACCACGGTCGTCGTGGCCTTCTGAAAATGGTTGCTCTGCGTCGGAAGCTGCTGGACTACACCAAAGGCAAAGATGTGGCCCGTTACCAGGACCTGATCAAACGCCTTGGCATCCGCCGCTAAGAATACCAATCCTTCTGGATTATCAACGCCCGCTCAGATTTGAGCGGGCGTTTTTTTTGTCTTTTGTCTACCCCCGGCTCAGGCGCGCTTGCATCGGGTGGGACCGAGCGGTAAGAGGTTCTGATACGTTATAACACTTGTGTACTCATGCAACCTCACCCTCTCCGCCATATGGCCAAACGTAACCTGGGCGAAACGCGGGTAAAACGCCGCCGACGCCGCGAAGATCCGATGCAGGTCTACGATCAATTGCCGCGCGACCTGCGCCTGTGGATGCAGAGCGCCAAATTGCCCTGGTCGCCAGCCTCCTGCCTCAGGGTCTGGCTCAAAACCAAAGCCAGGGGCGACAGTCTGGAACAGGCTCTGGCGAGTCTCGACCGGGCCGAGGCCGCAACGCTGGCCCGCGGCGAAAAGCCTCGGCAGGGGCAGGCTTTGCCAGACAGGTGATCATAGCGCTGGCGGCGGCAGCACGGTGCAGAACATCTCCCAATGCGCCGCCGCCCCCTACACTTTTGGATATACCCTGCCCCTATCGCTCCCCAAAACCTCCCCCTGCATATCTTAGCCGGGGCAAAGAAATCAGGTACTCAGGTCGTACAACAACTACGAGGAGACGTACCTTGACCTTTTCACTGAGCCTGCACAGATCCATGCAAAAAGGCGATTTCAAGCCTTTGATCCTGAAACGCACCAGAGCAAAAACCAGCCCGGCCCAGCCCTTGGGACCTGTCTATGGCCCCGCCACGCGCAAGGTGCGACTGCCAAAGTTCAAACAGACCGCGGTATAAGGATCGCCCCGCCCTCCTCTGCGCTATTCAGTCAGCCCGCGCCATTTGCGCCGATCCTGACCAGCAGAGAGATAAGCTGATCCACATGGCTGTCCTGGGTGCGGAAAGAAGAGAGGCTGATGCGAAAAGCCGGGCGGCCCTGCCAGATGGTTCCCCCAAACCAAGAAGTGCCGCTTTGCTGTACTTTCTGCAAAATGGCCTCGGTCGCAGCGTCATCCCCACCGCGCACCAAGACCTGATTGAGCACGACCCGGTTCAACACCTCAAACCCTGCAGCCTCCAGGGCAGCCCCAATGCGACGGGCCTGATTGTGATGGCCCGTAACCAGATCTGCGACGCCTGCCTTGCCCAGGGTGCGCAGAGCTGCCCAGATCGGAATACCCCGCGCCCGGCGGGAAAACTCCAGCGTTAGGTTTTTCTGCGCATCTGCCGAGGCAGTGGAATAAGCCGCATCGCTGTTCATCACCCGGGCCAGCGCCTGGGGATCACGGCAAATGGCCATTGCGCCGTCATAAGGCGTGTTGAGCCATTTATGGCCATCGGTTGTCCAGCTGTCGGCGCCCTCAATCCCTCTGGTCAAGTCGCGCAATCCCGGCGCAGCCCGGGCCCAAAGCCCAAAGGCCCCATCCACATGCACCCAGGCCCCCGCGGATTTGGCGCCAGGGATAATCGCGGCAAAATCATCAAACTCGCCAGTATTGACCTCGCCGGCCTGTAACACCAACAGGGTTGCGGCATCCATGTCGGGCAACTGGTCCGGCAGGATCCGCCCCTGATCATCCACCGGCGCCTTGATCACCTGGTTCCAGCCAAAGCCCAGCACCTGCAGCGCCTTACGCACGGTGACATGGGTGTTGGCAGGCACCACAACCTTGACCTGCGGCGCCCCATGCAGCCCGTCATTTACCACGTCCCACCCCTGCCGCGCCAACAGCGCGGCCCGGGCAGCGGCCAAACAGCTGAGCCCACAAGCAGTGGCAGAGGTACCAAAGGCCACGGCGCTGCTGCGCGGCAAATCCAGAATATCCAACAGCCATTTGCTGGCCTGCTGTTCCAGGGCATAGGCCGCCGGACTGCCATCCTCGGTCGAGGCGCATTGATCCCAGGCTATCGCCAGACGTTCCGCCGCTGCTGCCACAGGCAGGCTGGCACCAATGACAAAGCCAAAATAGTTCGGCCCGTTGGAGGCCACCGTGGCCGGGGAGCCAAGATCATCCATCAAGGCAATGGTTTCCGCCGCCGGGCGCCCCTGGTCTGTCAGGGTCTCATCAAATCCCGCAAGCGCCGCAACATCCTGATCACGGGGGAAAACCCGACGTGCGTCTGCCCCCGCCACATAGTCGCGGCCGCGCCTGTCGGCTTCCTGTAGCAACTGATCTTCATTCATGGCAATCTCGTCCTATTCGATGCAATATCGAAAATATTCTATATAGAAGATTTACTATATGAACAAGTCGCTTGTCACCCACCTTGCCGCGCTGCGTGCCCTGGCCAACCCACATCGGGTTCAGATCATGGAATGGCTGCTGGATCCCCAAAGCCATTTTCCGCCGCAGCGCGATGGCGACCTGGTGGAGGATGGCGTTTGTGTTGGCTTTATCACCGACAAAACCGGCCTCAGCCAACCGACAGTGACCAGCCATATGAAAAACCTGGAACAGGCCGGATTGGTGAGCTCGAAAAAGATCAAGAACTGGGTCTTTTACAAGGCAAACCAGGCAGCGCTGCAACACATCGCCAGCAGCTTCACCCAAGCGGGCCAAACGCTTTAGTCACGGATGGGCTGCCTCGGGACGGGAAAGATCACATCATAGGCCCAGTTAAAGCAAAAGGCGTAGACGAGGTAAAACCCGGAAAAACCCAGATCCATGATCAAGGCGGTCCATAGCCCAATCTGCAAATACCAAGCGGTAAAGGGCAGCAAAACTGCCAGCAACCCGGCCTCCAGCAACAGCGCGTGCAAAACCCGCATCAGCGGCGATTTGCGGCAATGGCCAAGCCACCGCAACATGGCGTGGTCAAAGCCCAAATTATAGATATAGGTCCAAACAGTCGCGAGGCTCGCTCCGGCCAGAACCACCACACCAATCGCATGTATCTCCATGCCAAAAACCCAGGACCCAAGCGGTGTCACCGCCAATAATCCTATTACCTCAAAGCTGATCGCGTGGCGAATTCTGTCTGCTGTACTGCGCATGAGATACCTGTTGTCCTGCCCCACGGGATGCCTGTGATCGGGGCCGTCCCCTGCGCTGTCCCACCACTGTGAGGGAGGTCGTCCTCTCATCCTGATACTATATCGCCAGTGCGAAGGGCCACAAGAGACAGCAACCGGCTCTTTTGCTTTCTTTTCGGGCCAATCTCATGTATGGGCGGCCTATCTGAGACACGTGCTTGGCTTCGACACGCGAAATAAAGATGGAAGAAGCCGGCGGCAATGCGGCCGCTATATGCAACGGGAGACCCGGGATCCGCCTGGGAGTGCTCCCAATTAGGATGCTGACATGTTCAACGTTACGAAAAAATCTATGCAGTGGGGCGAAGAGACGCTGACACTGGAAACGGGCAAGGTTGCCCGTCAGGCTGATGGCTCTGTCATCGCCACACTGGGTGAAACCAGCGTTATGGCCAACGTGACTTTTGCCCGTAAGCAAAAGCCCGGTCAGGACTTCTTTCCTCTGACAGTCCACTACCAGGAAAAATACTATGCCGCGGGTAAAGTACCCGGCGGTTTCTTCAAGCGCGAAGCGCGCCCAACCGAAAAAGAAACACTGACTGCGCGCCTGATCGACCGTCCGATCCGCCCGCTGTTTGTTCCCGGCTTCAAAAACGAAGTTCTGGTCATGTGCACCGTGCTGAGCCACGACCTGGTCAATGACCCGGACATGGTTGCAATGATCGCGGCCTCCGCCGCGCTGACCCTGTCTGGTGCGCCCTTCATGGGTCCAATCGCAGCGGCCCGCGTTGGTTTTGAAGGCGGCGAATACGTCCTCAACCCAACCGTTGACGACATGCAGGACCTGCGCCTGAACCCTGAACAGCGCCTGGATCTGGTTGTTGCCGGCACCAAAGACGCGGTGATGATGGTTGAATCCGAAGCCTATGAGCTGTCGGAAGCCGAAATGCTGGGCGCGGTTAAATTCGCCCATGACGCCATTCAGCCGGTGATCGACCTGATCATCTCGCTGGCGGAAGACGCGGCAAAAGAGCCGTTTGACTTTGCAGCACCGGATTATGCAGATCTGTTTGAAGCGGTAAAAGCTGCCGGTGAAACCGAAATGCGCGCTGCCTTTGCAATCAGCGACAAGCAAGAGCGCACCAGTGCTGTTGCCGCTGCCCGCGAAACCATCAAGGCCGCTCTGAACGAAGAGCAGCTGGACGATGCCAACCTTGGCTCGGCGATGAAGAAGCTGGAAGCTGGCATTCTGCGTGGCGACGTTGTCAAAACCGGTAAGCGTATCGATGGCCGTGCCACCGACGAAATCCGCGACATCGTGTCTGAAACCGGCCTGCTGCCACGGACCCACGGCTCTGCCCTGTTCACCCGTGGTGAAACCCAGGGTCTGGTTGTGACCACTTTGGGCACCGGCGACGACGAGCAGTTCATCGACGCGCTGCACGGCAACTTCAAATCCAACTTCCTGCTGCACTATAACTTCCCTCCCTATTCGGTTGGTGAAGTTGGTCGTGTGGGCGGCCCCGGCCGTCGTGAAATTGGTCACGGTAAGCTGGCATGGCGTGCGCTTCAGGCGGTTCTGCCTGCGGCAACCGACTTCCCCTACACCATCCGCGTGGTCTCCGAGATCACCGAATCCAACGGTTCCTCCTCGATGGCCTCCGTTTGTGGTGGCTCCCTGTCGATGATGGATGCGGGCGTTCCGCTGAAAGCACCGGTTGCTGGTGTTGCCATGGGTCTGATCCTGGAAGACGACGGTTCTTATGCGATCCTGTCCGACATTCTGGGCGACGAAGATCACCTGGGCGACATGGACTTCAAAGTGGCCGGTACCGAAGCAGGCATCACCTCGCTGCAGATGGACATCAAGATCGCAGGCATCACGCCCGAGATCATGGAAAAAGCCCTGGAGCAGGCCAAAGCTGGCCGTATCCACATCCTGGGCGAGATGAACAAAGCGCTGTCCGGTGCTGCGGACTTCTCGATCCACGCGCCCCGCATCGAGACCATGCAGGTGCCCACCGACAAGATCCGTGAAGTGATCGGGTCCGGCGGTAAGGTCATCCGTGAGATCGTTGAAGTCTCCGGCGCCAAGGTCGACATCAATGACGAAGGCATCATCAAGATCGCATCGCCCAACGGCGACTCGATCAAGAAAGCCTACGACATGATCTATTCGATCGTGGCCGAGCCCGAAGAAGGCAAAATCTACACCGGTAAAGTTGTCAAAATTGTCGACTTTGGTGCCTTTGTGAACTTCTTTGGCAAGCGCGACGGCCTGGTGCACGTGTCCCAGATCGAAAACCGCCGCCTGAACCACCCTTCGGATGTTCTGAAGGAAGGTCAGGAAGTGAAAGTGAAGCTCTTGGGCTTCGACGATCGCGGCAAGGTGCGTCTGTCGATGAAAATGATCGATCAGGAAACCGGCGAAGAAATGGCTCCTGAGAAAAAAGAAGACTAATCCCGTCTTATGACAATTAGGAAAGGCCCCGGAGCAGTGCTCGGGGGCCTTTTTGCTTACAGGGGCCTCCCCGCCACTCCCCGCCACCCCGGTGAGTCCACACGCGATTCCGCCTGGCAGTCAGAACGCTTTTCTAACGCGCCTTTCTGCGGTAGATGCAGCCCATGCATTCGCTGATCATTCATATGCCTGGCAGCGGCAAACGTGCCGCCAATGTGGAGCACCTGCTGTTTACGCTCCCCGATGCCGAAGTCATTGAGGCCGTGAACGGGCGCGCGGTGGCTGCGGAGGTCAGTGACATCCTGCACCCCGGTGATCTGCACAAGCCAAGCTACCCTTTCCGCCTCTCCCCCGGAGAAATCGGCTGCTTTCTGTCGCATCGGCGCTGTTGGCAGCGCATTGTCGATGCAGGTTGGGACTATGCCCTAATTGTCGAAGATGATCTGGCGCTTGACCACTCTCTCTGGGCTGATGTGCTGATGCTGATCACAGAACAGGCCAGTACCGATAGCTTTATCCGGCTGCCAGCCAAGCGCCGGGAGGTGCCTGTGGCGCAACACGCGCAGCAGGGGGAGAGCAAGCTATTCCTGCCCAGGGTCATCGGCCTGCAAACCGTTGCACAGATCGTGGGTCGCGCCGCTGCCAAGCGGTTGCTGGCGGCCACCGAACAGCTGGACCGCCCCGTAGATACCTTTTTGCAGATGCATTGGATTCATCAGCAGCAAATCCAGACCATCCTGCCCAATGGGGTCTCGGAACAGACAGAGGCCCTTGGCGGCTCCACCATTCAAAAACGCAAATCCGGCAGTAAGCTGGGCCGCGAATTCAAACGCAGCCTCTACCGGGCGCAGGTTTCAACCCGGCCGCAAAGAGACTGACCTTTAATACGGGCCTTTAATATGGGCCTGAAAAACTGACCTGAAAAGCTGCCCTGACAGCGCCTATTTCAGGCGCCATTCCTCCCAGACGAAGGTATAACACCAGGCGCAGGAATGGGTTGCATCCAGCTGCTTTCTAATGGCGTCGCGATCGGCGCTCCACGAGGGATCAAACAGGTGAAACTGCACCTGAAGCCGTTTGATCCGCCCGATCAGCCCGGTATCGATCAACCCCGGCAACAGATCGTATTCCCCGCCTTCAATATTGATTTTGGCCAGATCGACGCTTTGCAAACCTGACGCGGCAAAGAAATCCGCAACCGAGCGGACCTCGGCCACATAGGTCTGACCGGATTTTGCCCCAAAGGCAGAGGAGGCATCCGCAGAATCGCTCAGCGTTATCTGCCCCGGCTGTGCGCCAATGGCACACTCGTGGACCGTGATGTTTGCATTGGCTGAAAACTTGCGACGCAACTCTTTGGCAAAACCTGGGTGAGGCTCAAAAATATGAATGATCGCCGCAGGCCGAACCGCCAGGACCACGTCACTCCAGCCGCCTTCATAGCCACCGATATCCAGAACAACCGGCTGCTCAGGCAGGTCGTCATACTGCAACAGATGGCTATCCGAAGCCTTGTCAGCTTTCCAGGCCTTCATCCCCTTGTGCAGCGGCGCCTTCCACGGGTTTCGCTTGAGATCGATCCAACGCTTAAGAGATGCCACCTGTTTTCCTCTTCCAGATCACTTCAGAGCCACACCATTCCCGGATAAGCGTTTTTGTGGCCGATGCCAACCAAACAGCAGCATCCAGACGGCGCGACATGGGACGGGTTGCCCAAGTGGTAGAAAAGCGGGCCAGCCAAAACTGACTGGCCCGCTCATTTCTATTCATCGGCTTGCTTGCCCGGTTCACTTACCAGGGAGCTTATTCCGGCGTCTTATTCCGGCGCTTTGGTTTTGCGCAGATAGGGGAAGATGGTCTCGAACTCGCCAAACTTTGCTGTGGCGTCCTCGTTCGACACAGTGGGCGGGATGATCACATCTTCACCAGGCACCCAGTTGGCCGGAGTGGCCACGCCATTGCCGGTCGCCATCTGCAACCCGTCCAGGGCGCGCAGGATTTCGGCAAAGTTACGCCCCACGGACATCGGGTAGGTCATCGACAGCTTCAGCTGTTTGTCTGGCCCAATGATAAAGACCGAACGCACAGTGGCGCTATCGGCAGGGGTACGACCGTCGGGCATATAGGCTTCGGCGGGCAGCATATCAAAGGCTTTAGAGACCGCCAGACCTTCATCCGCGATGATCGGGAAGCCAGCGGCGGCATTGCCGTATTTCTCGATGTCGCCTTTCCACTTTTTGTGGTCCTCAACACCATCAACGGAAACACCAATCACCTTGGTGCCGCGCTTGGCCCATTCGTCATTCAACTGCGCAACAGCGGAAAACTCGGTGGTGCACACAGGGGTGAAATCCTTGGGGTGGGAAAACAGGATGGCCCAGCTGTCACCGATCCAATCGTGAAAACTGATCTCTCCCTGGTCGGTGTCAGCCGTGAAATTCGGAACGACATCATTAATGCGCAAACCCATGACGGTCTCCTCTCATGTTTAGTCCGGGCTGCAAAACAGCCCGCTGTCTGTGATGCCGCAACGTTACAGCCCGAGGCTGGATTGGCCAGCCCAAAAGGCAAAGACTATGGCGGAATGCACCGTACTTCGCGAAACTTCGCTTGCGCCCGTTTCTCTCTCGAATAATATGATCAAATTATTGCAGGTGATCGCTTGCCCCTCCGGAAGCGCGGTGACACACTGCTATCTGACGTCCGGCCAGCCTGCCGGATTCTGCGTCTGAATGGGAGACCGGACATGATTGAGAAACGCGACTTTTACATCAACGGTGCGTGGGTTGCCCCCGCGCAGGCAAATGATTTTGAGGTGATCGACCCCTCAACCGAAGAAGCCTGTGCGGTGATCTCGTTGGGCGACAAGGCTGATACCGACGCAGCTGTTGCCGCCGCCAAGGCCGCTCTGCCAGGCTGGATGGCCACACCCGTGGCCGAGCGTATCGCCCTGGTTGAGAAACTGATCGAGATCTACGGCAAGCGCAGCGAAGAGATGGCGCAAGCCATGTCGATCGAGATGGGGGCCCCGATTGATATGGCCCGCAGCCAGCAGGTTGGCGCCGGCAGCTATCACCTGCAAAACTTTATCAACGCCGCCAAGGCCTATGACTTTGACGCGCCGCTGGGCGATCACGCCCCAAATGACCGTATCATCCACGAAGCCGTTGGCGTTGCGGCGCTGATCACCCCGTGGAACTGGCCCATGAACCAGGTGACGCTGAAAGTCGGTGCGGCTGCGGTTGCCGGCTGCACCATGGTGCTGAAACCCTCCGAGCAAAGCCCGCTCAACGCGATGCTCTTTGCCGAAATGATGGACGAGGCCGGCTTCCCCAAGGGGGTGTTCAACCTGGTCAACGGCGACGGCACCGGTGTTGGCTCTCAGCTGACCGCGCATCCTGACGTGGATATGGTCTCCTTCACCGGCTCGACCCGCGCCGGTACCGCGATCTCCAAATCGGCAGCGGACACCCTGAAGAAGGTGCACCTGGAGCTCGGCGGCAAAGGCGCCAACGTGATCTTTGATGATGCCGATGACAAGGCCGTCAAGCGAGGCGTGCTGCACATGATGAACAACACCGGCCAAAGCTGTAACGCCCCCAGCCGGATGCTGGTTCAGAAAGGCATCTACGATCAGGCAGTTGCCACAGCGGCCGAGGTTGCCTCCAAGGTTACCGTTGGTCCCGCCTCCGAGAGTGGTCGCCATATCGGCCCGGTGGTGAATGAGCTGCAGTGGAACAAGATCCAGGATCTGATCCAAAAGGGCATTGACGAAGGCGCCAAGCTGGTTGCTGGCGGCACCGGACGCCCAGACGGGCTGAATAAGGGCTTTTATGTCAAACCCACGGTGTTTGCCGATGCCAACAACCAGATGGTGGTTGCCCGCGAAGAGATCTTTGGCCCGGTTCTGACCATGATTCCCTTTGACACCGAAGAGGAAGCCATCGAGATCGCCAATGACACCCCCTATGGTCTGACCAACTACGTGCAGACCCAAGACAGCGCCCGGGCCAACCGTATGGCCCGTGTGCTGCGCTCTGGCATGGTTGAAATCAACGGCAAATCCCGCAGTGCTGGCGCGCCTTTTGGCGGCATGAAACAATCTGGCAATGGCCGCGAAGGCGGCAGCTGGGGGATTGAGGATTTCCTCGAGGTGAAAGCCGTCGGCGGCTGGACTCCAGAATAAAGACCGTCTCGCCAGAGACGGACATTTTAAAAGGTCGCCCAAGGGGCGACCTTTCTTTTTGTCTGTCATCGAACTCTTATCCCAGCTTCCTGGTCTGCACAGATCAGACGCAATTTGAAAAAAGGTAGCTCCAATTTAAGAAAGCTAGCTCTCCCGCGTCCCGCCGCTGTCCTGGCTTTGCCAGAACAATGGCGGATCTTGGGCCCGGCGCCGCGCTAAAGCGCGGCGCCGGGCCCAAGGGGAGGAAGGGTTTCGCCAGAAACACTGCCGACGCGCGGGAGCTCCCCCTTTTTGTAACGCGCAAGTTCAAAGCCTGTAGGGCTATGCCCTCTTCAGGCCGGGCCTTCGACAATAAGTTGCGGCACTCCATCAGAGGTTTTCTGTGGCGAACAGCCCCCCCAACCGATCACCCCTTTGACCCGCTGGCGCAGCGCCGAAAAGCTCTCGAACTGCACCACATCGACTGGAGTGTCAAAATGCAGCGTGACCTGGCGGTGTTCACCATCCCCCATCAGGGACAACCCGCGTATTTCACCGATAAAGGCCTGTCCGAGGTAGCGTCCACGCACCCGATCGCCAACCCGCAGCTGCAACCGGTTTGAGGACCGCGCCTGCAGGGTATTCCAGTCACGGGCACCATATTGTTGCGCCACCAATTCCAGAGATTTGGAATGGCCGACCTCAACGCCGCTCGTTTTCAGTTGTTGACGCAGGCGCTTTGCCTGCAGCTTCAACGCATCCGTTGAAGGTACATTAGAAAAATCAGTCATCTGTTTCTCGTCCCATAAAGGGCACGCAAGTCACGATGGTCACCGCATTGCCATCCAGCGCGCCATAGGTTGAGCGATAGATGTCGTCTTGATCTTCTCAGGGTTTCACCATGGCCCTCAAAACGGGCTGCGGCAGGCAGGAGACCCAAACCTCGCGCCTCGCTTACGCCAGTTTCCCCGTCTCCGTCAAGTCGCACAGATGACTAAAATTGTGCCTTGACCTAAAGCCGGGTTGAGACAGCACAGTCAAATGCATCTCAATCAAAGGCACACCAATGACATCACATCAACTGCAACACCCTGACCCCGCCCCTGACTGCAAAGGACAGCCCGATCAGATCTCTGGCACCATCACTGGGCTGTATGAAACCCATATTCCGGTTGCAAACCTGACGCGTGCCCGGGCCTTTTATCAGGATATCCTTGGCCTGAAGCTGGCCCATGATCTGCCACAACGCCGGGTGACCTTTTACTGGGTCGGCAGCCCGGAAACCGCCATGCTGGGCCTCTGGGAGACGGGCAGCGCGCCGCTTTCCATGAAGCTGCATTTTGCCTTTCGTATGGCCGCCCGGGACATCCACGGGCTCTGTGATCAGCTCTGCCAGCGCGGCATTCAGCCTCTGGGACTGACAGGAGAGGAGATCAGCGAGCCCACCGTCATTGGCTGGATGCCTGCCCTATCGGTCTATTGCAAAGATCCCGACGGCCACTCAATCGAGTTCATCGCCAAATTGCCAGAACCGCCAGATCCTGCATTCAACCACGGCCCCTTTAGCCGCTGGCATCAGCGCCCCACCCCGTCGCGCGGCTAGTGTTTCGCGTGCGAAACACTTGGGGCACCCGCGCAAACTGGTCACCGGATCAAAAGCACTCTATGGAGAACAGGCGCCCTATTGCCTGCCATCTGATGAGGAACCCGCCATGATCACTGCCCGTCTGCACGGTCGTCTCGGCAACCAGATGTTTCAATATGCTGCCGCCCGCGCGCTGGCGCATCGGTTGCACACCACCGTCGCGCTGGACAGCCGCGGGGCCGAGCTGCGCAATGAGGGCGTGCTTACCCGGGTGTTTGATCTTGATCTCACCCCCGCCGCCAAGCTGCCGCCGCTCAAACAGCAGGCGCCGCTGCGCTATGCCCTCTGGCGTGGGCTGAGGCTGGCACCACGGTTTCGCCGCGAACGCGGCCTTGGCTACAATCCAGCCTTTGAAACCTGGGGAGATGACAGCTACCTGCACGGTTATTGGCAAAGCGAGAAGTATTTTCATGGCATCGCGGATCTGACCCGGTCCGCCTTCACCTTCCCGGATTTCAGCAACAGCCAAAACGCGGAAATGGCTGCGCAAATTGCCTCTGGCCCTGCCATTTCCCTGCATGTGCGGCGCGGTGATTATGTGGCGCTTGCGGCCCATGTGCTCTGTGATCAGGCCTATTACGAGGCCGCCCTGGCCCGCATCCTAGACGGCCTGCCGGATGCGGCGCCGACCGTCTATGTCTTTTCCGATGATCCCGATTGGGCCAAGGCCAATCTGCCGCTGCCCTGCCGCAAGGTGGTAGTGGATTTCAACGGGCCGGAGACCGATTTTGAAGACATGCGCCTGATGAGCCTGTGCAATCACAACATCATCGGCAATAGCTCGTTTTCCTGGTGGGCGGCATGGCTCAACCAAAATGCACAGAAACGTGTGGCAGGGCCAACCAACTGGTTTGGCGACCCCAAGCTCAGCAACCCCGACATTCTGCCCAACGACTGGTTGAAAATCACCGCCTAGGCCAATCAGTCGCAGGGGCGCCGCAGCTGCGGTCAGAAAGGCGCCTTGGCGCGAAACTTCATCGATTCCCCGCTGTCAGGATGTTTGATCCGCAATTCTTCTGAATGCAGCATCATCCGGGGAAATTCACGCGCCGCCCCGGTGGCATAGAGCGGATCCCCAAGGATCGCATGGCCCAATGCCATCATATGCACCCGCAGCTGATGGGTGCGTCCGGTCTTGGGCGTCAGTCGCACGCGGGTCTCACCCTCACCGTATTTCACCACCCGGTAGTCGGTGACAGCGGGCTTACCCGTGTCATGGCAGACCATCTGCCGGGGCCGGTTGGGCCAGTCCACAATCAGCGGCAGATCTACCTCTCCGGCGCGGGGCTCCAGATGGCCGGTGAGCCGCGCAACATAGGCTTTGCGGGTGGTGCGTTTTTCAAACTGCATCGACAGATGCCGCTGCGCATGGGGCGTCACCCCAAAGACCAGAACCCCCGAAGTATCCCGGTCCAGACGATGGACCAGCAAGGCTTCGGGAAAGGCCAGCTGTAGGCGACTGACCAGGCAGTCGGCCAGATGTTCGCCGCGCCCAGGCACGCTCAGCAGCCCAGCCGGTTTGTTCACCACCAGAATCTGCGCATCGTGATGCAGGATCTCCAGCGGGTCCTGCGGCGGGGTATAGTCACTTGAAACAGCCATAGGCGCCTGCCTACTGTGCCTTGCCCGCCACGGCAAGTTCCCGTGACGTCGCGCTTGCCCCGATTGGGGAGGAACCGCAGAGTTCCCCCCAACAGAGACATGTCAAACACATGTCAAAATTTGAGGGAGAGAGACCATGCATCCAACCATCACCCGCATGCAGGAGGTTGTTGCCAAAGGCGACGAAAGCCTTATCGCCGATCTGCTGGCCGAAGATGTGAGCTTCCTGCCGCCGACCTATTGGAAAACCTGGACAGGCCGCGCACCGGTTGCCGCGGTGCTGGGTCATGTGGGCAAGGTGTTCTCCGAATTCCGCTATCGCCGCATCATGGGCGAGGGCAAAGACTGGGCGCTGGAGTTTCAATGCAAGGTTGGCGATCTCGACACTGTCGGTGTTGATCTGATCACCCTGAATGACGCAGGTCTGATCCAGACCTTTGAAGTGGTTATGCGCCCCCACAAAACCATTGGCGCCCTGCGCGACGCCATCAATGCGCGGGTCAGCACAGATGCCCGCTTTTTGGAATTCCGCAAAGCCCTGAGCTGAGCAAATCCTAAACCTGTCAGGGCTGCCTTCACAGGCAGCCCCCGGCGGCGATATGGCGGTCGTGTTGCGGGATCGCCCCGGCGTTAAACGGCGGGCTTGGGCTGGCTACGCAGCTGTCGGATCAGCGGGATCGAATAAATCACCAAGGCCATCCAGATCATAGGGAAGGCAATCATCCGGGCGCGGCCGAACTCCTCACCAAAGACAAAAACCGCGATCAGGAAAATCATCGTTGGCGCGATGTACTGCAAGATGCCAATGGTCGAAAGCCGCAGCAGTTTTGCCCCATTGGCATAGACAATCAGCGGCACTGCCGTCACCAGCCCACAGCCCATCAACAGCCAGATATCCACGCCCTGGAAATGGGTTCCGCCGGTGGCCGAAGCATAGGCCAGATACCCCAGCGCCGGAGGCGTCAGGATCAGCACTTCCAGCATAAAGCCCTGATTGGGGCCAACCGGTAGCTGTTTCTTGAAGAATGCATAAAAGCCCCAGCTCAGCGTCAGCGCAATTGCCACCCAGGGCAGCCGCCCGGCCTCGACCGTCAGGACCACCACAGCAGCAGCAGCCAGAGCAATGGCCACCAGTTGCGTTGGCGTCAGTCGCTCGCGCAGCAGCAGGGAGCCCAGGGCAATACTGAACAGCGGGTTGATGTAATAGCCAAGGGCAGCATCCAGCGCATGGCCCGAGGCAATCGACCAAACGTAAATCCCCCAATTCACCGAGATCAGCGCCGCCGTCACACAGGCCATGGCCAACGTGCGCGGGCTTTTCAGCGCGGCGCGTAGATCCCTGGTCCGCCCCATGACCACCAACAGCAGCCCCGCCACCGGCACCGACCAAAGCACCCGATGCGCCACCACCTCTGCCGCAGGAATATGGGACACCAGTTTCATGTATAGCGGCAGGAACCCCCACAAAACATAGGCGGAAATAGCAAAGGCCAACCCCTGCGGAGTATCAATGTTTTCACGCGTTTTCTGGGACATGGTCGGGCTCCTCTGACACACCTTTATCGCAGCTCATGCGCAAAGAAGAAGCACAGTTTCTGTTAAAGGCACATCACCAGAGATGATGAATGGCGCTCAAATCCTACTTGGCCTCATTAAGGGTAAACCCGCCTTTTCGCAATTGCACCCACTCGGTTTCGCGCCCCTGAAATCCGGGCGATCAGTAACAAAAGCAGTACGGAATAATGCGCCGTCATTCGGGCGAGATAGATCGCCCGAATGCAAAACTCTGCGAGAACCAGAAAAGGCTTAGAAATCCAGGTTTTCGACGCTCAGGGCGTTTTTCTGAATGAACTCGCGTCTTGGCTCAACCACGTCGCCCATCAGTTTGGTAAACAGATCATCTGCCCCAATCACATCGTCGACACGGACCTGCAACAGGGTGCGGGCATCCGGGTCCAGGGTGGTTTCCCACAGCTGATCCGGGTTCATTTCGCCCAGACCTTTGTAGCGCTGCAGCGTCAGGCCTTTTTCGCCCTCTTCCATGATGGCCTTCAACAGATCAAGCGGCCCATGGATTGCCTGGGCGCGATCCCGTCGCACCAACTGGCCAGAGGTTCCGTAAACTTCCTGCAAGCTTTTGGTAAAGCTGCCGGTTTTACGCGCTTCACCGGATCGCAGCATGGGGCCGTCCAGGGTGCGCACCTCTTCGACCCCGCGCAGAATGCGGGCCAGACGGATGCCGTGATCCTGGGTAATCCGGCCCTGCCAGCCCTTTTCATATTCCAGCGCAATGAGATCAAGCCGCGTCGCAACCCGGTCGGCAACGCCCTGCAAGTCGGCATCAACGGCACCAGGCACAAAGGCGCCAGCCACTGCTGCCTGCTCCAGAATATGGCGCGGATAATGGGTCGGAAAGGCGTCCAGAACCCGTTTCAACTGACGCGCCTCATCGACAACGCGGATCAGATCCTGACCAACCAGCTCTTCGCCGGAGCCCAGTTTCAGCGTTGCCCCTTCGACGCCCTGATTGACCAGATAGTCATCCATTTCGGCCTGGTCTTTCAGGTACACCTCGGACTTGCCGCGCGCCACTTTGTACAGCGGTGGCTGGGCGATATAAAGGTAACCGCCTTCGATCAGCTCAGGCATCTGGCGGTAGAAGAAGGTCAACAGCAGCGTTCGGATATGGGCACCATCAACATCCGCATCGGTCATGATGACGATCTTATGGTAGCGCAGCTTGTCGATGTTGAACTCGTCCCGGCCAATGCCGGTGCCCAGGGCCATGACCATGTTGCCAATTTCCTGGCTCCCCAGCATGCGGTCAAATCGCGCGCGCTCGACATTCAGGATTTTACCCTTGAGCGGCAGGATCGCCTGGGTTTTCCGGTCACGCCCAGTCTGGGCAGAGCCACCAGCGGAATCCCCCTCCACCAGGAAGATTTCGGTATTGACCGGATCCTTGTCCGAGCAGTCTTTCAGTTTAGAGCTGAGAAAGTTGAGATCCATCGGGTTTTTGCGGCGGGTCAGCTCGCGCGCCTTGCGAGCGGCTTCGCGGGCCAGCGCTGCCTCGACAACCTTGCCGACGATCTGTTTGGCCTGGTTTGGGTTTTCCTCAAACCATTCCGCCAGCTTTTCGTTCACCAGGCTCTCGACCACCGGGCGCACCTCGGAGGAGACCAGTTTATCCTTGGTCTGGCTGGAGAATTTGGGATCCGGCACCTTGACGGACAAGACGCAGGTCAGCCCTTCGCGGGCATCATCGCCGGTGAAAGAGACCTTCTCTTTTTTGGCAATGCCGCTGGACTGGGCATAGTTGTTGATCGTCCGGGTCAGCGCCCCACGGAACCCCGCCAGGTGGGTGCCGCCGTCGCGCTGTGGAATGTTATTGGTAAAGGGCAGCACCGATTCATGGTAGCTGTCGTTCCACCACATCGCCACCTCGACACCGATGTCGTCCTTTTCGCCGGTGATATAGACCGGGGTATCCATCACCGGGGTCTTTGAGCGGTCCAGGTATTTGACAAACTCTTTGACGCCGCCTTCATAAATCAGCTCCGATTCCAGCCGTTCTGCCGGGCGTTCATCAATCAGGATGATCTTGACGCCGGAGTTCAAGAAGGCCAGCTCACGCAGGCGCTTTTCCAGCGTCTCAAACGAGTATTCCAGGTTCGAAAACGTGTCGGTCGAAGCCATAAATCGCACTTCGGTGCCGGTTCTATCGCCACACTCCTGCACAACCTTCAGATGCTCAGCAGTATCGCCATGTTCAAACCGCGCGACGTGTTCTTTGCCTTCGCGCCAGATCCGCAGTTCCAGCCAGTCGGACAGGGCGTTTACAACCGAAACCCCCACCCCGTGCAGACCGCCAGACACCTTATAGGAGTTGCTGTCAAATTTGCCGCCCGCGTGCAGCTGGGTCATGATGACTTCAGCCGCTGAAACGCCTTCTTCTTCGTGGATGCCCACCGGAATCCCACGCCCGTTGTCATAGACGGAAACGGAACTGTCCGCATGAATTGTGACCCGAACGTGATCGGCATGATTGGCCAGGGCCTCATCAATTCCGTTGTCCACCACCTCATAGACCATATGGTGCAGACCAGAGCCGTCATCGGTGTCACCGATATACATGCCAGGACGTTTGCGAACTGCCTCCAACCCTTTGAGAACCTTAATGGAATCGGCACCATATTCAGCTGGGTTCTGTTCGTTATCAGACATTCGCGACTTCCTGTTTTAACTTTCTGATTTTATACGCAACTTGGCCCCTAATGTCACCCACGATGGGGCTTTTTCTTAGCCCCGAACAGGGACGAGAACAAAGCCGCCGACCCGCTGTCAGTTCGCAGAAAATCGTGGGTGAAATCAGGTAAAGGGCAGCAGCAGCCCAACCCCGATCAGCAATGCGCCCGAGGTCAGGTTGAGCCGCCGCATGGCCTCTGGCGAGGCAATCACCGCCCGCAGGGAATGCACCAAGGCCGCCATCGCCAAGTTGCCCAACAGCGGCACCGCAAAGGATAGGCAAATGATCACCACAACATCGACCCAGCCAAGCGCGCCAAGGTCAAAAAAGCCGGGCAACAGCCCCATGTAGAACAGGATTGCCTTGGGATTTCCCATGATCACAGCAACCCCCGCCACAAATCCGGCCCAGGCACCCGGCCGGGTCAAGGCCCGGTTCTCGGCAACCTTTCGCCCCGCCCCGCGGATCACCAGACAGCCCATGATGACAAACATCAGGCAGGCCCCCCAACGCAGCACCAGCATCACCTCGCCCAGGCTGCTGGCCAGCCAGGACATGCCGCCAATCGCCACCAACGGCCAGATCAGATCGCCAATGGCCACGCCCACAGCCAGGGGCCAGGCCGCCTGAAACCCACCAGAGACCGCCCGCGCCATCAGCGCCAGCCACACCGGCCCCGGCGTCAGAAACAGCACAAACAGGGCACCCGCATAGAGCAGCAGATCCCAGACAGACAGGCTCATTCGCTGACCACCTGCGATGCCCCGTCCACCTCACCGATTTCAAAAGTCTGAGCGCGACTTCCCAGCTCCGCAAACAGCTCTGGCCCGGTGCCTGTCATCCAGGCCTGCGCCCCAAGAGCGCAGATTTCATCATATAATGCGGCGCGCCGATCGGCATCCAGATGTGCTGCAACCTCATCCAGCAGCAGGATTGGCGGCGCCCCCTCGCTGGCGGCCAGGGCGCGGGCATTGGCCAAAATCAACGAGACCAAAAGTGCCTTCTGCTCCCCGGTGGAACATTCCTTGGCAGCAATCCCCTTGCGCGCATAGGTGCCAATCAGATCACTTCGGTGCGGCCCAACCAGGGTCCGGCCAACCGCCATGTCCCGCATCCGCCCCTCAGCCAGAGCCTGAACCAGATCCGCTTCGCTTGTCGGCATCTCGCCCTCGGACTGCACCAGCTCCAGTTGCGCCGTGGGAAAGGCCGTCTCGGCGGTGGCCTGCGCCGCCGCCAGCCGCTGCACCGCAGCGCACCGCGCGCTGTGAATCCGATGTCCAGCTGCGCCCATCTGGGCCTCAACCACCCGGTACCAGGCCGCATCACGAACCTGATCCTTCAGCAGCTTGTTGCGCTCGCGCATGGCCTTTTCATAAGTCAGTGTCGCCTCAGCATGGTTGGGATCAAAACTCAGCGCTATGCGGTCCAGAAACCGGCGACGCCCCTCAGCGGCCTCGACCCACAGACGGTCCATCACCGGCACCAGCCAGACCACCCGACAGATTTGCCCCAGGGCAATCTGGTTCGACGCCTTGTTGTCGATCCGCACTTGGCGCGCAGAACCCTCGTCCGACCAGGTCTCGATCTCATAGGCCTGATCCGGCGCTTGCAAGACCGCTTTCAGCTTCCAGCCCAGCCCTTCGGGACGGCGCACCATATCGGCGGCACTGGACCGCCGCAGGCCACGCCCGGGAGAAAACAGTGAAACAGCCTCCAGGATATTGGTCTTGCCGGCACCATTATTGCCATGAATGGCCACGGGGCGCCCATCCAAATGCAATTCCGCCCGCAGATGCGAGCGGAAGTGGGACAAAGTCAATTCAGTTAAGGCCAACATGAATGGGCGCGCCTTTTGCTACACGGCGCAGCCGCAAACCACCAATTATACGCGCATCGGCATAACAACATAGACCGCGCTTTCGTCGCTGCCTTCGCGCATCAGGGTCGGATCGCCAGAGGAATTGAACATAAACACCGCGTTCTCACGATCAACCTGATTGGCGATTTCCAGCAGATACTTGGCATTAAAGCCAATCTCCAAGCGTTCATCCGCATAGGCCACCGCCAGCTCTTCTTCGGCGGCACCGCTGTCGGGCGCATTGACCGACAGGATCAGGCGATCTTCTTCCAGCTGCAGCTTCACCGCGCGCGACCGCTCAGATGAAACCGTTGCAACCCTGTCCACCGCGCGGGCAAATTCATCCGCGTCCACCTCAAGCCGGCGGGTATTGCCGACCGGAATGACCCGGGTGTAATCCGGGAAAGTGCCATCAATGACCTTGGAAGTCAGGGTGATATTGGGGGTGGCAAAGCGGACTTTGGTCTCGGAGACAGAGACCGCAATATCCATGTCGTCGTCATCCAGCAGCTTGCGCATCTCGCCGACGGTTTTGCGCGGCACGATCACGCCCGGCATGTCCTCGGCCCCCATTGGCAGCGGCGCATCAATCCGGGCCAGACGGTGACCATCGGTGGCCACGCAGCGCAACACCTTGCCGCCCTCCGCCGCATCAGAAACATGCATATAGACGCCATTAAGATAATAGCGGGTCTCTTCGGTGGAGATGGCAAATTTGGATTTATCAAAAAGCCGACGCAGCATCGCCGCATTGGCGGTGAAGTTCGAGTGGTATTCAGAACTGGCCATAACCGGGAAATCTTCCCGTGGCAGGGTGGCCAGCGAGAAGTTCGAGCGCCCGGCCTCAACCGTCAGGCGGCCAGTTGCCGCATCCGCCGTGAGCGTCACCAAGGCGCCATCCGGCAGCTTGCGCACAATTTCATGCAAGGTTGTGGCAGCGACGGTGGTGGCACCTGCGCGCTCAACCTGCGCCGGGGCCTTGTCGACAACTTCGATATCCAGGTCGGTGGCGCGGAACTGGGCCACTTCGCCTTCGGCCTCGATCAGGACATTTGCCAGGATCGGAATGGTATTGCGACGCTCCACCACTGACTGGGCCTGCGCAACCGCCTTCAGCAGTGTGCCGCGTTCGATGCTGATCTTCATGTCGCTTTCCTCTTCGTCGCGCCCGTCTCGTCAAAGCTGTTTCGCTGTCCCTGCAGGCTCCCGCCCCGGGCCCTGACAGAGCAAGGGTCGGGACAAGCAAAGTAGCGGTTTGCCCCTCATGCACAAGGCTTTTATTGAGTTTTCTAAGGGATTCCCGGCAGCGTCAAGAGGTGAGATCCCACAACAGCCTGAAAGCCACAGAATCGTTGCGATTGAACCCGGTCCACAGGCGAAACGCAGGCAGCTGTACGGGCTGCCACACAGGCAGCTACACAGGCGGCTACACCGGACAAGACGCCGAACAACAGACCGGGCCGCAGACTGGCCGACAAACCGGCCGACAGACTGGGCGTCAAACAGAAAACGGCCCCGGAAATCCAGGACCGTCTCTTTTAGTCATAGCCGGGTCGGCAGATTAGGATTCAAGCGCGCGGCGCAGCATTTCCACATCTTCGGCGATCTGACCGTCAGTTGACTTCAGCTCTTCGATGCGGCGCACCCCATGCATGACCGTTGTATGGTCACGGCCCCCAAAGCGACGGCCAATCTCTGGCAGGCTGCGGCTGGTGAGCTTTTTGCACAGATACATCGCCACCTGCCGTGGCCGCGCGTAAGAGCGCAGACGTTTAGGGCCAATGATGTCCGACATCCGGATGTTGTAATACTCTGACACCTTGCGCTGGATTTCCTCGACGGTGATCTTGCGCTCAGAGGCGCGCAAAACATCCGCCAGGCAATCCTGGGTCAGATCCATGTCGATCTCGCGCCCCACCAGCGAAGCAAAAGCAAACAGCCGGGTCAGCGCGCCTTCGAGAACACGTACGTTGGTGGAAATCCGATGCGCCAGGAATTCCAGCACCCCATCGGCAATTTCCAGATCCGGATAGGTCTTTTGCTGCAGCTGCACCTTGGTTTGCAGAATGCCCAGGCGCAGCTCATAGTCTGTTGGGTGCAGATCCACCACCAGGCCACATTGCAGACGCGATTTCACCCGGTCTTCCAGATCCTTGATCTCCCCCGGGGCGCGGTCGGCTGAGATAATGATCTGTTTGTTCTGATCCACCAGAGCGTTGAAGGTATGGAAGAATTCTTCCTGAGTGGAATCCTTGCCAGCGATGAATTGCACGTCATCCACCATCAGCACATCAACCGAACGGAACAGGTGCTTAAAATCCATCATCTTGCGTTCGCGCAGAGCCTGCACAAAACGATACATGAACTGTTCAGCCGACAGGTACAGCACGTTCAGACCAGGATTCTGAGCGCTGATTTCCCAGGCAATCGCATGCATCAGGTGCGTTTTACCCAGCCCGACACCGCCATACAGCACCAGCGGATTGAAGGTCACGGGGCCGCCTTCGGCAACCCGGCGCGCTGCGGCATGGGCCAGCTCGTTTGGCTTGCCAACGACAAAGTTGTCAAAGGTAAACCGTGGATCCAGCGGCGCCGCCTGCAATGTGTCCATTGGCGCTGCGGCAGCTGCTTTGGCAGACAAAGACGCGCCAGTATTTGCAGAACCAGTATTTGCAGAACGCGCAGGCTCCTGGTGCCACTGAGACTCATTGTTCTGTTGGCCAGAGCCGCCCTGCATTTCAGCAAAGGGCTCTGCGGGTTGTTCGACCTGACGCACGGGGCGTGCAGGTGAATTGGCAGCAACCCGAAAGGCCAGGCGTTGAACCGGTTCGCCAGAGATGCTGAACTCATGCAGAATGAGATCGGCAAAGTTCTGGCTAACGTAGTTGCCCATAAAATTGGTTGGCACGTGAAACACCGCCACACCATCGTCAACTGAATTGAACTCCAACGGTTCGATCCAGGTCGTAAAGTTATTTTGGCCAACAGTCTTCAAAAGCCGTGTTCTGAGCTGTCCCCATTTTTCTTCCGTCAT